>CAYLNN010000019.1:0-55962 GCA_964385095.1 uncultured Hymenobacter sp.
GCTTGTGGTACTCGCGGTTGCTGAGCGTCTGCGACGGGGCCACCACGATGCTCTCACCGGTGTGAATGCCGATGGGGTCGAAGTTCTCCATATTGCAGACCGTGACGCAGTTGTCGTAGCAATCGCGCACCACTTCGTACTCCACTTCCTTCCAGCCTTTCAACGACTCTTCCACCAGAATCTGGCTCGAAGTGGCAAAAGCGCGTTCGGCCAACGCCCGCAGCTCGTCCTCGTTGTTGGCAAAGCCGCTGCCCAAACCACCCAGCGCGAACGCCGCCCGAATAATCAGCGGAAAACCGATTTCCAGGCCCGCCGCGATGGCATCGTCCATTGTGGTAACGGCCCGACTACGGGCCGTTTTTACGTCAATTTCATTGAGCTTGTCAATGAAAATATCTCGGTCCTCGGTGTCGATAATCGACTGCACCGGCGTGCCGAGCACGCGCACGTTATACTTCTCGAAAATATTATTCCGGTAGAGCTGCACCGCGCAGTTCAGCGCCGTTTGCCCCCCAAACGCCACCAGAATGCCGTCGGGTTTTTCCTTCTTAATTACTTCCTCGACGAAATAGGGCGTGACCGGTAGAAAGTACACATCGTCCGCAATATTATCCGACGTCTGTACGGTGGCAATATTGGGGTTAATCAGGATGGTCGTAATGCCTTCTTCCTTCAGCGCCTTCAGCGCCTGCGAACCGGAATAGTCAAATTCGCCCGCCTCGCCGATTTTCAGAGCGCCCGAGCCGAGAACCAGTACTTTCTTGATGTCTTTCATTACAGATGAGGCGCGAGCGCCAAACTTCTCTTTATTAGGATTAAGTAGACACAATTAATTGTGCTTCCACTCTGAAATTTTATAAGAGGTTACAACAGAATCTGGGCTTAACGCTAGGTTGAGATTCTTGCCGTAGGTAGGGTCGATATCTGACTCGAATCCGACAATGATTTCGTAGCGTACGGTGTCGTCCTTTTCAGTGAAATTCCCCGGCTCACCAAGCGAATCAACGAGTTGTCGATAGGTAAGACCCTTCAATTGGTGGTTTTTAACCAAGTTACCAAGCATTCTTTCTCGGTAAGGATAGGCGATATCAGGGTAGTCGATATCCTCTCTCTTTTCCCACAAGCTTTTGCTAAACTTTAATGCTTGTTCCTTTGGCTTGTCTTGATTGCAGGCGTTTACGAGCGACAAGCTAGTAATAATTAACAAAGTCTTTCGAAGCTTTAATGGCTTGTTCGAGAGCATTTTCGACTGGGGTGTTAGCTATTATCCTTATACTTCTTCACTGAAGCCAAAAAGTCGTCAAACAGATACTCCGTATCTACTGGGCCACCGGCGGCTTCGGGGTGAAACTGCACCGCGAAGAACGGCTTGGTCTTGTGGCGGATGCCCTCGCAGGTGCCGTCGTTCAGGTTCTCGAAGAGGCCTTCCCACTCGGCGGGCAGCTTGGTCATATCCACCGCGAAACCGTGGTTTTGCGAGGTCACGTAGCACTTATTGGTGCCGATTTGGCGCACGGGCTGGTTGTGGCTGCGGTGGCCGTATTTCAGCTTGTAGGTGCTGCCGCCACAGGCCAAGCCCATGAGCTGAATGCCCAGGCAGATGCCGAAAATCGGCTTGTCGCCGGCCAGGGCGGTGCGTAGGTGGCCGATGGTTTTCTCGCAGGTGGTGGGGTCGCCGGGGCCGTTGCTCAGGAACAGGCCGTCGTAATCGAGCTGGTTGAAGTCGTAGTCCCAGGGCACACGGGTTAGCTCCACGTCGCGTTCCAGCAGGCAACGGATGATGTTATTTTTCACGCCGCAATCGACCAGCACGATTTTGTGCTTGCCGCTGCCGTAGTGCTTCACGCCATCTACGCTCACCTGGGCCACGAGGTTGTCCTCGTTGGGGTCGTGCAGCGGCACGTCGTGGTCGGGCGTTACGATTTTGCCGAGCATCGCGCCCTCTTCGCGCAGCTTCTTGGTGAGCGAGCGGGTATCTACGTCGTAGATGCCGGGGATATTGTGCGCGGCCAGCCACTCGCTCAGGCTTTGCGAGGCGTTCCAGTGGTTGTATTCTTCTGAGTAATACGACACCACGAGACCCGAGATATGCACTTGGCTCGATTCGAGCGCGCTCGAAATATCCTGCTCAATCTGCTCCATCGGCACGCCGTAGTTGCCCACCATCGGGTAGGTCAGCACCAGAATCTGGCCCCGGAAGGAGGGGTCGGTCAGGTTTTCGGGGTAGCCCGTCATGGCCGTGCTGAACACCACCTCGCCCGCCGACGCCGTGTAGGCCCCAAACGACTTGCCTTCTAGCTCAGTGCCATCGGCTAATACCAGTTTTACCGGCTTCGTATTTTCCACGCTTGTTGAGTTATGTGTAAAATGGAGGTCTGCTCCGTTGGTCGCTTTAAGTAAGTTTCTTGTCGTCTGCTGGGGCTGGCCGTTGTGCAGAGCGCAGCGAAGTATCTCGCTCGCTTGGCTGGGTTAGGGACCCTAGCGTCAGCGGGCGGGATGCTTCGCTGCGCTCTGCATAACCTTACCCTTCTCTTAATCTTGTTCGACTACCGTATTGTCAACTGCCACTTTCGCCGGTTCCAGCGCGTATAGCGCTTGCAAAAATAGGTCAGCCTCGGCCTTCGTGATGTTCAGCGGTGGCAATAAGCGTAATACGGTTGGGTCGCTGGCGTTGCCAACAAAGATGTGGTGCTCAAACATGAGCTTGTCACGAATTTCCTTGATGGGGAAATCGTATTTCACGCCTATCATCAGCCCGCGCCCGCGCACTACCGTGGCCTGGCTGTGGGTGCGCAGCTCCTGCATGATGTACGCGCCCAACTCGGCCGCGTGGTCCACCAGGTTTTCCTGCTCCAGTACTTCGAGTACCGCTAGCCCCGCCGCGCAAGCCAAGTGATTGCCGCCAAAGGTGGTGCCCAGCAAGCCATACGACGCCTTAAACTCCGGCGAAATCAGCACGCCGCCAATCGGGAAGCCGTTACCCATGCCCTTGGCCGTGGTGATGATATCAGGCCGGATGCCCGCGTGCTGGTGCGCAAAAAACTTACCGCTGCGGCCGTAGCCGCTCTGCACCTCGTCGGCGATGAGCACCACGCCGTGCTGCGCGCACAGCGCCGCTAGCCCCTGCAAAAACTCGTCGGTCGGCAGCACCACGCCGCCCACGCCCTGAATCGGCTCGATAATAACGGCGCACACCGGCTGCGCCTGCATCACCTGCTCCACGGCCGCGAGGTCGTAGGGCACGAAGCTCACGCCGTGGCCCGCGTTGAAGGGTGCCACGATTTTGGGGTTGTCGGTGGCGGCTACCGCACCCGAGGTGCGGCCGTGAAACGCGCCTTTGAAGGCAATAACGTGGTTTTTGCCGGTGTGAAACGACGCCAGCTTCAGCGCGTTCTCGTTGGCCTCGGCCCCCGAGTTGCACAGAAACAGCGTGTAGTCGGGGTAGCCCGACAAGTCGCCCAGCTTCGTGGCTAGCTCCTGCTGAATCGGAATTTTCACCGAGTTGGAGTAGAAGCCGATTTTGGCCACTTGCTCCTGCACGCGCTGCACGTAGTGCGGGTGGCTGTGGCCGATGGAAATCACGGCGTGGCCGCCGTAAAAATCCAGGTATTGCTGGCCGTTCTCGTCCCAAAGCGTCGCGCCGAGCGCCCGCACCGGCGTGATGTTTACGAGCGGATAAACGTCGAAGAGGTTCATGGTTTCTAAGTGGTTATCTGTTATTTACTGTCTGAGATTGGCTAGTCTATTTAGACTTAATACGCCTAAAGCTTTTATAAATAGCGACCACCATATTTTGCTTTTTGGCAGGAATATTTTTGCCATAAACACCTATCCAATTCCGAGAATCACAATCAGAGATAATGAGCTGTGTCATTCCACTTCCTGTTTTAATAGGAAGAATTATTGTAGCAGCGTTCCCATTGATTGTATCAATTTTTGAGATATGCAATGTGTCTGGCTTGTCCAGATACTTGTAATCGCCACGAGTTATTGCTCGTTTGGCATAAAGCACTTCCGTGCTTAAGTTACAAATAGTGTCCAAAGATGACATTTCAAATCCGCTGTCAAACTCAAGTTTTATAGAGTCTGACGGTAAAAAAATCTTTCCAGGAACTGAATCTATACCTCTCAAATAAGTAATCTTTGCATCGTTAGGAGCCTTGAATGCCCAATCGGTGTCCAGTCTGTAAGTAATCCACTTAGAAGTATCTACTTCTGCTTTTTTGCTTTGTGAGCAACCAGATATTACGCCAACTGCCGCAGCAAAGAGATAATAAATAAAGCTGCGTCGGACTTTGCTGATTTGCTCCATGGCTACTACGAGTTCGGGTAGGTTAAAAAAACGAAGCCTTACTTCTCAATCCCGCCGTTTCCTCCAAGCCAAACATCAAGTTCATATTCTGAATAGCCTGCCCCGAAGCACCCTTCAGCAGGTTATCGAGCGCCGTGGTGATGAGTACCTGGTCGTCGTGCTTGGCCACGTGGACCAGGCATTTATTAGTGTTCACCACTTGCTTGAGGTGAATTTCCTTGTCCGACACGAGCGTGAAGGGCGCATCACGGTAGTAATCCGAGTACAGCTTTTGTACTTCTGGTACTAAAAGTTCGCAGGTAGTATAAACTGAAGCGAAGATGCCCCGCGTGAAATTGCCCCGGTAGGGAATAAACCGCACCGGCTTATCAAAGCCCGGCTGCAAGCCCACCAGCGTCTCACCAATTTCGCCCAAGTGCTGGTGCGTGAAGGTTTTATAGGTCGAAATGTTGCCGGTGCGCCAGGTGTAGCCCGTCGTTTCGACGAGGCCCCGGCCCGCGCCGGTACTGCCCGTGATGGCTGAAACGTGCATAGCATCGTGCAACTGCCCGGCCGCCGCTAGGGGCAGTAGCGCTAATTGAATGGCTGAGGCAAAGCAGCCCGGGTTGGCAATGCTGTCGGCGGTGCGGATTTGCTCGCGGTTCATTTCCGGCAGGCCATACACGAAGTGCCGGCCGGCTACGCCGCGGTCGGCCGCCAGGCGGAAGTCATTGCTCAGGTCAATGACTTTGGTGCTAGCGGGCAGGTTGGCTTCGAGCAGCCACTTGCGCGAGTTGCCGTGGCCGAGGCAGAGGAATACTACGTCCTCGTCGCCGGCTAGTACGCCGGCAAAGGTGAGGTCGGTATCGCCTAGCAGGTCATCGTGCACCGTGTGCAGTGGCTGTCCGGCCTGGGTCGAGCTGACGACCGCACCGATTTCGGCGTGCGGGTGGTGCAGCAATAGCCGCACCAACTCACCGGCAGTATAACCGGCGCCGCCTACAATACCGACCTTAATCTGCTTGCTCATCTTGCAGGCTAGCGTGAATTTTCAGCTGGTTGCCGAAGATTTTAATAAACCCACGCGCATCGCGTGAATCCCAAGCATTGTTCTCCTCGCCGTAGGTCGCCACCTTCGATTGCATCATGTCGTATTTTGACTCAATGCCCAGCAACTCGAAGTGGTAGGGGCGCAGCTCCACGAACACCGTGCCCGTCACACGCTCCTGCGACGAGATTAGAAAGGCCTCGAAGTCGCGCATGGCCGGGTCGAGGTATTGCGCCTCGTGCAGCAGCGTGCCGTACCAGGTGGCCACCGGCTCCTTGTGCAGCTGCTGCCAGCGCGAAAGCGTGTGCTTTTCGAGCAAATGGTGCGCCTTAATGAGCAGCAGCGCCGCCGGCGCCTCGAAGCCCACGCGGCCCTTGATACCCAAAATAGTATCGCCCACGTGCGTATCGCGGCCAATAGCGTAGGCGCCAGCAATGTCATTCACCTGCTGAATGAGCGACACGGCGTCCATGCGCTGGCCATTCAGGGCTACCGGCTCACCTTTCTCAAAGGTGATTTCCAGCTGGCTAGGCTCCGTTTTGGAAAGCTGGGTAGGGTAGGCGCTCTCAGGCAAAGCCTGGCGCGACGTCAGCGTTTCGACGCCGCCCACGCTGGTGCCCCAAATACCCCGGTTGATGGAGTACTTGGCCTTTTCCCAGCTCATTTCAAATCCCTGGTCCTGCAGGTACTGAATTTCAGCCTGGCGCGACAGCTTCTGGTCGCGGATGGGCGTAATAATCTCAGTATCGGGCGAAATAACGGCGAAGGCCACGTCGAAGCGCACCTGGTCGTTGCCGGCGCCGGTGCTGCCGTGCACGATGTACTGAGCGTTTTCGCGCTTGGCATATTCGGCAATGGCGAGCGCTTGGAACATACGCTCAGCGCTCACGCTCAGCGGGTAGGTGTCATTCTTCAGTACGTTTCCAAACAGCAGGTAGCGCAGGCAATCGTGGTAGTAGCGCTGGGTAATATCAATTACCTCGTGCTTCACCGAGCCCAACTCGTAGGCACGCTTCTCGATGGCGGCTAGCTCTTCGGCCGAAAAACCGCCCGAGTTCACGATAACCGTGTGCACCTCCAGGTCTTGCTCCCGAGATAGATTTACCACGCAGTACGACGTGTCGAGCCCGCCGCTGTACGCTACAATTGCCTTTTTTTTCATTATTCCGAAAGAGTAGAAGTCGAAGAAGGAGTTTCAGCCTCGGTTTCCGAGGCGGGCAGCGGGGCCGCTAGGTCGTCGAACACCATGCCGGTGCACAGACACATTTTGCGCTCGTTTTCCATCAGGATGCCAAAGTTTTTGCAGCTCTTGCAGCCTTTCCAAAAATCTTCGCTGGTGGTAAGCTCCGAGAACGTAACCGGCTTGTAGCCCAGGTCGCTGTTGATTTTCATGACCGCTAGGCTGGTCGTAATGCCGAAAATCTTGGCGCTAGGGTACTTGGTGCGCGAGAGCCGGAAAACCGCGCGCTTGATAGCGCGGCCCAGGCCGTGCTTGCGGAGTTCGGTATTCACCACGAGGCCCGAGTTGGCCACAAACTTGCCGCTCTCGAAGGTCTCGATGTAGCAAAAGCCGGCTAACTCATCCTCGACAAACGCGATTACCGCGTTGCCTTGCACCATTTTAGCCTTCACGTATTCGGGGTCGCGCTTCGCGATGCCCGTGCCCCGCTGCTTGGCCGATTCGATGTACCATTGACACAGCAAATCCGCGTACTGCGTGTCTGCTGCTGTCGCAACCCGTATTGTCATTTAATTTAAAGGGAAAGACTTAGGAAAGAAACGTAGTTTACCGGCTCTCGCCTCTGCGAGTTGTGCGGCAGAAAACCCGAAATCTATCGGTAAGTGGCCGAGCGCATTAAACAGGTGGCTCAGCAAAGCTGGCTCGCAGCCAGCACCCGGCAGTTGAAGCCGGCTAGGGTCGTCGCAGCAAGGCACTAACCAGTGTACGCACACCTGCCCCGCCCGAAAGGGCCACCAGGGAAAGCTGAAGATTGGTGCGAACCAAGTAAGTCATTGCTGAAAGAAGCCGTGGGCTAGCAAATGAGCTAGCAAACCAGGGGCCATAATGGAGCCGCAAAGGTAAAAGTTCCTACTTTTGCCCGCAATAGAAAACGTGTTTTTTTTCGTGGTTAGGGTAGGGGCTGGCAATTAACAAATTATGAGTAAGTTGGAAGTAACTATTTATAAGATTGGCGGTGGCATTATTGACGATGCCGCCGAGCTGACCAAATTTCTGGCCTTGCTGTCCCAAGCGCCTGGACCCAAAATACTCGTGCACGGCGGCGGCAAGGGGGCTAGCACCATGATGCGCGAGCTAGGTCTGGAGCCGCAGCTTGTGAACGGCCGCCGCATCACCGACGCCGCCACGCTCGACATTGTCACGATGTTCTACGCTGGCAAAACCAACAAGCAGGTAGTAGCCGAGCTGCAAAAGCTGGGGGTAAACGCACTGGGCCTGAGCGGCGCCGATGGCAACGTAATCCGGGGCCACAAGCGCCCGGTAAAAGATATCGACTACGGCTTCGTGGGCGACCTCACGCCGGCTAGCATTAATAACGACTTGCTAAAGAGCTTATTGCTGGCTGGCATAACGCCTGTGCTGTGCCCCATCATTCACGATGGCCAGGGTCAACTCCTGAACACCAACGCCGATACTATTGCCTCGGCCGTGGCCGTGGCGCTGGCTGCCGACTACGAGGTGACGCTGCACTATTGCTTCGAGAAAAACGGGGTGCTACGCAATGTAGCCGACGATAATTCGGTAATTACCGAAATTAATTCGGCAACGTATGCTGAGTTGAAGCTGCAGAAAATTATCGCCGATGGCATGTTGCCCAAGCTGGAAAATGCCTTTGCCGCACTCAATCAAGGTGTAGTGAAGGTAGTTATCGGCCATGCGCTCAATATTGGGTCTGATTTACGCACGGTGCTATGTCTGAATTAATTGCGCTATTCAGTGAGGATGCGATTGAGTTATTAATTAAATTAATAAAAACGCAATCCTTTTCGCGTGAGGAGTCCGGCACGGCCGATATTCTAGAGCAGTTCTTTGCCCAGCACGAAATTCCGGCTCAGCGGCAGGGAAATAACGTGTGGGCCACCAGCCGCCATTTTGACCCGCAAAAACCCACAATTCTGCTTAATTCGCACCACGACACGGTGAAGCCAGGCGCCGCCTGGACCTATCCGCCGCTAGGGGCCGTGCTGGAAGGTGATAAATTAACGGGCCTAGGGAGCAACGACGCGGGCGCTTCGGCAGTGAGCTTGCTGGCGGTGTTTCGGTATTTCTATGACCAACCCACGGCCTTTAATTTAATTTGTGCTATTACGGCTGAGGAAGAAATATCGGGCGCCAATGGCATTAAAATTATTCTGCCCGCACTGGGCAAAATTGACCTTGGAATAGTAGGCGAACCTACCGCGATGAACGCTGCCGTAGCCGAGAAAGGGTTGTTAGTGCTCGATGGGCTAGTGCGCGGCCGCACCGGCCACGCTGCCCGCAACGAGGGCGAAAATGCTTTGTACAAAGCGCTCGGTGATATTGAGTGGCTGCGCACTTACCAGTTTTCGGAGATATCGCCGCTGCTGGGGCCAGTGAAAATGACCGTAACGCAAATAAGCGCCGGCACGCAGCACAATGTGGTGCCCGATGAGTGCCGCTACGTAGTAGATGTGCGCCCCACGGAGTGCTACTCCAACGAGAAAATTCTGGCGACGGTGCGTGCGCACGTACAGGCCGAAATAACCCCGCGCTCTACGCATCTGCAATCATCGGGCATTTCGCTAGCCCACCCAATTGTGCGTAAAGCCGTTGCAATGGGCAAAACGACCTATGGCTCACCCACGCTTTCCGACCAGGCGCTGTTGCGCTTCGACACGCTAAAAATGGGCCCCGGTGATAGTGCCCGCTCGCACGCGCCGGATGAGTATATTTTGCTCAGTGAGATTCGCAGTGGAATTGCGGATTACATTGAGTTACTGACTGATTTTAAGTTTTAAGTGCAAGGTTTCGCAAGGTTAAAAGAGGGTTCGCTAGACCTTTTCTACGCCTTGTAAAAATAAATTGTAAAACCTTGCGCAACCTATTTTAACCTTGCGAAACCTCGCGTTATGAAAATCTGGGAAAAAGGCTTTTCGGTTAATGATAAAATTGAGCAATTTACCGTGGGACAAGACCGGGAATTGGATATGTACTTGGCGCCCTTCGACATGCTGGCCTCCAAGGCGCAGGCGAAGATGCTGGCCAGCATCGGCTTGATTTCCAAAGAAGAAGAAAGCCAATTGCTGGCGGGCCTGAATGAATTGCTGGCACAGGTCGAAAATGGCACGTTTCAGATTGAGGCTGATTTTGAGGACGTACACTCCAAAATTGAATATTATTTGACTGAGAAATTTGGCGACGCAGGTAAGAAAATTCACACGGCTCGCTCGCGCAACGACCAAGTGCTGACGGCCATTCAATTATTTATCAAGGATTACATCGAAAAAATCAGCGCTAAGGTGTTGGAGCTGGCGCAACTATTAATCCGCCAGGGCGAAAAATATAAAAACGACTTACTGCCCGGCTACACCCATTTCCAGGCTGCTATGCCGAGCAGCTTTGGGCTGTGGTTTGGGGCATATGCCGAGCACTTGTTGCTGGATATAAGCTTGCTGGAGGCCGCGCACCATGTGGCCGACCAAAATCCGCTAGGGTCGGGTGCGGGCTTTGGCAGCAGCTTCGGCATCGACCGGGAGCAGACGACGCGGGAAATGGGTTTTGGCCAGGTAGCCATTAGCGCCGTGGGCGCGCAGATGCTGCGGGGTAAGACGGAGAAAACGCTGGCCTTTGCCATTGCGGGTGTGGCGGGCACGCTGAGCAAATTGGCCTACGACCTGGTGCTGTATAACAGCCAGGATTTAGGCTTTGTGAAATTACCTAAGGAGTTTACGACGGGCTCTAGCATCATGCCGCACAAGAAAAACCCTGATGTATTTGAGCTAGTGCGGGCGCATTGCAACCGGCTGCAAGCGTTGCCCAATGATATTATGCTGACCATTAATAATCTGCCGAGCGGCTACCACCGCGACTTCCAGATTTTAAAGGAAATCCTGTTTCGGCCAATGGTACAGTTTGCCAATATCCTCGACATCCTGCTGTTTGCAGTGCCAGAGTTGCAGGTAGTTCCAGGAGTAATTAATCAGCCGAAATACGACGCTATTTTCTCGGTCGAGAATATCAATCAGCTCATTCAGGACGGGGTTCCTTTCCGGGATGCCTACAAGCAAGTAGGGCAGGCCGTGGATGCTGGCACCTACGAGCCGCACAAAGAATTTACCACCACTCACTTGGGTAGCGTGCACCAGCCGGGGCTAGCGCAGCTCGGCGAGCGGTTGCAGCAGGTGCGCGCGCGGCTGCCGTGGGTAGGCGTGGCAACAGGGGAGTAGGATAGGAAGCTTGCAGCCGGCGGCGTAGCTTAGCCGCCACACTGCTGCTACTTCTACCGAAACCTGCATGAAAATCACCAAGTTGCTCGTCGCCAACCGCGGCGAAATCGCCATCCGCGTGTTCCGCGCGGCCTCCGAGCTGGGCATTCCCACGGTGGCCCTCTACACCTACGAGGACCGTAATTCGCTGCATCGCTTTAAAGCTGATGAGGCCTACCAGATTGGGCGCGACGATGAGCCGCTGCGGCCATACCTGGATATTGAAGGCGTTATCAAGATTGCCAAAGAGAACGGCGTAACCGGTATTCACCCCGGCTACGGCTTCCTGAGTGAGAATGCGACCCTAGCCCGGCGCTGCCGCGAAGAAGGTATCATTTTCGTGGGCCCGCGCCCCGAGGTAATGGAAGCGCTCGGCGATAAGGTGGCGGCCAAGGAGGTGGCGCAGCAATGCGAGGTGCCGCTCATCGAGAGCAGCGAGGCCGACCTGACCGACATCGACGTGGCCCTGGCCGAGGCGCACCGCATTGGCTACCCCGTGATGCTGAAGGCGGCTAGTGGTGGCGGTGGCCGCGGTATGCGCGTGATTCGGGACGACGAGCAATTGCAAAAAGGCTTCTTCGAGGCCCGCAACGAGGCCCAGAATGCCTTTGGCGACGACACGGTGTTCCTCGAAAAATTTGTGGAGCGGCCCAAGCACATCGAGGTGCAGCTGGTGGGCGACCAGCACGGCCACCTCACGCACCTCTACGAGCGCGACTGCTCGGTGCAGCGCCGCTTCCAGAAGGTGGTGGAGGTAGCGCCGGCCGTCGATTTGACTGAGTCGCTGCGCCAGCGGCTGTACGACTACGCCCTGAAAATTGGCCGGGCCGTGGGCTACGACAACGTGGGCACGGTGGAGTTTTTGGTGAACCCCGAGCTCGACCGCATCTACTTCATTGAAGTGAACCCCCGCATCCAGGTCGAGCACACCGTGACCGAGATGATAACGGGGGTGGACATCGTCAAAACCCAACTGTTTATCGCCTCGGGCCTGCCGCTGGAGGCACCCGAAATCGGGCTGGGCCCTGAGGTGGTGGTGCCGCGCATGGGCGTGGCTGTGCAGTGCCGCATCACGACGGAGGACGCCACCAACGATTTCAAGCCCGACTACGGCACCATTGTGGCCTACCGCTCGGCGGGCGGCTTCGGCATTCGGCTCGACCAAGGGTCGGTGTACCAGGGAGCGGTGATTTCGCCGTTTTTTGATTCGCTGCTCGTGAAGGTGTCGGCCCACGCGCCGACCCTAGCCGGCGCGGCCCAGAAAATGCTGCGCACGCTGGATGAGTTTCGGGTGCGCGGGGTGAAGACGAATATGCAGTTTTTGCAGAATATCGTGCGCCACCCCGAGTTTCAGGCCGGCCACGCCACCGTCGATTTCATCAAGGACAACCCCGACCTGCTGCAATTCCGCACTAGGCTCGACCGCGCCACGCGCCTGCTGCGCTACCTCGGCGAGGTGGTGGTGAATGGCAACCCCGACGTGGCCGGCCGCGTGGACGAGCGCCGGCAGCCCCGCAAAGTGCCGATGCCCGCCGCCGACCTCAGCCAGTCCCCGGCCCCCGGCACCCGCCAGAAGCTAGCCGAGCTAGGTCCCGAAAAATTCGGCGAGTGGCTGCGCCACGAGCCACTCATTCACTACACCGACACCACGCTGCGCGACGCCCACCAGAGCCTGCTGGCCACCCGCATGCGCACCATCGACATGCTAGCCGTGGCCGACCGCTACGCCCGCCAGCATCCCCAAACCTTCTCGCTCGAAATGTGGGGCGGCGCGACGTTTGACGTAGCCCTGCGCTTCCTACATGAAGACCCCTGGGCGAGGCTGACCCGCCTGCGCGAAGCTGTGCCGAATATCCTGTTTCAGATGCTCATTCGTGGGGCTAATGGCGTGGGCTACAAAGCGTATCCGGATAACCTTACTGAGCGCTTCGTAGCTGAGGCGGGCGCTAAGGGCATCGACGTATTTCGTATTTTCGACTCGCTGAACTGGATGAAGGGCATGGAAGCCTGCATCAATTTCGTGCGCAAGCAAACCACCGGGCTCGCCGAGGGCAGCATCTGCTACACCGGCGATATCCTCGACCCTAGCCGGCCCAAATATAACCTCCAGTATTACCTAACCCTAGCCAAGCAGCTCGAAGATGCCGGCGCTCACATTCTCTGCATCAAAGACATGGCGGGCTTGCTGAAACCCTACGCGGCCCAGGAGCTGATTCCAGCCCTGCGCGACACGGTGAAGCTGCCCATTCACCTGCACACCCACGACACCAGCGGCCTGCAAGCCGCTACCTACCTCAAGGCCGTGGAGGCGGGCGTGAACGTGATAGACGTGGCGCTGGGCGGCCTCTCGGGCCTCACCTCGCAGCCCAACTTCAACTCGGCGGTGGAGATGCTGCGCCACTCGCCGCGCCACCGCGAGTTCGACCAGCACAGCCTCAACGAGTTTAGCGACTATTGGGAAGCGTTGCGCGAGCAGTATTACCCCTTCGAGAGTGGCCTGCTGGCTAGCACGGCCGAGGTGTATGAGCACGAGATTCCGGGCGGGCAGTACTCCAACCTGCGGCCGCAGGCGGCGGCACTGGGCCTGCTCGACAAGTTTGAAGAAGTGAAGCAGCGCTTTGCCGACGCCAACCAGCTGCTGGGCGATATCCCGAAGGTGACGCCTTCCTCGAAAGTAGTGGGCGACCTAGCCTTATTCATGGTTTCTAATAAGCTCACGCCCGAGGAAGTGGTGAGCAAGGGCGAAAGCCTGAGCTTCCCCGAGTCGGTGCGCGAGCTGCTGCGTGGCGACATTGGCCAGCCGCTAGGGGGGTGGCCGGCCGATGTACAGCAGGCTGTGCTGAAGGGCGAGCAGCCCTTTACCGACCGGCCCAACGACCACCTCACGCCCGTTGATTTTGAGAAGGAATGGGCCGGGTTTGAGCAGGAGCACCCCAATGCGCAATTCACTGACCTGCTGTCTAGCCTGCTTTATCCCAGGGTGTTTGCTGATTACTGGCAGTTCCGCAAGGAGCACGGCGACGTGAGCCGTATTTCAACGCCGGTGTTCTTTTTTGGCCTGAAGGAGGGCGAGGAAACGACCATCGAGATTGCGCGCGGCAAGTCGATTATCGTGCGCCTGCAATCCATCGGCCCCGTGAATGAGGAAGGGATGCGGACCGTCTTTTTTACCCTCAACGGCCAGACCCGCAACCTCGAAGTGCGCGACGAGCACGTGGAAGTCAAAACCGTGCACAACGCCAAAGCCGACCGTGCCAACGCCAAGCAAATCGGCGCCCCGCTGCAAGGCATGCTCAGCAAAGTGCTGGTAGAAGCTGGCCAGCAAGTGGCCAAAAACACGCCGCTCTTCGTCATCGAAGCCATGAAGATGGAAACCACTATCACCGCGCCCAGCGACCTGACGGTGGGCGCCTTGGCCCTGGCCGCCGGTGCCCGCGTGCAGGCCGACGACCTGGTGCTGACGGTAGCCTAGCGCCGGCTAGGCCGGCTCAGCGCACGGCACATCGGGCGGCAACTGCTGCCCGATGTGCCGTGGCAGCGTTGCACTTAGCTTTGCTTTGGTGAGCGGTTTCACGAGGTAATCAGCCACGGGTAGGCTAGCCGGCGCAGGAAGTGCCAAGTGGCCGAAATAAGTTAATTTGCAGAAAGTCAGTCTCAAACGCTGCAAATGCCGTAGCCACAAGCCTGGCTAGGTCGGCGCAGACTCACTCACTTCAACTATGAAGACCAGAATACCCTGGGTCTGGCCCTGCGAATCTTTGAGCGGCTGATACAGGAAGTTCACGTAAATAAGGGCATCCTCCAGGGGGGCCGGGTGCCGCACCCATACTGGTTGGTGCCGGCCGTGATAGGGCTGCGACGTGGCGTAGACCTCGTCTAGGATACCCACAAAACCCTGGTCAACGAGCTCGGGCAGGACCTCGGCCACCGGGTGGCCTAGCTGAGCGCGTTGATTGGCCATGTTCTGGTAGCGCTCGTTGAAGAACACGTACCGGTGCTCGGGGCCCGCCAGCGTAGCCACCGCCGCCGGCAGCTGGCCCAGTATCTGGCGCAGCAAGTCCTGCTGCTCGCCCAGCTGGCCGCGCTGCTGCTCGGTTTCGTGCAGGGCCGCCGCCAGCTGCTGGGTGCGCTCGGCCACGCGCCTCCAACTGCTCGTTTAGCTGCTGCACCTGCCGGCGGGCCAGCACGCGCTCCGTCACCTCGTAGGCAAAGAGCGAAAGGCAGTCGGGGTGCCCATCTTCGAGGTGGGCCTGGTACAAAAAATTGAAATAGCGCGGGCTGGGCAGCCCGGGGCTAGCCAGGGGCAGCTCCATTTCCAGCACGGTTTCGCCGGTTTCGTACACGCCGTCAAGCAGGGCAATAATGCCCTGGTTGAGTGCCTCGGGCAGCACCGCAGCGGCGGGCAGGTCGTGCAGCGCGCGGTGGGCAAAGAGCTGCGCAAAAGCTGGGTTTACGTACTCAAACAGGTACTCGGGCCCGCGCAGCAGGCAAATGGGCGTGGGCGTTTGGGCTAGCACCTGGTGCAGCACGTCGCGTTCCGGCGTCAGCTGGCGGGCTGTTCGCTGGGTGCGGGCCAGCGCGCCGTAGCTGGCGGCCAGCCGGGTGGCGGCGGCCTGGGCGGGCAGCTCGCTCAGGGGAGGCAGCACGGCCGTCAGGCTCACGGCCAGGTGGGCGCCGTGGCGCTATGCCCGCGCCCGCCAGCCGCTTAGGTAGCCCAGCTCGGTGGTGTGCACCGTGTCCGCCAAAAAAGCGTCGCGGTAGAATGCAAAATCAGCCTCGGCCTGCGGGTGCAGCGTGCGAAACGTGGCGGCCGGCTGGGCCGGCCGCCGCTGCAGCCGCTGGGCCGTGGGGTTGAGTTGTAGGTAAGCCAGGTCCACTACAAGGGTGGGGTCGTGGGGCGCGTAGAGGGGGCGCAAGTGCAGAATGCCCAGTTCCGCGTCATCCAGCAAGCCAGCTGGCACGGCTAGCGCTGCGGGCGGCGAGGCGGTAAAAGTGAGCGCTGGTTATTTCAGAGAAGCTAAATTACTTTGCATAAAATAATGGTCATTTTTATCCGGCCAAGTAGGCTGAATATTGGGCATAATGCTACTTGCGCTGGGTGTACGGTCGACTTAGTTAATTTGCTGTGGCCTGCCCGCCAAGTTGTTAAGTTACCATCCCGGCTGGGCGCGGGTGGGCCCAATGCCCAACTGGGAATATCTTTCGCTACCTAATCCTTTTCTTACATGCGCAGCCGCTTTTTTCTGCCAGTTCTGCTGGCCCTGCCCTTGCTAGGGGCCGCCCAACACTCCGGGGTCAGCCGCAAGGTCAACGACTTGTACGGCAACGAGTCGCTGCTACCCGTTGATGACGAACGGCTCTACGGCAGCCCGTTTCTGGAGCGTAGCTGGCAAACGGCCAGCGTGCAGCTGGTGGGCAATGCCACGCCTACGCCCGCCATCCTGCGCTACGACATCTACCGGCAGGAGCTGCGCGTGCGCCGCCCCCAGGGCGACTCGGTGGTGGTGCCGCTCACCCGCGTGACCGAGTTCACGCTGGTGGGCCCCATGCGGCGCTTTGTGTGCTACCCGGCGGCCACGCTGCCTAGCGAGGTGGCCGGTAGCTGCGCCGAAATGCTTGTTGATAATCCGCAACTGCAACTACTCAAGTTCTGGCGCAAGGCCGTAGTGAAGCAATCGCTGGGTAATGGCTCCTACTCCATGAGCAGCACCCGCGACGCGCTGGAAGAAACCACTCGCTACTACCTGCGCTGGCCCACCGATGGGCACCTGGTGGCCGTACGCCCCAAGCGCAGCAGCCTCGAGCAGGCCCTGGCCGGTCAGCCCGCCGCCCTGGCCGCTTTCAAGGCTCGTAAAGGTGGTTTCAGCACCGAAGCCGAGCTGGTAGCCGCCGTGCAGGCGCTGGCTCCCACCATAACCGTCAGCCGCTAGGGCAGTTGCCATAATGAAGCATACCCTATTGTTGATGAGCCTACTGGTAGTCGGCGCCCGGCCGGCCGGCGCCCAGCGCCGCGTCGCCGAAGTGTCCGGGGCTACCGTGGTGCGGGTGCTGGCCACCCTGGCGGCCGACGATATGCAGGGCCGCGCCAGCGGCCAGCCCGGCAGCCTGAAGGCCGCCGAGTTTCTGGCCGCCGAATTTCAGCGCATCGGCTTGCAGCCGCTGCCCGGCGCCACGGGCTTCATGCAGGAATTTCCGGCGTATCAGTCGGCCGTGACCAGCGTCACTGTTACCCTCAATGGCGTGGCGCAGCCCGCCGGCCAAGTAGTGGCCCTCACCACCCAGCCCACCGTCGGCTGGACCGAAAAGGACGACGCGGCGCTGCTCGTGCTAGGCCCGCAGGATAAGGTGCAGCCGCACCTGAGCGAGATTTTTCGACCCTCAAAAAATACCTTGGTGCTGCTCGACCCCAGCCAGGCGGCCTTTTTCAAGTCGCTGGCCGAGCGCTCCGCCCAGCCTCGGCTGCGGGCCGAGCTGGCGGGCAGTCCATATTCGACGGTGGTCGTGCTAGCCCCGGCGCCGGCTAGCCCACCCACTTACCGCGTGGCGGCCACTGCGGCTACCACCCCCGTAGTGCTGCGCAACGTAGCCGGCTACCTGCCGGGCCACGAGGCCGCCCGCAGCGCCGAAAAAATCATTTTTTCAGGCCACTACGACCATCTGGGGATTCTGAAGCCGGTGGCGGGCGACTCCATCGCCAACGGGGCTGACGATGATGCCAGTGGTACTACCGCCGTGGTTGCCCTAGCCGAGTATTTCAAAAAGCGTGACGATAATGCCCGCTCGCTTGTGTTCGTGGCCTTCACGGCCGAAGAAATCGGCGGCTTTGGGGCACGCTATTTCTCGCAGCAGCTCGACCCGAAGGAATTGACGGCCATGTTCAATATCGAGATGATTGGCAAGCCCGCTAAGTTCGGGCCCAACACGGCCTTCATCACTGGCTACGACAAATCGGATTTTGGCCCGCTGCTACAAGCCAACCTCAAGGGCACCAAATTCAAATTTGAGCCCGACCCGTACCCCGAGCAAAACCTGTTTTACCGCTCCGATAATGCCACGCTGGCCCGGCTAGGGGTGCCGGCCCACACCATCAGCACCGACCAGATTCCGACCGACAAGCTCTACCACAGCGTCGATGACGAGGTGAGCAGCCTGGACGTGAAAAATATGACGGCCGTGATAAGCGCCATCGCGCGCAGCGCCACCGGCCTCGTATCGGGCCGCCAGACCCCTAGCCGTGTGGCCTCCGAAAAGATAGATAAGTAGTAACTAACGACGAGTGACGAATGGGTACTGACTGGGCAGCAGAGCGCTCACCAGTCAGTACCCATTCGTCACTCGTCGTTAGTCGTTACCCGCTAGGGTAGCGGCACGGCCTCTAGCTGGGCCAGGGGCGTGCCGGTGCGCTCGGCGTTGGGATAAAGCAGCAGCAGCTTGCCCGTGATGCGGTAGGCGCGGGTGGTTTCGAGAGCCTGCGAAAAAGCCTGTTCGGTCACCAGCTCGGGGCACGCCATGCGCGTGCTCAGGAGGGGGGTAAATTCGAGCTCGCCGTCGTCGGTAGCCGGCTTAAGACCACCCCGGAAGCGGTTGCAGCCTCCTTGGCCCTCGGCCGTGCCAGCCGCGCTGATAAACAGATAGGGCTCTTGGTTGGGCGGGGTAGTGGCGGGCACGGGCTGGCCACCCACCTGGCGCAGCACCCAGCGGGTATCGCGCAGCGGCGCATCGGGCGTGATGGAGGAAGCAGGCGGCGTGGTGCTGCTGCGCTCCGTCACGCGCTGGCAGGCCGAGCCTGCCAGCAGCAAGCAAAGCAGAAAAGAGGCACTATACTTCATAGCAAGAAACGGCAAAAAAAAGCCGACCTGCCCGTATACGTAGCAGGTCGGTCCAGAGTGGCAAAAGTAGGCGGGAAACAGCCGGCAGCTAGTTGCCGCCCAGCCGTAGGGCTAGCCCCGCGCCCACCGTGGTAGCCCCCGCGTTTACGCCGCCCAAAATGCGGCCCACCGTGGCATCGAGGCGCAGGCCCGTCCAGGGGCGGTAGTAGAAACCGGCCGTGGCCCCCGAGGTTAGCTGCGCCCGGCCGCGGCCGTAGCCCTCCAGAAAGTAGCCGGCCTTGTTGCCGATGGGCGCGGTGAGCGCCAGCGAGCCGATGTACTGCCCGCCAATCTCCCCATTGAAGACGTCGGCCAGCGTGAGGCCGCTCTGCACAAAGCCGAAATTGCCCTCCAGGGCGGCGCGGCGGCCCAGCTGCTGGCTCAGCAGCAGGCGGCCGGCGGGTGCCCAGCTGCTGCGGCGCAGGCCGTTCTGGCCGGTGTTCGGCAGGGCGCTTTCCAGCAATAAAGTGGCCTGAAAGCGGCTGGCGCGGTCGGGCGTTAGCATCAGCTTGGCCCCCACCGTCACCGGCGCCCAGCCCACCGAGTCGGCGCGCAGCTGGCCATTTTCGCCCGCGGCCCGCGGCAGGCCCGGCGTACCAAATACGTAGGGCTGCGTGATGCGCAGCTCCATGCTGTTGAAAAAGCCAATGCGCAGCGTGTTTACGTTGCTGCTCACACCCACGCCGCCGCGGGGCGTGAAGCGCTGAATACCGGTTTCGAGCTGAAACTGGCCCGGCCGCAGCACGCCGGCCGAGATAGTTTGGCCGGGGCGGTCGGGCCGGATGTGCTGCACGAAGGGCGTGTCGCCGTTTTCGTTGTTTTCGTCCGGCGTGTTCTGGGCCAGGGCGGGGGTGAGGCTGCCTGCGAGCAGGGCCGCCAGCACCAGCGGAGTGGTCTTGCGCATAGCCTACCCGACACGCAACCCGCCGCGATAGTTCAACGTAAGGCGCCACTCTTTGGCTCTACTCCTTCATACTGAAGGGGTAAAAGCAACCCACCGCTGCCTTTACCCCTTCAGTGCTAGCGCGTAGGTGGCGCGGCCTCACCCAATCTTCATAAGCTATTTGCTGCTCTGAATTGCCTGGATGGCGGCGGCGGCGGCCGCCTGGTTCTGGGTAGCATTGGGCTTGCCGGCCTGCGCATCGGCACCTTTTTTAATGGCTTCTGCCATGCGCTTGTCGAAGCCGTAGGCCTTGAGCTGGGGCACCAGGGCTAGCTCCTGCAGGCGCTTCACATCTTCGGCAAAGGCGGTGGGGTCGTCGAGGCGGCCCAGTATCTGCACCATCGGCTGAATGAGGTTGTAGCGGCCGCGGCCCTGGGCATTGTCATAGGTCGTGCGGATGTAGTTCCACTGCGCCGTACCGCCCTGCCCGGCGTACACGCCCATCACGGCCGGGGCCAGATGCTCGTCGGTTTCAAACGCCTTGGCGCGGGCTAGCGCGGTGGGGGCGTCAAGCTCGCCCAGCGTTTCGAGGCCGGCGCTCTGCACTGCATACGAGGGGCTAGCCAGCGCCGCGTTCGCGATTTTCACATCCTTCTTATCCTTCAGCTGGGCCAGGGCGCCCACGGCGGCGGCGCGCACGTGGTTTTCCTTCTCGCTGCTGGCTAGCTGGCGCAGGACCGGCGCAGCCGCCTTGGCTACATCCTTGTTATCCAGCTTCAGGCCCTGAATGGCGGCAATGCGCAGCCCGTAAAACTTGTCCTTGAGGGCGGCCAGCACCACGGCGCGGGCGGCGGGGCTAGTGGTTTGGGCGGCTACGGCGGCGGCCAGGGCCTCGCGGCGGTCTACGTACAGCGGGGCGTGGCTGTACTGGTAGAGGCTCTCGGTCAAGGGCTTGTTGTCGGTTTTCTGCCAGAGCATAAACTTCTCGGCGTCCACGTTCACGAGCTCGGGCTTGGCGGCTAGGGGCATGGTGAAAGTCTGGCTAGCCTCGGTCAGGGTCACGCGCTGGCGCTGAGGCTTGCCATTCACGTAGTAATCGATGGCCAGCGGCAGGCGAAATACCGTGCCCGGCTGCGTCTGCTTGATAGTTACGCGCTGGGTCTTGGTGCCCGCGTCCCAGCCGTAGTCGATGCTCACCACCGGGTGGCCCGCCCCGTAGTACCACTGGTTATAAAACCAGTTGAGGTCCTGGCCCGACACAGCTTCCATGGCTAGCCGCATCTGGTGCGCCTCGCCGTTGCCAAACTTGTTATCGGTGAGGTACTTCTGCAGGCCGGCGAAGAATACGTCGTCGCCCAGGTAGGTGCGCAGCATCTGCACAATAGCGCCGCCCTTCTGGTAGCTCACCAGGTCAAAAACGTCCTCCTTATTATTGTAGTGAAAGCGCACCAGGTTCTTGGCCGCATCGCGGGGGCTGCGCAGGTAGCTCTGCACGTAGCGGTAGTTGTGGGCGTCGGCGGCGTCCTGGCCGTACTTGTGCTGGGCGTAGAGGGCTTCCGAAAAGTCGGCCATCGACTCGTTCACCGTGATGTTCGACCACGACTCGGCCGTCACGTAGTCGCCAAACCACTGGTGAAACAGCTCGTGCGCAATCACCGACTCGCTGCTGTACTCGCGGTCGAGCAGCTCGCGGCCGTCCATCTGCACCTGCTCGCCGTGCAGCGTGGCGCTGGTATTTTCCATGGCGCCGCTCACATAGTCGCGGGCCACAATCTGGGCGTACTTATTCCACGGAAACTCGACCCCTAGCCGCGTCGAGAAAAACTCCAGCATATCCGGCGTATTGCCAAAAATCTGCTTCGCAAACGGCGCGTACTTGGGCTCGAGGTAATACGTCACGTCCTTGCCGCGCCAGGTGTCCTTGTACACTTTGAAGTCGCCCACCGCCATCATAAATAGGTAGGGCGAGTGAGGCAGGTCCATCTTCCAGGTATCGGTGCGCAGGCCGGGGCCGGCGGGCACCTGGCTCACGAGCTGGCCATTGCTGAGCGTGGTGTACTTGGCCGGCACGGTCATGGCGATTTCCTCGGTCGTCTTCTGGTTGGGCCGGTCGATGGTCGGAAACCAGGCCGACGAGCTTTGCGTCTCGCCCTGCGTCCAGATTTGCACTGGCTTGCCCTTCACCGCACTGTCGGGGTTGATGAAATACAAGCCTTTGGCATCGGTAATAGCCTGCGAGCCTTGTACTTGCAGCTCGTCGGGCTTGGCCGTGTACTCGATGTACACCACGTACTGCTCGCCTGGCTTGAAGACCTTGCCCAGGTTGATGCGCAGGTTGTTCTTATCGGAGTAATCAAACTTGAGCGGCTGCTGGCTAGCCCCGTTCATAAGCGCTACGGTCTTGATGTCCATGCCCTGCGCATCGAGGCGCAGCGTGTCGGTGGCGTAGGCGTGGGGCTTGAGCGTCACCCACTCCTGGCCGTAGAGGTAGCGCTTGGCGTAGTCGAAGCGCACGGCCAGCTTGGTGTGCACCAGGTCGTTGGTTTTGGTAGCCGAGGGCTGGTAGGGCGCGTTGGGCGCGGCCGCGGGCGTGGAAGGTGCCTGGGCCTGGGCCGTGCCCGCGAGCAGCAGGCAGCCGGGCAGCAGCGCGGCAAGAAGAGTGGGTTTCATGAAACTAAACAGGGGAGGGGTAGCGGAATAGGGCCAAAGATGCGGCTCGCCCTGCAAAGTTGCGCCCCCGCTAGCCCCGCCCCCAAACGCAGCGAGCCGGCCGCTAGGGTAGCAGCCGGCTCGGATAACAGAAGCGGGAAGAGCAGAATAACTTACTTAGCAGTCAGATTACCGCGGATTTCGCCACCGTTATTTTTGTCGGTATGAATGTTGGCGTACAGCTTGCCCGCCTTTAGCGAGTCGGCCTGCATACTCGTGAGGGTGGCCGTGCCGCTAAACGTGCCGCTGGCCGCGCTCGGCACATTGGCGAAGGGCACGGTGGGGGCGGCCGTTTTGTGCTTGGTATCGCCGAAGTGCAGGTGCGCCATCGTGGCCGGGCCGGTGAGGCCCGAGTACGTGACGGCATACGTGAGCACCATATTGCTCGGGTTGTAGCTGCCCGTAAAGGCGCCCGTAGCGGCCGGTACCGACACCGCCGGTATCTCACTGGCCGAATTTAGCGAAGCCGTTACCTGCATGGTAGCCGGGGTGTTGTTGTCATCTTTTTTGCAAGCCGACGTAAAAGCCAGGCCAGCTAGCGCAAGGAGAAGAAGTTTTTTCATAAAAGCTGAAAAACGTGGTAAAAAGGGAGGAGACTCGAGAAGTGAGGCCATGTACGGTGCAACAAAGGTGGGTGGATTGCCCGCCCGCCCCTAAACTTTTAGCTCAACGGCAGCTGGCAGCCGCTGAATGGCGGCGCTGGGTTAGCGGCTGCATTCGGCAACTTCGGCAGGCGTGCCCGTTGGGCTGCCACGCCCGGGCC
Source organism: uncultured Hymenobacter sp. (assembly GCA_964385095.1). Taxonomy (GTDB): domain Bacteria; phylum Bacteroidota; class Bacteroidia; order Cytophagales; family Hymenobacteraceae; genus Hymenobacter. The sequence continues at coordinate 23,029 of CAYLNN010000019.1, forward strand.
GCCGCCCTGGCAGCCTAGCGGCCCAATTGCCCGGCTAGCCCGCCAATGTGGCAGAAAAAAACGCTTGGTACGCGGCTTGTAACAAGGCCCCCAGCGGCTTCGTAGCTGCTATTCCCAACCCAGACACCACCTCACTTTAAATCTCAGCACCCACCTTATCATGGGCAAAATCATCGGTATTGACTTGGGCACCACCAACTCGTGCGTCGCCGTAATGGAAGGCAACGAGCCGGTTGTAATCCCCAACTCCGAAGGCCGCCGCACGACCCCTTCGATTGTCGCTTTTCTCGACAATGGCAAGGGCGAGCGCAAGGTAGGCGACCCGGCTAAGCGCCAGGCCGTTACCAATCCCAAGAACACCATCGCCAGCATCAAGCGCTTCATGGGCCGTAATTTCTCGGAGGTTTCGGCCGAGAGCAAGTACGTAGCCTACGACCTGACGCCCGGCTCGAACAATACGGTAGCTGTCAAAATCGGCGACCGCAACTACACGCCCCAGGAAATTTCGGCCATGATTCTGCAAAAGATGAAGCAGACCGCCGAAGACTACCTGGGCCAGCCCGTAACCGAAGCCGTTATCACGGTGCCGGCTTACTTCAACGATGCTCAGCGCCAGGCTACCAAGGAAGCCGGTGCCATTGCGGGCCTCGATGTAAAGCGCATTATCAACGAGCCTACGGCGGCGGCGCTAGCCTACGGCCTCGACAAAAAGCACAAAGACCAGAAAATCGCCGTGTATGACCTCGGCGGTGGCACGTTCGATATCTCGATTCTCGAATTGGGCGACGGCGTATTCGAAGTACTGAGCACCAACGGTGATACCCACCTTGGCGGCGACGACTTCGACCAGGTTATTATCGACTTCTTGGCCGACCAGTTCAAGAGCGAAAACGAAGGCCTCGACCTGCGCAACGACCCGATGGCCCTCCAGCGCCTGAAGGAAGCTGCTGAAAAGGCTAAGATTGAGCTTTCCAGCTCGAACGAAACCGAAATCAACCTGCCTTACATCACGGCAACCGCTAGCGGCCCCAAGCACTTGGTGGTAAAGCTGAGCCGCGCCAAGTTTGAGCAACTCAGCGACGACCTCGTGCGTCGCTCGATGGAGCCCTGCAAGAAGGCGCTGCAAGATGCTGGCCTGTCGGCTTCGCAAGTCGATGAGGTTATCCTCGTAGGCGGCTCAACCCGCATTCCGCGCATCCAGGAAGAAGTAGAGAAGTTCTTCGGTAAGAAGCCTTCGAAGGGCGTAAACCCCGACGAGGTAGTAGCCATCGGCGCAGCTATTCAGGGCGGCGTGCTCACCGGCGAGGTGAAAGACGTACTCCTGCTCGACGTGACCCCGCTTTCGCTGGGCATCGAAACGATGGGCGGCGTAATGACCAAGCTCATTGAGTCGAACACCACCATCCCGACCAAAAAGTCGGAAACTTTCTCGACGGCTTCGGACTCGCAGCCTTCGGTGGAAATCCACGTGCTGCAAGGTGAGCGCCCGCTAGCCTCGCAAAACCGCACCATCGGCAAGTTCCACCTCGACAGCATTCCGCCCGCACCCCGCGGCGTACCGCAGATTGAGGTGACGTTCGACATCGACGCCAACGGCATTTTGAACGTGACGGCTAAGGACAAAGGCACCGGCAAGGAGCAGAAAATCCGTATCGAGGCTAGCAGCGGCTTGACCGACGCCGACATCGAGCGTATGCGTACCGAAGCCGCCGCCAACGCCGACGCCGACAAAGCCGAAGCCGAGCGCATCAAGAAAGTGAACGACGCCGACTCGCTCATTTTCCAGACTGAAAAGCAACTTAAAGAGTTTGGCGACAAGCTCAGCGGCGGCAACAAAACCGCCGTCGAAGGTGCCCTCGCCGACCTCAAGAAAGCTCACGAAAGCAAGGACCTCGCAGGCATCGAAGCCGGTGTGGCCGCGCTCAACAAGGCTTGGGAAGCCGCTTCGCAGGAGATGTATGCCGCTGCCGGTGCCCAGGAGGGTGGCCAGCCCGGCGGCCAAGGCTTCCCCGGCGCTGATGGTGGCCAGGGCGGTGCCCAGCAAGGCCCGCCCGCCGGCGACCAGGTAACCGACGTAGACTACGAAGAAGTAGACGGCAAATAGACCGCAGATTTAACGGATGGCGTGGATACGTCGGCTGCGCTGGCGACTAGGCCTGCTGCTGAGTTTTTAGTTGAAATGCCTGAAAAGGTCGGGAGCGAGAGCTTCCGGCCTTTTTTGATTTTGGGCAGGTTGTGTTATTTATGGAAAAAATAAGGTGGGAATCCTTTTTCTTATAGGGTGAGCTAAATGGTGCGGGCGGCTGAGAAAATATTTAGGACCAAAAGAAGATTTTTGCCTGGCTAATAATCAAGAATAAATTGTCATTTTTTAGGTAATTGTAAAGTGTAATTCAGTACAAAATATTGATTGATAGTATTTTTACTTAAATAAAATTTGTATGATGCTTTGAATAATCATAAGTAGTCGATTTGCGAGGCAAGTAGGGATTTTATAACTTGCGCAATAATTACTAACCAGCAACTATTTGGCTTGACGTTTACTTTACCTAACTCTTCGACGTAGTAGCACTAGCTCAGCGCTTTCAGCGTTGAGGTAGGCAAGCTACCCGAGATATGGTATCCGGTGCCTGGCTCGTTGTCATTCGCGAGCCGGAAGCAGGGGTGCAACCAGCTAAAGTGGGTGTTTGGCGAAAACCGGGTCCCGGCACGGTTTTTATTTGATTGTTTTGCCAACCGGTAAGCCAAGTTACTCCGTAGGTCAGGCCATGAATACCGTTACTGCTATGTTATCCTTTCGTCGCCTTGCCCTGTTGCCAGCCCTTGGGCTGTTGTTTGCTACCAGCTGCACCCTGCGCGAAACCCGGCAGGAAGGGACCCCCAACGTGGCGCCCGAAGTAAAGCTGCGCACCGTGGAGCAGGCTAGTCTCGGTAACCTCAACGTGCTGCCGCTGCGCACCCCTAGCGACGTAGACCTGCCCCGGCGCAACCAGCTCATCGAAGGTTACGTAAATAAGAACTTGCCGCTGAAAATGCGCGTGCAGCTTAACGCCTATAACCCTAACCTGGAGCCTACCGGCCTCACTGGCCTCGAATACACCGTGCTGGTTGATGGCAAGGTGCTCGGGTCGGCCCGCGTGCCGCTAGCCCTGGAATTGCCCGCCCGGGACTCGGTGCGCGTGCCGCTCGAATTTGAAATGAACACCTACAAGTTGCTCGGCGATGATGCCCTGCCGGCCCTGCGCAATTTTGCCCTGGGCTTTGGCGACATCAACCGTAAGCGCGTAACCCTGAACCTGCGTCCGTTGGTGCGTAACGGCCGCGGCCGCCTCAGCACCCTCATTCACCGCCTGCCAGTGCCCATGGCCAGCGTAAAAGCCAAGCCGGCTAGCCGGCCCCGTACCCTGCCCGCCGCCGTTGAGGCCAATTCGCGCCTCAAACCCGGCAAGCAGGCTTTATAAGTAGCGTACCAAGACTGCCCCGTTACGTATCCTAGTGGGTTATTATGTGTTGATTACTTGTGTATTATGAGCGTGGCCCGCCGGCTTATCCACTAAGGATAAACCGGCGGGCCACGCTGCTATAGGGCTAGCCAGGGGGCTAGTCCTCGACTTCCTCCTCGGCCGCCTCCTTGATTTTTTCGCGAGCTTCGAGGCGGTCTTCGGCATCGGGAGCCTCTAGCTCAGCTTCCTGCGTTTCCCAGCCGCCGGGCTCATAACTGAGGCGAATGTAGATGGGGTAGTGGTCGGAGCCGATGTGCGGCAGGCGCTTGAGGTCCTGCAAGCGAAAGTGCGCCGAGTGAAACACGTGGTCGAGGGGCCAGCGCAGCAGCTTGTAGTCGGCATGAAACGTGGGCAGCAGGCCGCGGCCCACGCGCGGGTCGAGGAGCCGCGCCAGCCGCCGAAACAGCTCGGAAGTGTGCGACCAAGCTACGTCGTTGAGGTCGCCAGCCACAATGGTGGGGCCGTCGTGCGCCTGAATGGCGCGGCCCACCAGCAGCAACTCGGCATCGCGCCGGGTGCTCGTTTTCGACTCCTGAGGCGCGGGCGGCTTGGGGTGCACAAAGTGCAGGTTGGCCTCGATGCCGCTAGGCAGCCGCACCCGCCCGTGAAACGACGGGATGCCGGGATCTAGAATAAACTTTATTTCCTTTTCGAGCAGGGGTAGGCGCGAAAAAACCAGCATGCCGTAGGTGTTGGGCAGCGGCGCGTGGCAGGTATGGGGGTAGTCGTTGGTGAGGCTTTTCAGCTGGCTCAGCCACCACTCGTCGGTTTCGACGGCCAGCACAATGTCGGGCTGACGCTCGCGGATGACGCCCAGGCAGCGCGAGGCATCGCGGTTGTACATCAGCACGTTGGTCACGAGCAGGCTGATGTGGTTGGGGTCGGCGGCCGGGCGCTGGCTGTCCTGCACCTGCTTGCGGTGCCAGCGCGTGTAGGGCCAGATGCGGCTAGCCTGGTAGCCCACGGCCAGTAGCAGTACGATGAGCACCGCCGGCTGGTAGGCCGGGGGCAGCGCGCTGCCGGGCACCGCCACCAGCAGCAGCAGGCTCAGCAGCAGCCCCGCCACTATCTGGAGGCGCGGGAAGTCGCACACGCGAACCCACCAGGCGGTTTGGCGCAGCAGCGGCAGCAGGGTAGCCAGCAGGCCCACCCCGCCGAGCAGCAGCCCGAGGCAGTTTAGCAGAAAATAGAAAGTAGGCACGCGAAGAAGAGCAGGTGTGGGAAGAATGAAGCCGTAAAGATGGGCCGGCGGGGCAAAAGCTGAACCGCTCCTACGCACAAGACGAGGCTAGCGGCCAATACCTTTGGGCTATGGAAGTCCTGCTCGCCACCTTCACCACGCTTTTCTCGGTCGTCAACCCGTTCGGGGCCATGCCGATGTTTCTCACCCTCACCGACAGCGACACCAACGCCGAGCGCACGGCCACGGCCTTTCGCTCGTGCGCCTACATGGTGGCAATTTTGTCGGTGGCGTTCTTCGGTGGGCAATACATTCTCAATTTCTTCGGCATTAATATTCAGCACCTGCGCATTGCGGGCGGCATTTTGCTCATGCGCTCGGCCTTCGACCTTCTCACGCCCGGTGCCAACCGCGACCGCGTGGGCCCCGATGCCCTCGAAGAAAGCAAGCATAAAGACGATATCAGCTTCACGCCACTGGCCATGCCCATGCTCTCGGGCCCCGGCTCGATGGCGCTCTGCATCGGCCTCATCCGCCCCACCTACGCCGACAAAGCCATGACGGTGCTCGGCTTTGTGCTGGTGGCGGCAGCGGCGTTTCTCATCCTGGTTTCCTCGCTGCGCCTCACCCGGTTTATGGGCCGGCCCGGCATGGCCGCGCTAGCCCGCATCATGGGTTTTCTGACCCTGGCCATTGGGGTAAACTTCTTCGTGACGGCCGTGAAGGTGCTATTTCATGTGGAATAGAAGAAAATTGTTTGGCATGGCAAGCGAAGCGCGGCAATCCATCTTTCACGCTTGGAGTACTACCCCTTAGCTATAAAGGATATAAAGAAAGGATTGCCGCGCTTCAAGTTGCCGCACTTATGAGTGCGGTTAAAGCAACAAAGACCGAAACATTTTACTTCACCACCACGCGCTTACCAGCCGTGCGGCCGTACTTGGTGGGGAAATACACCATCTCCAGCTTGGCCGGGTTGAGCGTATAACTGCCCCGGTAGCGCGGTTGCAAGGCTACCCGGAAGGTATGCTTGCCAGCTGGCAGGCGGTCAATAAAAATGCCCACCTGGTGCTTGAGATACTCGCGGTGCACCTCCACATAGTTGGTGGCGGCTGGGGGGCCGTAGGAGCAGCCGGCCGGAATGGGCACTTCGAGCAGCGCATAGCGCACGTCAGCTTTCACCGTCACGGTTACTTCGAGCTCGGCGGGCTGGCCAGCGGGCAGGCTCACGCGGCCGCTGGCCTGGCCCGCTAGGGTGGTAGTGACGGTGAACGGCGCGGTGGCCGCAGTGGGCGCCGGGTTCCAGCGCGTTTGGTAGGCGGTAGCATACACCGGCAGGCCACCCTGCTTGTGCAGCGTGAGCGAGCCAGTGCCCGCCGGCAGCGTGAGGGCTAGCGGGAAGGTGCTAACAGGTCCAGCCGGCAGTGCCGGGCTACCGCTGAACTGCACCTGCGCCATCTTGCCACCCGAGTTGGGTATCAGCAAATCGGGGCCAATGGTAAGCAGAATTTGGGCCGCCTCGTAGGTGCTGCTCCAGTAGCTGCCGCCGCGCAGGCCTAGTAAATAGGTACGGATGCGGGCTAGCTCGGCGGTGTGGCCGCCTTGGTGGCGCAGTAGCTTATACGCTTGCAACGTAGTGCCTATGCGGTCGGTGAGGAGGTAGCGGTAGTACGAGCTTTCGCGCAGCGTGTCGCCGTAGCTGGCGCCGCCCAGCTCGGTGCGCAGGCGGTAGTGCCGCAGCGTGTCGAGCTGGTACGAGAGGCCCAGTTGCTGGCGCAATTCGGTGAGCGCCAGGTAGCGGTCGAGGGGCGGCCGGCGTGGAGCGCTAGCCTCCACGCGGCGCAGGTAGGTGCCGTAGTCGGCCGAAGTGCCCAGGTCGTGCAGCAGCTTAAGCAGGCGAATTTGGTCGTCGTCTGAGGCGAAGTGGCCGCTGTACTGGTGGGTGGGCGTGGGCTGGCTCAGGCTTTCGTCGAGCTCGTGCAGCAGATAGGCTTGTAGTTGCCCGCGGTCGAGGCCACTGGCGTAGCCGAGCTTTTCGGCTGCTAGCAAGGCCTCAACCACGTGCACCGTGGCCCAGGGGCTCACGGCCGAGGTTGGCCAGGTGCCCCAAATGCCTTCGGGCTGATGGCGGCCATCTTGCAGCTTTTTTATCAGAAAGTTGACGATTTTCTGACTCTTAAACGTGACTCCCTGCGCCGCGCAAATGCGCTGCTCCAGCAGCAGCGCCAGCAGGCGCGAGGCGGCCTGCTCGTTGCAGAGGTAGGCGTACTCCTGCAAGTGATGAATCTCGGCCAGCAGCGTGGGTAGCGCGTCGCTTTCCATCCGCAACGTTATTTCGCCCAAGCTAGGGTTTAGAGGCAGGGTTAGGGTAGTGTCGGCGGCGGTGAGCACGGTGTAGGTGCCCACGCGCTCGCGGGTGCCCACCGGCAGCACCGGCAGGCTGCGCTGCTCGCCGTCGGCGTAGCCGCTAGCCTGCTCCAGGCCAAAGGCTACTTGCAGCGAGTCGGCCGCCGGGGCCGTCACGGTTAGCGTGTCAATAAGCGCCGTGCCTACGCGGTGAGCGTGGCGGCGCACCACCTGGCCACCCACCCGGAATGTGGTCGTGAGTTGGGCCGTGTCGGGCTGGTAGTTCAGGGCTTTGCCGAGCAGCTGCACACGGTCGCCGGCCAGCAAAAAGCGTGGGCCATTCAGCGTGGCCAGCAGCGATTTGAAGGCGCGCACCCGCCCGGTGGCGGTACCTAGCCGCGCATGATTGTCGGAGCCAATCACGAACGTGTCCCAACTGGTCACGTCGTCGGGCAGCACCACGTCGGTGTGGGCGCGGCCCTGGGCGTCGGTCACGAGGGTGGGCCGCCACCAGGCGTGGTCGCTGAAATGGCGGCGTAGCGCCAGGCGCTGGTCGGCGGCGGGCAGCAAGTCGGTGGCGCCCGCGGGCAGGCCGGCTAGGCCGCCGCGCTTCAGGGTGATGAGCACCACGCCGCCGCTAGCCCGGGCGCCATAGAGGCCAGCGGCTTCGGGGCCTTTGAGCACTTTCATTTCCTGAATATCGGCCGGGGCGATGTCAGCCAGGCGGCCGCTAAAGGGCAGCCCGTTCACGATGTACAGCGGCTGCTCGGCAGCCGATAGAGTGGCGGCGCCGCGAATGAGCACATTTGCCGGCGCCCCGCTGATGAGTACGCCCGCCACCCGCCCTTGCAGGCTGTTGCTAACCGAACTGACGCTGCCAGTCAGGCTGCTACGCATCTGCGTGCCGTAGCCCGTCACCACCACTTCCGAGAGCTGTTGCGCCGACGCGCTCATCGCCACTTGAAGCTTGCCGCCGTAATCGACGTTCTGCTCCTGCGTTTCGTAGCCGACGAAGGAAAAAACCAGCGACTGCGTAGCAAACGGCGCGCGCAGCTCGAAGCTGCCATCGGCATTGGTAGAGGTACCGAGAGTAGTTCCTTTCACCAGCACCGTTACGCCGGGCAGGCCTTCCTCGGTGGCGCGGTCAACCACGCGGCCGCGCAGCAAGCGCTGGTTCACGCCCGGCGTGCTGGGCTGCGTCACCTGGATGCGGCGCTGCTCGGGGGCCACTACCAGCTTGGGTACCACCGGCGTCAGGCGCCACAGCCATTGATTGAGGCGGTGGCTGAGCGCTTTGGCTAGCTGGCGCTCCGTCCGATGGAGGCGATAATACGTCTGGCCATTGGCCTGCACTAGCACTAGCTCTTTAGAAATCAGACAACTGCTATCAGCCAGCAGCACGGCTACGCGGTAGCGCCCGGGTGCCAGGCCCTGGGCCAGCTCCTGGGCGGGCTGCAAGCGCCGAAACTTGGGTTGGTCGGGCCTAGTAAGCAGCACATACAGCGGCTGCGCCACGCTATCGGGCAGCAGCAGGGCGAGGCGACCCTGGCCCGGCAAGGTGCGGCTAGGGTAGTCGAGCTTGGGGGCCGCGCTATAGTAACGCGCATACGACACCGGCCGGCTGGCCCGCAGTTTCTTGCGGCGCACCGGTGCCTCGGGCTTCGTGGCGGGCTCGTAGGCCCAGGGCCGCAGCATGGCCTCGGTATAAGCAAAGTCGCCGAGCGGCAGCGCGGCCGACAGGCCCGCACCGTTGAGCGTGCCCAGCGCGCTAGGGTCGATGCAAATCATCTTGACCACGCCGGGGCTGAACTGGTAGCTGTAGAGCGGCTCAAACAGAAACTTGCGGCGCTGGTTAGCCGCCGGTTCATATTCGTCGTGCAATGGCCGCAGCAAGATGGAATCGGGCCGAAACGGGCCAACCACGCGCAAATTGCCGGCGTAGTAGCTGGCGGCCAGCGGGCGCAGCGCCGGCCCCTGGCGCAGCGTAGCGGCCGGCTGGCCCTGCACGGCCAGCAGCGTGCGGCGCAAAGTCAGCAGCTCAGCCGGCGTGAGGGTAGGGGGGCGTTTTTCTACTTGCAGCTCGGCGCAGGGCTGGTTGGGGTCGAGGCCGAGCGTGAGCTTGTGCTGCGCTTTCAGGTACACGTCGCGCAGCGTAATGAGCCGGCTAGGGGTACGAATGCTGAGCGTGTGGTGGCCGCTGTCGGCCAGGGCCACGTAGGGCTGCCCTTGGTTAATATCATGGATATAAGACGGTTGGCCATCTACATACACCGCAATAGGCGCCCGCACCCGCCCCGAATCGACCACGAACACCGCCACCTGCGTGAGCCCGCCCGGCGCCGGCCGGTACTCATAAAACGCCCCGCCCGCCGGGTACAGAAAGTGGTAGAATTGCAGCGAATCGAGCCCCAACTGGTAGTGCCACTGCTGCCAGGCCAGGCGTTGGCGTTCGGTGGCGTAGTGGCTGAAGCCCGGTGTGAGGGCAAAGCGCTGCCGGGCGAGCCGGCCGGGCAACGGCGGCGCAGTAGTAGGAATTTCGGGTAGGGTGCTTTGGGCAAACTTGCTGCTGTAGGCGTAGGCCGTAAGGTCGGCATCGGGCACGGGCCGGCCGTGCTCATTGGTCACCACGAAGCCTAGCCGCAGGCGCTGGCCGGGGTAGGCAATGGCGGGCTCCTCGGTAGCAATGTGCAGCTCGCGTTGCACCGGCCCCACCGAATACTCGGCCGAGCGCAGCTGCCCGCCCCAAACGTAGTGCAGCGACACATGCCAGGTAGCCACGTTACTTTCCTGGCTAGCCAGGTGGTAGCCAGTAGCGTAGCCGCGGTCGCGTAGCACATTGCCCCGGTACACGTAGTACCAGAAGGGCAGCTGGTGCGGGTTGTTCACGGCCAGGCGCAGCGAGTCGGCGGTGCGGGCCGAGCCCAGGGTCAACTCGGCGTTGGTGTCGGTCAGGTACACGTCGGCGGTGCGGCCGGCCGCGTCGTGCACCCAGTAGCGGGCAGCCTGTGGGTTCACGGGCAGGGCGAGCGGCAGCCGCACCACGCGGCGGCTAAAGTGGGTGCTGTCGCCGGGCGCCGTATTGGCGCGCTGAATTTCCAGCTTGGCGCGGTGCGGCTTGTCGGTGCCCAGCGAGTCGTAGCTCAGGCGCACCGAATCGCCCACCAGCGCGAGGTGCAGGCGGCCGGGGTCGAGCTGGTAGAGCAGGCTAGCGGTTTCGACGTGGCGCTCGTTGTCGGTGGTCAAAAACGTGGCGCGCACCTCGTAGCTCAGCTCGGTGTGGGGGAAAATGCTAGCCGGCAGGTTCACCCGCGTTTCACCCACCGGGTCGAGGGTTTGGGTGTGCGTCCAGAGCGTGTCGGGCACAAACAGGCGCCGGCCCAGCACCTCACGCGGCCCGCTGGTGGGCACCACGGTCAGGCGCACCCGCGCATCGAGCAGGTTCAGCTCGCTAGCGTCGGTGCCGCGCAAAAAGACGGCTTGCGGCTGCCCGCGCCGCGGTGTTTTCTCCAGCATGCGCAGCGTAAACGTATTATTATTCAGCTCATAATCCTCAAATTTAAAATCGCCCTCGGCAATCGTTTGCTCCCTGGCGTCTTCCAGGGTGAGGCTAGCCGTGGTGCCCACCCGCAGGCCCAGCGTATCGGTGAGCGGCAGGCTGTACTCGTAGGAGCCTGGGCGCACCGGGCGCAGGCTAGCCAGGCGCTTGCGGCGCGCCAGCCCCCCGCCACTCAGCCACAGCGTGAGGGGGCGGGTGCTGAGGTGGCCGCTGCCGCGGCGCAGCACGCGCGCTTTCAGGCGCAGGGTATCGTGGGCGGGGCGGTAGCGCGGCTGGCTCACGATGAGGTAGCTCTGCCACTTCGGCGGCGTCTGTTCCTTGCGCTGGTCGCGGTGCTGCTCGCGGTTGTCTTGGCGCTCGTCGCGCACGTCTTCGCTGAAGGGCGAGCGCAGCAGCCCCACCAGCCCGGTCGTGACGCGGGACGCATGCTTGAGGTCGCGCACCGTGCGCCACATCGGCACCGTGAGGTACCCTAGCGGGCGGCCGTAGAGCACGCGGCGGCCGGCGCCTAGCCAACCGTTAATGCGCCAGCTGGTGCGGCCGGGCTGGCGGTAGGTTTGGGTGAGCGGGTGGAAGGTGGTGCGCCCGCCGGCCATCACGGCTACGATGCCGGCGCGGCTGGGCCGGGCGCGGCGGTAGGTGCGGGTGGCGGGGTCGTAGGGGAGGGGCTGGCCGCTCACCGCTACCTGGGCATTGGGCAGCAGCTGGCCCAGCGAGTCGCGCACGGCTAGGGTCAGGTCGGTTTGGTTGTCGATGACTTGCAGCGTGCGCGAGGTTTCGGCGCGCAGCCAGTACACCAGCTCGGGGCCTTCGGTGTGGGCCACCAGGTAGTAGCCCAGCGGCAGGCGTGGCCAAGCCGGCTTATCGCTCGGGAAGGAATCGACGGCCAGGGTAAAGAAATCGGGCCGCGCTGCCTTCAAGCCGTGTTCGTAGAGGCGCTGGGCCTGGGCCGTGGTGAGCCGGAAGACTTTGGTGAGGTAGCTGGTCTGGCGGGCTTTGGCGAGCTGCTGCTGAGCCAGCACCGGCAGGGCTAGCCAGCACAAAAGCAGGGCAAGTACAAGTTGATACATAAGCAGCGGGGTAGAGATTGGCTACCTGATGCCGCCGCTGAGTTTTTTGCACAGCTAGGTTTTAGAAGTAATACAAAAAGGCCGCCATGCTGAACGAAGTGCAGCACCTCGCTGGGGGCGTTAGAGTCAATAACCCTGACGTCTCCTGGCGAGATGCTGCACTTCGTTCAGCATGACGGCCTTTTCAGCCGATATACCCTCTAGGGGTTAGTCGACCACAGCCCGGCTTCCTTGATAAAGATGCGGCGATTGAGCTTCAATTGCGAGATGATAAACTCGGCAATATCCTCGGGCTGCATTACTTTGTCGGGGTTGCCGTCAGTTAGATTGTTGTTGATAGCCAGCTCGGTAGCTACCGTGCTTGGTGTGAGAGCCGACACCCGGATATTGTGCTTGCGTACTTCCTGCATCAGCGCTTCGCTCAGGCCCATCACGGCAAACTTAGAAGCGCTGTAGGCGCTGCTGCCCGCCGCGGCGCGCAGCCCTGAAGTCGACGAAATATTGATGATGTCGCCGCTCTGACGCGCTATCATGGCCGGTAGGGCGGCGCGCGTCACGTAGTACACGCCCAGCAGGTTCACGCGGATAATATGCTCCCAGTCGGCCACGGGCATGTCCAGAAACTTGGCAAATGTGCCGATGCCCGCGTTGTTGATGAGGATATCGAGCGGCCCTAATTCGCCCGTGATGTGCGCTACGGCGGCGTTCACGGCGGCTTCGTCGGCCACGTCGGCGGCGGCGAGGCTCGTTTTTACGCCCAGCTTTTGCAGCTCGGCGGCTACTTCTTGAAGTTGGTTTTCGGAGCGGGCCAGTAAGCCTACGTGCACGCCTTCGTGGGCCAGCGCGATGGCGATAGCCTTGCCAATGCCCTTGCCTGCGCCCGTTACGAGGGCGACTTTGCCAGTTAGGTTTTCCATAAGGTGAAAGAAATGGTCAGAGAAAATACCTCGTCCTAACCAGCTGGGCTAGCCAGAAGTTGGCGCCGGCCGTCTTTGGTACGGTTAGCGGCCACCGCAGCCCGCTAGTCGAGCAGCGACCATACCAGTTGGCTCTCCCAATACACGAAGCCCACCAGGCCCACGGCCAAAGTGGCAGCAACTGCCAGCAGCAGCCAGCCCCCGACTCGCCGCCTGGGCTGGCTGCTGCGCACTAGGTCGAGGCCAATCTGCCAGAGCCACACCAGCAATAGCCCCAGCAGCGCCAGCACCACTACCACGTTCAGTAAACCGTGGTAGTCAATGAACGAACGCGATGCGAAGAAGGAGAAGCGGACGAAACAGCATAGGGCAGCGTAGCCAAGTGACTGGGCAAAAATAGGTCGCCTAGCCACGTATTGCGCAAGCAAATGCGCTGGCAAAGGGAAGTCGTACCGCTGGCTAGCACAACGCCCGACCGTCGAGCTACGTCTCTAGTGCCTATGAAAGCCATTGTGATTACCCGCCCCGGCGGCCCCGAGGTATTAGAGCTGCAAGAGCGCCCCCAGCCGGTGCCTGCCGCCCACGAAGTCCTTCTCAAGGTAAAAGCCGCCGGCCTCAACCGCTCCGACCTGGCCCTGCGCACGGGCAAATATGGCGGCCAACCGGTGGCCGGCGTGGTGCCCGGCCTGGAGGTTGCCGGTGAGGTGGTGGCCGTGGGCGCCGCCGCCACGCGCTGGCAAGTGGGCGACCGCGTGTGCGCGCTACTGAGCGAGGGCGCCTACGCCGAGTACGCCGCCGTGGATGCCCGCCACTGCCTACCCATACCCGCCGGTTGGTCGCTGCTGGAGGCCGCCAGCCTGCCCGAAACCACCTTCACCGTGTGGGCCAATGTATTTCAGATGGCAGCCTTGCAGCCCGGTGAAACGGTGCTGGTGCACGGCGGCAGCAGCGGCATCGGCCTCACGCTCATTCAGCTAGGGCACGCGCTGGGCCACCGGGTGCTGGCCACTGCGGGCTCGCCCGACAAGTGTCAGGCCTGCGAGCGGCTGGGCGCCGCCCGGTGCGTCAACTACAAGCACGAGGACTTTGAGCAGGCCTTCAAAGACGAAAAAATCGACGTTATCCTCGACATGGTGGGCGGCGACTACACTGCCAAAAATCTGCGTCTGCTAGCTCCCGATGGCCGCCTCCAAAACCTCAACGCCATGCAAGGCGCCAAGGTCGAAATCAACCTGCTCGACGTCATGACCAAGCGCCTGAGCCTGAGCGGCAGCATGCTGCGCCCCCGCTCGGCCGATTTTAAAGCCGCCCTGGCCGCCGAGGTCGAAAAGCACGTGTGGCCGCTGGCTGCCAGCGGTCAGCTAGAGCCGGTTATCTACCAAGCCTTTCCGCTAGCCGAGGCCGCCAAGGCACAGGAGCTAATGGCCAGCAGCGAGCACATCGGTAAGATTTTGCTGGTGAATGAGGAGTAGGGAAGGGCAAAAGCGCTTGTCGTGAAAAAACGTCTGCATGACGGACGTGGAGGATGCGAAGCGACTGCGCTACTTCAACACCTGGGCGGCGTGTTCCTTGGTGTCGGGGCGCTTGATGACCTTCTCAATCACGCCCTCCGCATCAATCAAGAACGTGGTGCGCACGGTGCCCCAGTAGGTTTTGCCGTAGTTTTTCTTTTCCTGCCACACGCCGTAGGCGTTCACAATGGTCTTGTCGGCGTCGGCCACGAGCGGAAAATTCAAGTCATATTTCGCCGCAAACTTGCCGTGCGAGGTGGCGTCGTCGGTGCTCACGCCGACTACCTTGATGCCCTGGGCGGCTAGCTGGCCTTCGTTGTCGCGCAGGTTGCAGGCCTGGGCGGTGCAGCCGGGCGTATCATCCTTGGGGTAGAAGTACAGTGCCACGCGCTGACCCCGCAGGCTGCTCAGGGTGAAGGGATTGCCGTGCTGGTCGGGGGCCGTGAAATCGGGGGCTAGCGCGCCGGGTTCGGGAAGCATATCGTGGAGGTATGGAGTGGGAGTTAGAAATTATGAGTTGCGGCGCTCGTTAGCAGGACAAACGACGAACACCTTGCTTTACAAATTCAGCGGGATAACCTTCTCATTACCAGACTGGTCGGTGAGGCGCAGCTCGGCCGCGCCGCGCAGGGCGGGCCCTAGCGTATCGCCGGCCACGGTAAAGAGCGTGGCATTCTTGTACTCGTAGCGCAGCAGCCGGAAGCGCCCGCCCACCAGCAGCTTGTAGGAGGCTAGCCCCGAGAGGTCGTCGCCAACCTTAAAGGTGAGCTGGCCACCCGCTCGGCCCAGCAGCTGGGCAGTGGGCGCCTTGGTATCGGCATAGAGGCGAAATTGGCCAAACTGCTTGAGATTGGCCGAAATCTGGGTTCCAGCCTCGTTCCAGGTGCCGCCCACGTAGGCGCGGCCGCCATTGGCCGACACGCTGTAGATGGCGGTGCGGGTGCGGTCGGCGGGGGGGCTAGCGGGCTTCAGGGTAAGGCGCAGGGGCAAGTAAAGTGGCACCAGTGGGGTGCCCACCGTCCAGCTTTCGGGCGCAGCGGGGCCGGCATCGGCGCGGTGCAAGGTGTTGAGGTAAAAGTTGGAAAACAGCGTTTGAGCGCCAAAAATCACGTTGAGGTAGGGCGTGGCGTAGTTGGTTTCCTGGCCCGGCAAAATCATTGCCTGGCGGTCGAACACCTGGTGCAACTCGCCGAGCAGCAGCGAATCGGGCAGGCCGGCGCGCAGGTCGTAGAGGTAGGTAGTGGCCGCGCCCACCGAGTAGCTGGGGCGCAGAGCTAGCTGCCGGCCGCCGCGTCGCAGCTGCAGGTACTGGGGCTGGCCGGCGGTGTCGGTGGGCGCGTTGAAGGCCGTGGCCCGCAGCAAATTGCGGGTGATATCGTAGGTGAGCTTGGGCTTGGCCGTGGAAGTGGCGCCGGGTAGCTTCACGTAGTCGGCGGGCTTCTGGCCGCGCAGCACGAGGTGGGCGGTGGCTTTGTTGTTGTAGGCGTCGAACAGTTCTAACTCAATGCTATACACTTGGCCATCCTGTACATCGAGCTTGCCCTGGCCCAGGCCGGGCGGCGTGTAGAAGGGCAGGTCGTTGCCTTCCTCCACCCACAGCTTTTGCAGGGTGCGGCCGCCGGTGCGGGCGTAGGCATAGTCCACAAAATTATTGACCTGCCGGGTGCCCGTTGGGAAAGGCACGGCGTCGATAACGTGCTGGTAGTGCGGCTGGCCGTTCACGCGCACCGTCACGCGCTGGATGCCGTTCTTATTCCAGGCATTGTCGAAGCGGTCGAAGCCCTGCAAGAGCAAGCCCACCTGCCCAAAACAGGTAAGCGTATCGGGCCACGTGGTGGTGGCGCCGGGTGCCGGCTGCAGCTTGGGCACCAGCAGCGCCCGCTCGAAGCGCTGGCGCACCCTAGCCGTGATGGCCAGCGGCTCGACGGCCAGCGCTTGCAGCGTGGGCCCGGTATGGTCCTGCACTTCCGAAAAGCCGCCCCATTGCAAGGGGTTCAGCTGGCGGTCCTGGGCGTCGCGCACTTCCCAGTGCACGTGCGGACCGGCCGAGCCGCCGGTGTTGCCTGATAAGGCCACTTCCTCGCCGCGCTTTACCGGAAACTGACCGGGCTGAAAAAACAGCTCCAGCTCGTAGGTCTGCTTCTCGTACTGGCGGCGCAACAGCTCGGCCCCGGCCCCGCCCTCAAACTTATTGAGGTGGCCATACACGGTAGTGAGGCCGTTGGGATGCGTGATATATAGCACGTTGCCGTAGCCAAAGGCCGACTGCTTGAGGCGCGAGATGTAGCCATCGGCCGAGGCGTAGACGGGCTTGTTGACGGTGCCGCCCGTCTTGATGTCGAGGCCGCCGTGGAAGTGGTTGGGCCGCAGCTCGCCCATGCTAGCCGCTAAAAAACCCGGCTGCCCCGGGGCAATCGGAAACAGAAAATAGCCCGGCGCCACCTCTACCTTGCCCGCGGCGGCGGCCGGCTTGATGGGACCACTCACGCGGCGGGTGGTGGTGTCGTCCTGGCCATCATCTTGGCCGTAGCCGATGGTGGTTAGCAATAGCAAGCCGCCCAGCGCCGGCAGGGCTAGCCGGCCCAGTAGTTTGATAGTCAGCAAAATAAATTAACTTGGATAGCAGAACAAAGGATGTAGTGGCGAACCACGGTGCGCCCGGCGTGCCCAGAAGGGCACAACGCCCGAACGCGCGGTAGCGCATTTATACTGAGTGAGAAAGGCTACCGCACGGGTACTTCCAGCAGTTTTTCGCCTTCGAGGTAGCCCACCAGCTCGTCGCCGGGCTTTACCGCCGCCACGCCAGCGGGCGTGCCAGTGAAAATCAGGTCGCCCTGCTTGAGGGTGATGTACTGCGACACGAAGCTGAGAATTTTGGCAAATGGGTGCAGCATCAAGCCCGAATTGCCCTGCTGACGCACTTCCCCGTTTACCTCAAGCTTGAAGTTGATGTTGGCAAAATCAGCGAACTCGGCCACTGGCTTAAAGGTGGGCGACACGGGGGCCGAGCCGTCGAAGGCCTTGGCCAGCTCCCAGGGCAGGCCCTTTTTCTTGAGCTCGCTTTGCAGGTCGCGGGCCGTGAAGTCGATGCCCAGCCCGATGGCGTCGAAATAAGTGTGGGCAAATTTCTCCTCAATGTGGCGGCCGTTTTTGCTGATGCGCAGCACCAGCTCCAGCTCGTGGTGCACGTCTTGGGAGAAGTCGGGCACGAAAAACGGCTGGCCGCGCTGCACCAGGGCAGTTTCGGGCTTGAGGAAGATGACCGGGGCGGCGGGCGTTTCGTTTTGCAGCTCGGCAATGTGGTCGGCGTAGTTGCGGCCGATGCAGATAATTTTCATGGACAAGGAATAACGGGAGGAAGGCGGCCAGGCGCCGGGAGTAGGGCGGGCCCGCGCCCACCCAGGCGCGGCCAGCCGCTGCACAAAGTAAACATTTCCCCCGCCCCGTTGCGTATAGGCTGCACAGCCTGGCCCGTTAGTTGCCCCCTAGCAGGCGGCGCCGCGCGGGGCTAGGCTACTCTATTTCTAAACCTTACCAACGCTTTTTTCATGTTCAAGAAAATCGTACTTGCCAGCAGCTTGCTGCTCGCTGCCGGCTGCACCACCGTGCCCATCACGGGGCGCCGCCAGCTCAGCCTAGTGTCAGACGGCGAGATGAACACGCTGGCCGTGACCCAATACAAGCAAACACTAGGCACGTCTAAGCTCTCGACCAATGCCGAGCAAACGGCCATGGTGCGCCGCGTGGGCCAGCGCATTGCCGCCGCCGTGCAGCAGTACTTCAAGCAGCAGGGCCAGAGCAACCAGCTCGAAGGCTACCAGTGGGAATTTAACCTTATCGATGACCCTAAAACGGTGAATGCTTGGTGTATGCCCGGCGGTAAAGTGGCCGTGTACACGGGTATTCTACCCCTGACCCAAGACGAAACCGGCTTGGCCGTGGTGATGGGCCACGAAATTTCGCACGCCGTAGCCAAGCACGGCGCCGAGCGCATGAGCGACCAGGCCGCTTTGCAGCTAGGGGGCGTGGCGCTGGCAACGGCATTTTCGCAAAACCCGACGGCCACCGGCAACTTGTTCAATACCGTGGTGGGGGCCGGCGAGCAGGGTGCCATCCTGGCCTTCAGCCGCCGCCAGGAAAGCGAGGCTGACCACCTGGGGCTGATTTTTATGGCCATGGCGGGCTATAACCCCGCCGCGGCTGTGCCGTTCTGGGAGCGCATGGCCGCCCAGAGCCAGAATAATACCCCGATTTTCCTATCCGACCACCCCGCCGACGCTACCCGCATTGCCGACATTCAGCGCTTGCTGCCCGAGGCCGAGAAGTACTACAAGCCCCGCTAGCCCGGCCTAGCTTTTTTGATTTGAGCAAGGCGCGCTGGCTTCGGCTGGCGCGCCTTCTTTGGGTGGCTAGGGTAGGCAGGGCGGCCGGGCCCTAAATCAATTTGGGGGCTAGCCTCGTATGACGGCTGTTCATCTTCGAAGGAAGCCTGCCTATATGCGTACTCTACCCCGATTATTTGGCCTGCTGCTGCTTGGCGTGCTCAGCGGCTTGCTGCTGCTCTCGTCGTGCGAAACCACGCGCCGCCGCGAAAGTAGTAGTCCTACCCGCGAGGCCCAACGCCTAAGCGACGCGGCGGGCGCTGCGCTTTCGGGCTCGGCCAGCAGCCACCAGATAATGCGGCTCGACAATACAGGAACCGTAAAATACAAGCTGGCGCAGTCGGTAATGGCGGCGGCCCTCATCCGGCAGTTCAACGACGGCACGGTGTTCGACCGCATTATGGTGCGCAAAGCGCCCGGCAGCGAGGAGAAACAGCCTGTGTACTACCTCATTGGCATGGGCCACAACAATGGTACCTACCGCGCCGTGGCTCTGCCCCTGCGTGGCACCGACGACAGCACCTATTACCTCACGCCCACGGCCAGCCGCTACGTTATCACGGGGGTGGGCTGCCCGAGTTGCTACTTCGATTTTGAGGACGGCCACATCATCGGCACTACCTGCGATGATAATTCGGGTGGCAGCTCCTGCACCATGAAGGTGCTGGAAGCCAACCAGATATTTGCCAAGGCGCCCATCGAAGACCCTACCGCCAAAAAGCCCCGCAAATGAGCCGCGCCGCCAAGTGGGCCCTGCGCCTGAGCCTCGCCGCCCTGGCCGTGCTACTCGCTAATGACAGTGGCCCCAAGCCCAAAAATGCCCGCTAGCTAGCGAACCCAGCCCGCGGGCTAGCCAACTGCCCGCTGGCCCGCGTCGGTGCCGCAACCGGCGCGGGCGGCGGCCGTAGCACCAGTGCCACACAGTAGCAGCCGTGTAAAAACACGGAAAAGCCCGTGTGCACCGTCCACACGTTTCTGTTGAATTCCATTGAATAGTGCCGCAGCATGTAGTTGCTGAACAAGGCAATCTGGAGGTAGCCCACAAAATACAGGGCTAGCCCCACGACATCCAGAACAGGGATTCGCGCACCAGGCGCACCATCCGCGCCTCCTGCAACAGCTGGCGGAAGTACATGACGACCAACCCCAGTATCAGCAGGCTTTGCAGCACCTGCTGGCCGGGCTTAAACCACGTGAGGTCGGGTGCCAGTAGGCAATCAAGAACGGTGTAGCCGCTGAAGGCGCT
The DNA here is from genome assembly GCA_964385095.1 of uncultured Hymenobacter sp. Taxonomy (GTDB): domain Bacteria; phylum Bacteroidota; class Bacteroidia; order Cytophagales; family Hymenobacteraceae; genus Hymenobacter. The sequence continues at coordinate 42,740 of CAYLNN010000019.1, forward strand.
CACCAGCCAGGGCAGCACCCGGTGCAGGCCCGCCGACCGCACCGCCGTTTCGTAGGTCAGGGCCAGCAGCACTAGTTCGCCCACCGTGTACAAGGGCATGATAAACAGATTGTTCTGGTGGTAGAGTGCCAGGCCCGTGCCCAATATTTCTACTGGCAACTCAACCCAGGCTAGCCAGCAGTAGCGCCAGCCTTCAATGGCCGCCGTGCTCACAATCAGCAGCGACGCGCCCAGTTTGAGGAGTTGCGGCGATTGAGCGGGGCGTGGGAAGCGACATGGATAGCTGAGCTAGGTGGGGCTAGCTCCACACCCGCCGCAGATGCAACAAGGCGACGAGCCGCGCTAGGCCGTAACCTCGGCCGCCAGCGCGCTCAGGTCGAGCCCGTCAAACGTGCCCGAAGTCATTAGCAGCAGGTTGGTGTTAGCCCACTGCTGGGCGTGCAGAAACTCGGCCAGGGCCTGGCTATCGGTGAAAACCTGCAAATCGGGCCGCTGAAAGGCCGCTTGCACCGCCTCGGGGGCTAGCGGCGGCAGGCGCTTGTGCTCGAGCACGTGGGGGTTGAAGTAAACCACCGCCACGTCGGGCGCATCGAAGCAGTGCGCGTACTGCGGCAAAAAGGCCGGGTTGAGCGAGCTGAAGGTGTGCAATTCCAAGCAGGCCACCAGCCGCCGCGCCGGAAACTGCTGCTTGAAGGCCGTGGCCGTGGCGCGCAGCTTGCTGGGCGCGTGGGCAAAATCCTTGTACACCACCGAGGTAGCGCCTTCACTCACCAGCTCCAGCCGCCGCGCCGCGCCCCTGAAGGTCGCCACCGCCTTGTAAAAGTCTTTGCCCTTGATGCCCAGCTGCTTGCACACCTCCTTGGCCGCCGAGATATTGCGCAAGTTGTGCTCGCCAAACACTTGCAGCGGCACTTCCTCATCCTTCTTGGTGATGAGAAAAGTTTTGCCGTCGCGAATCACGTTTTCGTGCGGGCCGTAGCCCACGTACGTCACGTCGGGGCTAGTGGGCACGGCCACGAGCTGGGTCTGCTCGTCGTCGCGGTCGTAGATGAGCACGCCGGCCTTGGGCGTTTGGCGGGCAAAAATCTCGAACTGCTCGCGGTAAATTTCCTCGGTCGGAAATACGTTGATGTGGTCCCAGCTAATGCCCGAAATCACCCCGATGTGGTGCTGGTAGAGGTGAAACTTGGGCCGCCTATCTACCGGCGACGACAAATACTCGTCGCCCTCAATAATGATAATCGGCGCATCCTCCGTGAGCTGCACCATCAAGTCGAAGCCCGCCAGCTGCGCGCCCACCGCGTAGTCGAACTTGCGGTTGTGAAAGCGCAGCACGTGCAGAATCAGCGCCGTGATGCTGGTTTTGCCGTGCGAGCCGCCAATCACCACCCGCTGCTTGTCCTGGCTAGCCTCGTAGATGTACTCGGGAAAGGAATAAATTTTGAGTCCCAGCTCCTGGGCGCGAGCCAGCTCGGGGTTGTCGGGCCGGGCGTGCATGCCCACAATCACGGCCGCGAGGCCCGCGTGAATCTTCTCGGGAAACCAGCCCTCGGCCACCGGCAAAATGCCCGCCGCCGCCAAGCGCGCACGGGCCGGCTCAAAAATCTCGTCGTCCGAGCCCGTCACCTGGGCCCCGCGCCGGTGCAGCGCCAGCGCCAGGTTGTGCATGATGCTGCCGCCCACGGCAATGAGGTGAATCTGTTCCAAAGCGTTTTTTATGAGAATCTTACGGCAAAAAAACCAGCAAGCGAGGTAGTCCGGCTGGGCCCGCGCCGCCCGCCGGGGCTAGCGGCTAAGCCACCCGCCGCCCGCCCGTTGGTAGAAGCGAAAGTACGGCTGGGCTGGCGCCTGTGCGGTGCAACACTCTTTGGGTTATAGCTAGGGGCAGCTTTCTTTTCGGGTACTTATTGGTTAGCTTTGTTAGTTCGGGCACCCAGCTGCCCGGCCGCTTTTGCCCAAGGCAGTGGCCCCGCTCTGTTATCTGCCTTTTGCCCAACTCATCTGAAATGAACGACCGTATGGACGACCGCCTCAAGCAATCTGCGGCCCGCGCCGTTGCCGCCTTCCAGGGTGGCCGCGGCCAGCGTGCACCCGTGCCCACGTCGCCCACCGGCAAGCTGCCCCCGCAGCGCCTCGAAATGGAGGCGGCCGTGCTAGGCGCCCTTATGTTGGAAAAGGACGCGCTCACCACGGTGGTCGATATTCTGAAATCGACTAGTTTCTACAAAGACGGCCACCAGCGCATCTACAAGGCTATCAGCAACTTGTTTGATAAGTCGGAGCCCATCGACCAGCTCACCGTGGTGCAGGAGCTGCGCGAGATGGGCGAGTTGGAGGCGGCCGGCGGCGTGGGCTACGTGGCGGGCCTCACCATGCACATCAACTCGGCGGCCAATATAGAGGCCCACGCTAGGGTCATTCTGGAGGCGGCCATCAAGCGCGAGCTTATCCGCACGGCCACCGACATTCTGCGCGATGCCTACGAGGAAACCACCGACGTTTTCGAGTTGCTCGACGCTACCGAGAAGAACATCTTTCAGGTGTCGGAAGACAACATGCGCAAGGGGGTTGATTCGATGCAGGACTTGATGGTGAAGGCCATCAAGGAGCTTGAAGAAAAGAAGCACCAGAAGGACGGCCTCACCGGCGTGCCCACCGGCTTTGCAGCCCTGGACCGCGTCACGAGTGGCTGGCAACCTTCTGACTTGGTGATTATTGCCGCCCGCCCCGGCATGGGCAAATGCCTGGCGCTGGGCACTAAAGTGGTGATGTTCGACGGTACGCTGCGCAACGTGGAAGACGTGCGTCAGGGCGACTTGCTGATGGGCGACGACTCGACGCCGCGCCGGGTGCTGAGCCTGGCCCGCGGCCGCGAAAACATGTATTGGGTGCGCCAGCACAAGGGCGACGACTACCGTGTGAACGAGAGCCACATCCTCTCGCTCAAGCGCAGCCGCAAGGAAGGCCCGCACCGCCACGGCGACGTACTCAACATCGAAGTGCGCGAGTGGCTGACCAAAGGCCCCAAGTTTCAGGCGAACTACAAGGGCTACAAAGTGGCCGTGGAGTTTGCAGAAAAATCTGTGCCGCTTGACCCATATTTCCTGGGTTTGTGGCTGGGCGACGGGGCTAGCAGCAACTGCCGCATTACGGGCCAGGATGCCGAAATCATTGACTACCTGCACGACTACGCCGCTGACCTGGGGATGCAGGTGACCACCGGCGTAGTGGCTAACCGCTGCAATAGCTACGGCATTACGCGTGGCTGGCAGGGCGGCAGCCTCGCCGAGTACTCAGTGCAAGACGAGCTGCGCCAGCTAGGGGTGCTCAACAACAAGCATATCCCGCAGGCTTACCTGGGCAATTCGACCGAGTACCGCCTGCGCCTGCTGGCCGGCCTCATCGACTCGGATGGCCACCTCGACCCGGTGAGCAACGGCTACGAGATTACCCAGAAAAACGAGTCTTTAGCCCGCCAGATTAAGTTTTTGGGCGACTCGCTGGGCTTCCGCACGTCGCTCAAAAAGAAGCGCGCCGCTATCAGCAGCATCGGCTACGAGAGCGAGGTGTGGCGCGTGCGTCTCTACGGCGACATTGAGCGGGTGCCGGTGCGCGTGGCGCGCAAGCAGGCCAAAGCCTGGGCCTCGCCCATCGATTGGCGCCTGACGGGTATCTCCGTTGAGTTTGATAAAGAAGACGACTACTACGGCTTCGAGATTGACGGCAACCACCTGTTTTTGCTGGCCGACTGCACCGTGACGCACAACACGGCTTTCGTGGTGTCGGCTATGCGCAACGCGGCGGTCGATTTCAAGAAACCAGTGGCCATTTTCTCCCTGGAAATGTCGTCGCTTCAACTCGTCAACCGTCTGATTTCGGCCGAGGCGGAGCTGGATTCCGAGAAAATCAAAAAGGGCAACCTCGCCGACTACGAGTGGGCGCAGCTCAACCACAAGATTTCGTCGCTCTCGTCGGCCCCGATTTTTATTGATGACACGCCCGCGCTCAGCATCCGGGAGCTGCGGGCCAAGTGCCGCCGCCTTAAGTCGCAGCACGACATTCAGCTCATTATCATCGACTACTTGCAGCTGATGAGCGGCAACGAGGGTGGTAAAAATGGCAACCGCGAGCAGGAAATCGCCAGCATCTCGCGGGCGCTCAAGGGCATTGCCAAGGAGCTCAACATCCCGGTTATTGCCCTGTCGCAGCTCTCGCGCTCGGTCGAAACCCGCGGTGGCGACAAGAAGCCTCAGCTCAGTGACCTGCGCGAATCGGGCTCTATCGAGCAGGACGCCGACATGGTTATCTTCCTGTATCGACCTGAATACTACAAGATTACCGAAGACGAGATGGGTAATCCTACCCAGGGTATGGGCGAGGTTATCATTGCCAAGCACCGCAACGGCTCGCTCGAAACGGTGCAGCTCAAGTTTATCGGCCGCTTCACCAAGTTTGCCGACCTCGACGGCTTCGATGGCGGCGGCGACGCGGGCGGCTTCGGCGGTGCGCCGGCCTTTGCTTCCAACTCGTTCCCAACCAGCAGCTTCGACTCGGAGCCGGCCGGTGGCCCCGCCCCAGGCGGCGGCTTCGGCGCACCCAATACCATCCGGCTAGGCTCGCGCATGAACGACGCGCCGCCCTCGCCGGTGCCCTTCCCCAAGAGCAATAGCTTTGGCGAGGAGCCGCCGTTCTAAGCTAGCATTATTTTCAATTTCAGCCACAAAAGAACGGTCATGCTGAACGCAGTGAAGCATCTCGCTCACGTCGTCCGGGTACTATCCCCACGATGCGAGCGAGATGCTTCACTGCGTTCAGCATGACCGTTCTTTTGTAACCAGCTACTTCCCATCTAGTCTTAATGCCTTTCGCCGACCCCGCTTATACTCTTCCCCTCCTTTGCGCAGCCTCGCTGCTAGCCGGCCTTATTGATGGGATGGTGGGCGGCGGCGGCCTCATTCAGCTACCGGCGCTGCTGCTGCTGCTGCCCGAGGTGCCGGTGCCCACGGCTCTCGGCACGGGCAAGGTGGCGAGCCTGGCGGGTACGTCGGCTTCGGCGTTTCGGTACCTGCGGGGGCTAGCGGGCGTGGCCATCAACTGGCGCACGGTGGCGGTGGCGGCCGTGGTGGCGGGCTGCTTCGCGCTGCTGGGGGCGCGGGCCGTGAGCGGCCTCAACAAGGAGCTGGTGAAGCCACTGGTGCTGGCCCTGCTGGTGCTGATGGCTGCCTACACCGCGTGGCGTAAGGACTTTGGCAGCCTGCACGCGCCGCGCCTGCGCGGCAGCCGCGAGCTGTGGACGGGCGTGGCACTAGGCATGGGTATCGGGTTCTACGACGGATTTTTTGGACCGGGCACGGGCAGCCTGCTGCTGTTCGCGTTCGTGGGGCTGTTTGGCTACGATTTTCTGGCGGCCTCGGCCTCGGCCAAGGTGGTGAACGTAGCCACCAATATTGCCGGGCTGGCCTACTTCGTCTCGACCGGGCAGGTGCTGTATCACTACGCCCTGCCGATGGCCGCCTGCAACGTGCTGGGCTCGTGGCTAGGGGCGCGGCTGGCGCTGCGGCGCGGCACGGGCTTCGTGCGGGTGCTGTTTCTGGTGGTGGTAAGCGCCTTCATTCTCAAGCTGGGGTACGAGGTGCTGCATACTGCCCGAGGCTAGTTACAGCATGTCTGGCATTTTTTGCGATAGGAGTTTTTTCACTAAAAAAGCCGGGCCTGCTGACACTTGGTCGGCAGGCCCGGCTTGCTTGCTGCGGGCTGGCTAGGGGTGGCGCGCCCCGGCTTAGAGCTTGAAGCTGAGCGAGAACGAGTAGTTGCGTGGGGCGATGGGGTTGATGCTGTTGTCGTCGTGCACGTTGTAGCTCAGCTCGTTGAGCAGGTTGGCCACCTTAGCGCGGAACAGGAAGCGCTGGTAGGCGTAGCCCACGTTGGCGTCGAACTGGAAGTAGTTGGGCAGGGCAATGAGCTGGAAGGCGTCGCCGCTGGGCCAGGCCTGGCCGGTGGCGGGGTTCACGAGGCGGTTGTTGCGGCCCGCCAGGCGGTCGCCGATGTAGTAGCCGGTGGTGCCCAGCGAGAGGCCGCGCAAAAAGCCGGTTTCGCGCAGCGAGCTGAAATTGTAGAAGATGCTGGCGCTGGCCGTGTGAGCGGGGTTGTAGCGCAGGCGGCTGCCGTCTTCGTAGATGTTGCTGCGGGTATAGGCGGTGTTGTTGTAGCTGTAGCCGGCTAGCACCGACCAGCCCAGGTAGGGCTTGCTTTGCACGTCCACTTCTACGCCTTTGCTCGTGACCTGGCCAGCCAGCTCCTGGGCGTTGGGGAAGACGGTGGTGTAGGTGGGCGAGCCGGGCAGCACGGTCTGGGCCTGGTTGCTGTTCACGATTTTATACAGCGTCACGTTGGCCGAGAGGGCGCCCTGGAAGAGGTCGTTTTTCAAACCCACTTCGTACTGGTCCACGATGGAGGGGGCTAGCGAAGTGCCGGTCACGTCCACGCCGCTGTTGGGCGAGAAGGAGTTGGAGTAAGACGCAAAGACGGCCGAGGTTTTAATTGGCTGGTACACTAGGCCCAGGCGCGGCGAGAAGGCGTTGTCGTAGCGGCGGTTTTCGACGTAGGTGCCGGCCGTTTTGGCGCTCAGCGTGGCCGGGTTCGCGTAATAATAAACGTCGCTGGGGGTTTCCTGGTAGCTCCAGCGCAGGCCAGCCAGCACCTTCACTTTTTCGCCGAGGCTCACGAGGTCTTGGGCGTAGAAACCGGCGCGGCGGGTGTTGTCCTTGGTGAGGGAGTTGCGCACGAGGCCGTCGAAGCCGCTCAGGCGCAGGGCGGGCTGCGCGATTACCCGGCTAGGGTCCAGGATGTTAATAACGTCGAACGTCGAAACGGCCGTGGTGGCGCTGGTGGGCGAGCCGGGGTTGGTGTAGGCCAGCGTGTTGGTGTTGTACTGGTCGGCATCGGCGCCCACGAGCAGCGTGTGGCCGATGGCCCCGGTACGAAACTGCCCGGTGAGGTCCACCTCGGCCAGGAAGTAGTTCTGGCTCGTTTCCGAGCGTTGCAGGCCGCGGTTCCAGTTGCCGTAGGTGGCGCCGGGCGTGGCCACGATGCTGGTGGGGCGAGCGGCGCTTTGCAAGTCATTATCGTAGCGCTGAAAGCCCGCGATGCCGCGCACCGTCCACCCGTCGCTGAGGCGGCTGGTGATGGTGGCGGTGGCGCTGCTCTGCTGGGTGGCATTGAGCGCGCCGGCCACGTTGAGGAAGCGCGAGCGCGAATCCTGAATCTGGTAATTGATGGCCCCGATGCCGTAGTCGGGCGTGCGGCGGTCGCGCAGGAAGTCACCTTCCAGCACGAAATCCGTTTTGGGGCTGAGTCGGAAAAGCAGCGAAGGGTTGACGTAGAAGCGGTTGTAGCGCACACCATCGCGGTAGCTGTCGCCGCGCTCGTAGGTGCCGTTGAGGCGGAAGGCCGCCTTGTCGCTCTGCCCGATGGCCCCGTACACGTCGAAAATCGGCTTCACTAAGCCGAAGCTGCCCCCGCGCATCGTCACCGAGCCGCCGCGCTCGAAGAGCGGCTTCTTGGTTACGAGGTTGAGCACGCCGCCCGCCGCTACGTTGCCGTAGAGGATGGCCGCGCTGCCCTTTAGCACCTCCAGGCGCTCCAGCGAGCTGGTTTCGGGCAGGATGCCGTTGTTGAAGCGCACCCCGTTTTTGAACGTGTTGTTGCTGGTGTAGGCAAAGCCGCGGCTGGCAATTTCTTCCTGCGTGCCGCCGGTGGCGCCCATCACGTACACGCCCGGCGTGTTGGCGAGGGCATCGCTCAGGCGCAACACCTGCTGCTGCTCCAGCACCTGACGCTCTACCGTGAGGCTGGCCTGGGGCATGTCGAGCGGGGCAATGGGCAGCTTGCCGATGGTGGCGGGCCGCTGGTTGAGTGTCTTGCTGCCGGTCACGGTCACCTCGTCGAGCTGGCGGTCACCGCGCGCCAGCGTCTGAGGCGCGGCCGCAACTACCTGGCCAGCTACTACTTCCACCGTCATTTCCTGCGCCGAGTACCCTAGCCCGGTGAACGTGAGCACCTGCCAGCCGGCGGGCGCTTCCAGTCGGAAGTTGCCCTCCGCGTCGGGCGTCGTGCCGTGCGTGGTACCGCGCACCAGTACGGCTACGTGGTCGGCGCGCTGGCCGTCGGCTAGGGTCACGCGGCCGGTGATGGTGCCCAGGCGGTGGTGCGGCGCGTGGCGTGGGGCGGCCGGGGCCTGCGTTTGGGCCTGGCCAAGTAAAGGAAGGGTGAGAGTGGAAAGAACCAGAGCAGAGGAAAGGTGTCGCATGGGCTTATTTAGAATCGTTCAACGCAGTGCAAAGGTGCAGCTGAGTTTAGAATCGTTCCAAATAGGTTCTGGCGATTAGGCGCAAACTTGTTAGCTTGAGCAAAGGATGCCAATTGGCAATCTGTTGGTTTGAAATGATTTAATCCATAAAAAAAGCTCTGGCAGGCAGGGCTTTTTATATAGAACAAAATCAAATAAGGGTAAAGGGAACGCTGAGCGCGCCGCTTGGCTTCGCGCAAACCAGCCACGCTGGGTGCCGTGCCGACCGTCAAGGCCAAGCCGCTAAGTCAGCGCTAGCTGGCTATTGCAGGGCAAACGGCGGCTTGAGAAAAGCAAGTCCGTACAAGAACTGCTCGCCAACTGCTAGCCGGGGGTTGAGGCAAAACAGCATTTGCCGCGAGCTGCCCGTGGGGGCGGCAATGGTGACAAACACATTCATCAACTCCTCGGGTTTGCCGTTGACGGGGGAGCTGAACCCGATGTAGCCTTCGGGGGTGAAACCGGCGATGGGGCCGATTTTCTCTCCTTGGCGGCTGACGGCTTCTACCAGGCCGGCGCGATTTGGGCCGGTTAGTGCCGCCTGGTTCCAGCAGTTGGCCACCGTTTGGTACTGGTGCTGGCGCCAGGCGTCGAGCAGCGTTTTCAACTGGCCATCGGCCCGCTCGGCCCGGGCCAGCACGGGCATCCTGAAATTGAACTTGCGGGCGCTGCTGCCATTTTGCAGCACTACTTGCAGGCCATCGTAGTCGGTTTTTTCTGCCGCACTCATGCGCCGGTACATAAGCAGCGCGCTCTTGGAAGCGGGCAAGCCCAGGTTGTCGCCATACTTGGTGAGGTCGGCGTCTTTCACATCTATTTCGAGCACCTTGCCCTGCACGTCGGTGGGCTTGGTGGAGGTCACCGTACCGATCTTGAAGCTGACTTGACCCCCGTATATCTTCTGAATTTCGTCCAGCCCTGCCTGCTCATCATCCGTAATAGTGCAGCTCGCCAATAGTCCTAGGCACGCGAGTAAAAGGCTAGCGGATGTTTTCATGCCATTACCTACTTGATAAGCACCGGTAGGGTTTCTGAGCCGGTCGCCCCCTGCTGCGCAGGTTCTCAGGCCCTAGCGGCTAGGTGGCAGACGCTATCCGGTGGCCAGCTACGGTAGAACATCCGTAGCCGCCACCGCTTCGGCCGGGGCTAGGTCGAAGGCCTCGGCAATCAGTTCGTACGAGCGCAGGCGGTCGGCAAAATCGGCGGTGATGCTGGTCAGGATAAGCTCCTCGACCTCGTAGGCGGCGGCCAGCTCGGTGAGCTGCTGGTGCACCTGGGCGGGCGTGCCGCTTACCACGCGGGCCTGGTGGTGGCGCAGGCGCGTGCGCTCTAAGGGGCCAAACTGGTAGGCGGCCACCTCGGCGGCAGTGGGGTAGGGGCCGCGCACGCCCTGCTCGAAGCGCAACAGCTGCATGAGCATGGCCTTGGCCAAGGCATTGGCTTTCTCCTCGGTGTCGGCGCACAGCACGAACAGCGCCACGCTGGCCGCGGGCGCGGCCAGCTCGGGCGAGGGCCGGAACTGCTGCCGGTAGGCGCGCACCGCCGCCGGCCCGCCGTTGGGGTTGATAAACTGGGCGAAGGTGAAACCCATGCCCAGTTGCGCCGCAAACTCGCCGCTTTGCCCGCTGCTGCTCAGCAGCCACAGCGCGGGCTGGGTATCAATCTGCGGAATGGCCTGCACCCGCTCGTGGATGGTTTCGGGCGTGCGCTCGTCGCGCAGGTAGGCTTGCAGGTCTACGAGCTGCTCTACAAAAGCTTCTTCCTCAAACTTATTGCTGGGGTTGAGGGCGTAGGCCGTGAGGCGGTCGGCCCCTGGCGCCCGGCCGATGCCCAGGTCAATGCGGCCGGGGTGCAGCGCCTCCAGCATCTTGAAGTTTTCGGCCACCTTCAGGGCCGAGTAGTGCGGCAACATCACGCCGCCCGACCCTAGCCGGATGCGGCTGGTGTGCGCGCCCAGGTGGGCCAGCAGCACCTCGGGCGCGGGGCCGGCTAGGGTGGTGGTATTGTGGTGCTCGCTCACCCAGTAGCGTTGGTAGCCGAGGCGGTCGGTGAGCTGGGCAAGCTGCGTGGTTTCTTGCAATGCCTGGCGGGCCGTGGCGCCGGGCCGCACCGGCGACTGGTCGAGCACGCTCAGGCGCAGGGTGGGGGAGGTAGGCATAAGGTAGTGGAAAAGGATAAGGCAACTGGATTCTGCTCAAAACATCGGCTTCCGCCGCCTTGTTTCCGGCCCGAATCCTTCTCCTAGTTTCCCTCTTATTATGAGTACCCCCAACTCGCTCGTGCTAAACGTAGCCGACGGCACCCAGCTGCACGCCTACGTGGCCCAGCCCCAGAATACCGCCAGCGCCCCCGGCATCATCCTCTTCCAGGAGGCTTTTGGCGTGAACGGCCACATCCGCAACGTGGCCGACCGGCTGGCCCAGGCGGGCTACGTGGTGGTGGCGCCCGAGCTGTTTCACCGCACCGCCGCGCCGGGCCTCGAAATTCCGTACAGCGAATTTGCCACGCAGGCCATGCCGCACTACGGGGCCATCACGCCCGAAGGCTTGCAGCAGGATGCGCGCGCGGCCTACGACTGGCTGCTAGCCCAGCCCAACGTGCAGAAAGATAAAATCGGCACCATCGGCTTTTGCCTGGGCGGCCAAGTGGCTTTCGTGGCCAATGCCGCGCTGCCGCTGCAAGCCGGCGTGTCGTACTACGGCGGCGGCCTGCACACCCGCACCGACATGGCCAAGGACCTGCACGCGCCGCACCTCTTCTTCTGGGGCGGGCTCGACCAGCACATCTCGAAGGAGAACATCACGACGGTAATCGACGCCGTAGACGCCGCCGGCAAGCCCTACATCAACACCGTCATCTCCTACGCCGACCACGGCTTCAACTGCGACGAGCGCCCTAGCTACAATAAGGACGCCGCGGCCGAAGCCTGGGCGCTCACACTGGCGTTCTTCAAGGAGAAGCTGGGCGCGTAGCGCCGGATAGTTTAGTTAATCTGCGGTATCGGCCCGCCAGCATTAGAAACGTTTTCTAACTGCTGGCGGGCTTGTTGCTGGTAGGTGCCCAAGGCATGCGTAGTAGGGTCAGCCTGCTGGGCTTGCTCGAAGTAGGCACTGGCGCGGGCATATTCGCCTTGGTCGAAGTGGTAGATACCCAAGGCCCGAAAAGCGTATGCCTGGGCTGAATTCAGAGCTAAGCTATGGGCAATCGCCGCCAGGCCAGCTTCTTCATGGCCTAGCTTGAGCAGCGCCAGGCCCCGGTTGGCCTGCACGTATGAGCTCTCGGTTTCAAGCAGAATAGCCTGGTCAAAATCAGCCAGGGCTAAGTCGTAATTGCCCAGTAAATTGTACGTATAGCCCCGGTTGATGTAAGCCATCGGGTAAGGCTGCGGCTGGTTAATCAGCTTCGAGTATAGCTCGTTTGCGGCCACGTGCTGGTCGGTGCGCGAGAGTAGTAAGGCGTGGCTGAAGTGGTCATCGTCCGTGAGTTCAGCTGCGAAATCGCGCTGGTGCCGGGTGCTAAGTGCCAACGCCTCCGCGTAGCGGCCGGCCTGGAATAAAACGTGGATGGCCGTGCAAAGCAGTGGGCGTGTTGGTGGGGATTGTTGCAATAGGACCAAATGCAGCTCCGCGCTCTCGGTATAATTGCCGGCCGCAAAGCTGCGGGCCGCGCGGTCGGCCAGCCGGGTCAGGGGGGAGGGGAAAAGCAGCTGCCGCAGCTGCGTCCCGTCGTTGCCCACCACCCGGCCGTCCGCCAGCCTTATCGTGCCAGTGCCGGGAAAAAGATTGACGAGCGTACTGACCAGCGCCGCAAAAAAGAAGACCAGGGCCACCAGGCGATGCGACCCGTTTTCGGCGTGAAAGCTTACGTAAAAGGCTGCGCTAGCCACTAGTAGCGGCAGCACTGGCCCCGCGAGTATGAAGGCCGCTTGCGGCCAGCGCATCCTAGTAGTTGGCTGCTGATAGGCGCAATAGCCGCCTCGCCACCGCAATAAATTACGTTTGACAAGCAGCGTCAGCCGGCCCAGCCGCAATTGCCAGTTGCCAGTGGGCTGACCATACGAGCCCAGGTACACGGTTACGGTTCCTGGCGCCAAGGCCAGCGCCGCCAGCGCGTGGCCCATTTCGTGCAGCGTAACCAGCAGCAGCCAACTCAAGAGGAGCACCACCGGGTACAGCAGTAAGCAAACCAGCATCAGCATAAAATAAAGCTAGCGAATGAACCCTCGGCAAAGATGCACCTATAGCTAAGTAGGAGCCACGCATTTTGCGGCGCGCACGCAACCTTTCGGCCCCCAAATCCATACAGAGAGGCATGAAAACTTCCCGCCGACCTTCTTCTTCCTGGGCATGGGCTGCTGGCCTAGGGCTAGCCGCTCTGGCTACTACTGTTTGGCGCAACCGCCGCGGCTCGTATGAGTTGGCGGGGCGCACCGTGCTCATCACCGGCGGCTCGCGTGGACTGGGCCTTGTGCTGGCCCGCCGCGCCGTGCGCGAGGGCGCCCGCGTGGCCATTTGCGCCCGCGACCAGCAGGAGCTGGACCGCGCCCGCCAGGATTTGCTGGGCTACGGCGGCTCCGAGAGCAGCGTGCTGGCGCTGAGCCGCGACCTCACCGACGCGGCCGACGTGCGCTCGCTAGTAACCGAGGTGGAGGAGAAGCTGGGCGGTATCGACGTGCTCATCAACAATGCCGGCATCATCATCGGCGGGCCGCTGGAGAACATGGACACCCGCGACTTTGAGGATGCCATGAACACGCACTTCTGGGCGCCGTTTCACGCTATGCAGGCGGTGCTGCCGGGCATGCGGCTGCGCGGCGAGGGGCGCATTATTAATATCTCGTCGCTAGGGGGTAAGGTGGCTATTCCGCACCTCACGG
>CAYLNN010000020.1:0-55768 GCA_964385095.1 uncultured Hymenobacter sp.
GCCTCCAACCGCATCGATAAGGTGCTGACGCACCGGGTGTTTGGGTACGCTATTTTTCTGGCGGTGTTGTTTCTGCTGTTTCAGGCCATCTTCGCCTGGGCGCAGTACCCGATGGATTTGATTGACCAAGGCATCTCAGCCTTGAGCGCGGCCATTCAGGCGCGGTTTAGCGGGCCGCTGGTGCGGTTGCTGACTGAGGGCGTGATTGCCGGGCTAGGGGGCGTACTGATTTTTATTCCGCAGATTGCCCTGCTCTTTGCCTTTTTGGCAGTGCTGGAAGAAACGGGCTACATGGCCCGCGTTACCTTTCTCATGGACAAGCTGATGCGGCCTTTTGGCCTCAGCGGCAAGAGCGTGGTGCCACTCATTTCGGGGCTGGCGTGTGCAGTGCCGGCCATCATGGGCGCGCGCACTATCGAGAGCTGGAAAGACCGGATGCTGACTATTTTCGTGACGCCCCTCATGTCGTGCTCGGCGCGCATCCCGGTGTACACGGTGCTGGTGGCCCTGGTGGTGCCCGATGCCAGCTGGCTAGGCCTCTTCAATATGCGCGGGTTGGTGCTGATGGGCTTGTACCTGCTCGGCCTCAGTTCGGCGCTGCTCTCGGCGCTGCTGCTGAAAACGGTGCTCAAGGCCCGCGAGCGCAGCTACTTCATCATGGAGTTTCCGGTGTATCGCTGGCCGCGCTGGAAAAACGTGGGCCTCACCATCGTGGAGAAGGTGAAGGCGTTCATTTTCCAGGCGGGTAAGGTAATTGTGGCCATCTCGGTGCTGCTGTGGGTGCTAGCCAGCTACGGCCCTGGCACCCGCCAGGCCGAGGCCGAAACCCAGGTGCAGCAGCAGGCCGCCGCCCAGCGCTGGCCCGCCGCCGAAACCGAGCGCCGCGTGGCCTCGGCCCGGCTCGAAACCTCGTATGCCGGCACCTTCGGCCACGTGATTGAGCCGGCCATTCGGCCGCTGGGATTCGATTGGAAAATCGGCATCTCGCTGCTCACCTCCTTCGCCGCCCGCGAGGTGTTTGTGGGCACCATGAGCACTATTTACAGCGTAGGCCAGGACGCCGACCTTGGCACGGTGCAGCAGAAGCTAGCCAATGAGAAAGACGTGAACGGCCAGCCCTTTTTCACGCCGGTGCGGGCGCTCTCGCTGCTCGTGTTCTACGTATTTGCCATGCAGTGCATGAGCACCCTAGCCGTAACCTACCGCGAAACCAAAAGCTGGCGCTGGCCGCTAGGCCAGCTCGTGTACATGACCGGGCTAGCCTACGCCGCCTCGCTCTTCGTATGGCAGCTTTTCTCCTGATGAGCAATGGCTAGGGCTACTATTTCCCTAACCTGACAGCAGTCAGCCCGCGTAACGGGCGTAGCTGCGCAATCCGTTAAATCCGTTTGAATCTGCGATGACTACTTACGAAGCCCTGCTGCGGCTAGCCTTCCGCGCGCCCGAAGATGCGGCGCACTACCTCACCCCGGCCACGCTAGGGGCCGATGCGCGCTTCGAGCAGGCTAGCCGGGCCGAGCAGCCGTTTCGCTTCGAGCAGTGGCGGCTAGGGGTAGCTACCAGCCTGCTGCGCCTGCTGGCCGACCTGGGCGACCACGACGAGGCCCGCCGCGCCGCCGATGTGCTGCACCAGGCCCTGAACACGGCCCGCTCGCCGCAGGAAATCGACAAGCAAATTGGCAAGGAAAATAAGCTGTTCGAGCAGATTTATACCAACCTCTACGTCAACGACGAAGGCGAGGCGCTGCTCGACCTCTTTGCCCGCACCCTCGATGCCGACGCGCCCGACCTGCTGGCCCAGGTAGAAGCCGAAGCCGTGGACCTGGCCCGTGAGCTGGACTTTGAGCGCACTGACGAAGCGGAGTGAGCAGGAAATACAAAAAGGCCCGCAACGAATGTTGCGGGCCTTTTTGTGAGTAGTTAGTCCAGCGGCTTAGTTATAACCCGGGTTCTGCGTCAGGTTAGGGTTGGCGTTAATTTCGGCCAGCGGAATGGGAAGCACCAGGCGCGGCGAGTTCCAGGGAATGACAGTGCTGGTAACGGGGTCAATAGTAGACTCCTGGTTGCGCTTGAGGTCGCCGAGGCGAAAGCCTTCGAAAGCCAGCTCCAGCTTACGCTCCTTGAGAATGGCTGGGAGCGTCAGGCTGGTTAGGGCTGGTAGGTTAACGCGCGCCCGCACCGTATTGATGTCGCTGAGCGGGGTAGCACCCACAGCTGTGCCGGCGCGGAAATTGGCCTCGGCCCGAGTCAGGTACATCTCGGCCAAGCGAATGAGCTTGACAGTGCCATACTGCCCATCGTACTTGTCAGAATATACCTGGTTGGCAGTGATGGTGAACAGATTCTTGCGGTCGTCATCGGCTTCGAACTGGTTTAGCAGTTGGTCATTGATGCTGATATCGCCGCGCTGATTACCCGAATAAAAGACGCTAAGCTGATTGCTGCCGCTGTTGCTACCGCTCTGGGCCGTGTTCTGAATCGTAAAAATGTCTTCGCTGGTGGTGGGTACCAAGTCGACACCCTGATAGAACTCGTCGCTGTAGCTTGGCGTGAGCGAAAAGCTGGCGTTGGCAATAACGCGGTTAGCCGCTGCTGCCGCCTCGGCATAGCGGCCTTGCTGCAAATACACGCGGGCAAGCAAGGCGGCCGCTGAATACTTGGTGGCAAAGAAGCCGTTGCTGGCGGGCAGTTTTGCTTCGGCTATGGTTAGGTCCGAAATAACCTGCGCGTATACTTCCGCTACCGAGTTGCGGGGCACGTTGTTGGCCGGTGATACCGCGGTAGTAGGCGTAAGTATGAGTGGAACGCCGGGGTTGACGCTAGGAGTACCATCATTCCAAGCCTTGCCATATAGGCGAACAAGGTCAAAATAAACCAATGACCGCACAAAGCGGGCTTCGCCCTCAATACGAGCCTTAGTAGCCGCCACGGTCACTTTATCGAGGTTGGCCAGCACGTTGTTGGTACGGTTCACGGTGGTGTAGCCACGCGCCCATATCTGCTGCACAAAGCTATTGTCGCGGCGTAGGGCTTTGCGCTGAAATTCCTGCGGCTGCGTGAAGGTGCCAACGAAGGTAAATTCGCCATTCTCCGCCAGCAGGTCCGACATAAGCTGGATGTAGCCGTTGTAGCCAGCGTCGGCTTGCAGGCTGGTGTAGCTGCCTACTAGCGCGCCTTGTACGTCAGCGGCAGTGTTGAGGGCATTGCTGGCATCGATGGCGTCGACGGGCTCCACGTTGAGCTTATTGTTGCAGCTCGTTACAGTGCCCGTAACCAGGCAGGCTGCCAAGAGCCCTAATACTATTTTCTTCATAAGAGTAATGCGCTGAGATAGAAAAGGACCGCCCTATTTAGAAGCCAACATTTACGCCTACCGTAAAGGTGCGCGGCTGCGGGGCCGTATAAAAGTCAACGCCCTGGTTGATGTTGTTCTGGCTGGTGCTAGTGCCACCCGTCAGGTAGTCGGTGCTTACTTCGGGGTCCCAGCCCTTATACTTAGTGAAGGTGAGTAGGTTAAGCGCCTGCACAAATACACGGGCCGACTGCAGGTAGCCGCGTTTCACGAGGGTGCTGGGCAGGTTGTAGCCGAGCACCACGGTGCGCAGGCGGCCAAAATCACCGTTGCGCACGAAGCGCGACGAAGCGCCCGTGCCATTGCCAGCCCCAAAATACGCTTTCGGTACGTTGGTGATGTCGCCCGGCTTCTGCCAGCGATTCAGCTGGTCGATGGTCTGGTTATCGTAGCCGTTGTTAAAGGCGGTTGAATAGTACTGCGCGCCCGCATCATAAATCTGGTTGCCGAATACCCCCAGAATGGTGAAAGAGAAATCGAGGCCTTTGTAGCCAAAGGTGTTGGTGATGCCGCCCGTCCAGGTAGGGTTGGGGTTACCTATTACTACCTGGGTAGCCAGGTTGATGTCGTTGGTCGTGCCACGGTCCAGGGTGCCATCGGCGTTCGGGGTATTGAGGTAGTAAAGTGCATCGCCATTGTCGGGGTCAACCCCGGCGTACTCGGGGGCTACAAATACGCCTATCGGCTGGCCTTCCTGCGCCCGGCTCACGTTGCTGCCCAGGATAGAGGGCCCGTTCAGGTTCGTGATTTTGTTGCGGTTGATGGCCGCGTTGAAGCTGGTATTCCAGGTAAAGTCGCCTACGAAGTTGCGCGTGTTCAGCACAAATTCGATACCCTTGTTTTCCAAGCTGCCTACGTTGCGGAAAATCGAGCCAAATCCCGTGGTAAGCGGCACCGGCTGATTGAGGGCCAGGCCATTGGTGTTTTTCAAATACACGTCCACTTCACCCGAAATGCGGTTGTCGAGGAAGCCATATTCCAGGCCGGCATCGTACTGCGTGGTCGATTCCCAGGTCAGGTCGTTGTTGCCGAGTTGCGAGGGCGACTGGCCGGGCACACCTACGTAGCCCGTAGTGCCGCTGAACAGGTTGCGCGAAGGGAAGTTGGTGAAGCCCTGGTTGCCGGTTTTGCCGATGCTAGCCCGCACCTTAAGCAGGCTCAACGTAGAATTGCCTTTCAGGAAATCTTCCTCCGAGATAAGCCAGCCTACCGAGCCAGCCGAAAACAAGCCGTAGCGGTTGTTGATACCAAAGCGCGACGAGCCGTCGAGGCGGGCGCTGCCGCCCACCAAGTACTTGCCGGCAAAGGCGTAGGAAAGGCGACCGAAATAAGATACCAGGGTATTGCCGCCATTATCAAACGAGTCGCCGGCCGTGTAAACAGAGGCGTTCCGGATGGTTTTGTAGGCATCGGAGGCAAATTGAGTGCCCGTTACACTGTTGCCCGTGAGGCGGCCCTGCTCGAAAGCCGTACCGATGGTCACATCCAGGTTGTGCTGCTCAGCAAAGGTTTTGTGGTAGTTGAAGTAATTGTTGACTACCAGCTTCGTGTTGACCTGCGCCGCACTGTAAGCGTAGCCGTTGGTTGGGCCGCTATTGCGCGAAGTAATCCGGCCCAGATACTGCTCCTCATTGTAGTTGGTGAAGTCAACGCCTACTTCGGACCGGAAAAACAGGTCAGGCGTGAACTTATATTGCGCATACACATTGCCCAGCAGCCGGTAGGTAGTAGCCGTGTACGAGCCGCCGATGATGCTGAGCAGCGGATTGTAGTAGAATGGGAAGTTGGTGCTATAGCTACCGCTCACTGGGTCTTGGGCGCCGCTAAGCAGGCCGGTGCGCGGGTCGGTGAGGGGCGTCAGGGGCGAGAGCGCCACAATCTGCATCGGCGAACTAAAGGCGTTGTCGTTGGGCAGGCGGTCATTGACCGAGCGCGTGGCCCCCAGGTTGACCCCAAACGACAGTTTGTCGGTAGCCTGGTGGTCGATGTTAAAGCGGGCGTTCATGCGCTGGTAGCGGTTGCCGACGATAATGCCGTGCTGGTCGCTGTACTGACCGGAGATGAAAAAGCGCGTTTTCTCGTTGCCTCCGCTAGCGTTCAGGTCATACTGCGAAAACGGTGCCCGTTGAAAAGCCTCGTTCTGCCAGTTGGTATCGTAGGTGGTCGGCGCCTGCCCCGCCGCGATGATGCCTAGCCGGGTGGCCGTCGAGGCTGCGGAAATACCCGAGTTGTTGCGCGCTTCGGTCAGCAACTCAATGTATTGCGCCCCATTCAAAAACTCGCGCTTATGCGTAGGGTTGCTGATGCCAGTTTGGTAGGCAATATTGAATTTAGTAGCGCCGGCCCGGCCCCGCTTGGTCGTCACGATAACGACACCATTAGTAGCGCGCGAGCCGTAAATGGCGGTTGCTGAGGCATCTTTGAGCACGTTAATGCTCTCGATATCATTGGGATTAATATCGGCAATAGGGTTAGAGGCAGCTCCGTTCGACGACAGGTTGTCGGTAAGCACCGGAATGCCATCTACCACGTACAGCGGCTGGGTATCGCCGCTGATGCTCGATACCCCCCGCACCCGCACCCGGATGCCCTGGCCCAGCTTACCGCTGCCACTCTCAATGAAAACACCTGCCGCTTTACCTTGTATCGACTGTTCGAAGGATTGAACCGGCTGATTACCAACGTCCCTGCTGCTTAGCTGCGTTACCGAGCCCGTCAAATCGGCCTTGCTCTGCGTGCCGTAGCCCACTACCACGGCCTCGCCCAAGTCGGTAGTGCTGGCGGCCAGCGTCACGTTGAGGGTGCTACGGCCTCCCACGACAATATTCTGCGTGGTGTAGCCAATCGAGCTGATGACGAGCGTGGCGCCCGGCCGCACCGAGAGCGAAAAATTACCGTCGGCGCCGCTGCTGGCCCCGTTCGTGGTGCCGCGCTCCACTACCGTAGCGCCGGGAATGGCGTTGCCGTCGGCGCCCACCACGCGGCCGCTGACCACCTGGGTCTGCGCCAGCACGGGCAGCGCGGCTACCACCAAGATAGGAGTTAAAAGATTTCTCATAAACTACACGCAGGGGAAAAGTGATAAAAGAAATCGCTGCTTTAAAAGCAATAAAAAATTAAAATCAGAAAAGTGACTCGCAAATTAAAGCGCTTTAGCTGAATTATTGGTAGAAAATAATGACCTGGGTGTAAATAATTAGGGGCCGGGCAAAAGAAAGGTGTCTTTTGCTCAGAATTGGCTCAGAATTCAACAGCATTGTTGCCATGCGTTCATATTATGGCCCGCTGCCAGCATTGGCGCCCGTTGCTGCGGGCTATTCCCCTACCTTTGCCGCCACGCATGAAGCCCACTATTCACTATCTTACCACGGCGGCCCAGGTGGCCGACGCGGCGGCCCACTTCGCCACCCTGCCGCGCATCGGCATCGACCTCGAGTTTGACGACAATCGTTACCGCTATGGCCGGCGCTTAGCGCTCATTCAAGTATTTGATGGCCAAGAGGTGTACCTCATCGACCCGCTGCCGCTGGAACCCGAGATGGCGGCCGGCCTAGAGCCACTTTTTGCCGTGCTGCGCTCGCCCGAAGTGGCCAAGGTTTTCCACTCCTGCAAATCCGACATTCTGCTGCTCGACGAGCTGTTCGGTGTCACCTGCCGCACCATCGTGGACACTAGCGTGCAGTTTACGCTGCTAGCCCTCGAAGACAATAATATCTCGCTCGGGCGCCTCATTCAGAGCGAGTTAGGGTTTGAAGTTGACAAGGGCGAGCAGAAGTCAAACTGGTTGAAGCGCCCCCTCACCGAAGCCCAGAGAGAGTACGCTGCCAACGACGTACTGTATCTTTTTGAGCTCACCGACCGCCTCACCGCCCGCTTGCAGGAGCAAGGCCGTGCCCAGTGGGCGCAGGAGGAAAACCACGCCCTCGAAGCCGTGCGCTACGGCCGCGACGAGCTGCGCCCGCACCTGCGGCTAGCCGGCAAGTACCGCATCACGCCCCAGGAGCTGCCGCTTTTTCGGGAGTTGTATGCCCTGCGCGACCGCCTGGCCCGGCAGCTCGACCGCCCCAGCTACATGGTGCTCAGCAACGACCGCCTGGCCGAAATCACCCGTACGCCCATTGCCTCGCACGGCGCCCTGCGCAATGCTGGTGGCCTGCACCCCGAGCTAAAGCGGGCGCCCTACGCCGATGAGCTGGTGGCTCTGGCCGACGCCGACTTGGCGCCCGACGGCCCCCTGCCCGCCGACCAGCGCCGGCCGCAGCCGTTCCGCCGCCGCTTTGGCGGCCCCATCGCCGCCAAGGCCGAAGCGCGCGAGGCCCTGCTAATGAGCCTTAAAAACCACTTGTCGGCTGATTTCAGCCCTGTGCTGGCCAATACTGTGCTCAGCAACCGCCTCATCGGCGACGTGGTGGAACAGGGCAGCCTAGCCGCCCTGCGCCCCTGGCAGCGCCAGCTGCTGGGCGAAACCGCCGGCCAGCACGGCCTAGCCATTGCCGAGCTGGAGGAGCCGCTGCAGAGCTAGCGCCGCTGCGAACACAAGTAACGCCCGCCATGCTGAGCTGGTCGAAGCATCTTAGTCGCACTGCCAGGGGCAATAACCCTGTTTATTCGACTAAAATGTTTCGACCAGCTCAGCATGGCGGGCGTTTTTTTATGCTTGCCTGCTTTCTATTGCTGGCGCGGCTGGCGCTGGCCCAGGAGAGCCCCGTGTTGCGCGGCCGCGTGCTCGACGCCGACACGCATCAGCCCATTCCGAATGCGCAGGTGGGTATTGGGGGCAATCGGCTAGGTACCAGCACTAACCTGGAGGGCCGCTTTGCACTGCGCGTGCCAGCCGCCTACCAGGCCAGCGAGCTAGAAGTAGCCCTGCTAGGCTACCGGCCCTACCGCCGCCCGCTGCCGCCCCTGCCCGGTGCCGAACTGGTTATTGAGTTGCAAATCAGCCCGGCCAGCCTGGGCGCGGTCACCGTCACGGCTTCGGCCGAGGGCATTGTGCGGGAGGCGGTGGCGCGCATTCCGCACAATTACCCGGTCAGGCCCAGCCAGCTCACGGGCTTCTACCGCGAGTCGGACGATGAGACTACGCGCCAGCGCTACGACTACCTAGTCGAGGGTATGCTGCGCGTGCATAAGCCTGGCTACCAACACCCGCGTGACCCTGGCGCCGTGCAGGTGCTCGAATCGCGCCGGGTAGACCTGCGCCGGCCGCCGGCCGATACTGCGCTAGCCCCCATCGACTGGGTGGCCGGGGCATTGGTGCCCCAGCGCTTCGATTTTGTGCACACCCGCGCCGAGTTCATCAGCCCGGCCCATTTCAAAGACTACCGGTACAGCTTCAGCCCGCAAACCACTTTTCAGGGGCGAGCGGTGTACGTTATTACGTTTGGCCCCAGGCCAGGTACCACGCGCGCCAACTTTGCGGGCGAGGTCTACATCGACGAGCGTAGCTACGCCTTTCTGGGCGCCCGGTGGCACCGCACGCCGGCTGGCATCCGGCGCGAGCGACTGCTGGTTTTTGAGGCTAGCGAGCGAGCCTATCGGGCCGATTATCAGTTCTATGCCGGCCGCTACTACTTAAAAAGCATCTGGTACAATACCCTAGGGTTGCCGGTGGCCGGGCGGGTGCGCCACCACTTGGCCGAGTTCGTAACCACGGCCATCGACACCGCCCAGGCCCCGCCGCCCGGCTACCAGGAGCGCAGCCAGTACGGCGACGTGTTTCTACGCAACCCCGTGGGCTACGACTCGGCTTTCTGGCAGCACTATACCACTGTGCTACCCTCGCAGGCGCTCCTCGACCAAGCCCGCCAGCGCCAGGCCGACACGCTGCTGCGCCGGCCTGCCCCGGCTAGCCCCACACCCGCGCCAGAGGCCCCCAAGTGGCGTTTGCTGCGCCACCTGCGCTATACCTATGCGGGTGGGCTGCTGCCGGTGGCCGTGCCCGCCGCTGGCCTGGCGGTAGGGCTGGCACCCGGCGGCTCGGCCTTTCGAGCCACAGCGCAGGCTAGCACGGTGCCGCAGCGCATGGCAGCTTACTATGGTTTTGGCGTGCAGCTTGACCTGGTGGGGGGGCTAGCCGCCTACGCCACCACGCGCCAGGTGCTGGGCCGGCTGCAAGGCGCCAGCTGGGAAGCCGGCCTCGGCTACGCGCACCTGCTGAACCCGCACGGCCGGCCGCTGCACGCCCGCGCCGGGCTAGCCCACCTGCGCCAAAGCGTGGGCCAGGAGCTAGGCACCTTCGCCAATCCCGACCCTGGCCTGCGCCTGGCCGGCACCCCGCTGGCGGCCGAGGAACTCACCCTCACGCTCCACAACACCACCGATGCCCTGCTGCCCCGGCTAGGGCTGGGGCTGGAAATAAACCGCCACTGGGAGGCCGTGGCCGACCTGGGCTACGTGCTGCCGCTGCGCACCCGCAGCCAGCTGTTGGTAGAGGAGAAAAAAGGTTTTTTCAGCTTTAATACCCACACTGCTGCCTTGGCTTTGCCGGCCACCGAGGCGCAGGTATTTGTTGATACCCAACCGGTGGGTGGCGGGCCCTGGCAGTTGGGGCGCCTCTTGCTCAGCATAGGGGTGCTTTACCGGCTGGGGCAATAAAGCTGGCGGGCAGCGTTAATTTTGACGAATGCGCGGGCAGCTTAGCCAGCGCTTTTCCTGCCTGCATGACTGAGCCTGTGTTGCCCGCCCCGCTAGCCCCGCCCGCCGCGCCGCGCCCCCGCCGGGTGGGGCCAGCGGTGGCCGCCGTGGTGCTGGGGCTGCTGCTGGCCGGGGCGGGCCTGGCGTGGCACCTGCTGTATCGCCCCAATGTGCCCGCCGCCGTGGACGGCCCGGCCTACCTCTACATTCGGCGGGGCGTGGGGCTGAATGCCGTGCTCGACTCGCTGGCCCGGCCGGGGCAGTTGGTCCGGCCCCAGGATTTTACCCGTGTGGCGCGCTGGTGGGGCTTGGGCACGCCTGCCCACCCCGTGCAGCCCGGCCGCTACACCCTGCCCGCCGGGCTGGGTAACCTGGCCTTGGTGCGCCTGCTTGAAAGCGGCCGCCAGGATACGCTCGTTTTCACCCTCAAGCCTTTTCACTACCTGCCGCAGCTGCCCCGGCAGGCCGGCCGCCAGCTCAGTCTCGATACGGTGCAGCTGCACAAGCTGCTGACGGACAATGCTTACCTAGTGCGCCGCTACGGCCTCGACACGGCTACGGTGCGCACACTGTTCATCCCAGGCACGCTGCGCCTGTTCTGGCCCACGCCGGCCGCCACGTTTCTCGATTCGGTGGCCGCCCGCCACCGTCGCTTCTGGACGGCGCGCCGGCTAGCCCAGGCTGACTCCTTGAAAATGACCCCCGTGCAGGTGGCCGTGCTGGCTAGCATCGTGCAGCGCGAAACGGCCCAGCCCACCGATAAGCCCATTATCGCGGGCGTGTACCTCAACCGCCTGCGTCGGGGCCAGCCCCTGCAAGCCGACCCCACACTATTGTGGCCGCTGCACGGCCTGGGCACCCGCAAGCGCGTGCTGAACGTGGATAAGAAAGTCGACTCGCCCTACAATACCTACCGCCACAAGGGCCTGCCGCCCGGCCCCATCACCACGCCTTTCCCGCAGGCCCTGGATGCAGTGCTGCGCCCCGCGCACCACCAGTTCGTCTTTTTCTGCGCCCGGCCCGATGGCAGTGGCTTCTCCGATTTCAGCGAAACCTTTGCTCAGCACAAGGCCTTTGCCCGCCGCTTTCAGCATCATTTGGATAGCTTGAAAATTAAACGCTAGGCTAGCGCACCGCGCGGCCAAGCCAGTAGCCAGTAAAACCCACCCAGTAAAAATGCGCCTCGTCATTCAGCGCGTCCGCGAAGCCTCCGTTACTGTTGCGGACACTATAACCGGCCAGATAGGCCCTGGCTTGCTGGTGCTAGCCGGCTGCGCCCCCACCGACGACGAGGCGGCCCTAGCCTGGATGGCGCGCAAAGTGGTGGGCCTGCGCATTTTCAACGATGAAAACGGCCAGATGAACCGCAGCGTGCGCGACGTGGGCGGGCAGGTGCTGGTAGTCAGCCAGTTTACGTTGCTAGCCGATGCGCGCAAGGGCAACCGGCCCAGCTACATCGGGGCCGCTCCGCCGGCCGTGGCCGAGCCGCTCTACACGCGCTTTGTGGCCCTGGTGGCCCAAGAGCTGGGCCAGCCCGTGCCCACTGGCATCTTCGGGGCCGATATGCAGGTGCGCCTGCTCAACGATGGCCCCGTGACGATAGTGCTCGATTCGCCAAGTGCTTAAATTACTCATAGTATGACGATTGAACAAGCCCAAGCCACTGTTGATGAGTGGATAAACACGACCGGCGTGCGCTATTTCAGCGAGCTCACCAACATGGCCATGCTCACCGAGGAAGTGGGGGAGGTGGCCCGCCTCATTGCCCGGCAATACGGTGAGCAGTCGTTTAAAGAGTCGGACAAGGGCCGCGAATTAGGCGACGAGCTAGCCGATGTGCTATTCGTGGTCATTTGCCTGGCCAACCAGACCGGTGTCAACCTCACGGAGGCCCTAACCCGCAACCTGGCCAAGAAAACCCAGCGCGACGCCACCCGCCACCACAACAACCCCAAGCTGAAGGAGTAAACAGGAAATGAATCCTCAGCTAGCCCGCCTGGCCGCCATAGCAGCGCAGCCCAGCCGTCGCATTATCGGCCTCATGTCGGGCACCTCGCTCGATGGCCTCGATGTGGCCCTGTGCCGCTGCACCGGTCACGGCGTGGGCTTGCAGGTGGTACTCGAACAGTTTGCCACGGTGCCGTACGAGGCTGATTTTCAGCAAAGAATACGGGCTATCAGCCAGCCCACGGTGCCGCTGGAAGACCTGGTTTTGTTGAATGCCGAAGTAGCACGGCGGCACGCCGCTACCGTGCTGGCGTGCCTGCAAAGCTGGCAGCTAGCCCCCGGCGACATTGATGTGCTGGCTAGCCACGGCCAAACCATCTGGCACGCGCCGCGCCACCAGCACGGGCGGGCTGATTTTCCGCACCATGCTACGCTGCAAATCGGCGATGGCGACCACCTGGCCCGGCTCACGGGTATGCTCACGCTCTCCGATTTTCGGCAGCAGCACGTGGCCGCCGGCTACGAGGGCGCGCCGCTAGCCCCCTTTGCCGACGAGCTGCTATTCCGCCAGCCGGGCGTCAATCGGCTGTTGCTCAACCTGGGCGGTATCGCCAATTTCACGCTACTGCCCGCCGCCGGGGGCCCCGCCCAGGCCACCGATACCGGCCCCGCTAACACGCTGCTCGACTACGTGGTGCGCCAGTACTACCCCGGCCAGACCTACGACGCGGGCGGTGCCCTAGCCGCCCAAGGCCGCCCCCATGCCGGGCTGCTAGCGGCGCTGCGCAGCCATGCCTTTTTTGGTGCGCCGTTTCCTAAAACCACTGGCCCAGAGCTTTTTTCGCCGGCTTATCTGCAAGAAAATCAGCGGCTGACGGCCACCGAAAACCTACCCGCGTTTGACTTGCTAGCTACCCTCATCGAGCTAACGGCTGGTGCCGTGGCTCAGGCCGCCCGGCACTACCTGGGCCCCGCGCCGGCCGCCGAAATCCTGGTGAGTGGCGGCGGCGCGCACAATGCTACGCTACTGGCGGCGCTAGCCCGGCACTTGCCCGCTAGCCGCCTGCTCAGCACTGCCGAGGCTGGCGTGCCACCCGATGCCAAAGAAGCCATCCTGTTTGCAGTGCTGGCCAATGAAACCCTGGCCGGAAATCCGGCGCTCAGCCTGGGTAAAATCTCGCTGCCCAGGTAGGGGCAAGGGCCGGCCCCGCCCTATCGCCGGCGCAGGCCGAAGCCCAGCACAACCCGCGCCGTAGTGTCGCGAAACGTGACTTCGAGCAGTACCGGTGGCGGGCGCCGCGCCGAATCCTGAGCGAAGGCGAAGCGGCAAAACCACTGGCTAGGCCGCTGCCCGTTGCCCAGGCGCGCCCCCAATTGGTAGAACTCAATGGCCGGCCCGCGCGCCTGACCCTGCTGCCATACGGGCCGCGCCGCCCGGGCGAAGGCAAGCAGCGGCACGGCCGCGCGCACCTCGGGGGCTAGCCGGCGGTAGGCAGCCGGGTAGTTGCGGGCCAGAATCTCTACTAAAAACTGCCGGGCTAGCTGTGGCTGCGTGGGCCGCACCCGCGGCGGCCGTAAGCTCACTAATAGGCTAGTAGCTAATAGCAACCCGCCGACCCTAGCCAATTTAGCGGAGAATATAACGCAGAGTGGTGAGCCGGGCATCGCTAAAAATAACATGTGTTGGCTAGCTGGCCAGCAGCGGCCGCCGTCGCCACCTGGCCGCCACAACAGCGCCCCGCAAACGCAAACTGCCCGCCCGGAAAATCAGGGTGGGCAGTTTGGTAAACAGCGGGCTAGCTGCGGGCTCAGTCGGCCTCCTTGGGCACCAATACAAATACGTCTTCGCCGGGGCGCTTCATGAGGTACTTCTCGCGGGCAAACTTTTCGAGTAGGGCGGGCGAGCTGAGCAGCTCGGCGCGGTCCTTTTTCACGCTCTCGATGTTGGCTTCGTAATACTCTTTCTCAGCCCGTAGCTCGCGCCATTTGTGGTACATGTCGTACTGCTTGCTGAGGTCGTTGGAGTCGAACACGGCCATCCACACTACAAAGCCGGCGGCCGTGAGGAAGTAGAAATTGCGCACCACGCGCAGCGCCGGCATCACAAAGCGAGGTAAAGTCATTGCCTAAAGGTACTAAGCGCCGCCGAATTGGGCGTGCTGGGCAGCCTAAAGTCACCCGACTAGCCGGTGCTTGAGCTGGCTAGGGTAAGCGCTCAAAAAAAAGCCCGCCCGAGCGAACTCAGACGGGCTTTCTTCAACATGAAATGCCGGAGCTACTTACATTTTTTTGCCGGGGAAGTAGGCCGTTTCGCCCAGTTCTTCCTCGATGCGGAGCAGCTGGTTGTACTTGGCCATGCGGTCCGAGCGCGAGGCCGAGCCGGTTTTAATCTGGCCAGTGTTCAGGGCCACGGCCAGGTCGGCGATGGTCGAGTCTTCGGTTTCGCCCGAGCGGTGGCTCATGATGGACTTGTAGCCGTTGCGGCGGCCCAGGTTCACGGCGTCAATCGTCTCGGTGAGGGTACCGATTTGGTTTACCTTGATGAGGATGGCGTTGGCAATGTGCTCATCAATACCGCGCTGGAGGCGCTCCACGTTGGTCACGAACAAGTCGTCGCCCACGAGCTGGATTTTCTTGCCCACCTGGTCGGTGATGCTCTTCCAGCCCGCCCAGTCGTCCTCGGCCAGGCCGTCTTCGATGCTGATGATGGGGTATTTCTTGGTCCAGTCCACCCAGTAGCTCACCATTTGCTCGGGCGTCAGCTTGTCGCCGGTGCTCTTCTTGAAGTGGTAGTGGCCATCTTCGAAGAACTCCGAAGCGGCGGGGTCGAGGGCAATCATCACCTGCTCGCCGGGCTTGTAGCCGGCCTGCTCGATGGCTTGCAGCACAATCTGGATAGCCTCCTCGTTGCTCTGAATGTCGGGGGCAAAGCCGCCTTCGTCGCCTACGTTGGTGCTGTAGCCCTTCTTCTTCAGCACCGTTTTGAGGGTGTGGAAGATGTCGGTGCCCCAGCGCAGCGCCTCGCTAAACGAGCTAGCGCCCACCGGCATTACCATAAACTCTTGAAAGTCAATCTTGTTGTCGGCGTGCGAGCCGCCGTTCAAGATGTTCATCATCGGCACGGGCAGGGTGGTAGCGCCTACCCCCCCTACGTAGCGGTAAAGTGGCTGGCCCAGCTCTTGGGCGGCAGCGCGGGCGGCGGCCAGGCTCACGCCCAGGATGGCATTGGCGCCGAGGTTGCCCTTGTTGGCGGTGCCGTCGAGCTCGCGCATGATTTTGTCAATCAGGCCCTGCTCGTAAATCGAAAAGCCTACGAGCTCTTCGGCAATCTTGGTGTTCACGTTTTCGACGGCTTTCAGCACGCCTTTGCCCTGGTACATGGCCTTGTCGCCGTCGCGCAGTTCCACGGCTTCGTGCACGCCGGTGCTGGCGCCGCTTGGTACGGCGGCCCGGCCCACGGTGCCCGAGTCGGTGGTGACGTCAACTTCGACGGTCGGATTGCCGCGCGAATCAAAAATCTGGCGGGCATGAATGGCTGCGATGTAGCTCATGTCTTTTGAAAGAAAGATAGGAAGTGCAAATGTAGGCCGCTAGGGTAAAGAACGGCGTACAATTTCGTGGGGCTTCGCAAACGTTGCCGGCGGCCGGGCGTGGGTTATAGCTCGGCCAGCAGCTCGGCTAGCCTCCCAAACAGCACGTCGTTGCCGGCCTGCTGGTAGGGGGCTAGCGCTGCCTCAAACTGCGGCAAGCCGGCCAGAAAGGCCTGCACATTCTCGGCCGTGATGGCCTCGAAGTGGCGGCCGTAGCCTAGTTTTTCAATCTCGGCCGCGTTCAGCCACTGCTCGAACTGGGCCGGAATGGGCACCGCGCACACCGGTTTGTGCAGGTACACGGCCTCCGAAATCAGCGAAAAGCCGCCGTTGGTAAGCACGGCGCGGCTAGCCGCCAGCTCGGCAATAAAGCCCGCTTCAGAGAAGGGGCGCAGCAGCACGTTGCCGTGCGCCTCGTCTTTGTTGAAGCCGTAAACGCGGAATTCCTGCTCCGGCATCTGCTGTAAAATCTCGACCAGGTTGGTTTGGTTGGTAGCCGTTTGGTACACCAGCACGTAGTTGCCCTTAGTAGGGCTGGCAGCCTGTATTTCGGGCCTGATAATGCTGGGCACCAGCGTGGTGCGCTCGGCGTAGCGCAGACGCAGCGGCAACTCAAAAAACGTAGTGATAAGGTAATGCCGGGCCCGGGGTAGCTTGGCGCGCACCAAGTAGCGAGCCACATCGTACGCCTCACGCTCCTCCCGTGGTACCGTCACGTCGAGGTGGGCGCGGCTGATAATCTGCATGTTATCGATACTGATAACGGGCACTCGCAAGAGCTTGGCAAAGAAGTAGCTGAACGACTCAAAATCCGAAAGCACGACTTCAGGCCGGAAGCCGTGCAGCAGCTGCCGATACTGCCGGAAATTGACTTGCAGTGCCTCGGGGGCGCTACGCAGCGTGAGGCCAATAGTGCGCGACTTCGAGACCGCCAACTCTTTGTAAGCGATGTGAAAACCCTTGATTTCGAGCACGCGCCCGGGAAACGTCTTGTCGAGCAGCGTAAAGGCCCGCGCGCTGCTGACTACGCGCACGTCGTGCCCTTGTTCGAGCAGCCAGGCAATGAGTACTTTGCTGCGGGTAGCGTGGCCGAGGCCTTCGCCGGGCACACCGTAGAGGATGGTCATGGAGGAGCTAGCCAGAATAGAAAAGAAGTGGCGGGTAAAGGTAAAACAACCGCCGGGAGGCGCTTGGGTCGAGCAAAGCGGCCCGTTGGGCGATGCCGAGGGGCTAGCCGTCTTGCCACTCATTTCTTGCGCCGCCGATGCAGCCAGCTTGGCCCGGTTTTAGTTTTGCGGCTTCTATCGGCCTTTACCCTGTTTTGTTATGATGAATCTGGAAACTCTTTCTTCGCGTGTTCGCCCCTTGGTGGGCCGGGCGGCGGCCCTTTTGCTGCTGGCGGCCACGGCCTGCACCGCCCCGCGGGGCATCACTACCTCAGGAAAGGTAACGCCGCAGGGCGAGTTTCGGCTAGCCTACAACCAGGGCTTCAATGTGGCGTCGGCGCCCCTCAGCAAAGCAGGTACCGCCGTAAAAAACTCGGCTAGCCAGCTCGGCACCCAAGCTTCTAACGGCGAGAAAGTCAATTACTCCGATGCGGTGAGTGATGTGCAAACTGCCGCCCTGGCCTACGTGCTCGACCCGGTGCAGACTACCGCCGATTTTAGCATTCGCTACGGCGTGGTGCCGCGCCTCGATGTAGGCTACAAGTTTGCCTTCGGCTCGCATGTGTTCGACACGCAGTATCAGCTGCTAGGCCCCACCGGCTCGGTCGAGAACCCGGCGCGCGGCGCGGCCGGTGGCACTACCTACGCCAGCATCGGGTTGCAATACGCCATTCAGCGGGCCTCGATACCCAACCTGCCGTTCCTGGCCGATGTAAATAAGTTGATAGGCCTGTCGGCTTCGCGCCACGATATTTTGATTCCGCTCACCGTTAGCCAGTCATTTGGGCCCGAAGAAAGTATTGGGGCCATCAGCTACGGCGCCGTGTACGCGCACTCCTGGGTCGATTATGGCTTCCGGCCCAGTAACCTCTACAACCGTGCTGGCACCAATGTGCTACCCACGCTGGAGAATCAGAGCCGTAATTTCTCCTCCTACGGGCTGTTTCTCAACCTGAAACTGGGGTATAAGTACGTGTATTTCGTGCCCGCGCTCAGCCTCTACTACCAGAACTACGGCGACTACACGCTGCTCGACGGCAGCACTGCCTCATTGAGCGGCGTCACGTTTATACCGTCACTCGGGGTGCAGTTCCGCATTCCCAACTTGTCGCGCTAGGGAAGCCGAAGACGTAGTTATTCACAAAAAGGCCCTTGACTAATCGACAGTCAAGGGCCTTTTGGCTATGGATAGGAGCTAGCCACTAGGCTGGCTCGGCTACTGCGCCGCCAGCCACTACCGTCAGCATGTCGGCGGGGCTGAGGTAGGTGCGGGCTAGCTCTTGCAACTCGGCAGCCGTGGCGGCCTGGGTGCGGCGCACTAGCTCGGCGTAGTAGTCGGGGCGCAGGCCTTGCAGCACCACGTAGCGGTAGCGGTCGGCCTGCTCAAACACGGTGGTTGTTTCCCCCAGTAGCTTGCCCAAGGTGTAGTTTTTCACGGTTTCGAGCTCGTCGTCGCCCAGCGGCTCTTCTTGCAGGCGGGTGAGCTCGTAGGCGATTTCGCGGCGGGTGGCGTCGGCGCTTTCGCCATTAACATCGGTGCCGATAACGAGCGAAACGGCCTGCTCGCGCGACACCACGCTGGCGTGAATGCCGTAGGTGAAGCCCTTGTCCTCCCGAATATTACGCATCAGACGCGAGCCGAAGTAGCCGCCCAGTATTTTCACCAGCAGCAGTAGCTCCGGCGTTTGCACTTCGGTGAGTGCCGGCCAGCGCCGACCCACCCGCAGCGAGGCCTGAATGCTGCCCTCTACCGGAACGGTTATCAGGCTGGCCGGCACGGCGTCGTAGGCAGCGGCTGGCACCGCGGGCACCGCCTGGGGGCTAGCGGCGGGCTGCCACTGGCCCAGGCTGGTAGCTACCGCGGCGGCGGCGGCAGCTACATCGCCGCTCAGGAAAATCTCGGCGCCGGCCGGCGCGTAGGCCGTGGCGTGAAAGGCCCGCAGCTCGGCCGCCGTGAGCGCGTGAAACGACGCCTCGTCGAAAGGCCGGCCGTAGGCCGAATCTTCGCCAAACAGCTGGCGGTTCATTTCCTCGCTGGCGCGAAAGCTCGTTTTTTGGCGCTCCACGCGCATATTCTGGCCTATGCGCTGCTGCATCTGGCGCAGCTCGGCTTCCGGAAAGCTGGGGGCGGCCAGCACTTCCTGCACTAGCGGCAGCAGCGCGGGCAGGTGGCGCGCCAGGCAGTAGAGCGTGAGCGTGGCGCGGTCGGGGCCAGCCTCGCAGTCGAGCGACGCGCCGTAGAAGGCTACCGTATCGGCAATTTCGCGGGCCGAGCGCGTGGCTGTGCCCTCGGTGAGCATGCGGGCGGCTAGCTGCGCCAGGCCCGGCAGCGGCTCGTGGCACTTGCCGGCGGGCAGCACCACTTGCAAGCGTAGCACGGGTTGAGCCTCGTTGGCCAGCAGGTGCAGGCGGGCGCCATTGGGCAGGTGCTGCACCGTGGGGGCGGGCAGCACTACTTGGGTAAGCGGAAAGGTGGGCGGGGGCTGGAGGCGGTTGAGCACGGAATAGGGAATTAAAAATTAAAAATGTAGAATTAAAAATTAATAAACGCGCGCCGGCTTTGGTGGCTGCGGCAATAAAAACCGGGGCTGGAAAACAGCAGCGTGATAGCCACTGTTTTCCAGCCCCGGTTTTTAATTTTTACTTGTGAATTTTTAATTCGGTAGCGTGCCCTGGGTGCCGCCGGCGCCGCGCTCGTCAAAGGCGTCGGCTAGCTTGTTGAGGTTGAAGTGCAGCGATACCCGGATGGTCTGGGCCAGGGGATTGGCTTGCGAGTTGGGCACCAGGTAAGTGCCATCGACGCCAAACACCGACAGGCGTGCGCCCAGGCCGAAGCTCAGGTACTGGCGGTCGCCGGTATGCGGGTTCTCGTAGAAGTAGCCCACGCGAGCCGCGATGGTATTGTTGTACCAATATTCGAGGCCGCCGTGCAGGTTTATCTCCTGTAGCTCGCCCTTGAAGCCGGCCGGCGCATCGCCGAATGAGTTGAAAATGCCCGATACGATGCCCTGCTGTTTGCGCTCATTGTTAATGCGGTCTACCTCAGCCGCATTGGCTGGGTTGTAGGGGTCCTCGTAGTAGGGCGAGGGTACGAGCAGCTTGGTAGCGTCGAAAACCAGCGTAATCTTGTTATACGTGTCGATTTCGCGCGTGATGGCCGTGCCCAGGCGCAGCTGCGTGGGCAAGAAGCTAGCCACATTGGGGTCACCGTACACCATCTTGTTACCAATGTTGGTGATGGCGGCGCCGAAGGCCAAGTTGTACACGCCGGTGCCGATGGTGGCATCCTTGCTGTAGTATAGGCCCAGGTCGGCGGCGAAGGAATTGCCGGTCTGCGCGTCGTTGTTGGAGTAGTTGCCCACCAGGTTCGAGCGCACGTAGCGGGCCGAGATGCCCAGGCCGAAGTTCTCGCCCAACTTCTGGCCGTACGATACTGTGAAGGCATATTCTTTGGGGTCGAACGAGCCGGCGGGCAGGTTGTTGCCAGTGCGGTAGTCAATCTGGCCCAGGCTGAAATACATGAGCGAGGCTGCAATGGCCCCGCGGTCACCCACTTTGCCGTAGCCCGACAGGTAGCTCAGGCTCATGTCGTCGGTTATCTGGCGCAGCCAGGGCGAGAAGGAAGGCGAAAAAGCGTATTTATAATCGACAAAGCCCAGCTTGCCGGGGTTGTAGAACGCCGCATTGGCATCGGGCGAAGTAGCCACCCCGGCATCGCCGAGCGCCGCCCCCCTGGCATCGGGGCTGAGCGTGAGAATGGGCACCGCCGTGGTAATGGTGTGCAGTTCGGGGGTAGCTACCTGGGCCAGGGCGGCCGGCGCGGCCAGCAGCATCAGCGCCGGCGCCAAGCCTAGCGTACGAAAAAAGGTCATGTGGGGTAGTAAAAGACTATTTACAAGAGAATAGACACCCGGCTAGGGGTTGCAAGGAGAGAAAGATAGCTGGAGCGGCAGGCAAGTATACTAAGGCGGCGGCCAGTCGGGCTTAATTCAGCAAAACTAGCTTCTCAAACTTGGTAGCGGCCTGGCCATCGGGCGTGCGCACGCTCACGCGGTACACATACACGCCCCGGGCCAGTTGGTCGTTGTAGTCGTCGCGGCCGTCCCAGGTCAGTGCCGCGTCGCGGATGGTGCTAGGTACGTGGCTGGTGCTGGAGGGGATTGTGGTGCGCAAAGTTTTTACCAGGCGGCCCGCCACCGTAAAAATCTGCACCTGCACGTCGAGCTCCGCGCCCGGCCGCGACTGGTCGAAGTGAAAGGTGGTGAAGTTGCTGAACGGGTTGGGGTAGTTCAGCACGTGATGGAGGGCTAGCTGAGCCGATTGCTCCGCAATGAAGTCAATCGTTCCTTCCGCCGAATTATTGTAGGTGTCCCACGCTTTTAGGCGAATGGTGTGGGGGCCGGGCGCCAGGTCTTTGTACAAGTAGCGTACCCGGCCCGCCATAAAGTTGTCAACGTCAGAAACGTACGAGTCATTCACCGTCACCAGCTTGGTAGGGTCATTGTCGAGCGTGGCCGTAATGTCGTGCCCAATGCCGGCGCTCGACGTGTTGATGCCCGACTTATCGGTGAGGCGCGCGATGAGCAGCGGGCTCAGGCCCGTGCTGCCCCCCGATACAAACGATTCGTCGGTCATAAAAAGCTGCACCACCGGCGGGGCCGTGTCGCCGGGGGCCCCGCGCGAGGCCCCGCCCACCAGGGCCGGCTGGTAGCCCTGGGCATCT
This sequence comes from uncultured Hymenobacter sp., assembly GCA_964385095.1. GTDB lineage: Bacteria > Bacteroidota > Bacteroidia > Cytophagales > Hymenobacteraceae > Hymenobacter. The sequence goes on from CAYLNN010000020.1 coordinate 21,415, forward strand.
ACCTTGTTCACCGGGTCCTGGGCGTAGAGGCTGATTTTTCCCCGGCCCACGTTGTAGGCAATGTCCTTGGGCACCACAAAGTTGACGGCGAAGCGCCCGCCGCGTACCGTGGCCTGCCCACCGTAGATAATGCTCTCCTGCGTCTCGACCAGCACCCTAGCCGAAGCCTGGTCACCGAGGGTCGTGGCGGTAATGGGCTTATCAAAAATCGTGATGTCGGCCGTGCCGCCGAAAGCCGTATTCAGGGCCCCGGCATTCTCAATGTGGCCGCTCAGGCGCACCTGGCCCAGCGCCTGAAGCGTTTGCAGGCTGTCGGGGGTGCCCACAAATGGGCGGGCTGGCGCGGCGCCTACCTTTATCGAGTCGAGCACCACGCGCTGGCTAGGGTAGGCGAGGCGGGTGGTAGGGTCGGCGAGCAGCGTGTAGTTGCGGTTGTTGAGGTCGCCGCTGGGCGACTGGTTTTTGGCCACGCTGGCCGCGTAGCCCAGGTAGGGGAGCGCCCCGGCCGCGCTACGGGCCAGCACCTGGGTATAGAAGTTGTTCACCACCTGGGTGTTGAAGTTCGAGTACACCACTCGCGTGGTCGTAAATAACCCTACTGCCCCGCCGATAGCGTTGTCGGTCACCACTAGCTCGCCGGCCGAGGTCAGGTCGGGGTTGTCGTAGGTGCTCATGTCGCAGGTGCCGGTTACGAAAAACGTGAGCCGGTTCTGGTTGCGCAGGGCCAGCAGCGAGGCGCGGGTAATAATCTGCTCGTCGGCCAGGTACTTGGGGCTACCGTGGCCGGTGTAGCCCACCATTAGTGAGCCCTGCTCGATGGCCTCGTCGATGGCGGCCATAGCGGCCGGCGAGCGCTGCCCGGCGGCCAGGCTCACCTGCGGATACAAATCGAGGTAGGTTTTGCGCAGGTTATAAGCGGGCTCAGCCTGCTTGATGTTGGCCGCAAAAATCGTTTCCGACTCGGTGGCAAACTGGTTGTCCTTCTCGGCATCGGTGTCGTCGGCGGTGAGCGTGATGCGGTTGCGCCACTTACCGAAGCTAGCCGGCGAGTCGTAGGCAATCAGCTTGTCCACCACCTGCCGGGCCTGGCCATCGTCGGCGCGCTGCCCCACGGGGGTGCGTACTGGCAGGCGCCCAATGCCGATGTCGGTGGTTTCAAACGTGGCGCTGTATGTTTCCAGCCACTCGCCCTCGCTGTCATCGAGCAGGCCGTAGTAATCCTCTGATGAATAACTGCTTTCGCCCTCAATATTGTTGCGCCCGCTGAACTGCTGCACGGGCAGAAACGACTCGCGCGACTCGTAGGTGGGCACGAAATTCTGGTTGGCGGCGTCGGAGTTGTCGCTGGTGGCGAAGGGCCGGCGGGTAGCCCACCACGCGGGCTCTTGGGCCGCATCGTTGTAGGGCGACGACTTATAATCGTACGATGCATCGCCGAAAAGCAGCAGGTAGTTGCGCCGGCTGCTAGGGTCGGGGTTGCGGTCGTAGACCTGCTTCATCAGGTCGCGGATGGCCGTGGCATCCTGCGCGCCCGAGCTGTACTCGTTGTATACTTCCTTGGTCGTCACTACGGCCACTTGCAGGTTGTTGTAGTCGCGGCGGTGCTGGGCCAGCCGCTCGGCCTGCGCCCGGAAGGGCGGGTAGGTCACAATCACCAAATCGAGCCGGCCGTCTTTATTAAGCGCATGCAGGTTCTGGTTGGAAACCCGCCCAAAAAGCCGGGGCGCCTCGAATGTGGCGTTCGGCTGCACGGCCACAAACTCGCGCAGCGAGTCGGTGTAGGCCAAAAAGTTGCCGCCCGCATCCAGCGCCTGCCCCAGCGGGCGGCGGGGATTGGTAACATCCCACACCTGCGCGCCGCTGGCGTTGGCGAGCGTGAAGGTGCCCACGGTATTAGCCCCGCGCTTGTTATTCAGGGAGTTAAACTCTAGGTAGGCGCCACTCAGGCGCAGCTGCCGCTTCACCACCAGCTCCAGGTAGTCGAGGTAGCCGATGCCAATAGGGTCGAACGAAGCGAAGCTCAACGTCACCTTAGGGTCGGCTAGCCCCGCCGGCGTGGCAATAGTAAAGGTTCGAAAGTCATTCACCGCCACCGAGTTGAAAGAGCCAGTGGGAATGCCCGGCAGCGACTGCGTGCCCAGCGTGGCCCCGCCCAGCGCCACTGTAAAAGTGCTGCTCTGCAGGGCCATGCTGGCGGTGGCCACCGTCAGGCGCAGGGTGTCGCCGGCCACTACGTCGGCCAGCGGCTGGTTGACATCGTTACCAAATACAAATTCGCGCGTGCTGCTGGTGTTACTGCTAAACGCCTCGCCCAGCCAGCGCCGGCCCGAGTACAGCACGTTCACGAGGTCGTGCTCGTAGAAGCGCCGGTCGAGAAACGTGGTAATGGGCGCGCCCGTAGCCGGTCGGCTAGGGGTGGCCGCCGTGGCAATGCGCCGCCCGTTGGCAGCTCCTACCCGCACGAAATAGTAGGCCGTATCGGAGTAAAAATTGTTGACGTGCTTGAAGCGCCCATTCTCGCCCAGCAGCCCATATAGGCCCGGCTGCCCTAGCGAAGCCGCCCGCGCCGGCTGGCTGGCCCGCCAGGTGTGCGGCCCCTTGGCGTAGAACAAAAAGTACTCGTTGGCATCGAGCGTGCCGTCGTTGTTGCCCTGAAAATAGATGTTATTCTCCACCAGGTCGTCGGGCCGGGGCGCCGCATTGGCCTGGGGCAGCAAGCCCGTTGCGTTGCCATAGACCTGAATACGCCGCGGGTCGAGGCTGGCCACGGGCAAGCCCAGGTTTTTAAGGGTCGTTTGGTCGAGCTTGTACACGCCGCTGCGCGGCACCCCGATTTTATACCACTCGCCGGTGCTCAGCACCGAGGTTTCGACGTGGGTGCGGGCGGTGAGGCGGGCAGTAGCGCCGCTGGCCGCCGCCGTTTGGTAGGCGTAGGTAAAGGACAGCAAGCGCTCGGCTTGGCCGGTCTGGGGGTTGCGGCGCACGGGTTGTAGCAGCACGTAGGAGTAGGGCCGGCGCGCCTCAGTGCCGGTGCGCAGCTGCACCGCGGGTGCGGAAGGCAACGTAATGTTGCCCAGTAGTTTAACATCGGCGGCCGGGAAGGCTTCGTACACCGCTTCGCGCAGCTCGCCGCTGGCTAAGGTGCCGGGCAGGCGCAGGGTGTAGGTGCCGATAACCTGGCCCGTGCCGTGGTAGGCGCCCCGGAAGCTGGGCACCCGGCGCGGTTCTGCATCGGGGTCGGCGCCGGGGTTGCGCAAGCTGGCGTAGGTGGTCCAGCTCAGGGTCACGGGCACCGTTTGCGCGCTGCTGCCTTGGGCCAGGGCGCGTAGCGTGAGGCTAGCCAGCATCCCCAGCAGCAACATCGAGAAAAGGTTTCGCATAAATAAAGCGGCTTAGGCCCGTGGGCACTCCTCAAAAATACGCCACCGCCCCGGCATTCCCGCGCAGGCTAACTACCGCCAGGCCCAACTTATTGCGGGTTGCCGGGGCTAGCCTCCAGCCCCTCGCGGCTGCGCACCCGGCCCGGCACCGACAGCAGCACGTAGAGCAGCACCGCCAGCGGAATGCCCGCCGCCCGCAGGGTACTCACCAGCACCAGCGCCAGGGCCACAAAAATGAAGCGCCGCCGGTTGCCCACCCACTTCAGATTTTTGAATTTGAGGGCAAAAAGCGGCAGCTCAGCTACGAGCAGGCCCGAGAGCAGCACCGTGAGGCCGAGCAGGAGCCAAGGGTTGAGAATGATATCCTTCACCCCAAACTGGTCATTGGCCAGAATGAGCGGCAGCGAGGCTACTACGAGTGTGCAGGCCGGCGTAGGCAAGCCGATGAAGGAGGTCGTCTGGCGGGTGTCGTTGTTGAACTTGGCTAAGCGCAGAGCCGAGAAGATAGTGACAAGAAATGCTGCATAAGGCAGCAATAGTACTGGTGAAGGCAATACAAAGTCATCATTTCCAGGTGCCTGACCCATCATGGGTAGCTTGATAGCGGCCAGCAGTAGCTGACACAGTATCGCCCCTGGCACTACGCCAAACGACACCATATCGGCCAGCGAGTCAAGGTCTTTGCCGATGGGTGATGACACGCGCAGCGCCCGCGCCAGCAGCCCATCGAAGAAGTCGGCCACGGCGGCCACGCCCACCAGGTAGGCCCCTAGCACCAGCTCGCCCCGGAAGATGAACGTGAGCGCCAGGCACCCGCACAGCAGGTTAAGGCAGGTGACGGCGTTGGGAATATGTCGTTTCAATAGAGTAGTGGCTAGGGGGTGAGGCGCCGCGCTTGGGCAAAAACTTACGTCAAAAACGGATTGCTGCGGCGCTCAGCGCCGATGGTAGTACTAGGCCCGTGGCCAGGGTACACCACCGTTGTATCGGGTAAGGTTAGCAGTTCGCTAACAATGCTTTGGATGAGCGTAGCGTGGTCGCCGCCCGGCAGGTCGGTGCGGCCGATGCTGCTCTTAAACAGCACGTCGCCGCCCACCAGCTGGCCGCCCGCCGCGTCGTAGAGCACCACGTGGCCGGGGGCGTGGCCGGGCGCGAAACGCACCTGCAACTCGCTTTCGCCTAACCGGATAACCTGCCCGGCCGCCAGCTCGCCGGTGGGCTCGGCGCCCTCGTAGGCCGGGAAGCCGTAGGGGCCGGCGTAGGTACCCACGGCCCGCAGCGTGGGCAGGTCGAGGGCGTGCAGCAGGAAGGGAATGCCAGGAAATTGCTTCAGTACGAAGGAATTACCGAGCACGTGGTCGATGTGGGCGTGGGTGTTCAGCAGGTACTGCACATCCAGCTTTTCCTGCTCGATGTAGGCGCGTAGGGTTTGCTGCTCGGCCGGCGAGTAAGCGCCGGGGTCCACAATGGCCGTGGCGCGCGTGGCCTCATCAATGAGCAGGTAGGTGTTTTCGCTGAACGCGTTGAAGGTGAAGGAGACAATCCGGAGCATGGTGGCAAAGGTAACGGTAGGTGAGGAGGTGAGGAGGTTGGAAAGTGAGGAGGTGATGGGGCAGTAGGTAAAAAGCACTACTTGCTATTTTTCTTCTAAGCTCATTACCCTAGCACCCCCTCACCTCCTCACCCCAGCCGTACTTTGCTACTGCGAATGACTGATTTTACTACCTACGATTACCTGCTCATCGGCCACGGCATTGCCGGCGCGGTGCTGGCCCGCGAGCTGCGCGCCCGCGGCCAGCGTGTGCTCGTCTACGACGAGCCGCGGCCTGATACCGCCTCCCGCGTGGCCGCCGGCCTCATGAACCCCGTGGCCGGCAAGCGCTTTGCCCTCACCTGGCGTGCCCACGAAACGCTGCCCGCCGCAATAGCTTATTATCAGCAGCTTAACGAAGAGCTAGGCGAAGAATATTTTCTGGCTAGCCCCATTCTCAAAGTATTTGGCTCGGCCCAGGAGCAGGCCCAGATGCTGGCCCGCGCCGCCGAAGACCCCTGGCAGGGCTTCGTGGAGAAAATCGAAACCGAGCCCATTGTGCAGCCTGGCTTGCTGGTCCCACACGGTGGCGCGTGGCTGCGCGGGGGCGGCCACCTGCGCGTGGAGGCCCTGCTGGCCGCCCTGGCTAGCCAGGGCCGCGCCGAAGGCTGGCTGCGCGAAGAAACTTTTATTTGGCAGGCGCTCGTTGCCGACGACGACGGCACGGGCGCCGCCTACGCGCCGGGCCGGCTGCGGGCGCGCCACGTGGTGTGCTGCGCGGGCGCGGCGGCGCTGGCTAGCCCTCACTTTGGCTGGCTGCCGCTCACGCCCAATCAGGGCGCGGTGCTCGACGTGGCGGTGCGCGGCCTCAGCGCGGCACAGGTTCTCAATCGGGGGGCCTACGTGGTGCCGGCGCCCACAGCGGGGCAGTTTCGGGTGGGCGCTACTTACCGGTGGCCACCCTTTACCGAGGTGCCGGGCGAGGACGACCGGCGCGAGCTGGCCGACCGCCTGGCGAGCCTCACGCCTCTGCCTTTCGAGGTGCTGGGCGAGCGGCGCGGGGTGCGGCCCGCCGTGCGCGACCGCCGCCCGCTGCTGGGCCGCCACCCCGCCCTGCCGTGGCTGAGCCTTTTCGGGGGCTTTGGCTCGAAGGGCGTGAGCCTGGCCCCGCGCCTGGCCAGCCAGCTGGCTGATTACCTGAGTGGTAGCGGCGAGCTGTGGCCCGATGTTACCTTAGCCCGCTACTACCCGCTTTTTTCCGCTGCCCGGGGCTAGCCCGGGTACCAGACCGGCCCCCGGCGGCGTTGTAATTTTTGTTGTTCGTATTTTGCTATTCATTGTTCGTCCTTAACCCGCACTTTCGTTGGCGCTAGCCTGGTAACGGTTGACTAGCAACGAAAAGCGCGCCGCGAAAGCCGACAATCCGTGCCCGCTCCTTCTGCCATAATCTGACGCTATTTGCTGTGAATTTTTTCCAAACCTTCGGCCCGCGCCCGGCGGGCTTTCCTCGCGGTAAAAGTCTGACGCTGGCCGTGGGCCTGCTGGGCCTGCTGGCCGCCACCCCGGGCCGCGCCCAAACGGCGCAGGAACCCTTCGGCCGGGTGCGTATTCAGTACAAGAAATTCGAGTGGGCGCAGTTTTCGACCCAGAATTTCAACGTGTACTACTACGCTGGGGGCGAGGCTAGTGCACGCCGCACGGCCGAGTATGCCGAGCAGGAATTGCAGCGCATTACGGCGCTGGTAGGGTATTTTCCCTACAGCAAGACCACGCTCATGGTGTATAATTCGGTGGGCGATTTGCGCCAGAGCAACATCAACCTGCCCGTGGTCAATGCCGTGAGCGGCGGCGAGGCGCAGCTAGCCCGCCAAACCAAGGTGGAGGTTGCCTTTACGGGCCGCCAAACTGATTTTAAGCGTGACCTGAGCTACCAGATAACCCAGGTGCTGCTCAACGATATGATGTACGGCGGCTCGCTGCGCGAGGTGCTGCAAAGCAACTACCTGCTGCAATTGCCGGGCTGGTTTGTGGAGGGCGCCTCGGCCTACGCCGCCGAGGGCTGGAGCGTGGACATGGACGCCTACATGCGCGACATGGTGCGCGAGTACCCGAGCGGCAACCGCACGGCGCCGTTCTTTCTGCGCAACCCGCGCCTGGCGGGCCACAGCATCTGGAACTACATTGCCGAACGCTACGGCTACGGCACGCTGCAAAACGTGCTGAACCTCACCCGCATTACCCGCGATGTGGAGGTGGGCATCGCGTCGTCGCTGAACGTGCCGTTCAAGGTGTTTTTGCGCAACTGGGTGGGCTACTACCGCGACATCAACACGGGCGGCACGCTGGCTAGCCTGGTGGTGCCGGCCGAGGCCAACCGCCTCAGCAGCCGCAACAAGCGCGGGCTGGAGGTGTTTTCGCAGCCCGTGTTCAGCCCCGATGGCCAGCACCTGGCCTACGCCGTGAACGAGCAGGGCCGCTACCGCGTGGTGGTGGCCCGGCGCGATGGCTCGCACCGCCGCACCATTTTGCACGGCGGCTACCGCACCCCCGACCAGCAGGTAGAAACCCGCCTGCCGGTGCTGGCCTGGCGCGGCAACGCCCAGCTGGCCGTGGCCGAAATGCTGCACGGCCGCATGGTGCTGCGCCTGCGCGAAGCCCTGAGCCTCGACCTGGCCGGCCGCCTTAGCCGCACGCTGCGCTTGAAGCCGCCCACCACCATTTTTGCGCCCTACGACCAGGTGCTAGACATGAACTACTCGGCCGATGGCAAGGCCTTGGTGTTTACAGCGGTGCAGAAGGGGCAGAACGATATTTACCTGCTGCGGGCCGGCAGCCGCCAACCCGAACGCCTTACCAACGACCTGTTCGACGACCAGCAGGCGGTGTTTTTGCCCAACGGCCAGGAAATCGCCTTTAGCTCAAACCGCTACCTCGACTCGACGGGCCGCGCTAGGCCCGCCACGTTTGCCAACGTGGTAAACAACTATGACCTCTTCCTGTGCCACCTCGATGGCCGGGCCGTGCCCATCGAGTCGCTCGTGAGCACCATCTCGAACGAAACCCGGCCCCGGGTGCTCTCCGACGATGAGATTATGTACCTGGGCGAGGAAAACGGTATTAGGGGGCTGTACCGCTACTCGCGCAAAACCGGCCAGCACCAGCCGGTGAGCAGCTTTGCCAGCAACATTCAGGACTTTGACTTGAGTGGGCCGGCGGGCGCGCTAGCCTTCATTCCGCAGGTGCAGTCGCGCGATTTGCTTTATCTCTACCCGCAATTTCCGCTACCCACCGACCTGGTGCTGAGCAAAACCTCGCGCCAGCGCATTCTCGAAAACCGCTCGCAGCCCGCCCCGGCACCCGTGCGGCCGGCCACTGCGCCGGCTAGCCCGGCCGCGCCGGCGGCATCGGCCAGCCCGGTGGCTGCGCCAAACGGCACCGCGCCCGCTGCCACCACGCCCACCGCCACCGCCAGCCCCACGGCCCCGCGCCGCAGCCCGGCGCCGCTCAACCCCAATAACTACCAGTTTGAGGAAGACGAGGACGTGGCCCCGGTGCGGCCGCGCCGCAATGCCAAGGCCATCACCTCCACGGCGGCTACGCGGGCGGCGGCGGCTACGCCCACCGTCAGCGGCCCGTATCGCTACGACACGCGCTTTATGGCCGACAACCTGATTACGGGCGTGGCCATCGACCCGCTGCTAGGGTTCGGGTTCTCGCTGCAAGCCAATTTGTCGGATGCGTTTGAGAATCAGCGCTTCCAGGCCAGCGTTTTTGCGCAGCTTGATTTGCGCACCAGCAACATCAACGTGTCGTACACCAACCTCACGCACCGCGTCGATTGGTCGGTGGCCTACCAAAAGCAGGCTTATTTCTTCGACGCCGGCGGCAATGGGGAGCAGTACCGCTACGGCCGCCACTCGGTGTCGCCCATCGTGGCCTATCCGCTCACCAACAACCTGAGCTTGCGCGGCGGCCCCCGCTACGACAATATTTCGCGCTCGCTCACGGGCGTGCCGTCTACGGAAGGTGATTTAAATCGTAATTACCTAGGCTTCAATGCCGAGTTAGTGTTCGATAACTCGCGGGCCACGGGTGTGAATATGCTGGTGGGCACGCGCCTGAAGGCCGGCGTGCTTCAAATGAACGACCTGGGTGCCAAGAATAACAGCTTCGGCAAGTTTTACATCGACCTGCGCCACTACCAGAAAATTCACCGCTCGCTGGTGTGGGCCAACCGCGTGAGCTACGGGCAGTTCTTCGGCGCTGCCGAGCGCGGCAACAACCCGCAGCAGGTTTTCCGCCTTGGCGGCATGGATAACTGGATAAACCAGCAGTACTCGGGCGACCGCCTGCTAGCCCCCGCCGGCCAGGTAGTGCCCGACCCCACCAGCATTTTCTACCAGCAGTTCGTTACCAACCTGCGGGGTTACGACCTGAGCCGCCAAACCGGCACGCGCTACGTATTGCTTAATAGCGAGTTGCGCTTTCCCATCGTGCAGTATTTCTCGAACAAGCCTATTTACTCGGGCTTCTTCCGCAACTTGCAGCTCACCGGCTTCTTCGATGCAGGCACGGCCTACCGCGGCACTAGCCCCTTCGGCGAGGACAACTCCAACACCACCGTCAACTTCGGGGGCAACGGTAACCCATTTTCGGGTACCGTCACGAGTTACACCAGCCCCGTGCTGGTGGGCTACGGGGTGGGCATCCGCTCCACGGTGCTGGGGTTCTACACCAAGTTTGACCTAGCCTGGGCCCAGGAAAACTACGTGACCTCCAAGCCTAAGCCGTATTTCACGCTAGGGCACGACTTTTAAAAAAGCTGGTTTTAAGTAAGAAGGCGGCCGTCGGGCTGAGCAAGCTACTGCAGCAAGCTCGGCCCGGCGGCCGCCTTGTTTATTTGCACTGCCGCCCCTCATCGTACCTTTGCGCCCGTGTCGCTGCCCGCTGAAATCTGGTTACTACTGCTGAAAGACCTGCGCCTGGAGTGGCGGCAGCGCAGCGCGCTAGGCGGCCTGCTGCTCTACGTGGGCGGCACCGTGTACGTAAGCTACCTCAGCTTCAGCTTTCGCGGCGGCGCGCCCCCGGCCCCGGCCTGGAACGCGCTGTTCTGGGTTATTCTGCTCTTCGCGGCGCTTGGGGCGGCGGGGCGGGGGCTAGCCCAGGAGTCGGCCGGCCTGCGGCTCTACTACTACACCGTGGCTCGGCCCGAAGCCGTGGTGCTGGCCAAGATTATCTACAATGCCCTGCTGCTGCTGGCGCTAGCCGTGCCGGGGCTGCTGCTTTACACGCTGCTGCTCGGCAACCCCGTGCAGGACTGGCCTACCTATGCGCTCAGCATCGGGCTAGGGGCCATCAGCCTGGCCTCGTCGCTGACGCTGGTGGCGGGCATTGCGGCGCGGGCGGGGCAGGGCGGGGGCGGTACGCTGCTGGCCGTGCTGGGCCTGCCGGTGCTGGTGCCCGTGCTGCTGCTGCTGGTGAAAGTCAGTAAAAACGCCCTCGACGGCCTGCCCTGGGATGCCAGCCAAAGCTCGGTTATTACGCTGGTGGCCTTGAACTTTATCGTGGGGGCGGTGTCTTATCTGTTGTTTCCTTTCCTGTGGCGCAGCTAGCTGGCCCTTCCTTTTAGTAGAAACAACATGCCCGATTCCGCTAGCCCGATGCAGCTGCCTCCGCAGGCCTTTGCCCGCCGCGACGAAGCGCCCGACGCCGAGTTTTACCGCTTCGAGCGCCTGGTTACGCACATCGACCCGGCAGCGGTGGCGGCCGTTACGCAGCTATATCGGCAGCACCTGCCGGCCGGCGGCGCCATCCTCGACCTCATGAGCAGCTGGGTCAGCCACCTGCCCGCCGAGGTGCAGTATGGCCGCGTGGCTGCGCTCGGCATGAATGCCAGCGAGCTGGCCCACAACCCGCGCCTCACCGAGCCGGGCCTGGTGCAAAACCTCAACGAAAACCCGCGCCTGCCTTATGGCGATGCCGAGTTTGACGGCGCGGGCATCTGCGTATCGGTGCAATACCTCACGCAGCCGGTCGAAGTATTTAAGGAGCTGGCTAGGGTGCTGCGGCCGGGCGCGCCGCTGGTCGTCACGTTCTCCAACCGCTGCTTTCCCGACAAAGCCGTGTACGCCTGGCAGGCCCTCGACGACGCGGGCCACGCCGGCCTGGTGAAGCACTACTTTGCCGCCGCCGACTTTGGCCCCGCCAAAGTGTATGCCCACCGCCCGAAGTACGGCGACCCGCTGTTTGGCGTGGTGGCGCACGTGCCTGAACACATTAACTAAAGTGTTATGCTTCTACTAGATAGTACGCTGAGCGCAATTTTATTTCCGATACTAGGAATTCTAGTTTTCGCCGCTTTCGTTTGGTGGGTTCTCAAACAGATTGACAACCGCAAGTGGGGTTGGAAATACCTGACCATTGCGCTGCTACTCTACACAGCTGTGATGGGGCTGCTGGGCCACGTGCCGCGGCTGGCCATCCTAAACGAAACGGAGCGCAACCTGTACTTCCACGTGCCCATGTGGTTTGGGATGACTATCCTGCTATTTGCCTCGGTAGTCAATTCTATTCGCTACCTGCGCGAGCCTAGCCTGCGCCTCGATACCCTGGCGTACGAGTCGGCCAAGACTGGTATTCTGTTGGGTGTCTTGGGTTTGCTGACGGGTAGCCTGTGGGCTCGTTACACCTGGGGCACCTGGTGGACCACCGATGTAAAGCTCAATTGCGCGGCCGTTACCATGCTTATCTACTTTGCTTACTTGGTGCTGCGCGGCGCCGTGCAAGACGAGCAACAGCGTGCCCGTCTGTCAGCCATCTACAATATTTTTGCCTTTGCGGCGGCCATTCCGCTGTTGTTCATCATGCCCCGCATGGCTTCAGCCTCGCTGCACCCTGGTATGGGCGGCAATCCCGGCTTTTCCAAATATGACCTTGACAGCGCCATGCGCCTCGTGTTTTACCCGGCCGTAATCGGCTGGGCGTTGCTAGGGGTCTGGATTACGGAAGTGGCCTGCCGCTTCGCTTTTGTGAAAGAGAAAGTTTATGAAAAACAAGACAAACAACTGGCTTAGCCGCGCCTGCGCCCTGCTCTTGCCCCTGCTGCTGCTAGCCGGCCGCGCCCTGGCCCAGGCCACCAACACCGTGGCTGCCGACCAGCCCGAGATGGCCGACGCCCTGCGTGCCAACGGCAAAATCTACGTGGTGGTGCTCGTTATCGTCATCATTATAAGTGGCTTGCTAGCCTACCTTGTGCGTCTCGACCGCAAAGTGAGCCGCCTGGAACAGGAAGTAGAAGGCCGCTAGGTAATGTGAAAATGAAGAGGATTTGAAAAGGCGCAAACAGGGTTTAATATTCGAAGCCGCACTTTTTATCCTCATCAGCACATTTCTACATCCAGCACATTTTCACATTAACTTTTATGAAGAAGTCGCACATTTTCGTTTTGGTGGTTATCGCGGCGGCGGTGGGCATCATCATCAGCACCATGTCGGATGCCAGCACGTATTCGACCTTCACCATTGCCCGGCAGCAGGCAGCGGCTGGCAACCCGGCTAAGGTGCACGTAGTGGGCACCCTGCCCCGCGACGCCGACAAGCGCCCCGTGGGCCTCGAATACGACCCGATGGTGAATCCCAACTACTTCGCCTTCACGATGGTAGATACGCTGCAAGTAGCCCAGCGCGTAGTGTACCGCAACCCCAAGCCCCAGGACCTCGACAAGTCGGAGCAGGTCGTAATTGTGGGCGCCATGAAGGACGGCGTGTTCGAAGCCGACCAGATTCTGACCAAATGCCCCAGCAAATACGTGGAGAAGGACCTAGGCACCACGGGCCCGCCCGCCACGGCCATGACTATCACGCGCTAGCCCTCTAAACCACTAGAATGGTCGTCATGCTGAACGCAGTGAAGCATCTCGCCCGCACCGTCGAACAAACCCAAACGATGCGAGCAAGATGCTTCACTGCGTTCAGCATGACGACCGTTTTGTGTTTATTCGTCCGGCTAGCCCACGCCCAGGCGCCCAACGACAACATTGAAAACCGCCGCTTGCTGCGCGCCGAAGAAACTATTACCTCCAGCACCGTGGGCTGCACCGTGCAGCGCGCCTGCGTAGATGAGCGCCTGACCGGCAAGTGCATCGAGTATCACAACGACCAGTGGTTCGAATTTCGGCCGCCGACTACTGGTACGTACTACGTAAATATTGGCGGGCAGCACTGCCGCGATGTGCGCGGCGTGCAGCTGGTGGTGCTCACGGGCACGCCGTGCCAGCCGGCTACCTACCGCATCTTATCGTGTAGTTCGCTCGGCACTCAGGACGACCTGTTTGTGCCCCTGCCCAACCTGCAAGCCGGCCAGCCTTACCTGCTCGATGTGGATGGCTACCTCAAGGATTATTGCAGTTTCACGCTGCAAGTAAGCGGGCAGGCGCGGGGCCTGCCAGTGGTGTCAGCGCCCGCCGTGCCCCAGGGCCTGCCGGCCATGCGCCGCGTAGTGACCCTGACTTGGGAAGTGCCCGACTCGCTCACTACGGCCCGCTACTGCCGGGTGCTGCGCCGCGAGCTACACGAGTCTCGGACCCACGAAATCCGACGCGAGCCGCTGGCTACCAATACTTACGGCCGGCGCCAGGCATTTTATAGCCTCACCGATACCCTGCCCGGCCCCGGCCAGTACCTCTACCAGGTTGTGGCCGAGGGCGACCTCGCCAAGGACTCGCCCATGCTGGTGCAGCAGCAGTGGCTGGCCTACAGCCAGCTGCGCCCCATTATGGCGGGCGCAGTAGCCGCCGACGTGGCTTTTATCGAATTGCCGCTGAGCCACTACCCGCGTCGGTCGCAGCTAGCCATAGTCCTCAGCGACCCTACTAGCGGCCGGGTGCTGCGCCGCCTACCGTTAGCCTTGCCCGCAACGAATAGTCCTAGTCAGGGTCGCATATACGCCCAGCCCTGGCTCGAGGCAGGCATCCGGCAGGTGGCGGCCGATATCACCTGCTACCCGCCGCACGGTCCGGCTTATATCGAGCGCCTGCTGCTGCCACTGCCAGCGCCAGGGCGCCAAGTACAGTGAAGTATTGCTGAATAAATTAGCGTATGAAGAAAGCCTGCTATTTTATCGGGCATAGTAGCTAATGCGCTAGCGGGCTTGCAAATACGGTTATTCAAGTAGTTCCCAATCAAATTAGCCAGCGGGCGCCGATTACTTGGTCGAAGCCACTTTTGGGCCTATCTTTCAGCCTGTTTTCGCCTGGCTTGCCTTTTTAGTTTTATACGTATGAGCTCCTCCGCTACTGCCGCGGTTCCCCTGGCCCAACTGGCCTGCGTGGTGGTTGACGACAACGAGATGAACCGGCTGGCGCTGGAACATTACGTAGCTATTACGGATGGCCTTACCCTAGCCGGCACCTTTGCTAATGGCATCGATTGCCTGAATTACTTCCGCTCGGGCGGCCGGGCCGATATTCTGCTGCTCGACATCACCATGCCCGAGCTTACGGGCCTAGAGCTGGTGCGCATCCTGCCCGAGCCCCTGCCCGACGTGGTGCTCGTGACCTCGCACCGCGACTATGCCGTGGACGCCTTCGAGCTGCGCGTGACCGACTACCTGTTGAAGCCCCTTGACTACGCCCGCTTCAGCCGCACCGTCGACCGCATCCGGAGCCAGCGCGCCGCCCTGGCGCCCCCGCCTGCCCCGCCCGAGGCAGCCGAAGCCATGTTTGGGGCCGATGGCAACGCGCTGTTTCTCAAGATAAACAATCGGTTGATGCGCGTCAATTTCGACGAGGTGCTCTACATCGAAGCCATGTCGATGTATTCAGTTCTTGTCACGCTCAAGCACAAGCATATTGTGTACGCCACGCTCAAGACCTTCGAGGAGCGCCTGCCCTTCGCGCACTTCGTGCGCGTGCACCGCTCGTATATGGTTAATACACAGCTCATTGAGGCTATCGAAGACAACCGGCTGCAACTGCCCGGCGGCCACGAAGTGCCCGTGGCCAAAGCCTACCAAGAAAGCTTTTTCAAGCGCCTACGGGGTATTTGAGGTTGAATTAAAAATCAGAAGCGAAGAATTAAAAATTGAGCGTGCGACGGCTCACCATTTTTAATTCAACCCAGCTCCCCCGGCAAGCACCGAAGCACGGCTTCCACAGCGGCTAGCAGCTGGGTGGTGGCTAGCTGGCGGGCGGGCTCATCGGGGGTGGGCAGCTGGGTGGGCGGCGGCTCCAGCACGTGCATGGCCAGGGTGGCGTTTTCGATGCCAAGTGTGAGCAGGTTGGGCTTGATGTGGTGCACCAGCTCGGCCACCAGCAGCCAGTCGTGGGCGTCGGCCGCGGCGCGTATTTTTTCCAAGCTAGGGGGCATGTGGGTCAAGAAGGAATTGACCATGCCCACCACGAAAGCCTGGTTGCCCTTGGCATCGTGCTGCAGCCGGGCCAGGGTGTAGGCCGGCGGGGGCGGGGCTAGCGGCGCCCCCGCGCCCGGCTGGCGCAGCAGGTTGATGAGCTTGGCGTAGAGGTGCTCCTCGGCAAAGGGCTTGGCGAGGTAGTCGTCCATGCCGGCGGCCAGGTACTTTTCGTTGTCGGTGCGAAACACGTTGGCCGTGAGGGCCAGCACCGGCACGGCGGCGCGCGCCGGGTCGGGCAGCTGGCGCAGCTGCTGCGTCACCTCAATGCCGCTGAGGTGGGGCATCTGAATGTCCATCAGCACGGCGTCGTAGGCGTTGGCGAGCAGCTTATCCATTGCCACGCGGCCGTCCTCGGCCTCATCGACCTCCACGCCCCACTGCAACAGGTGCAGGCGCGCCACGGTGCGGTTAATGGGGTTGTCCTCGGCCAGCAGCACCCGCAGGCCGCGCAGCTGCCCGGTGTCGAAGGCATCGGCCGTGACGGGCGCGGGCTGCTGGGTTTTGAGCAGCGGAATGGTAAAGGCAAATGTGCTGCCCTGGCCCAGCTTGCTCGTCACGCTCAGCTCGCCCCCTAGCTGCGTCACGAGCGCCCGGCTGATGGTGAGGCCTAGCCCCGTGCCGCCGTAGCGCCGCGTGGTATCGGCATAGGCCTGGGTGAAGCTCTCAAAAATGCGTCCCAGCGCCTCGGGCCCAATGCCGATGCCCGAGTCCTGCACCGTGAAGCGCACCAGGTATTCCAAGTCGGTTTCATCCACCAAAAAGCTGCGCAGCCACACGCTGCCGCTGGTGGTGAACTTGATGGCGTTGGAGAGCAGATTAAGTAAAATCTGATTTAGGCGAAACGGGTCGCTCAGCACCCACGGCGCCTCGTCGGTGGCAAAGGGCTTGAAGCCGAACACCAGCCCTTTTTCCTGCGCCTGCAGCGTAAGCGTAGCCACGGCCTGCTGCATCGAGTCGTGCAGGTGAAAGGCGGCCGACTCCATTTCCAGCTTGCCCGAGTGGATTTTCGACACGTCGAGCACGTCGTTCAGCACCCCCAGCAGGTGCGTGCCCGAGCTGCGAATGGTGCGCACAAACTCCTGCTGCTGCGAGCTGAGGCGGGTTTTGGCCAGCAGCGCCGCCATGCCCAGCACTCCGTTCATGGGGGTGCGAATTTCGTGGCTCATGTTGGCCAGGAAGTTTTCGCGGGCCTTGGCGGCATCTTCGGCGGCTAGCTGGGCGGCCTTCAGGTCGGTGATATCGGTGCTGACGCCCAGCACCTGCACCGTGCCATCGGGGCGCACCAGCGGGCGCTTGATGGTGTAAAACCAGCGCTCCTCGCCAGTGGGCGAAGTGGAGCGCTCCTCGGCCACCACCTCGCGGCCAGTGGCCAGCACCTGCGCGTCGATGGCCGCGTACTCGGCCGCTTCGCGCTCTTTGGCCCGCTGCACCTGCTCGGTGGGGGCGAAAAGCGCGGCCTGCTCATCGAGCTTAAACAAGGCCCGGTTGCCAAATACCACCTCTCCTGCGGCATCGCGCACGTACACGGGGCTAGGGCTGGTGTTGAGAACCTGCTCCATAAACTCTTGCTGCTCGCGGCGCTCGGCTTCGCTACGGTGGCTGCGCTCCTCGGCCTGCACGCGGGCCGTCACGTCGAGGCCGCTGCCTAGCATGTAGGGCAGGCCCTTGCCAGCGCCGGCCAGCACCTTAAACTGGCGCTGGTGGTGCACCTCGCCACCCGCCACGGGCGTGCGGTCGACCCAGCTCACGGGCTCGGCGCTAGCCTCGGCCAGCTCAAACATGCGGTCGCGCTGCTCGGCCAGCTCCAGCGGAAAGCCGTAGCGGGCACAGTACTCGGCCAGGGTGCGGCCGGGCAGCCAGGCGCGGTGTGCGGGGTCGGGCACGGCCTGGGGGTTCACGTACACGTAGCGGCGGTGCTCGTCGAGCACGGCAATCTCCACGGGCACTTCGTCGAGGATGGTTTCGTAGAATTTGCGCTGCGCGTCGCGCTGGCTTTCAGCTTGGTGGTGCTGGGTCACGTCGCGGTAGCTCAGCAGCCAGCCCGGCTCGTTGCCCAGCGCCACGGGGCGAACATCGCGTTCCAGCACGCGGCCGTTGCGCAGGCGCAGCAGTGTGTTCGGAATGCGGTTGGGCTGCGCATTGGCTAGCTCGGCTACATACGTCGCCGGGTCTTCGAGGCAGGGCAGCATCAGCTCGGTGAGCTGGCTGGTGGGTATCCCCACGCACTGACTGGCCGTTATGGGCAAGCCTAGCATGGTGCAGAACTGGTCGTTGACCAGCAGCACGTGCTGGTTGGCATCGAGCAGCAGCAGGCCCTCCCGCAGCCCGGTGGCTAGGGCCGCTAGGTGCTGGCGGGCGGCCTTAGCCTCGGCGCGGGCCTGGGCGCGGGTTAACTTGGGCAGGGTGGGCGAGGCGGGGCTAGCGGTGGGCGGGGCCGGCAAGGAACCAGGAGCGGGCATGGGGTGTAGAACTAAACTAAGCCTCAAGGTAGACAAAAAACCAGGCGGCTACCCAGCCGCCCAGCTACCCGGCGCGGTGCACCCCCGCCCGTTGGGCGGTACCTTTGCCAAAAAACCAGCTAGCTCGTGAATTTACTTATCGGAAATCTCGGTCAGGCCAGCGTCATTCTGGCGTTCGTGGCGGCGGCAGTGGCCGCCTACGGCTACTTTCAGGCGGCCCGGGGCCGGGCCCTGGGCCAGCCCGACGCTAGCTGGCTGCGGCTGGCGCGCGGCGCCTTCTTTGTGCACGGCGCGGCCGTGGTGGCGGTAGTGTTCTGCTTGTTCAACATCATCTACGCCCACCGCTACGAGTATTACTACGCGTGGTCGCACTCCAGCAACCACCTGCCCATTCACTTCATGATTTCCTGCTTCTGGGAAGGGCAGGAGGGTAGCTTCCTGCTCTGGGTATTCTGGCACGTGGTGCTGGGCCTGGGCATCATGAAATTTAACAAGGATTGGGAAGCCCCCGTGCTGGCCGTGTTTGCCACGGTACAGGCTTTTCTGGTAAGCATGATTTTGGGCGTAGTGGTGGGCGGCGTCAAAATCGGCTCGTCACCGTTTATTCTGCTGCGCGATTTCATGGTGGACCTGCCGGTGTGGAAGATGAACCCCGATTTCGTGCCTAAAGATGGTTCGGGCCTCAACCCACTGTTGCAGAACTACTGGATGGTGATTCACCCGCCCACGCTGTTTCTGGGCTTTGCGCTCACGCTGGTGCCCTTCGCCTTTGCCATCGCCGGCCTCTGGAAAAAAGAGCTGACTACCTGGGTAAAACCCGCCATGCCCTGGACGGCCTTCGGCGGCGCCGTGCTCGGCATCGGCATCATGATGGGCGCCTACTGGGCCTACGAAACCCTCAACTTCGGCGGCTACTGGAACTGGGACCCCGTCGAGAACGCCGTCTATATTCCGTGGCTGGTGCTCATCGCGGCCCTGCACGGCATGGTGCTGTGGCAGCGCCGCCGCACGGGCCTGCGCACCGCGTATGCCCTAGTGGTGGCCACGTTCGTGCTCATTCTCTACGCTACGTTCCTGACCCGCAGCGGCGTGCTGGGCAATGCCTCGGTGCACTCGTTTACCGACCTGGGCCTGTCGGGCCAGCTGATTATCTACTTGGCGTTCTTTACGGTGGGCGCCATCGCGCTGCTGGCTAGCCGCTGGAAAAGTATTCCGGTTTCGGAAAAGGAGCTGGATGCTTATAGCCCCGAGCTGTGGGTATTTGTGGGCGCTACGGTGCTTTGCCTGGCCGCGTTCCAGGTGGTGGCTACCACCAGCATTCCGGTATATAATTCCTTCCTGGGCTTCATTGGCATTAAGTCGAACCTGGCTTTGCCCGCCGACCAGATTCAGCACTACACCCGCATTCAGCTGTGGGCCGGCGTGCTGATTGGGCTGGTGTCGGGCATTGCCCAAATTCTGTGGTGGCGCCCGGCTAAGGAGCCGGTTATCAACGCCCTGGCCACGCCGACTATGCTGGCGCTGCTGACCACGGCGCTCGTGGTGCTGCTCACGCGCTATTTCGGGCACACCATGTCGGCGCCGTACGTGATACTGCTGCTAGCCGGCTTGTTTGGTGTGATGACCAACGCGGCGGCCATTTTTGGGCTGTGGCGCCGTAAGGTGCAGCTCTCGGGCGGCGCGGTGTCGCACCTGGGCATTGCCCTGATGCTGCTGGGTATTTTGGCCTCGGCCGGTTACTCCAACATTATCTCGCGCAACACGAGCGGCAAGCTCATCTCGCGCGATATGGACGACAAGGGCAACGAGGAAAACGTGCTGCTGTGGCGCAACGAAACCGGCGCCATGAACGGCTACGACGTGACCTACACCGGCCAGTACCTCGAAGTGCCCGGCCTGCCCGACTACGTGAACACGCAGATGATTTACCGCACCGACGACGAGTACAAGGCCGTGGCTAGGGGTGACATCAAGCAGGGCGACAAGGTGTATTTCCACACCGGCGACTCGCTCACCATCCGCCCCGAAAACACCTACTACCGCGTCGAGTACACCGATAAGCGCAACGGCCAGAAATTTACGCTTTTCCCCCGGGCCCAGGTTAACGAGGAAATGGGTGGCCTGCTCGCCTCGCCGGCCCTGCAACGCTTCTGGGACCACGACATCTACTCGCATATCTCGTCGGTGCCCGACCCGCGCAAAGAGATTCCGTGGAGCACGGCCGTGCCGCACGAGCTGGCCGTGGGCGATACCCTGTTTTTGAACGACTACTTCGCCGTGTTCCGCGCCATTGAGCAGGCGCACGAAGTGCCGGGCATCAAGCTCGAGAAGGGTGACATTGCCCTGCAAGCCGACATGATTATCACCGGCGAGAAGGGCCGCGAGTACCACGCGCACCCGGTGTTCTTGCTGCGCGACCGCCAGATTGGGCGCGTGCCCGAAATCGTGGAAGACCTGGGCCTCAAAATCAGCCTCGAGCAGATTGACCCGGTGAAGGGCAAGTTCACCTTCTCTATCAGCACTACCGGCAAGGATTACATCATCCTGAAAGCCACCGAAAAGCCCTTTATCAATCTGCTGTGGGGCGGCACGCTGCTCATGGGCCTCGGCCTGGTTCTGAGCATGCGCCAGCGCAAGGCCGCCCGCGCTACCCAGCCAGCCGCCCCAGCGGGCCGCGCTGGGGCCGCCCGGCCGCAGGCCGTGGCCTAGTCGCCAAACCCAACCCTATTGCCACGCAAAAGCGGCGGCAGGCACCCCAGCTTTCGGGATGCCTGCCGCCGCTTTTGCGTAGGGCCCCGCAGATGGCTTCCTCGTGGCCGGGGCGAAGGTCAGCCATAGCTAGTCTCCCTGGCAACCGAGCAGATTTCCTAGCCACTCTTTCAAAGAAGAAAGGCAACCGGGCACGAAGGACGGGCCGAACTTTAGGATGAGCTTCCCTGGTTTTCAGGGCTGGCACATTGGTAAATGGCACGCGGCGCGGCGGTACCCTAGCCACAAAAAAGGCCGCCCATAGCGGGCGGCCTTTTTTGTGGCTAGGGGGCTAGGCTTACTTGACGATGGCTAGCTGGCGGGTCATGGTTTCGTCGCCGTTGCGCACTTGCAGGTGGTAGAGGCCGGGGGCCAGGCTGCTCAAGTCGAGGCGGTTGGTGTAGTTGTCGCGGGCGGCGCCCGTGTACACCTGCTGGCCCAGCGCGTTGGTTACCAGCACGGCCAGGCTGCCTTTGGCTTTAGCGCCGTGGATTTCGAGGTCGAACAAGCCAGTGGCCGACGGGTTGGGGAACACCGTGACGGCGCGCAGCAGCGCCTCCGACGAGGTGGCCGTTACCACGCTGGCCGTGATGTTGAGGTCGTCGATGTAGAGGTTGCCCTGCTCGGCGGCGCTATACACGTGGAAGCCCACGTACTGCGTGCCCGCGCCAGGCGTGAATACGGCCACGGCCGGGGTCGAAGTGGCATTGGCCAGCGCGTAGCTGGTATTGGTGATGGCCGCGTTGGTGTAGAGCGTGGTGGTTTGGCCAGCCACGGTGGCGGCGGGGCCCACCTTCACTTCCAGCTTCTCCGTGTAGTTGGAAGGGCTGTTTACGATGCCTTCGCCGCGGTAGCGGAAGGCCAGCTGGTAGCGGGTGTTGGCGGCCGTTGTGAGGCCCGGGGTAAAGAACCAGTCATCGGCGGCTACGCTGTTGTTGACGGCGCTGGTGTAGCGCAGGGCATTGGTGCCGGCGAAAGGCGCCGTGCGGTTGATGGTCCAGGTAGCGGCGTCGTTGTTGGCATTGAGCACCGTAAGGCCACAGGGCAGCGTTTGGCCGGAGGCGATGTTCTCAAACCCTTCCGAGTAAGGAAAAGCGGCAATAGTCGTAACGGCTGCGCAGCCCGTGCTAAACGTGATTGGGGCGCTCAGGAAGCTGGCGCCGCCGCCCGGGCAGTTGCTGCGGATGTATGCCTGGTAGGTAGCACCCGGCTGCAAGCCCGTAATGGTAGCCGGCGACCCCGTAACCGTAACGGTAGTGCCGCCCGTGGAAGGCAGAAAGCCTACCGGGCCGTATACTATCTGGTAGCTACCCGTGTTGCTGGCATCAGCAAAGGTGAAAGTAGCTGTGGTGGGCGTGGTGCCCGTCACGGCCAGGGCCGTGGGGGTGGGGCAGGTAGGCGTGGGCGCCAGGCCTACTTCAATGGCTAGGCGGCGCGGATACTGCGCTGCCATGTCTACCCAGCTCGTAGTGCCGTTTGAGGAAAAATAGAAGGTAGCGGCCCGCAAAGGCGTTTCGGAAAGCGTGGCCAGGCCAATGCCCGTGGTGCCGGCTTCGCGAACCCCCACGTAGAAGCTGCCGCTAACCTGGATGCCGGGCAGCGCAGCCGTAACGCTGCCACCCGCCGCGGGCCGGTTTTGCACGGCCGAGGTGTAGAGGATATTACCCGGCAGGCCGCCCGAGCCGGTGGCATCGTATACTAATACCTGGTAGGGCGTGGTAGCCCCGGTGTTGCCAAACGAAACAGCTGCCTCGTTGAGTACCACGGTGCCGGGCACGGTGTACTTCACGTTGAAAACGGTGGTGGAATTGGCAAAGCCGCTGAAAGCTCCGTCGGGTGCCTTGGCCGGGTCAATGTAGCTCAGGCGGTCGGCCGTAACCAACTGGTTGGTGCTCGCCGAGTTGTTGTTGTTATCGCCGTCATCGGGCACGCTTACCGTCACCACGTTGGTGCCGAGGGCTAGCGTGGCCGGCAGGTTGGCCACCGTAAGGGTTCCCCCGGCGCCCGCCGCCAGCGAAGCCAAGTTTACGGTAGTGCTGAACGTATTAGCACCCGTAATGCTAAGCGTAATCTTGATGTTCGTCTGCGTGGCAGTGCCGAGGTTGGCGATATTAATGCGCACGGCCTGCGGTAGCGCGGCCGGCGAGGCAATTTTGCCCAGCGTGTACACCGCCCGCACGGCAATGTCATTGGCCGGGGTTACGAAGGGGGCAAAGCGGTAGGTGCGGCCGGCATCCGGTCCCACGCTCCGCGTGATATTGTGCGCAGTCGAGCCGTAGTTGGTGTTCTGAAAGGTAGTGGTATTCCAGGCCGCAGTTGTCGCCTTCAGCCCCAGCGTAAGCTGGCCCAGGGCTAGCCCCGAGCCTTTCAGGCCCACGTTGGGAAAGCGTGTGCCCGCCGTAGCGGCGCTGCCCGGCACCGCCGCGTCGTACACAAACTCCACAACGTTGGTTGTTTCGTAGAGCTTAATCTGAAAGCTGATGTTGGCATACTGGGTGCCATTGGCGGCGTCGGAGCCGGCACCCGCCTTGTCGGCCACGTTGCGCCACTGAATGGTACACACCCGGTTGGGGGCCGTGCCGCTGGTAAGCACCCGGTAGTCGGCCCCGCCGGTGCCGCTGCCGGGCACCAGGTCAATATTGAGCGGCAGGAGCAGGTTTACGTCGGCGGCGTTGGTGCTCACCAGGGGGTCGGTCGAGGAACCGTCGCTGTTATTGTCGTAGTAGAGCGCCGCCGTAGAAGGCGCCGCGTTGCCTAGCCGAATAACTCCGTTCGTGTTAAAGATGAACTGCGTAAAGCTGGCGCCATTGTATGAAAAGGAAAAGCCAATATCCTGCGCCGCCGAGTTTGCATCGTCCGTGTTAGCCGTAGTAATGGCCGTGCCGGTAGTACCCAGGTCGGTGTAGGTGCCCGCCACGTTGGTGGTAGCGGCAGGGGCGTAATTCAAAATTTGCGCTTGCGCCGCCACCGTAGCGCCGCCCAGTAGCAGGGCCGCCAGGCCCAGTCGCCGCAGCCGCGTGCCCCAGTGTTGTCCCCGAGTGTAGGAATTCGTCATAGAAAAAAACAGGAAGTGAAAAAGGAAAACAGTAGAAATAAAACCTGCCAACTGGCAGCTGCTGGCCCCGCACGTATGGGTAAAATCTAAACCCAACTTGCTTGCGCCCACAATATGCCACCTTTTCGGGGAATAATCATCGCCAGCAGCAGGATTTTCTTGTTTCGCCGTTTTGGACTCGCTCCAATACCGGCTCCCCCCGCCGCCGCCCCGACCTTTGTTTCCCATGTCACCCTCCGAAGATAAATCTATGCGCATCGGGCTGTTTGGCGCCGGGCGCGTGGCCAGCGCTTTGGCGCCGGCCCTGGCGGCGGCCGGGCATCGGCTGGTTTTCGTGGCTAGCCGCACCCTGGCGCCCGCGCAGGCCCTGGCCGCCAGCTTGCCCGGCTGCCAGGCCCTGGCGCAGGAAGTGGCCCTAGCTGCCCCGCCCCCGGCCGAGGTGTACCTGCTCGCCGTGCCCGATGCGGCCGTGCCCGGCGTGCTGGCGGCCGGCCACTGGCCGGCTGGCGCCCTGCTGGCGCACGTGGCTGGCGCCCTGCCGCTGGCCGTGTTCGCGGCCCAGCCGCAGGTGCGGGGCGGGGTCCTGTACCCGCTCCAGACGTTCAGCCCCGGCCGTCCTATCGACTGGGCCGGCGTGCCGCTGTTTGTGGAAGGTGCCGACCCAGCCGCCGAGGCTACGCTGCTAGCCCTGGCTCACAGCCTTAGCCAGCGGGTGGCACTGCTCGACTCGGCCCAGCGGCTGCACCTGCACCTGGGCGCGGTGTGGGCCAGCAATTTCACCAATCACCTGCTAGGGGTGGCCCACGCGCTGCTGGCCGAGGCGAGCCTGCCTTTCGAGCTGCTGCACCCGTTGGTGCGCGAAACCGTGGACAAGGCCCTGGCTGCCCAACCCTCGCCCTACGCGGTGCAAACCGGCCCCGCCCGGCGCCACGATGCGCCTACCCTGGCCGCCCACCAGGCTGCGCTAGCCGCGCACCCGGCCTGGCAGGCACTCTACGCGCAGCTTTCGGCCAGCATTCAGCAGGCGGAGCTGGATGAGCACCGAGTGGAATGACTCGGTGTCGGTCAGTTTATTACGGCTTGCTCGGGGGGCATTCTTAATTCCTAAACAGGCGGCCTTAACTTTGTGCTTTGCATCAGGCCCTGTGGGCGACCTTATTTTGACTCCCTCGACAATTATTTTTCAGTTTCAGGACGGCCAGCCCGCCCAAACCCACGTGGCCGCCAGCGGCGAGTCGGTGCTCGACGTGGCGCTCAACAACGGTATTCAGCTCCAGCACAACTGCGGTGGCGTGTGCGGCTGCAGCACCTGCCACGTGTACATTGACCGGGGGGGCGACGAGCTGCCCGAGATTTCTGACAAGGAAGAAGACTTTATCGACCGGGCCATCAGCCCGCGCCTTACTTCGCGCTTGGCCTGCCAGTGCGTGTTGCCCAACGAGCGCCTGGAGCTCGTCGTTACCATTCCGCCCCAGCATTTCCTGGGCCACTAGGGTCAATTGTGAGTTAAAAGTGGGGGTTAGGAGCTGGCTTCGGGGCCTGCTCCGCTCAAACTAGCCAGCTCATAACTCCTACCTTTTACCTCCTAACGCAACGCAAGTGAACCACTACGAGCCGCCCATTCAGTGGGCCGACCACGAAGACGTGGCCATCGCCCTCTACGAGAAATTTGGCGATGACTTTACGGAAGCCAAAATCTACCGCATCCGCTTTACCGAGCTAATTGATTGGGTGCTAGGGCTCCCCAACTTCGAAGGCACCCGCGAGCAGGCCAATGAAGGCCACCTGGAGCAGATTCAGGCCAAGTGGGTGTACGAGTGGCGCGACCACCAATAGGCTAGCCCCGAACCCGGCCGCAAGGCCTGCGTATGACACAGCCGGCTCGGCTACCTCCGCCCGGAGGCTAGCCAGCCGGCTGTGATTTTCTCTTTTTTGCCGACTACATGAAAACCGGGACCGTAAAATTCTTCAACGAAGCCAAGGGCTTCGGCTTTATCACCGACGACAACACGAAGGAAGATTTCTTTGTGCACATCACCGGCCTGAACGGTGGGCAGATTCAACAAAACGACCGCGTGGAGTTTGAAACCCAGGAAGGCCGCAAAGGCGTGAATGCCGTGAACGTACGGCGCGTGTGAGGCTTCGGCCCTGCCCTAGCTACGCGTTGAAAACGCCTCCGCTGGCTATGCCGGCGGGGGCGTTTTGCGTGGGGCCCGCGGGCTAGGGGCGTACCTTGCGGCCTTAGTCCCCATCCCTATGGCTATCACCCCGCCGCCTGCCGCCGCCCCGGAGCCGCCCCTGTCGGGCGGCGGCGAGGAGCTAGTGGCTGGTCCCGGCCAGGCCGGCCGGCTGCTGCGGGCGCTACCCGGCCTGGTGCGCTGGCCCAACCTGGCCATTATGCTGCTGAGCCTGGTGCTGGTGCGGATGTTGCTGCTGCCTGGCCAGCCGCTGGGCGCGGGGCTGCTGGCGCCGGGCTTCGGGCTGCTAGTGCTGGCGGCGCTGCTGGTGGCAGCGGCCGGCTATATTATCAATGATTATTACGATGTGAAGATTGATGCCATCAACCGGCCCGACCGGCTGGTGGTGGGCCGGGTGCTGGGGCGCCGCCGGGCCATGCTGGCCCACGTGCTGCTGAGTGGGCTAGGGGTAGTGCTGGCCATGGCCCTCTCGTGCCCGCTGGGCTTCGTGACGATGGGGGCCGCGGCGCTGCTCTGGGGGTATTCGGCGCGGTTCAAGCGCCTGCCGCTGGTGGGCAACGTCAGCATTGGCACCCTCACGGCGGCGCTGGTGCTGCTGCCCGAACTACAGCTGCTCACCGGCCGCCAGGCGGTGTGGCTCTACGCGCTGGCCGCCTTTCTGCTGACGGTGGTGCGCGAGATAGTGAAAGACCTGGAGGATATGCGCGGCGATGCCCAGCATGGCTGTCGCACCCTGCCACTGGTGTGGGGCGTGGCGCGCAGCAAGTGGGTGGCGGGGTTTTTTCTGGCGTGTTTGGTACTGCTGGTGCTGGGCGCGGCCGGGCAGCTGCTGGCTTGGGGCCGCTGGCCGCTGGCGGCGTGGCTGCTGGGGCTGGTGTTGCTGCCGCTGCTGGAACTGGCCCGCCGGCTGGTGCGCGCCGACCGCCGCCGGCATTTTCGCCAGCTCAGCGCGTGGTGCAAGGGCATTATGCTGGCGGGTATCCTGAGTATGCTGCTGGTGTGAGGAAACGGGTAGTACTACCGTGTTGGGCCGGCCGAGCCAGGGTATTTCGCGCGGGCTGCTACCCATTGGATACCAAGGCCCGCGCGCATTCTGGAGAAAAGATGAAGCGACACCTTGCTGTTGAGCCAACCGCTGGGCGGTAAAATCCGTTGAGGTGAGCAACACGCTTTCTTTTTTATTCTATGCGCTTTTTTCCGCTGTTAGTGGGGTTGTTGGGTTGTGCCAGCGTTGGCTTTGGCCAGGGTCTGCCAGCTGGTCAGACCGAAACCAGAAAACCACCCAAAAAAATTACCATCTTGCCCGTGCCGGTGCTGTTCTACCAGCAGGAAACCGGCGCCGGCTACGGCATCGGTGGGCTACTAAGCGGCCGTTTAGGCACTGATACACTCACCCGCGCCTCCAATGCCCGGGCGCAGTTCTGGACCACCCAGAAAAGCCAGTCGCTGGTGCAGTTTGTGCACACCATCTACTCGCCGGGCGAGAAATATTACCTGAACGGCGAAATCAGCTCCTACAAAAACCGCCTCTACTACTTCGGTATCGGCAACGATGCGCCGCAGGTGCAAAACAACTACCGCTCATTTCTAGATTTTCAGCTGTTTATCATCAACCAGCGCATCCAGAAAAGCATTGCTAAAAATCAGTTCCTGGGGCTGCAATACCGCCTCTCGCGGGTCTATAACCTCTCGCAGGAGCAGGGCCGGATTAACGACGACGGCGACCAGATTAACCCCTCCAGCGACCCCGCTACGCGAAACTACTTCAACGTAGACCCGCGCCTTGACCAGCGCCAGCGCCTCAACTTTAGCCTCTCCGGCGTAGGCCCGGTCTACACTTTCGATAGCCGCGACGTGGCGCTGGCCGCCTCCAAAGGCAGCTTGCTTGACTTGCAGGTGATGTTTAACGGGGGCTTCGTAGGCTCCGACTATAATTTCGTCCGTTATCAGGTTGATGCCCGGCACTTTCAGCGCATCTTCAGCGATAAAACCATCCTGGCGCTGCAAGTGCTAGGGCAGTTTCACTCGGGCAACGTGCCGTGGTACGGCTTGGCCGGCTTGGGTGCCAACCTGGGCGGCACGCTCTACAACAACGCCAACCTGATGCGCGGCATCTACGAGCAGCGCTTCCGCGACCGCCAGATGGTGACAGCCCAGGCCGAGCTGCGCCAGCATTTGTTCTGGCGCATCGACGGCGCGGCGTTCCTGGGCGTGGGCCAGGTGGGCTACGACCTGAAAGACTATAGCTTCGGCGGCCTGCACACGGCTGGCGGCGTGGGTGCCCGCTTCAACTTCATCCGGCGTGACCGCGTGAACCTGCGCTTCGACTACGCTTTCGGTACCGACCCGGGCTTTTACTTCGCCATCGGTGAGGCTTTTTAAGCCACCGGGCTAGCCCTGCGTGGCGACAAATAAAGAAAGGCTGCTCTACCAATCTGGTGGGGCAGCCTATTTTTTTCAACTAAAAAAATTAGCTAATCTTTAAATCAGGCAAAACTCTGTATACAAGAGAAATATCTTCGCTAATAAGCCGGGGCAAGATGAATATTCGTAGAAGAAATAAAAATTAAGCCGGCATTTCCTATCCTTCGCGGGGCCGGGGCGTACAAAGCTCTCCCTATGGACCAACTAGCCCAGCCGGCCCGCTTCCACGCCACGCGCGAAGCCACTGCCACTGCCCACCCGGCCCTTCTTTCTCAACCCCCCACCGAAGAGCAATTGCTGCGCTTGGCCGAGCGGACGCTGCACCGGCAGCTGCCGCCCCCGTTGGCCGCGTTGCAGGCCTGTATCATCATTCCGGCCAAGGATGAGGCAACTACGCTGCCGGCTACTCTAGCCGCGCTGGCCGCCCAAACCACCTTAGCCGGCCAGGCTCTGCCCGCGGGCATGATAGAGGTAATTGTGTTGGCCAATAATTGTCTCGACCGCACGGCCGCCGCCGTGCGCCAGGCCGGCCGCCGCCACCCTAACCTAGTAGTGCACGTGGCCGAGGTGCAGCTGCCGCGCCCGCAGGCCCACGTGGGCCGTGCCCGCCGCCTGCTCCTCGACGAGGCCGCCCTGCGCCTCGAAAAAACGATTGGGCGGACGGGCGTGCTGCTCAGCACCGATGCCGACACACTGGTGGCCTCGACTTGGGTAGCTGCCACGCTGCACGAAATAGAAAACGGCGCCGAAGCCGTGGGCGGGCGTATCCTGACCCAAACTCCGGCTGCTGTGGAGCCCTGCCCCGTGCGGCGCATTCAGCTGCGCGACGCCGCCTACCGGGTGCTGCTGCGCCAGCTGGAAGACAAGCTCGACCCCTGCACTGCCGACCGCTGGCCTTGCCACCACCAGCACTACGGGGCTAGCCTGGCCCTCACGGTGCGCGCCTACCGGCAAGTGGGCGGCCTGCCCGTGGTACCTTTTCTGGAAGATGAGCAGCTGTGGCAGCTATTACTAAAGCACGATTTGCCGGTGCGCCACAGCCCGCGCGTGCAGGTATACACCTCGGCCCGCCGTTGCGGGCGCGTAGAAGTGGGCCTTTCGTGGCAGCTGCGCGAGTGGGAAAACCTCACCGAGCAGCAGCGCGAGCCCTTGGTACCCTGTCCTCACGAGCTGGTGCGGGTGTGGCGCGCGCGCCGCCGCCTGCGCGCTTGGTGGCAGGCTGGCCAGCACGCCTCGGGCCCCGAGCTGGTGCGGTTGGCCCGGGCCGTAGAAGTGCCGGTAGGCGAGTTGCTAGGGCAGGCGCGGCAAGCGAATACGTTCGGCCAACTCTGGCAGTGGATAGAAGCTACCCGAGGCGCCGTGCTGCCAGTGCCGCTGAGCGGGGCCCTGCGCGACTTGCGCAAGTATCTGCGCGAAGGGGTAAATGGCTGCTAATAAGACAAAGCGAAGAACGCCATCCCTAGCGCGCACAGCGTGACAAGGGATGGCGTTTTTCGCTTTGTTTGGCCATAGCGCAGGCAAAATGGCAAGCGCTAGTAAGTAGCATTTGCCCCGCAGAATAGTATTCCGCGCGACCTCACACGGCTAGGCCTTCGTAAATAAATCGAGCCGGTACTTGTCGGCGCGGTGTCCGTGCAGGTGTTTTAACGGGCCTTCGGGACCAGCTTTTTGCAGAAAAAACTCGTGTACTTCGTCGCCCGTTTGCGGGTAGTCGGGTACTACGGGCGTCCAATGCACCAGCAGCAACTCGGCGCCGGTTGGCAGCGCAGCCAGCATAAGGTCGGCGGCGCGGGCCAGGTCGGCGGGCGCCCAGTAGTAGCCCACTTCCGACAACAGAATCAAGTCGAACTGCTCGGTAGGAAACTCGCTGGGCACCTGCATTTTGCGCAGCTCCACCTGCGGCAGGTCGGCGCAGCGCTGGCGGGCTTGCACTAGGGCCGCTTCGCTCACATCTACGCCCAGCAGGCGGCCGCAGCGTAGGGCTAGCTGCGCCGTGAGCACCCCAATGGAGCAGCCAATCTCAAACGTGCGCTCGTAGCGCGGCCGGTCGAGGGCGGCTAGAGTATCGGCGTATTTCTGGCGCTCGTAAGGGCTGCTAGCAAAAGCCCAGGGGTCAGTATTGGCGCGGTAAACGTCGTCGAAATAATTGGGGTCTAAGGTGTTGGGTTGGTTGGTGTTCATGGCGCAATAGCTTCAATAAAGGCCTCGGTGGGCTGGGCAAAATGGGCTAGCATTTCGGGAGAAAGCAGAAAGCCGCTGGGGTCGTCGGTGATGGTGCCGGGGGCTAGCTGCGAGCGGTGGGCCGCAATGGCTCGCTGCTTCTGGGGCAACACGGCCGCTATGTCGAGGCGAAAACCGGTGCCCTCGCCGGGCTGGGGCAGGTCTGCGGGGGCGGCGCGCTCCCAGGCCCACACCACGTATTCGAGGCGCTGGGGCGGCTGGGGCAGGCTAGCCAGCGCGGCAGCCGTAAGCTGGCTGGTGGCGCGGTGGTCGGGGTGCGGGTCGCGCCGCCAGGGTGTGAGTACGGTAGCGGCTTGTTGCTCCGTTATAAAATCAGCCAGCCGGCGGGTGGCCTCCGCAAAGGCCGGCCCCTCGCTAGGCACCTGGCTATCGGGCAGGCCCAAGTACAGCACATTGTTTTCCTCCACGCCTAGCACGGCCAACGCGTGGCGCAGCTCGGCGTAGCGTAGTTCGCGGCGGGCGGCGGGCGAAAACTCCTGCGAGTGCGGGTGCGACATGGTGCCGTCGCTCACGAGCACAGCAGCTACCGCCTGGCCGGCCTGGCGCAGCAGGGCTAGCAGGCCCCCGCAGCCGAGGGCTTCATCGTCGGGGTGCGGAACAACGATGACCGTGCGGCCCAGCGTAGCCGCGTAGCTGGCCGGCCGTACGGGGTAAGAATCGAAAGGCAACGCGGACATAGTAAAGAAGCAGACTGAAAAAAGAGGTGATGGCTGCATCCTTTACGCGGTTTCAGGCAAAAAAGGCGGCAAAAAAAGCCAAATGGAGACGCGCTTCATCTGGCTTTCTACGCGAATAATCGTCTTAGCCAAGGCAACCGTTAAGGTTTGGCTGGCCGTGGGGGCTAGCGGCCCACAACCACGCCGGGGCCTTTGGCAGCGCTAAAAGAGCTGGTAGGCCGGCTTGTCCGAAGCCAGGGCGAAGCGACCGGCGTCGGCCACCGTGGCATCGGGGGCGGGCTGGCGCAGGTAGTGGGTCAGGTCGCGGTGCAGGCGCTCGAAGGGTTCGGGCTGCAGCAGGCCGCGCGCACCCACGCTGCGCTCGGCCAAGCGCAGGGTTTGCAGGCAAATGTCTTCGGTGGTGGCACGCAGCGAGTTGACATACGCTGCCAGGGCATCGAGGCGGGCGGCTGGTAGCTCGGCCGGAGTGGGGGGCAGGGCTGCGTGCTCGGCGGCACCGCGCAGCCAGCGCTGGCCGGTTTCGTGCAAGCCCAGCATTTCGCCCAGGCGCTGGCGCTGGTAAGGGTCGTCGATGCGACCCAGGCGGCGCAGAAAGCGCCGGGTTTCGTCGAACACCGCCGCTGCCCCGCCGAGTTGCACGGCCGCAAAGCGCGCCGCGCCGCCCCCAAACCACGGAGCGCGGTAATAATCATTGGGCTGGCCAACCAACTCATCGGGCCCGATTTCAATACCCGTAAAGTCAGCCTGAAAGCTGGCCGTGGCACGCATCCCCAGCGGCCGCCAAAAGCTGCGGTCGAGCGTGGGCGGTTGCTCATCGGCGCGCAACAGCAGTAGTTGCCAGCCGGTGGGTGCGGGCGCCGCGGCCGGGCTAGCCCCTGGTAGCGGCCCTTGGTCGAGGCGCCGGGCGGGCGTGGGCGCGGGCTGCAAAGCTCCCGTAAGCACCGGCCGCGTGATGTGTCCCGAGCCCGAAGCAAAGGTTTTAGCGCCGCGCAGGCGGTAGCGGCCGGGCTTGCCGGCCAGCGGCTCCAGCCGCACACCGTGGGCCGGGTTTTCGGTGTTCCAAACCCCGAATACGTGGCCGGCGCGGGCGTCGGCGGCGGCGCGGGCTAGCTGGGCCGGCGTGCCAAAGCACCGGATAAGCAGCAGCGCATTCACGTGGCCTTCCCAGAGGCGGCCCACCGCTAGGTTGCCTCGCCCCACGTGGTAGAGCGCCTGGTAGAGCGGCAGCGTGGCTGCCAGCTCGCCCAGCCCCGCCCCACCCAGGCTAGCCGGCAACACCGCCGCGAGCAAGCCGGCCTCGTGCAGCCAGCGCATTTCCTGGGCCGGGAAGCCGCCCACCTCGTCGGTAGCGGCGGCCTGGGCCAGCAGGCGCGGGGCTAGCTGGGCGGCCGCCGCCACGCAACTGGCGGGGGTAGCGGGCGGTGGGGGCAGGAGAGGCGCTTCGGCAGCCGCCATAGAAGCGGGCCGGTCGGTGGGCGAGAAGTCAGTCATCAGAGGAGCAGCGAACGCATACAGGTAAGTATGATATAACCCCAAACGTCCTCATTGAGTTGCCAGGGCTCCGGATTGGTCGGCGCGTAGCTTTTAAAAAAAAGGCCCGCTAGCCCCGCCGGGCCGGCCTACCTTTGCAGCGCCAAGCCCTTACCACGGTTGGCCGGGTAGGGGCGAGGCAGCTTTTTGCACTCCGCATAGCATCGAACCCCCTAAATTTTCCCTGCCAATGTCCGCCGCCCGTCCCATTCGCGCCGCCCTGCTTTCCGTGTACCACAAAGACCGGCTAGCCCCGCTGGTTGCCACTTTGCGCCGCCTCGGCGTCACGCTCTACTCCACGGGCGGCACGCAGCAGTTTCTCGAAGAGCAAGGTGCCGAAGTAACGGCCGTTGAAGACCTCACCGGCTTCCCCGAAGTATTTGGCGGGCGGGTTAAAACACTGCACCCCAAAGTATTCGGTGGCATCCTGCACCGCCGCCACGAGGCCGGCGACCTGGCCCAGGCCGCGCAGCACGGTATTCCGCCCATCGACCTGGTAGTGGTCGATTTGTATCCGTTTGAGGAAACCGTGGCTAGCGGTGCGCCTGAGCAGGACGTGATTGAAAAAATCGACATCGGCGGCATTGCCTTGCTGCGGGCCGCCGCCAAAAACTACCGCGACGTACTCGTGGTGAGCTCGCGCGACCAGTACGCGGCCGTGACCGAACTGCTCGAAAAAACCAACGGCAGCCCCAGCCTCGACGACCGCCGCCACTACGCCGCCGCAGCGTTTGCCACCACCAGCCACTACGATACCGAGATTTTCAAGTACGTGGCGGGTGATGAAGTAAAAAGTGAGGAGGTGAAAGGTGAAAACGCTGCCTCATCACCCCAGACCCCGCTGCGCTACGGCGAAAACCCTCACCAGGCCGGCACGTTCTACGGCGACCTCACGGCGCTCTTCGACCAGCTGCACGGCAAGCAGCTGAGCTACAACAACCTCGTGGACGTGGATGCCGCCGTGCAGCTCCTGCGCGAGTTTCCGGCCGAGGGCGCGCCCGCCGTGGCCATCCTCAAGCACACCAATGCCTGCGGCGTGGCCCAGGCGGCTAGCCTACCCGAGGCCTACGCCAACGCCCTGGCCTGCGACCCGGTGTCGGCCTTTGGCGGCGTTATCATCATGAACAAGAAAGTGGACCTGGCCACGGCGCAGGAACTGAACAAGCTGTTTTTTGAGGTGCTCATCGCGCCGAGCTTCGCCGCCGACGCCCTGCCGGTGCTGCAAAGCAAGAAAAATCGCATTCTGCTGCGCCAAAAGCCGGTCGAGTTTCCGACCAAGCTAGTGAAAACGCTGCTCAATGGCCTCATCGAGCAAGATGCTGACCTGCAAATCGAAACCGCACCCGACTTCCGCACCGTTACTGAGTCGGCCCCCACTGCCGATGAGGTTACGGCCCTGGAGTTTGCCAACAAAATCTGCAAGCACACCAAGAGCAACACCATCGTGCTGGCCCGCCCTGGCCAGCTGCTCGCCTCGGGCGTGGGCCAGACCTCGCGCGTGGATGCCCTGCGCCAAGCCATCGAAAAGGCCGCTAGCTTCGGCTTCGACCTGAAGGGCGCCGTCATGGCTTCCGATGCCTTCTTCCCTTTCCCCGACTGCGTCGAGATTGCGGCCCAGGCCGGCGTGCGCGCCGTGGTGCAGCCCGGCGGCTCCATCAAGGACCAGGACAGCATCGACGCCTGCAACCGGCTCGGGATGGCCA
>CAYLNN010000021.1:0-55690 GCA_964385095.1 uncultured Hymenobacter sp.
CGCTGGTGATGTTCCCCATCTACCAATACGGCTCGGAGGAGCAGCGCCGCAAGTTTCTGCCTAAGCTAGCCAGCGGCGAGTGGCTAGGGTGCTTCGGCCTCACCGAGCCCGACCATGGCTCGAACCCCGGTGGCATGACCACCAACATCAAGGACGCCGGCGACCACTATATTTTGAACGGGGCCAAGCTCTGGATATCCAACTCGCCCGAGTGCCAGGTGGCCGTGGTGTGGGCCAAAAACGAGCAGGGCCGCATCAAGGGCGTCATCGTGGAGCGCGGCATGGAAGGCTTCACCACCCCCGAAATCCACAACAAATGGAGCCTGCGCGCCAGCATCACCGGCGAGCTGGTGTTCGACAATGTCAAGATTCCTAAAGAAAATATCCTGCCCAACGTAGAGGGTCTGAAAGGCCCGCTAAGCTGCCTCGACTCGGCGCGCTTCGGCATTGCCTGGGGTGCCATCGGCGCGGCCATCGACTGCTACGAGTCAGCCCTGAAATACTCGCTCCAGCGCGAGCAGTTCGGCAAGCCCATCGCCAGCTTTCAGCTTCAGCAAAAGAAGCTAGCCGAGATGATTACCGAAATCACCAAGGCCCAGCTGCTGGCCTGGCGGCTAGGGGTGCTCAAAAACGAGGGCCGCGCCACCAGCGCCCAAATTTCGATGGCCAAGCGCAACTCGGTCGAAATGGCGCTGCACGTAGCCCGCGAGGCCCGCCAGATTCACGGCGGCATGGGCATTACGGGCGAATATCCCATCATGCGCCACATGATGAACCTGGAATCGGTAGTAACCTATGAAGGCACGCACGATATTCACTTGCTCATAACGGGGGCGGATATTACGGGCATTCAGGCGTTTAAGTAGGCGGCAGATTTCTGTCTGCACACAAGTACTACGCTTGCCAACTAGATACTGGTAGCCGCTAGTAGGGCATTCAGCTTTTTGGCCATCGTAGTACACCAATGGAGGCAGGAGAGAAGTAAAAGACTATATCTGTTATACGGGCTGCTTATTCCTCGTATCTGGCTAGCCTTAGTTCATCTACTCAAGCCAAATGTTAACCATCATCAAGGTAGCTAAATGCTTATAATAGAGGATGGTCAAAGAAAAGGGAGTAATAAGCAAAAAGACCCCGGCCGCTAAGTAGGCCGGGGTCTTTTGCGTTATTTATCGCTTCTCCAAAACGTAAATTACTTGGCTGGTTACTGTACCACCACCGGCCGTTAGCCCAGTGGGTGTTGTGCTAACTAAATGCCAGCCGGTGCGTGCATATTCATTTACGGTAGCCAAGGCGGCCTTGTGTACATCCGTGGTGTTGCTGGCTAGCTTCTTGCCGCTGCCCTTTTTGAATTCGACTTCAGTTTCTTGCCGCGTTCCATCGGCCGCCACAGTGGTAATAAACGCCTGAGCATCGAAACCGCCCGAAATAGAGCTGACAACCATCATATAGCTGGCCGAATCGGTGACAGTAGCCGGCGCCTTGGGATAGAAGGCCCAGGAGCCAGCCGCAATAAAAGAAAGAGCAGTAAACAGTAGCGGTTTTTTCATGAAATGGGTTGTGCTAGGTAAATCCAGCACAAGGTACGTTACTGCTAAAGCTCATTGCCTGCATTGTAAGGAGGGTAGGTACTGGCGCCTATGCCGCTAGCGCCGCTCCAGCATATACACCGTTTCGGTAGTAGCTCCTACGCCCACAGTACTCTGCGTGACGTGCGCCACACGCCAGCCTTGCGCTACCAAGCTATTGATTTTAACTAGCTCGGCGCGGTGAAGCTCCACAGCGGCGGCCGTGGTGTTGCGCTCGCCGCCCACTTTGATAGTCGAAAGTCGCTGCACCTGTGATTCGCCATTGGGCTGAATAACGGTAATTTCTGGTACATCGGAGCTAGGGCCAGGCCGGCCGCTGCCCACTACCATGAGGTAGCCAGTAGGCGCCGCACTGTTGGGGTAAAAGGCCCATGAGCCAGCTACAGCTAACCCTAATGCAGTAAAGAGCGCAAGTTTTTTCATGAGCTTTAGATGAAGAAATGGTGGAAATAACCTTAACGCAAAAAGTGTGGGTGTAGTCCACCCAAGGCACGGTCAGGGATACAATCAGCTAGGCAATCCCAACACCTAGCCAACGCTTGCGTATAGTTAAACACATCCTTTCCTTTTCCACTCATGGCTACTGAACCCGAAAACCACCACGAAAACGCCGAAAGCCGCCGCCAGGAGCGCCGCGAACACGACAAAGAAGCCTACCGCGAGCAGGGCGACGATATGCGCCAAGGTGGCCCCGACCCCGATTTGGCGCATCGCCTACGCACCCGCTCGGGCGATGGCAACTTTGACCCCAATGTGCAGGCCGACGACCAAACCAGCGACGGCGTAGCCGCCCACATTGGTAGCAGCGGACAGGGCGCTAGCCAGCGCGGCCACGATACCGAGCAAAACAGCAACAAAGCCCCCGACCGCCTCGACCAGCACAACGTGGAAGGTGGTGACCTCAAAGACTAACCGGCCGCTGGCCCGCTAGCCCAAAGCCCGTCGTGCTCAGCCCGGCGGGCTTTTTTACGGTACTGTTTTCAGCGCTTTCAGCAGCCACGCCGTAATTTGCCCGCATGAAGCCCGCTACGCCCCTCGTTTTGCTGGAATGCCTGGTTGCCGGCACTTCCCACCGCCCCGAACTTCCCAAGCAGGAAAAGTCACTCAAAGTCGGCCAGACGCTCCGCCTCGAACGCGAAGCCGACAGCAAGTACGACGACTGGGCCGTGAAAGTCCACTCGGGTGCGGCCGATGATAAAGCCAGCATCTGGCTAGGGTACCTACCCGAAATTCGCAACGAAACCGTAGCCCGCCTGCTCGACGCTGGTTACCCGCTCACCGCCCGGCTAGCCCACAAGGCTTGGGAGGACGACTGGCTGCACCTCGAAATCGAAGTGCTATTGCCGCGCGAATAACGTTGTTTTCGGCGCTGGAAAGGGAGCTTTTTGCTAACTAAATTGGTTAGCCAATAGCCCGTGCCCCACGGACAACTGACAACGAGCAACCAACTACTAACCACTATGCGCGAAGCCTATCTCACCGGCGGCAACGAACACTTCGATGCTACCGACAAGGACATCGACAAGGCCCTGCGTCCGCTGAGTTTCAGCGACTTCACGGGCCAGGATAAAATCCTCGAAAACATCAAAGTCTTCGTGGCCGCCGCCAAGCAGCGCGGCGATGCTCTCGACCACGTGCTGCTGCACGGCCCTCCCGGCCTGGGCAAGACCACGCTCTCGCACATCATCGCCAACGAGCTCGGCGCGGGCATTAAAATGACCAGCGGCCCGGTGCTCGATAAGCCCAGCGACCTCGCTGGCTTGCTCACCAACCTCGAGCCGCACGACGTGCTTTTCATCGACGAGATTCACCGCCTCAACCCGGTGGTAGAGGAGTACCTCTACTCGGCGATGGAAGACTACCGCATCGACATAATGCTCGACTCGGGGCCCAACGCCCGCTCGGTGCAGATTTCGCTTTCGCCCTTCACGCTCATCGGGGCCACCACGCGCTCGGGTATGCTCACGGCGCCGCTGCGGGCGCGCTTCGGCATCTCGGCCCGGCTGGAGTATTACGATTCCAAGCTGCTGACTACCATCGTGCAGCGCTCGGCCGAAATCCTGAATACTCCCATCCACGACGATGCAGCCTACGAGATTGCCCGCCGCAGCCGCGGCACGCCCCGCATTGCCAACAACCTGCTGCGCCGCACCCGCGACTTTGCCCAAATCAAGGGCGATGGCACCATCACGGCTGAGATTGCGCAGTTTGCGCTGAATGCGCTCGACGTGGACGCGCGCGGCCTCGACGATATGGACAAGCGTATCCTCACTACCATCATCGACAAGTTTAAGGGTGGCCCAGTAGGTATTAGCACCATCGCCACGGCCTGCGGCGAGGAAGGCGAAACCATTGAGGAAGTGTACGAGCCCTTCCTCATTCAGGAAGGCTACATCAAGCGGACCGCTAGGGGCCGTGAGGCTACCGAGGCTGCTTACCAGCACCTGGGTCGCTTGCTGCCCAATCACTTGCGCGGTAATAATGGCGACCTGTTCGGCGAGATTACCTCGTAGCTTGTAGTCCGCGAGTTATAGAATCCAGATGCGGAGTAAAAGTCTGTGCTGCACCCAACCGGAACGCGCCGCCCCTAGCGGCGCGTTCTTCGTTTCTTTGAGGTTCAATTGCCCGTTACGTTATGTTGCTGCACGCCGAATGGACTCCCTATATCAAGCGCCGCGCCGCGGAGCTAGGGTTTATGGCCTGCGGTATTTCGAAGGCCGAATTTTTGGAAGAAGAGGCCCCACGCCTCGAAAACTGGCTGAAAAAGGGCATGCACGGCAAAATGGCCTGGATGGAAAATCACTTCGACAAGCGTCTCGACCCGCGCCTGCTCGTGGATGGTGCCAAGTCAGTTATCTCCTTGCTACTCAACTACTACCCGCCCGCCGAGGAGCAGCAGCCCGATGACACGCTGAAAATCAGTAAGTACGCCTATGGGCGCGACTACCACTTCGTTATCAAGGACAAGCTCAAAACGCTGCTCGCCGACATGCAGGCCACTATTGGCGAAGTGGGCGGGCGCTGCTTTGTCGATTCGGCGCCGGTGCTCGACAAGGCCTGGGCTAAGAAAAGCGGGCTAGGGTGGGTCGGCAAGAACAGCAACCTCATCACGCCTGGAGCAGGCTCGTTCTACTTCATCGCTGAACTCATTGTGGATGTGGAGCTGGAGTATGACGGTGCCATCCGCGACTACTGCGGCACTTGCACCAAGTGCCTCGATGCCTGCCCTACGCAGGCCATTACGGAACCCTATGTGGTAGACGGTAGCAAGTGCATCAGCTACTTCACTATCGAGCTAAAAGACCAGATGATACCCCAGAGTGTGGCCGGTCAGTTTGGCAATTGGGTATTTGGCTGCGATATCTGCCAGGATGTGTGCCCCTGGAACCGATTTTCCAAACCTACGCAGGAAGCTCAGTTTCAGCCTAATCCGGAGCTGAAAAATCTATCGGCCAGCGACTGGCAGGAGATTACCCACGAAGTATTTCAAGCTTTATTCAAGCAATCACCCCTCAAGCGCACGGGCTACGAAGGGCTAAAGCGCAACATCCGGTTTGTGACCGGGCAAAGCCAATTAAAGAGCTAAGCAGCTGAGCGAGGCAAGGAGCTGTACTGGATAAATACTCGTTTCAACACCCGACGGTATAGCCGCGCGAACTTCTTGTAGCACCACGTTTTAAAATCCAGCAGGTCCCCAGGTAAAATTTGCTGCAAGGCTTTGCGTAGCTCTTTTTCAAAGAGCTTTTTGCTGAAACTGACTTTCAACAAAATCATTTTTACGTAGTCTAACATGGCGGGTGGGAGGATAGGAGGGTAGCAAAACAGACAATTCGGAAGGCTTATACGAGACATTATTATTCTTGGCTAGCCTCGTTGATATTAGAATAACGCAATCGCCAAGTTATGAGCCGCTGAAATCGTTTTGTATTATTGAGGTAATTACTGCACAAACAAAAAAGCGAGGGCTACCCCTACGGGTAGCCCTCGCTTTTTTGTTTGTGCAGTAAGTCGCTTACTCAGCGGAAAGCGGCTTATTAAGTGTATATTCTATTCTTAGCTGAAATAGTTGCCGCTTACCGAGAACATGTTGGCAATTTTAGCAACCGTACCTACGTCCAGACCTTCGTCGAAAGCTTCGGAGAAAGCCGCTGCTGGGAAAGCCGAAGCAGCCGTGATGGTAGAGCCCGATAGTGCTACACCACCCTGGGTGACGTTAGCTTCCGAGTCAAAGGTGATGCCTGCAGGAGCGTTGGTGTTGTTACCAGCGCCGTAGATAGCATCGGTAGCACCGGGAACAGCACCACCACCATCGGTACCCGAAACCCAGCTCTTAGGAGCGGCTGAGTAAGGCGATACTGCGATGCCTTGCGAAGGAGCAGGCGTACCAGTAGTTGCCATGGCACGACGGATAGCGCGTAGCTGCGAAGCGTGGCGTGCTTCTACCGAGTGAATATTGAGCGCAGCCGTGAGAACGGTTTTGTTAGACATTATCAGCGGAGCAGCGCCTTTGTAGGCACGCACGCCGGTATCCTCAAAAGACTGAGCTAGAGCTAAATACTGAGCCGCTACCGTAGGGTTGAAGGCACCTTTGGCAGTGTAATCGAAGGTAGCAGCCGTGGGTGGAGTGATAGCATTAGTGCCCAATACGGTGCGCAGGAACGTAACGTGGTTGGCTTCGTCAGTAGTAATAAGGGCTAGCGAAGCAGTTACGTTCGCGTTAAAGCCACCTACTACAGCCGATTTGGCTTGGTAGAAGAACGACTCCAAATACTCCAGCTTGAGGGCGAAATTGAGGACATCGTTAACGCCAGCCCCAACCGGCGTTTGAGCATATGCTTTGTTGAAGATGGCACTTACGGCCAACGGCACGGCAGCAGCAGTCAGCTTCTGGCCCAGGCCGCTCATGTGTTTGAATATCGAGCGACGCGAATCGAGGCGGTCGTATACCTCGGGGTCAACTTTCTCGATTTCGGAGATAATTTGAAAGAAATTCATGACTAAAGTCGGATATTAGAAGATGGGAGTAGCCAAAAAACGCTGTGGCTTAGCGGATGCCCGAAACATCGAGTTTCGAACCTTCGGCCAGGAAATTGTTGGCAATAGCTGCCACCTCCGAAGGAGTCATCGAGCGCTCTAAGCTGGAGTTAGCCGGTGCGTAGTTGGTGTCACCCATCGCTTTGTTGGCCGAAGTAAGCGTGATAATATCGTTGCCTACAAACGTGTTTTCCGATACCAAGTCACGAATAATTGCGGCGTGGCGTGCCTCAACCGATACAATTTTACCGGCGATGTAGAGGTACGTAGCCGACTGAATGTACTGGCCAGCGCCGTTGTAAGCAGCTACGCCCAGGTCTTCGAAGGCTTTAGCAGTAGCCAGTACCGAGGTTTTAGAGGTGAAGTCAACAGCACTGAAATTGGGCGTCAGGCTCTTGATTGGCGTGGCGCTAGCCCCCATGATAGCAGCGCGGAAGAAGTCGCGGTGAATAACCTCGTGGTAGTAAAGGTCATCAAAAATTGCTTTCTCAGCGGCCGTGATGCTGCTACCCATGTAGTAGCCACCGGTGCGAACCTGCGTGTAGAAAGCGGCTTCGAGCTGCTCAAGCGCGTAAGCGTAGTTAAGCACGCCGGCATCGCCGCTGCCCACACTTACCATACCCGGCGACGAGTCGCTTTTGCTGCAACCAGCCAGTACGAGAGCCGTGGCACCAGCCGTAGCACCGGCATACATGAAGAACGAGCGACGCTTGATGGGCGTGTAGAGGGGCTGCTCTACCCGCGGCTCTTGCAGGAGCAAATCAGAGTTGGGGGTGGTTGACATAAAGAGAGAAAAGGGAAAAATTAAATTTCCGGGTTTGGTAGCTATACGGCCAAATGCATTGTTGAGGTTTCTTAGGAACAGATATTTTAAGTCAGCCTGCTAGCGGAAGCATACGGCTGCAGTACAAAATCTGGCAAAACCCGGAGCCAAAACAGCTCAAATACAAAAGCGCCACGCCCCATGTACGGAGCGTGGCGCTTGCCTGGATTCTGACCGCTTTGAAATTAAGCGAATAAATAAGCGAACATCAGCGCCAACCAATTGGCTAGGCTAGCTGCTAAAGCTGAGGACTAGCGAGTTAGTCAGGGTGACTATTGAAATAAACCCTTGGCCTTGCCAGCGGTAGAGGTAAACAGCAGGGCGATGCTTTTAACGGTGGCCGCGTCCAGCGGCTCGTCGAATGCCTCCGATACGGCGGCCGCCGTGTAGGTGCTGTTGAGGCTGGTCAGGTTCACTGTGGCCTGTGTTGTGTTATCCTCGCTAGGGTACGAAGCATCGGGCGAGCCGGTGGCCGGCGAGCCAGCCCCGTATACTTTGCTGGCGGGCTTGCTGCCATCGGGCGCCGTGGGGCCCCCGTTGTCAATCAGGCTAATCCAGCTCTTGGGAGCCGCATCGTAGGGCGAAACGGCCGGTGCGCCGGCCGAGCCTAGCGAGTTGGCTACCAAGGCCCGCCGCACCGTGCGGAAGTGCGAGTTGTGGCGCGCCTCTACCGAGTGAATATTGAGCGCGGCCTCCAGAATATCCTTGGTAGCCGTGGTGTTGAGCACGGGGGCGCCGCCTTTGTAAGCCCGTTGGCCGGTATCGGAGAATGCCTGGCCAGCCGCGAAAAACAGCGCGCCATTGTCGTTGCCGGCCGCGCCTGGCAGCAGCGCGTTCCGCATGGGCCCGGAGCCGGTACCGCTGCCGCCCGAGTAGTCAAAATCGGTAAACAGGTAGGGCTGCGGCGCGGCGGTCCCTAGTACTGCCCGCAGCGCGTTGATGTGCCCAGCCTCGTCGTTGCGAATAGTCGTAATCGCCTGCGTTTCCTGCGAAGGCACCAGCCCGGTAATGCTCAAGGCAGTATTGTAGAAGTGATACTCTAGGTACTCCAGCTGCAAAGCCAGCGTGAGCACGGCCTGCACCGGGGCAGTTAGCGTGGTGCTTTGGCCGTAGGCACGGTTGAAGAACGAGGCTAGTACGGCAGGTACAGCGGCGGCCGTTATTTTTTGGCCGGCATTACCCAAGTACTTAAATACCCGGCGGCGGGGATTGATGCGGTCGAGAAA
Source organism: uncultured Hymenobacter sp. (assembly GCA_964385095.1). Lineage (GTDB taxonomy): Bacteria > Bacteroidota > Bacteroidia > Cytophagales > Hymenobacteraceae > Hymenobacter. Next base: position 8,673 of record CAYLNN010000021.1, read on the forward strand.
CTCGGGGTCGGCTTTCTCTACGTCAGAAAGAAGTTGAAAAAAATCCATAACAAGGCAATGATTAACAATTGAATGACAAGGTGATTACTAAGCGAAGCTGCTTGCCGAGAGCTTCGAGCCTTCTGCGAGAAACTCGTTGACGGCCTGCAAAATCTGCGGCGGGCGCTTCGAGCGTTCCTGGCCGGGGCCGGGGTTGCCATTGCCCTGCGTATTGGCGGTAGTGTTGGGGGTGCCTTCACCCGCGTAAAGGCCGGCTGTAGCGGGGGCCGAGGGCGTGAAAGTGTTTACAACGTCGCTGTCCACAAACTTGCCGTAGTTGCGCAGGTCGCGAATGAGGGCGGCGTGACGGGCCTCAACCGACACGATTTTGCCGGCTAGGGCCAGGTTGGCGTTGCTGGAAAGAAAGCGGCCGGCGCCGTTGTAAGCAGCCACACCCGTGTCCTCAAACCTTTGAGCGGCGGCTAGTACACTGGTGCGGTCAGCAAAGTTGATGCTGCTAAAATTGGGCGTCAAGTCCTTCAGCGGCGTGATGCTGTTGGCCTGCAAAGCAGCCCGCAAAAAGTCGCGGTGAATGGCTTCGTGCAGGGCCAGGTCGTCGAAAATCTGCTTCTCAGCGGCGCTGGCACTGGTATAATAGCCATTGGTAGTAGACTTTACTTGCGCGTAGAACGCAGCTTCGAGCTGCTCAAGCGCATAGGCGTAGTTCAGGATACCGGCATCGCCCGAGCCCACATCGATGGTGCCAGACGAGGAATCACTCTTATCGCAGCCCGCCAGCACAAGGGCCGTAGCGCCGGCCGTGGCCCCGGCATACATAAAAAATGACCGCCGTTTGATGGGTGCATACAGCGGCTGATCGGGACCAGTCTCGCGAGGTGCAGACTCGGGGGAAAAAGGAGTAGGCATAGGAAAAGGAAGTTGAAAATAAATAAGTTAGGTGGATGAATGCACCTGGTTATCATTATTTTGATAACCTTAAGTATCTGGTGCTCAAACAGTCTGTACGGAACTTCCAGCCCAAGGGTGCGCAAAAATGGGCCTTTCCAAACCCCGTAACAGGTTCGAAAACAAACAAATTGCTGAAGGCTAGCCCGCATATTTTTGCTAAAGGCGGAGTTAATAATATGAAAAAAAGATGTTGCGCGCTCCCACGTCCCAGCAGCGAGGGATTGCCTGAGCAAGGGCACCGAGCGGAGGACCTGGCTCTGCCCGCCCCGCCCGCCGCCCGCGGGCGCCGCCTAGCCCTTAGCGGCAGTAAAGGGCTAGCTTTACGAACTTCGTGGGCAAGTTGAATTTCGGTGGCAAATAAGAAAATGGTTGTTCGGCAGGGCGGCATGCGCGGGTGGTGGCTAGGGTGCTGGCTGGCCGGCTGGCTGCTGCTGGCCGGGGCTAGCCGGGCTCAGCCCGCCGCCCCGGACGCCGCTGGCCAGGTAAGCCTGGTAGCGCCCGCTATCAGTGTGCCGCTGGCGGGGCCGTTCACGCTGGCGTTTCGGCTGCAAGGGGCGGCGCTGGTGGCGCACTCGGCTTTTCCCGAAATAGAGGGCTTTCGCAAGGCGGCTAGCCTCACTACTACTACCACTACGCGGCTGCTGCCGGGCGGCCAGCGCAGTACCGAGCTCACGGTGGCACAGCGCTACTTTCCTTATACTGAGGGCGATTACGTGGTGCCGGCCTTTACTATTACCGTAAATGGGCAGGTGCTGCGCAGCGCTGGCGGCCGGGTGCACGTGGGCGCCGCCAGCCCCCCGCCCGATGCCAGCGCGGCCCCGCCCGGCACGGGCGTGGGCTCGGCCGACCAACTGCTGGGCAAGCCCAAGCCGCAGTACTTCTACGAGCCGCCCGATGCGGGCGCGCTAGCCCTGGAGGCCGACCAGGAGCGCGTGTACGTGGGCCAGGGTGTGCGCGTGAACTTGTATTTCTACCTGAAGCCGGCCGACCAGGCGCTGCTCAACTTCTACGACTTCAACAACCAGCTGACCGAGCTACTGCGCCAGCTGCGCCAGCCCACTACCTGGGAAGTCACTGCCCCCGACCCTTCGCCCTTGCCCGACACTGTGCGCCGCGCTGGCGGGCAGGTGTTTCTGCGGTTCCGGCTGGCTGGGCGCACCTACTACCCGCTGACCAAGGAGACGCTGCAATTTCCGGCCCTGCAACTGACGCTCACCAAGTTCAAGCTGCTAAAAAAGCCGCAGCCGGGCGATACCGAGCGGCTGGCTTTTTACAAAACCTACGCGGCGCCCGCGCTGCGCGTGGCCGTGCGGCCGCTGCCACCGCCGGGCGCCGCCGTGGTGGGCGAGTACGTGCTGCGCGAGGGCATCAGCGGCACGCGCCTGCGCACGGGCGAGGCGTTTACTTATACATTTGGTGTGGAGGGCAGTGGCAATGGCACGGCCCTCACGGCGCCGCCCTTGCCGGCCCGCGCCGGGCTAGCTGTGTACGGCCCCACCACTCGCGAGGAAATACTGCCCGATGGCCGTTTTCGCAAAAGCTTTCGCTACCGGCTGGTGGCCCAGCGGCCCGGCGTGCTCGCCTTCGATAGCCTTGTGCAACTGCCGTTCTTCAACCCCGTAACGGCCCGCTACGACACCCTGCGGCCCGAACTGCGCGTGACAATAAGTGGCCCCGCGCGGGCTACCGCCGCGGCTAGCCCTGCCGACGACGCTTTTTACGGCCCGGCCCTGACTCGTGCCGATGCGCAGCTGCAACCCCTGGATGTGTACCACCAAGTGGGCCGCTACGCCGCCTGGCTAGTGGCCGCGCTGCTGGGGCTAGCGGCCGTGGGCTGGTGGCGGGCGCGCTAAAGCGGCGCTACTTTTGGGGCTTATTGCACACGGTATGTCAAATAGTTTCGGAACGCTTTTTCGCATCACCACCTTCGGCGAGTCGCACGGGGTAGGTATTGGGGTCATTATTGATGGCTGCCCGGCGGGGCTGGCCCTGGAGGCGGCTACCATTCAGCACGCCCTCGACCGGCGCCGGCCGGGACAGTCGGCCCTCACCACACCGCGCCAGGAAGCCGACCGCGTGCAGGTGCAGTCGGGCGTATTTGAGGGGCTGACGACGGGCACCCCCATCAGCCTGTTTATCCCGAACGCCGACCAGCGCTCCGACGACTACTCGCACATTGCGGGCGCCTACCGCCCTAGCCACGCCGACTACACCTACGACGCCAAATACGGCCGCCGCGACCACCGCGGCGGTGGCCGCAGCTCGGCCCGCGAAACGGCCGCCCGCGTGGCCGCTGGCGCCGTGGCCGCCGCGCTGCTCGCCTACTTCGGGGTCGAGGTAAAGGCCTACGTGTCGGCCGTGGGTGAGGTGGAGCTAGCCAAAAGCTACGAAGAGCTCGACCTGAGCCTCATCGACAGCAACCCGGTGCGCTGCCCCGATGCCGAGGCCGCAACTCGCATGGAAACCCGCATTCGGCAGGCCCAGGCGGCGCACGATACCGTGGGCGGCGTGGTAACGGGCGTGGCTACCGGCCTGCCGGTGGGCCTGGGCGAGCCGGTGTTCGACAAGCTGCCCGCCGTGCTAGGGCACGCGCTGCTGAGCATTAATGCCGTGAAGGGTTTTGAGTTCGGCTCGGGCTTCGAGGGTACCAAACTGCCCGGCTCGCAGCACAACGACGAGTTTTACACCGATGAGGCGGGCCGTGTGCGCACCCGCACCAACCACAGCGGGGGTAGCCAGGGTGGCATCTCGAACGGCCAGGACGTATTCTTCCGCGTCGCTTTCAAGCCCGTGGCTACGCTGCTGCAACCCCAGCAAACCATCAACCAGGCCGGCGAGGCTGTGACCCTGGCCGGCCGCGGCCGCCACGACGCCTGCGTGCTGCCCCGCGCCGTGCCCATTGTGGAGGCTATGACCCAGCTCGTGCTAGCCGACTTGCTACTGCGCGCCCGGGCCAACCGCCTCTAGAACCTTGTGCGGAATTTCTTGTTAGGACTTTTGTTTAGAACGAATCCAGAAGCCAAGCGGGCCTAGCCCGTTGGCAATTGCCCGAAACTCTGTAAAAAACCACCGATATGTCTGCTATTTCCATCTACGCCGAGGCGTCGCCCAATCCCGAGAGCATGAAATTTGTGCTCAACTCCACCCTGCTGCCCGATGGCGTGAGTGTAGACTACCCCAACGTGGAGGCGGCGGCCAACTCGCCCTTGGCCCAGGAGCTATTCGGCTTCGACTACGTGGGCCGCGTGTTTATTGCCCAAAACTTCGTGACCGTGACCAAAACCCAGCCCGAGCTGGGCTGGACCAGCATCATTCCTGAGTTGCGCCAGTTCATCAAAGGCTACGTGGAGGCCGGTGGCGAACTGTTTTTGGTGGACCCCGCCGCCGAGCAAAAGGCTGCCCAGGCCGCCAACGCCGGTGACCCCACGCAGCAGAACGGCTTCACGAGCCAGAAAATCATCGACCTGCTCGACAACTACGTGCGCCCCGCTGTGGAGCAGGATGGTGGCAACATCACCTTCAAGAGCTTCCACGACGGCATCGTGACCGTGAACCTGCAAGGCTCGTGCTCGGGCTGCCCCTCGGCCACGGTTACGCTCAAGTCGGGCATCGAAAACCTGCTCAAGCGCATGGTTCCTGAGGTAAAAGAAGTAGTGGCAGAAGGCGTAACGGTTTAACTGCCAATGTTTAGCCCACAAAAAAGCGGCCGGCTGCCCTGGGGCAGCCGGCCGCTTTTTTGTGGGCTAAACATTAGGGGCTAGATTTTGCGCGCCCGCTGCTTCACCGTAAAGTTGCGGCTCACATTGAAGCCAAAGCAGAGATAGCCGTCGAAGAAATTGCCGGTAGTTTGGGTAATGAACTGCTGCTCAATCATACCCGTCGAGTTAGTGACGTGCATCTGGAAGATGTGGCCGCCGGTTTCAATATCGACCCCTAGCGCCACTGAGTTGCGGTAGTGGTCGGCGGTGTAGGAAGGTAGCAAATAATAGTATTCCGCATTGAGCGAGAAGCGCTTAGTGAGCTTATAGCGCCCGCCGGCCCCTAGCGCGAACACGTCGTTTTTCTCGCCCTCGTTGATTACCAAGTTGCGATGCACAAGCGTGGGCATGAGTTGCAGCGAAAAATCGGGGCTAAACTTGCGGGCGATAAGCGCCTGATAGGAGTAGGCCGTGCGCTTGCCCAGCGTGTAGTCGATGCCGTTGTTCATGCGCTGGGTCATCACGGCGGCCGACGTAAACAGCGTGACCGAGACCGGCACGGCGCGCGCCCCGGTAGTCTGCTGAATGGCCTTGTATTTCAGAAAGCCATCGTACACTTTGTTGAGCGACGAGCGGCCTACGCCCACCTCCAGGCGGTCGGTGAGCGCGTATTCGAACCCTAGCCGCAGCGTGGCCTGGTCGAGGCCAAAGAACTCATAGCCCCCGCTGTTGAGGGCGCCAAAGCGGTGCGAAATCAAAAACACCATGGTACCCTCGCCGGGCGTTTGCACGGTGTGGCCGTTGATGAGGCGCGTGGCCTTAAAGGTAGCTTCCACAACTTGAGAAGGCTGGTCTTTGTTGGTTTCCTGCTCTAGCTGGCCCAGCAAATCGGCCTGCGCGTGCGCCGCCGGGGCGGCCCATGCGGCGAGCAGCAACCCTAGCAGCACGGGGCGACTCAAGAGGGTAATTATTTTTTTCATAAAAGGCTAGCAATAAAACGATTAGGGCTGTGATACCAGGGCAGACGTTATAGGGTCGCAGCTGAGGTTGACGCGCACGCTGACTGACTTGGCAATGTGCTCGCGCACGAGCAGCGGAATGTCGATGGAGTAGTCGGCCGGGGCGATGTTGAAGTAGGCAAACACCGCCAGCTGGCCGTCGCGCAGCTGCAAAGTGCCCGTGGCAATGGTTTTGCGCGTGACGCCGTGCACCGTAAAAGTGCCCTCGACCTCCACCGTTTGAGTGGCGCCGGGCAGCTGTTTCAGCACATGCGCCGCGTTGAGAAGCTGGCCGGTGAAAGTGGCTTTCGGAAATTTATTCGACTCCATGTAGTTCTCGTTGAAGTGCTCCTGCATGAGGGTGCGCTTGAACTGAAACTCGTGAATGGGCACCGAAAAGGCAACCTGACCGGTGTTCAGGTCAAACACCGCCGCCACCTTATCGTTGCGGGCCTCGATGTCCTCCATAATGGAGGCCGAAAAAAAGGAGATGTGGCCAGCGCGGGTCATGTATTTGCCCTGGGCCCGGGCCTGGTGCGGGCTGCCGAGCCCGAGCGCTAGCCCCGCCAGCACAAGGCCCAGCCGCGCCAGCCCAGCCGCCCGGCCGAATTGCCGCGCCTTAATTGTTGAGCGCGCCGGCATCGACCCAGGCTTTGATGGTGGCGATTTGGCAGGCGTCGGGGCCATTCTTCCCGTCGAAGGGCATGGCGTTATAGCCCGGCAGCTGCCGGATGCTGCCCACGATATAGCTAGGCCCTCCGCCGATGGGCTGGGTCCAGGTTTTGAGCGCCGCAAATGACTCCATATTTAAGGCGCCACCCGAGCCGTTGGGGGTGGGGCTGTTGTAGTTGGCTGCGCTGTGGCAGCGGTAGCACTTGGCTACTAAGATGGGCAGCACGTCGGTTTTGTACGAAACCACGGTGGGCATCGAAGTGCAGGCTGGCTCTGGAATGCGCTCCTGGGTATAAGTGCACGCGCCCAGCACAGCCAGGCCCGATAGCATAATCCCGAGGCTAGCCCGCGTTGGCAATAGCGTAATTATTCTCACGAAAAGTAGAAGGTTGATAGCAAGCGGAAGGAAAAAAAGCGGATTGAAATCGACAAAAGGCGGGTGCGGCAACGGTGGGGCGCTAAAAGTTGCGCCGCAGTCGTTGCGCCGCGCCCAGGCTGGCAAGCTTAGGCTGACCAGCGCGGGCTAGCCGGCTTTATAACTTGTCGGGAAACCGGGCTAGCCACTGCCCACCCGGAGCAAATCTACGAAGGGAAACAAAACTAAGATTGCGCGCGCACGCAAATTTGTAATTTTCGCTGGCCGAGGCACTTTGCTATGTGAATGGTAGCCTAGCCGGGCCGGCCGTTTCGCCGGCGGCACCCGGCGGGCGGGCGCCGTAAAGGAGCAGGCTAGCGGCCCTGGCGGCTGGGCATAAAAAAACCCGGCCGCTAGGGCCGGGCTTTTCTAAAAGTAGGGTAACCGACGAGGTTAAACCGTGGCGGTATTCAGCTTGGGCGCATCGCCGGGCAGGCGGGTGAGGTCCTCCCCGGCGGCCTTGCGCTCACGCTCTTCCTTCTTCCCATAAGTGTCGAGGATGATGGGCGTGGCAATAAACAGCGACGAATAGGTGCCGAAGATGATGCCGATAATCATGGCAAACGAGAACGAGCGCAGCGTCTCACCCCCGAAGATGTAAAGCACGAGCACCACCAGGAATACCGTGGTGAACGTAATCATGGTGCGCGAGAACGTCGAGTTCAGGGCTGGGTTTACTACCTGGGCGAAAGTCAGCTTGGGGTCGTTGCGCAGGTATTCGCGGATGCGGTCGTAGATAACCACGGTATCGTTCATCGAGAAGCCGATGATGGAAAGCACGGCGGCCACGAAAATCTGGTCCATCTCATACTTGAGGCCGAAGGCGGCGGCGATGGGGTAGGAGGCTATAACGAGCAGCGCATCGTGAAACAGGGCCACCACGGCGGCCATCGAATACTGCCACTTCTCGAAGCGGAAGAGCACGTACACGAAGATGCCGAGCAGGGTGAGGGCTAGCGACAGGAACGAAGTGCGCTTGATGTCGTCGGCGATGGTGGCGCCCACTTTCGAGGTCGACTGGATAACCGGTGCATCGGCCTGGTACTTGCTCAGGCCCTGGTTGAGGGCTTCGGCCACGGTTTTGTCGGCGGCCTGGCTTTCATCCTCGGCCAGGTAGCTGGTGGTGATGCGCAGGCGGTCGGGGCTGCCGTACTGCTTCACTTCGAGGCCAGTGCCCTTAAAGGTGGGCTCCAGGGTATTACGCACGTCGGAAGCCACCATCGCCTTGTTGAAGTCGACTACGTAGGAGCGGCCACCTTTGAAGTCAACGCCCAGGTTGGGGCCGCCCTGCACGTACATCAGCACGAAGCCTACCACGATGATAATCGTAGACACGGCGTAGGCAATTTTGCGCTTGCCCACGATGTCGAAATTGACGTTTTGAAACAGGTTGCGCGAGAGGAAAGTCGAGAACGTGATGCTGCTCGTCGTCTTGCCCTTAATCAGCCATTCGATGATGAGGCGCGACACGTACACGGCCGACAGGAACGAGGTAAGCACGCCAATGCCGAGCGTTACGGCGAAGCTCTGCACCGGGCCCGTGCCGAAGAAGCCCAGGATGATGGCGATGAGCATGGTGGTCACGTTCGAGTCGAAGATGGCCGAGAAAGCACGGTCGTAGCCCTTGTTTACAGCATCGTGCAGCGACAAGCCGTGGTCGAGCTCTTCGCGAATCCGCTCGAAAATCAATACGTTAGCATCTACCGACGAGGCGATTACCAGAATCAGACCGGCGATGCCGGGCAGCGTGAGGGCGGTGCTGAACTGGGCCAGCACACCCAGAATCAGGAACATGTTGAAGAGCAGGGCAGCATCGGCCACGAGGCCGGCGCGACCGTAGTACAACGTCATGAAAACCATGATGATAACTAAGCCAGCCAGCGACGAGTACAGGCCCTGGTTGATGGCTTCCTTGCCGAGCGAAGGACCAACTACGGCTTCTTCCACAATGCGGGTGGGGGCGGGCAGCTTACCGGCTTTCAGTACCTGGGCCAAATCCTGCGCTTCGTCGATGGAGAAGTTGCCTGAGATACTGGTGTTGCCACCCGTGATTTCGCTTTGCACTACGGGGTCCGAGTACACCACGTCGTCGAGTACCACGGCTACTTGCTTGCCAATGTTGGCGCCGGTCATCTTGCCCCACTTGCGGGCGCCGGTGGGGTTCATGCTCATGCTCACCTCGGGGCGGCCGGTCTGGTCGTAGTCCTGGCGGGCGTCGCTCACCACCTCGCCGCTGATGGGGGCGGCAATGGCGCCGGTGCGGTCTTTCTTCACGGCTACCAGGCGCAGAAACTGCTGGCCATTGGCTTCCACCGGCTTGTTGGTGTAGAGCAGGGCCATCGTGTTGGGCAGTACGCTGCGGGCTTCGTCTGAGCGCAGCAGGCGGTTCATCTGGGCGGTGTCGCGCAGGTTCACGCCCAGCGCGCCGGGCATGGTGAGCAGGCTAGCCAACACGCCGCCCTTCTGGTTAGCAGCGGCGGCCGAGTCGGCGCTGGCCTTAGCGGCCGGGGCCTTCTTGGCGAGCTGGGCGGCTAGCGAGGTCGTGTCGCCCTTGGCCGCGCCAGCGGCGGCAGCAGTTGCGCCGGCGGCCGGCGCCGCGGCTTTCTGCTTGGCGGTCAGAATCTGGTCGAGCTGGCCGAGGTAGGGCACTACCTCGTTCTGGCCCCACACTTCGTAAAATTCGAGTTTAGCCTGGCCTTGCAGCAGCTTGCGCACGCGGTCGGGGTTGTCCACCCCGGGCAACTCTACCTGGATGCGGCCAGTGCCCTTCACGCGCTGAATGTTGGGCTGGTTCACGCCAAACTTATCCACGCGCTTGCGCAGGATGTCGAACGAGCGGCCGATGGCGTCTTCCTCTTCTTTGTCGATGGCGGCGATTACGCGGGCATCGGTGCTGTTGAGGTCAATCTTCCGGTCTTTGTTGACCGAGTTAGCGAAAATGCGGTTCAGCGGCTGGCCCGGGGCTACTTCCTTGTACGCCTGGTAAAACAGGGTGGTGAAAGCCGTGCCCGAATTAGTTTTCTGGCGCTCCTGGGCTAGCTCCAGCGCTTTGTTGAAAGCGGGGTCTTTGGAGTTGCCCGACATGGCGCGCACGATTTCCACCGGCGAAACTTCCAGCGTTACGTGCATGCCGCCCTTCAGGTCGAGGCCCAGGCCTAGTTCGCTCTGCTTCACATCGCGGTAGGTGTAGTTGCCGAACACCGGCGCACGCCACACCGAATCGAGGTAGTGCTGGCGCTTGTTTTCATCGAGCTGGCCATTGCGCGTGGCGTAGGCCACGGCCTTGTCCTGCACCCCACGCGAAACGTAGGTGAAAAACAGAAAGTACGCGCACAGCACCGATACGATGAGCGTGAGCGTGATAATGAGTCCTTTGTAACGCATTGCGTTGAAGTATAAAGTAGAAATTAACCGAATTGAATTGCCGACAAAAGCGCTAAAGCGAAGGCGACCGAGCGGTTCCGCTCCGTACCTGCCTGCTCGCCCGCCTTGCGGCTAGGGTGCCTGCGGCGACAAAGCCGCGCTCAGCAGCCGCTGGCGGCACACGTGCGCGATGAAAGCGCTCGACGCGTTTGCTTTAGCGGCCGCCACGGCCCGGTGCACCAGGCGCGGCAGCCAGGCAGCGGGCATTGCCTCGGGCAGCCACCCTAGCGCGAAAGCTGGGGCCACGTAGCTGCTCAGCGGCGAGGCGGCTTCGAGCAGTACTTTTTGCTTGATGACGGTGGCGCGCGGGGCGGCACTCAGCAGCGAGCGAGCCGGGCTAGCCGGGCGCAACAAGCTCACGGTCCGGCCATTCAGGCCCAGCAACAGCAATACCGGCAGGGCCACCAGGGCCACGCGGATAAGCTGTTTAAACTGGGAAAGGGAATAGCGCATAGCTCGGGCAGAGCTACAAATATAGCGCAAAACGGCTTAGTGGGCGGTGCCGGCCAGCCGGCTACTTTTGTGGTCATGCGGTATCTGAAAATCCTTTTATTAGGGCTGTTGCTGCCGGCTGGCCTGGCAGCAGCCCAACCCCAGCGGCCCGGCCCCACTAGCTCAGCCGCTACGGTCGAGGTCAGCCGGATATATAGCCTGGTGCGCTTTGTGCAGGCCGCGGCCGGCAACGGCTACCGGGGCAATCGCCGCACCTTCGAGGCTAGCCGCTTCAACACGCCGGCCACGCAGCGCTGGCTCCGGCGCTACCGCCAGCTCGATACCGAAGTCAGTTGCCCGCGCCAAAACTACCCCGATGGCCGCATCGGCAGCCAGGCCAGCAGCGAGCCCGCTTACCTGAGCGCCGCCGCCGATGCCACCGACCTGGCCGACTTGCAGCGCCGCACCGTGGGCCTGCTGCCTAATGAAGTGCTCGCTAGCCTCGACACTATTTATCACCAGCTCCAGCCCGCGTTCGATACGCTGGCCTGGCAGCCGCACGCCGCCGAGCTAGCCCGCCAGCGCGCCGCCTACGCCGGTTTTCTGGCCGAGAAAGGCCTGCTGGCGCGATTTGGCCAGTTGCGGACTTTTTATGGCAGCGTGTGGCCCGATGCCGTGCCGTTCCGCATTTTGCTCAGTCCGCAGCTTGATGCTGGCGCCACCTTCACCAACCAGGCTACTACCGTCGGCAACCTTGTACTGGTGGGCACGCACCCCACCTCGCGCAAATTTGCCGAGGCCACGTCCGTCATATTTCACGAGATGAGCCACGCGCTCTCCACCCAGCAGCGGCTAGCCTTGCAGCAGCAGCTGGAGCACTGGTACCTGCGCGCCGACCCGGTGCCGCACCGCGACGCTTACCACCTTATGGAAGAGGCCCTGGCCACCGTGGCCGGCGAGTGGCTCTACGCCCAGCAAACAGGCCAGCCCGAGGCCGGCGAGTGGTACCAGGACAGCTACATCGACCGCTACGCCCACGCCCTGTACCCGCTGATGACGGGCTACATCGCCCGCGGCCAGCAAATCGACCAGGCCTTTGTGCGGGAGGCGGCGGCGCTCTTCGCTCGCACGTTTCCCAGCGCCGCCACCGAGTACACCAATCTATTTCGCTACGTGCTGTACTGGACCGACAGCGACGACGCCGGGCAGGTAATCCAGAATTTCCGGGCGCGCTTTCGCAGCAACTACACGCGCACCGTTACGCCCATTGTGGGGGAAACTAAGCCGTTTGAAATCATCCAAGCCGGTGACTATCTGCCCGTTGTTGTGGTAACGCGAAACCACGACGCTACCCTGCGCTACCTGCGCCAGCACCTGCCCACCCTGAAAAAATTCAAGCTGCGGCCCGGCCAAAGCTTCGTGCTCAGCACCATCGGCTCGGCGGGTTCGCTCATCCTAGTGAGTGCCCACGACCCGGCCGACGTAGCCGCCGCCGCCCAATTGCTGGAAAAACAAGGGCATTTTGACCCGGCGCAGCCCCTGGTTTTGCTCCCGCCAACCGCTAAGTAATCGCCTCGTCCGGCTAGGGTGCCCCTAGTCGCGCAAGTCGTCGAAAGCATATTGCGCGCCGCTCCAAAACTCATCCAGCTTAATGAGCCGGGGCTTGAAAAAAGAAATGAGCGCCGGCCAGTCGTCGCGGCTGAACACATTGGCCGGCGCCAGTTCTTTATAGATGCGGCTCAGTGGCTGGCCGTGTTCGTTCACGGCCGCGGCCTCCCAGGTCCAGTCTTCGCCCAGGGTTTCGTGCAGCAGGGTTTTGAGGGCCAGAAACTGTTCAAAAAACAGCTCGCGCACGCCCGCGTCGGGCTGCGTCAGCTCGATGCCGATGCTGGCCCGGCGGTTGTCGGCGTGCATTTTAAAGGCCACGCCTTTGACGCCCGTTTTGTAGTTGACCCAGCTTACCGGCCAGCCATCAAACGATTGCACGGGGGCCATGTACTGGCCAAAGGCAGTCCAGAAGGCCTGGCGGAGCTGAGAAGCTTCGGCTTTGCTATACAAGGTGTTGCGGCTAGGGTTAGGTGAGGCCGAAAGGGCTAGGCACCCTCGGCCACTTTGCTACGCAGATAGCCGATGAGCACGGCTAGCCCATTTTCGAAGTGGCGATTATTCGGGATGATGATATCCGCGTCAGCCTTAAAGGGTTGGATATACTTTTCGTAGGTCGGGGCCACGTGGTTGGTGTAGCGATACAGCACATCTTGCAAGTCGTAGCCGCGCTCGTCGCGGTCGCGCACGATGCGGCGGTGCAGCTTCACGTGCTCCTGGGCATCGATGTACACCTTGAGGTCGAGCAGCTTGGCGATTTCCTCGAAGTAGAATACGAAGATGCCCTCCACCACCACAATGGGCGCGGGCCGAAACACCAGCTCGGCGGGCACCACGTTGGGGTTATTAAAGGTGTATTCCTGGCGCCGCACCTCCTGGCCGGCGCGCAGCAGGCGCACATCGGCAGCGTAGGCCAGCGAATCGATACTGCTGGGCAGGTCGAAGTTCTCGACGCCCTGCTCGTCGCGAAACTGCTGGTCACGCGGGTGGTAGTAGTTGTCCTGCGAAATCAAACAGATGTCGCGTTCGGGGAAAGCGGCGAGCAGGCGGCGCAAAAACGTCGTCTTGCCCGAGGCGCTGCCGCCCGTGATACCAACGAGGTAGGGAGCTTTCAATTAAAAATTATAAATTAAGAATTAAAAATTATTTGGCGCACGTCGGCTAGGCAAAGGTCGGCAGCAAGTGGCAAACCGGCGGGCAAACCGGGGCATTTATACTTTTTAATTCCGCATTTTTAATTTCTCCACCAGCCCGGCCACTGCCCGCGCCCGGTGGCTGAGCAGGTTTTTCTCGGCTAGGGTCATTTCGGCAAACGTGCGGCCGTCGCCCTCGCTGGGCACAAATACGGGGTCGTAGCCAAAGCCACGGCTGCCAATGGGCGCCGCCGCAATGCGGCCGGGCACCTCGCCGCTGAACTCATGCACGTCGCTAGCCCCCCGCACCAGCGAAATAACCGTGCGGAAGCGCGCCCGGCGCTCAGGCTGGCTAGCCAGCTCGCGCAGCAGCTTGGCCACATTGTCGGCGGCCGCGCGCTGGGGACCGGCGTAGCGGGCCGAGTACACGCCGGGCGCGCCGCCCAGGGCCTCCACTTCCAGCCCCGTGTCGTCGGCAAAGCAGGCCACGCCAAAGTGGTCCCACACGTACTGCGCCTTCTGGCGGGCGTTGCCCTCAAGGGTAGGCTGGGTTTCGGGCAGTTCCTCGTGGCAGCCGATGTCAGCCAGGCTCAGCAGCTCGATGCCGGTGGGCAGCAGCGGCCGAATTTCATCGAGCTTGTGGGCATTGTTGGAAGCGAAGCAGAGGCGCATGGTCGGCAAGGGAATAAAGAACTGTAGCGTGGATTCTGCGAATCTGTGCCCAGTTCAGTTCAAATAACTCGTGCCGCGAATCCACCGAATCCGCAGTACAAGGCGCGAAACTACGGGCAGCAGTTGACTTTGTGGCAGCTAATGCGTACTTTTGCAGTCCCTTCCGCAAAACCGGCAGGGTTTAACAGGTAAATAAGCCCTTCCGATATGAAAAAGGACACGCACCCCGAGTACCGCCAGGTAGTTTTCCAAGACACCTCGTCGGACTTCAAATTTATTACCCGCTCCACGATGACCTCGGCCGAGACCATCCAGTGGGAAGACGGTAACACCTACCCGGTGATTAAAATCGAGGTAAGCAGCGCTTCGCACCCCTTCTACACGGGTAAGAACATGTTTATCGACACCGCCGGCCGCGTTGAGAAATTCCGCAGCCGCTACGCCAACAAAGCTCAGAGCAGCGCGGGCAAAGAATAGCTTCTGGCCCTTAGTCGCTAGCCACGCAAAAAAGCTCCTTCCGATTACCTCGGGAGGAGCTTTTTTGCGTGGCTACCCGGCTAGCCGCCGTAAATTTGTTTTCCTGCTCCGCTCCGGCAAATCAACTGCCCGAGCTAACTGTTTTCTGCCATGCACCTTTTGCTGTTTGATGACCCGGCCGTTCGGCCGCACCTGCTGCCGCTCACCTTCACGCGGCCGGTGGCGGCGCTGCGCTGCGGCATCCTCACCATCGCCGAGAAGTGGCAGCTTCGGCTAGCCTCGACCTCGGTGGGCTACCTCACGCAGCCTTACTTGCAGGCCAAATTTCCGGCCGGCGACGTGGCCGGCCCTGCGCTGGTGGTAAACGGCGCCGCCTGCCCCGACGACCTGCTGGCCCGCCAGGTGCTGGCCCTGCAACCCGGCGAGGGCCTCTACCAGGGCGAAACGCTGCTAGCCGCGCACCTCGCCGACGCTTCTAAAGTGGCCGAGCTTATTCAGGACGGCCTCGCCGTGCGCCAAACGCCGGAAGAAGTGTCGCTCATCGAGCGGCCCTGGCATTTATTTCTGCATAATGGGGCCGAGATTCGGAGCGATTTTGCGCTGCTTACGGCGGGCCGCACCTCGGCGCCGGTGGGCGATGCCCACACTATCGTGTATGGTGCCGAGAATATTTTTATCGAAGAGGGCGTGAAAATCCGCGCCGCCATTCTCAACGCCGAAGATGGCCCCATCTACCTGGGTAAAAATTCGCAAGTGCACGAGGGTGCCATCATCAAAGGTCCGCTAGCCTTGTGCGAGGGCAGCCACGTGAACGCCGGCGCCAAGCTGCGCGGCGATAACACCATTGGTCCGTTTTCGAAAGTAGGGGGCGAAGTCGGCAACAGCATCTTGCTGGGCTACAGCAACAAAGGCCACGATGGCTACCTCGGCAACTCAGTTATTGGCGAGTGGTGCAACCTGGGGGCCGATACCAATACCTCGAACCTCAAAAACAACTACGCCCCGGTAAAAGTGTGGAGCCACGCCGCCAAGCGCTTCGTAGATACCGGCCAAACCTTCTGCGGCCTGCTCATGGGCGACCACGCCAAGGCCGGCATCAACACCATGTTCAACACCGGCACGGTGGTGGGCGTGGGAGCTAACGTGTTCGGCGCGGGCTTCCCACGCACCTTCATCCCGAGCTTCAGCTGGGGCGGCGCTTCGGGCTTCGAAACCTTTAAGCTAGGCAAGTTTGCCGAGGTGGCCGAGCGCGTGATGAGCCGGCGCAGCCTGCCTTACGATGCCGTGGAGCAGGCGATTATTGCCGAGGTTTTCAAGCAAACGGAAGGCGACCGTGTGTGGGATAAAACGCCTGCCTCAGACAACTAACTAGTTAGACACTAGCCTAGTCCCAAGCGGAACATCAATGAATCCTTCGCGAGCCGCCCCTGGTCTAACCACAGTGTTGATAGGAATGCTGGGCGGCTTTGCTCTCATTAGCCTACACGCCTGGCTACTAGCTAAAATGCCAGCTGGGCACCCCAATTTAGTGTGGCTGGGTCTTGTCATAATTGGTAGCATCTGCATAGGCCGGGCGGTGCAGCGCTTTGCCGGGATATGGTGGCAGCAAGTGCTCGCCACAGCGGGAATAATAGGAATTTACTACCTAGTGCTTGAGGTGGTGGTTCGTCATACAATGAAAATATAGGCTGTGCGCTTTCAGGATATCCCCAACCAAACCGCCCTCAAGCAGGTGCTGCGCCAATCGGTACAGCGCGGGCACGTGGCGCACGCCCAGCTGTTTCGCGGGGCCGAGGGCTCGGCAGCGCTGCCGCTAGCCCTCGCCTATGCCCAGTACCTCAACTGCGAGGGCCGCGCCGAGGACGCCGCCGATAGCTGTGGGCACTGCCCGGCCTGCCTGAAAATCAGTAAGCTAGCGCACCCCGACCTCAATTTTATCCTGCCCACCACTACTACCAAGGCAGTGCCCAAGGATGCGACCAGCGGCAAGTTTATGGCCGAGTGGCGCACCTTCCTGGCCGAAAGCCCCTACCAGGGCTTCAACGACTGGATGCAGCACATTGGGGCCGAAAATAAACAGGGTAGCATCTCAAAAGAAGAGGCTGGCCAGTTGCTCAAGCTGGTTAGCCTCAAGGCCTTTGAGGCGCGTTTTAAGCTCGTTATCCTTTGGCTGCCCGAACTGATGCACCCGGCCGCCGCCAACGCCGTGCTCAAGCTGCTGGAGGAGCCGCCGCCCGCCACGGTGTTTTTGCTCGTCAGCAACGAGCCCGAGCGGCTGCTGCCCACCATCCTCAGCCGGGTGCAGCCGGTGGTGGTGCGGCCTTTCTCGGAAGATGACATAACGCATTATCTCACAGCGCACTACCACTTGCCCGAAGTAAAGGCCCGCCAGGTGGCGCAGCTGGCCGAAGGCAACCTGGGCGCCGCCATCGCCAGCCGTGAGCAGAGCGCCGACCACGACTACGCCGAGTTTTTCATCAAGTGGATGCGTAAATGCTACTCCTTGAAGATGAGCGATATGATGGCCCTGGCCGACGAATTTCAGAAGATGGGCCGCGAAAACCAGAAGGAGCAGCTGAGCTTCTCGCTAGGGTTGCTGCGCAAGGTATTGCTCTTCGGTATCGACCCGCAGATGGTGCCGCACCTGCCCAGCGGCGAGCAGCAGTTTGTGCAGGGTTTCAGCAAGTTCGTGACCGCCCGCAACGCCGACCAGCTTACCGAAGAACTTAATACGGCCCACTACCACATTGAGCGCAACGCCAACCCGCGCATGGTGTTCATCGACGCCTCGCTGCGCATGGGCCAGCAGCTGCGCGTGGCCTAGGCACGTAGCGCGGACTCGGCGAGTCTGCGCTACGTGCCGTTTCGGCAAGCCATCCACGCATCGACTCGGCGAGTCCGCGCTACGTGCCCGACCTTTGCCCGATGCGCCACCGCCTCCATCCGCTTTTGCTAGCCCTCAGTCTGGGCCTTAACCAGCCAGTGCGGGCGCAGGTGGGGCTGCCGCCGCCCCCTGACCCGGCCATAAGTCAGGGCATCAACCAGGGCCGGTTTATTGGCGTGGTGGCGGGTACGGTGGTCGTTTACGCGCTGACTTCCTACTTCTTAGGCAAAACGTGGTACACCAAGCGCGTGCCATTTCACTCCTTCGACGACAACGGCGAGTGGCTGCAAATGGACAAGGTGGGCCACGCCACCACAGCCTACGCCATCAGCCGGGGCGAGTATGAATTATTCCGTTGGAGCGGCGTGAATGAGCGCGCTTCGGTGCTCACGGGGGGCCTAGTGGCGCTGCTGTATCAGACTACTATTGAGCTGTTTGACGGGCGCTCCGAGGGCTGGGGCTTCTCGAAGGGCGACATGGTGGCCAACCTCACCGGCATTGGCTTGTTTATGGGCCAGCAATACGGCTTTGGTGAGCAAAAAGTAGGGATGCGCTACGGCTGGCGGCAGAGTATCTACCCGCAGTACCGGCCCAATTTGCTAGGGCAAAAGATTGGTAACCAGATGCTAAAGGACTATAATGGCCAGCAGTACTGGTTGTCGCTGAACCTGGCCTCGGTGCTGCCGGTGGGGCCGTCGTTTCCGCGCTGGCTCAACCTGGATGTGGGGTACAGCGCCAGCGGCATGACCGGCGGCCACGCCAACCCGCCTTACGTGGGGGCCGACGGTAAAGAAGTGAAATTCACCCGCTACCGCCAGTTCTATCTCTCGCCCGACGTCACGCTAGCCCGCCTGCCGGGGCTCAACGGCACCACCGCCCAGCCGCTGGTGAGTGCCGGGCAATTCTTTAAAATTCCGGCACCCTCGCTCGAATTCAATCGTTTAGATGGTTTGCGCTTTCACCCGCTGCTGTTGCCGAAAGACTAAGCGCCAAGTCGATAATTACGTATGTCTGAATCAGTTATTCGCCTCGCCACCCGCGCCTCGCGCCTTGCACTCTGGCAAACCGAGCACGTAGCCAGCCTGCTCAACCAAGCCGGCCTAGCCACCGAAATTGTGCCTATGCAAACCGTGGGCGACCAGGTACTCGACCGCTCGCTGGCCAAAATTGGCGCCAAGGGCGTCTTCACCGAAGAGCTGGAAGAAAGCCTGCGCCGGGGCGAAACGCACCTGGCCATCCACTCGGCCAAGGACGTGCAGAGCACCCTGCCGCCCGACCTAGAGCTGCTGGCTTTTCTGGAGCGTGAGCGGGTCAACGACGTGGTCATCAGTTTTCAAGAAAACTTTGACATTGCCCGGCCGGGCATTCTGCTGGGCACCAGCAGCACCCGGCGCAAGGCCCTGCTGCGGCGCTTCTACCCCCTAGCCAACACGGCCGAGGCGCGCGGCAACCTCCAAACCCGCGTGCGCAAGCTCGAAGAAGGCCAGTACGATGCCTTGGTGCTGGCCTACGCTGGCGTGCACCGCATGGGCTACGACCACCTCATTCGCCACCAGCTGCCGGCCGACCGCTTTGTGCCGCCCGTGGGCCAGGGCAGCATTGCGGTCGAAAGCTCCCGGTTTTTGGATAAAGGCTTGAAGGAGAAGATAAAGCAGGCCCTCGACCATGCCGACACGCACCGTTGCCTGCTGGCCGAGCGCGCCTTTTTGCGCACGATGGAAGGCGGGTGCAGTATTCCATCGTTCGCGCTGGCTAGCCTCACGCCGGCCGGCGATATTCATTTACACGGCGGCCTCATCAGCCTCAGTGGCGAAGAATACGTGGATTACACGCAGACCGCGCCCGCCGCGCAGGCCGAGGGCCTGGGCATGGCCGTAGCCGAGCACGTGCTAAGCCACGGCGGGGCGGCCATCCTGGCTAGCATCCGCGAGCACCGGGGTGACCTTTAGGGATTTATCGGGGCTAGTCGGGGAATAGGAAAAGCACCTTATTGTTAGAAGCTATGAATTGGAATCTTCGTTTCCGGCGGGTGAGCGCCCTAGTGCTGCTACTGAGCCTGGCGGCCAGCTTCGCGGCCCAGGCGGCCAAAAAGCCGCGCATCAGCAAAAAAGATGAGGTGGTGACCATCAGCACCAGCCTGGGCGAGATAAAGCTTATCCTGTTCAGCGACACACCGTTGCACCGGGCCAATTTCATGAAAAAGGCTCAGAGCGGGTATTATAATGGCACCACGTTTCACCGGGTCATTCCGGGTTTTATGGTGCAGGGCGGCGACCCCAACTCCAAGGACGACAACCCCACCAACGATGGGCAAGGGCCGCCCAATGAGCCCACCATCCCGGCCGAGCTGGCCGCCGGCCACCGCCACGACTACGGCGCCGTGGCCGCCGCCCGCCAAGCCGACTTCGTGAACCCGCAACGGGCCAGCAGCGGGAGCCAGTTTTACCTGGTGGGCAACCACCAGGGGGCGCATTTTCTGGACGGGCAGTACACCGTGTTCGGGCAAGTTATTCAGGGCCAAGAGGTTATCGACAAAATAGCTGCCCTGCCCCGTGACGGCCGCGACCGCCCCACCACTGACCTCAAGATGACGATGCACGTGGAGAAGCTCAAGAAAAAGAAAATCAGCGAGTTGTACGGCTACAAGTATTAGGCAGTATGAAGATTCTCCTCACTGGTGCTAATGGGTTGCTGGGGCAGAAGCTCGTGGCGCTGCTGCACCAGGCGCCCGGCGTGGCGCTGGTGGCCACGGCGCGCGGCGCTAACCGGTTGGCTACCAGCTACCCTGACCTACATTTCGTGCTGCTCGATGTCACCGATGCAACCCAGGTGCAGCAGGTGCTGGCGCAGCAACGGCCCACCCACGTCATTCACACGGCCGCCATGACTCAAGTAGATGATTGTGAGCTGAATAAAGACGATTGCTGGACGCAGAACGTTACTGCCGTAGCCCACCTGGCGGCGGCCTGCGCCCGGCTCGACGTGCACCTCACGCACCTTAGTACCGATTTTATCTTCAACGGTACCGAGGCCTTGTTGAGCGAAGATGCCGTGCCGGACCCCATCAGCCACTACGGGGCTAGCAAGCTGGCGGCCGAGCAGGTGGTGCAGGGCACGGCTAGCCTGCGCTGGGCCATCGCTCGCACGGTGCTGGTCTATGGCACTGCCCTGGCCGGCGGCCGCAGCAACTTAGTGCTGTGGGTGTATAATTCTCTGCGCAAGCAGCAGAGAATCAAGGTAGTAGATGACCAGTGGCGCACCCCAACCCTGGCTGAGGACCTCGCCCAGGGCTGCTGGCTGCTGGCCCGGCAATCGGCGCAGGGCATCTTTCACCTCAGTGGGCGCGAGCTACTTACGCCCTACCAGATGGCCCAGCGGGTGGCCACCACGTTTCAGCTCGATGCCGCGTTGCTGGAGCGGGTTGATGCACAAGTGTTTGCGCAGCCCGCGCGTCGGCCGCCGCGCACCGGCTTCCGCATCGACAAGGCCGTCCGCGAACTAGGCTACCAGCCTCATTCCTTTGCGGACGGCCTGGCGCTGGTGCAGCAGCAACTGGCCTCACTGGGCTAGCCGCCACACGCAAAAAGCCCGTTGGCAAGGCCAACGGGCTTTCATACTATAAGCCTTCCGCTTCTGAAATACTTGTTCAGCTATAATTGGACTATTAATAAAAGTAACGAGGATAAGTGGATAATTTGTAAGGTATTATAATAAGGATAACCTGAGTGCTTGCTTAAATTTGCTCGGGCCATTCGCCGATAAGCAGGCCGCCAACCAGCAAGGCGGTGTGTTGGCGCAAAGCCATTTCGCCCAGCACCCGTGGCACAATGCGACCATCAAGGGTCGTGAAATCGCGTTCGGTCGACGAGGCCGCGTACTCGGCTGGCAACGGGCTAGGGTAGGGAGCAGGCTGCCGGGCTGTGAAAGCGCTCTTCATGGTAGCTAGCAAAACTGATGGCAGATAAGGTGGCTGTGCGTTGGTTATCGAAGTGTAATTCTATTACAAGATTACGGCCGCTCTCGTGGCGGCGAAAGGACAATTAGCTAGTTTTTGTGACATCAAGAGACGGCTATCTACGCAGGGTAAAAGGATAATTACTGCTTGAAAAGATTTAATTAATCGATTGTGTAAAATATTTTTTAACTAATAAAGTATTGATTTTTAAAATATTAGCAAATTATACGCAAATCAAGACTAACGCTACATGGCCGTTATTGTGACAATAAGAAGCAGTGAGTGGGGTCACCAGACTTGAAAATTACCGGTCTTTTTCGCCGGTTTTGGCTACTTTCTGTAGCGCGAGCAGCGTGCAGAACAGCGCTAGCCCTGGGCCGGCCGCTACCCACCAGGCGGCTGGGTCTTGGCGAACCGTTGCCAGCAGGCTGCCCCAGCTTACCACCTCTGGCCCTTGGCCAAGGCCAATGAAGGCCAGGGCGCTCTCGAGGCCAATCAGCCCGGCTAGGCTCAGCGGAGCGTAGGCCAGCAGCGGGCGGCTGGCATGGGGCAGGGCGTGGCGCCACCAAATGCGGGCTGGTGGTAAGCCGCTAGCCTGGGCCGCCGCGATGAACGGCTGCACCCGCACTTGCAGCATCTGGCCCCGCACCAGGCGGGCCGTGCCAGGCCAGGCCAGCAGCGTCAGTAAAGCCAGTAGTTGCCAATGCGAGGGTGGCGGACCCGCAGCCAGGGCTACCAGCAGCACCAGCCGGGGCACGGCCCCCAGCAAAGTGGCTACCCCCAGCACAAGGGCATCGAGCGGAAATGCCAGTGAATGCCGGCGCAGCCAGGCGGCGGGTAGCGGCCACCGGGTCAGGAGCATAAGTACTAGCGTGCTTGCTAATAATATATAGGCTAGCAAAATGCCCGGTAAGGCAAGTGCCCACCAGGCCACGCCCAGCGCCCCGGTGGCCGCCGCCAACGGCAGGCGCAGGTGCTGGTTGCCCCAGTAGCCCGCCGCCGTGCCCGCCAGCGCGCCCGCCCCGGTGGCCAGCAGCGCCGCCGGCAGGCTAAGAAGCAACAGCCGCCGGGCGCCGGCCACCAGGCCAGCCAGCACGTCGCGGCCCAGGGGGTCGGTGCCAAAGTAGTGGGCCGGGCCGGCGGCCGGCCACCGTGGTGGCTCCGACACGTGCAGTAAGTCGGGAGTAGCGGCCGGGTAGGGCAGTGGCAGCCAGGGTGCCAGCAGCGCCACTGCGGCTAGCAGTAGCAGCCAGCCCAGAGCTAGCCAAAAGGCCGGCTGCGCCCCAAAAGAAGGCCAGGCTATTTTCATGCGGAAGGCCGGAGGCGGGGGTCGGCTAGGAAATACAGCACATCGGCCACTACCAACCCTAGCAGCCGGGCCGCGGCACTCAGCAGCACGGCGGCCACCACCACGGGGTAGTCGTGGGCGGCGGCGGCCTCGGCCAGCAGGCGGCCGCCGCCGGGCAGGCCAAATAGTACTTCCACTACCACTGTGCCCGCCACCAGGGTGGGCAGCAGGTCGGTGAGGGTCGTAACCAAAGGCAATAGCGCGTTGGGCAGGGCGTGGCGGCGCAGCACCTGAGCGGCCGTGAGGCCTTTGGCGCGGGCCGTAGTGGCGTAGCCTGCCTTCAGCTCGTGGCGCAGCAGCGCTGCCAGCGGCAGTGTTAGCTCGGGCAGCACCGCTAGCACGAGGCTTAGCAAAGGCAGGGCCGAGCGGGCCAGCCAGTAGCCAACTAGCTCAACACTGCTGGCCGCTTCCGGGGCCTGGCCGCTGCCGGGCAGAATATTCAGAAAATCAGGATTAGCAAAAAGCAGCAGCAACCCGAGGGCCAGCAAAAAAAGTGGCGTGACTTGCCAGCCCGCCAGCAACCCCAATAGCAGCCGCCGCCGCCAGCCGGCTGGCCCTGGGGCCAGGTACAGGCCTAGCCCCAGGGCCAGGCCCACGGCCAGTAGTGCTGCGCTGCCCGTGAGCGGTAGGCTGTAGGCAACGGCTTGCCCTAGCAAGGTGCCCACGGGCTGGCCATCGCGGTACGAGTAGCCCAGGTCGCCGCGCAGCAGGCCCGCTACCCAGCGGTGATACTGATTGGCCGGACCGTGCCACTGCCACTGCACTGGTGGGCGCGCCGTGCGCGAAAAGTAAAAAAGGGGCAAGTCAAGCCCCAAGCGGTGGCGCACTGCCTGCTCAGCAGCTTGCTGGCGAGCCAGCGTGCGGCCCCCCCCCGTTGGGCGGCTCAGGTCGGTCGCGTCGCTCAGGGCTAGCTGCTCAGGCCCGCCGCCCACCAAGCGGCTGCCAATAAAAACCAGCGAGGCAATGAGCCAGGCCGCCACTGCGGCACGCCCTAGCCGGGCCAACAGCCAGCGGCCCATTGCGCTAGGGCGTGCCCGCCGGGGTAGGGCTGGCGGGCCACGAAAGTGCCATGGCCGCGTAGCCCGGCTTGATGCCCGAGGCTACCACGTGCTGCAGCCGGCGACTGGCCGCCAGGCGATAGGGCATGAAAAACAGCGGGAGCAAGGGCATCTCCTCACGCATAAGTACCTGAAAACTCCGCAGCAGCCGCCGTTTGCGGGGCAAGTCCCCCTCGGTCGAAATGGCTGCGAGCAGCCGGTCGGTGTCAGGGCGGCCAAAGCGCGGAAAATTACCCGTACCGATGGCAGCGGTGTGCAAAATGGGCATGAAATTGACCCCGAATGGACTGCTCTTTACCAACCGCACGTACAAATCAAAATCACCCGTTTCGAGGCTCGTCGTCACCACCGAATTATCCGAGGGCAGCAGCGTAATAGAAATACCGAGTTGCGCGGCGGCCGCGCGCAGTTGCAGCGCCACGGTGGCAAAATTGGTTTCGGTAGCCCGGTAGCGTAGCGTCAGGGCTAGCGGTGGCCCGCCTGGTTGCCGCCACTGGCCATCAGCGCTCCGCTGCCAACCCGCTTGGCGCAGCAATGCAGTGGCCTGGGCAGGCGCATAGGTAGGCAGCGGTAGGCTGTCGTTGTAGAAAGGATTATCGGGCCGCAGCAGGCCCACCGTGCGGCGGCCCTGGCCTAGCTGCGTGGCGGCCATGAGGCCAGCCGGGTCAAGTAGGTGGCTGAGAGCTAGGCGAGTGCGCTTGTCGCGCAAGGCGGGCCGCTGCGTATTAAAGCCCACCGTCAAAATGTCGTACGACGGAGCGGTGGAAAACACGAAGTCCTGCTGGGCGGCGGGCGAAGCTTGCAACTGTTGAAAAATGCGGGCGGGCACCTGCGGATAAACATCCAGCTCGTGCCGCCGCAGGGCCAGGGCCGCCGCCGCATCGTCGGGCAAAACGGAATAGATGAGTTCGCGGGGTCGCGCCTGCAGCACAAAGGGAGTAGGCTGCACGTTGTCGCCCCACCAGTTTATCTTATGCCGAAAGCGCAGCTGTCGGTTGGTTTCCCAGTCAGCCAGGCGGTAGGGGCCGCAACCCGGAATATTATTGGGGTGGCGGGCTACATTGGCCTGCCGGTAGCGATGTACCAGCGCGGCCACGGCGGGCGCGGGCGGGCGGTTAGCCGGCCAGTCCTGCAAAGCTGCCAGTGAAAAGCTGCGTAATGTGTGCTCCGGGTCGAGGCTAGCCTCGGGCAACACCGAGAAATCGCCCGAAGTGTTCACAATTTCTTGACCCTGGCTGCGGCACAGTAACGAAAACCGGTGCGGATTAGCTGGGTCAATGTGCACTTCCCGAATGAACCCGAACTGCGCCCGGCTATTCTCATTGGGAAGCCCTGGGCAATGCATCAGCTTAAGGGTAAAGTCAACATCGGTAGCCAGCACGGGCTGGCCGCTATCCCAGGCCGCTGCCTCGCGCAGCTCGTAGGCTAGTAGCGTGAGCGAGTCGCCTATGAGCTGCGCCCGTGGCAGAGCCTGGGCCAACGCTGGTGCGTAGGTATTGCGCTGGTAATCAATCTGCAAAAGAGCCAGATGCAACAAATTGTTCGCATCAACAGCGCTTTGGTTAGGCAGGGCCAGCGGGTCGAGCGTTTCGGGGTCGCGTGCCCAGCGCAGCCGAACGGGCGCAAAAGCTTGAGGAGCAGGAGTTGTCGAACAAGCACAAGCTAAGAGCACAAGCAGGCTACCAAGCCAAAAATATCTCATCTACTGACAACGGCAAAAAATGTCGTTGGCAAGTTAGGCAAGGCTAGGCTATTGTGGGCGCGGTACCAGCTGGCTGGCTAGGGTAGGCTAGTTCGTAATGGCTCGGTCGCCACCGCTCCAGCCCGAGCCACCCACTGCGGCCGCATCGCCGCCGCTCCAGCCCGAGCCACCCACTGCGGCCGCATCGCCGCCGCTCCAGCCCGAGCCACCCACTGCGGCCGCGTCGCCGCCGCTCCAGCCCGAGCCGCCTACTACGGCCGCGTCGCCGCCGCTCCAGCCCGAGCCGCCTACTGCGCTATTGGGTTGGCCAGTAACACTGAAAATCTGAAACAGAACGATGGTCAGGACCTGAAACATGGTAGAGGGAGCGTTAGAGTGAATTGTTGATACAAATCTCCTTCAATCGCTCAGCCCTCCAAAGGAAATAGAAACATCATCTGTGACAAGGATTAATCCGATGTGCATTTGGATTAATTGAAGTGCTAGTATTGTCAAAAAGCGCTATTAGTGGCTCGTCGGCCCTTGTTGCCGTAAGTAAAGGGCCTGAAACAAGCCAAATGTGACATCGTACCGTATAAATTGCGCCTACTACTCCAAGATTCAAAGATTGAGTACACTACCAGATGACACAAGGATAATGCGCCTTTTTTTGTACGGTTTTTTTTGAGTCCTCATTTTAGTAAAAAGCGCCTTTCAACGCTGTAGAAGCACTTTTTGAATGAAAGAAATCGCAAATTTGGCGCGCATTGTGACATTGCGTCGAATGCGCCAGCGCTCCTTGCTTGACCTCGATGCTACTCGCCCGGGTAAAGAAGAACGGCTGCTTCAGGAGATAGCTGCCAATCCGGAAGTAACTGCTTTACAGTTAACTAAGGCGCTTTATGGAGCTAATTCGACCAGCAACCAGGCGGCAATGCGCCAACTGCGCGCCCGGGTGCAGGATAAGCTGCTGAATCACCTGTTTTTTCTTGACCATTCAGACCCCCGGTTAATAGTATCGCGGCGCTACGAGACTGAGTGCCTGAATCTACTACATAAAGCCAGCATTCTGTATCTGGAGGGCGAGTACTCACTGAGCGAGCGGCTGTTGCGGCGCTGCTTGCGCGCGGCGCAACAGGGCGATTTTACTACTTACGAGGAGCAGGCGGTGCACAAACTGCAAGTCATTTATGCCGAGCAGCGCCAGCAAAACAAGTACGATAAGATGGGCGAGGACCTCGTGCGGCTGCGGCAAGTGCTAGCCTATGAGCGCGAAGCGGAGCGAATATTTTTTAACGTGCGCATGGGAGCGGAAGACGCGGTAGCCAAGCGCCACGAAATAGTGAGCAAGCTCCCCGCGTACCTCGCGCGCCTCGAAGAACTGCAGCGGTTGGCGCCAACCTTCGGAACATTTATTTCGCTCTACCGGGTGCGCCTAATTGAGGCGGGGCTGGCCGGCCGCTACCAGCAAATAATTGAGGAAACGCAGCGGGCTTCGGCGCAACTGGCGGCGGGAGCTATTAATGCCCGCCGGTTCGACCAGCGCTTCAACCACTTTATGAATGTGTACGCGCACTTGCGCGCCCGCCGCCCGGTAGAGGGCCTTAAACTGGCCGAGGCGTTTGCCGAAACCATGCACCCTACCTCGAGCAACTGGTTTTATTTCCACGAGCACTACCTGCTGCTAGCCCTGCACGCGGGCGAGTACGAGCAAGCCCTGCGCCTGCTGCACCTGACCCAGAAAAATCCGTCGTACAGCAAGCTGCGCCCGGCCGCGCTCGAGCGTTGGGAACTGCTGGAGGCTTACACCGAATTGGTGTTGCCCAGTGAGCATGTGCTGCCGCGTCGGCGCAACCAGCTGGCCGTGTTTGCGGCCCTCACGGTGCCCGAGTACAGCCGCGATAAGCGCGGCTACAACGTAGCTATTTTAGTGTTTCAGCTGGTGCACTACCTGCAAGAGCGGCTGCTAGAGCCCGTGTTGGTGCGGCTTGAACGGCTGCGCAAGTACCAGCAGCGCCACCTGCGCGATGCGGCCACGCTACGCAGCCGCACGTTTCTGCGGCTGCTACTGCTGCTGCCCGAGGCCGATTTCAACCCCACCCAGCTAGCCGAGCGCGGCCGGCCCCTGCTGCGCACCCTGCAACAGGCTACCCTGACGCGCGACGCCGATGCCGAGGTGGAAATTATTCCGTACGAAGACCTCTGGTTGTTGATAATGCGAGTGCTAACCGAAGGCACGCCGCAGTAGCCGGGCTGGTTAGGGCTCCACTACTACTTCCTGGCTCACACAGTTGCTGGCCGTGCACGAGCCGGGGCCGTAGCCGCGCAGGCTCATGCGCACGGCAAAGCGGCCGGCCTTGCGAAACGTGTGCTCGACGCGGCGGCCCTGTTGGGTGTAGCCATCGCGAAAGTCCCACACTACTACTACCGACTGGCAGTCGGGTAGCACCGAGCCGAGCGCATCGAAGGCTACGGGCTGGCCCACGCGCACGTTGAGGGCTGGCCCCACGCTGAAATCGAGTACCGGCTTGCGGGTGAGGTCCACCTCGAAGGTGCGCTCGGCACGGCGCACCTCACCGGTGGCGGGCACGGCTACGTCGAGCGTCACTTTGTAGTGGTCGCGTGTTTTGTAGCAGTGCGTGATGGTGAGGCCCGTGAGGGTGGTGCCATCGCCCATGTTCCAGCGGTATTCGAGCGGGCCGGCGCCGGCGTCTACCGAGCGGCTGGCGTCAAAATCAACGCACAGTTCGGCGGGCTGTACCGGGCCGCACTCCACCACGCTAGGGTCGGCCGCGGGGTACTGCGCGCGGGCCACAGTGGGCAGGGCCAGGGCTAGGGGTGCCACCAGCGCCGCCGGCAAAAAAGTAGAGAACAGACGCACTAAGAAGCAGGTTGGCAACGAAAGAAGAGAAGTGCGGGCGAATTAGAGCTTGTTAAGCCGCTGCAACAGGCCGCGCATGTAAGTTTGGCCAATGGGAATGTATTTATCCTTCAGCAGCAAGGAGTTATCTTCCAATGCCTGCACGTAGTCGATGTTGATGATGAACGACCGGTGCACGCGCACGAAGCACTGCGGCGGAAATTTCTCCTCAATGGCCCGCATCGTGCTGTACACGATGAGCTTGCCGCGGCTTGTAACAAGGTGCACGTAGTCGCCCAGGGCCTCCACGTAAAAAACATCGCCAAAATCAACGCGCACCAGCTTGTTGTCAACCTTAACAAAAGTAAAATCGGCGGTGCTGGCGGGCATTGGCAGTTCTGGCTCGGCCGGAGCCGCGCGCTGGGTAGTCAGGGTTTCGAGCACCTTGTTGGCAGCTTGCAGAAAGCGCGGGTAAGAAAGCGGTTTGAGCAGATAATCAACCACGGCAAACTCGAAGGCCTGCACCGCGTACGAGTGGCTGCTGGTGATGAGCACCACCTGTGGCGGGTCGGGCAGGCTGCGCAGCAGGTCGAGGCCCGACATTAGGGGCATTTCTACATCCAGAAACAGAACATCAAACTCCTGAGTGCGCAGCAACTCGGCCGCCTCAATGGCACTGCCGCACGTGGCCCCAGCCGTCAGAAACGGGGTATTGCTGATACAAGTGCTCACAATCTGCACCGACATGGGGTCGTCATCCACTACGAGACAACGCAGGGGAGTAGTGATAGTGGGGCTGAGCTCAGGCGTAGAATAAGGCATAGCGTAACGTTAAAATACAAGTAGGTAGTCTTGGCAAATATAGGGTTTGTATTTAACATAAAGCATAGGCTTTTTCTGAATTAATGCCATATTAATGCGGGTGGCGGCCGGCGCTAGCTGGCTGCTTCAGGCGCGCTCCAGCAACTGCGGATACAGCTGGCCCAGTTGCTGCTGCACCGTTTGCAGCAGGGGCCCGCAATAAGGGCAGTTGGGTAGGCGCGCACTGCGCTCCAACTCGTCGAGCTGGGCGTGCAGGCCGGGCACGCCAAAGTACGCCACCTGTCCTTTCAGCTTATGAGCGGTGGCGGCCACCGCCGGCAGGTCGTGCGGGAAGGCGGCCACCAATACCTGCTCCAGCGCCGGGGCTTCGGTTAGAAAGGTGTTAACAATCTGGCTTATAAAGCCGGCGTTGCCGCCCGCTAGGTCTTCCAGCTGCTGCCAGCTAGGGTGCAGGGCCGGCGGGGCACTCGGGGGCAGCAAAGCCGGGGCGGCCGGGGCCGGGCTAGCCGCGGCCCCGGCCGCCAGCCGCCCCGTGAAGTGGGCTAGCCGGGCGTAGAGCGCGGCCGGCTCGAAGGGCTTGGCCAGGATGTCGTTCATGCCGGCGGCCAGGGCCAGGCTGCGGTCTTCGGGCAGCACCGAGGCCGTGAGGCCGATGATGGGCAGCCGGGCCGCGTTGGGGTGGTGCCGGCGCAGGGCGCGGGTGGCGGCGTAGCCATCAAGCTCGGGCATCTGCACGTCCATGAACACGGCGTCGAAGGGCTCGGCGGCGGCGAGCACTTCTTCCACGGCCAGGCGGCCGTTGTTGGCAATGGTAACGCGCACATTCCACTTTTCCAGCGTTTTGCGCGCCACAAGCTGATTGAGGCTGTTGTCTTCGGCCACCAGCACACGCAGGGCCGGCTCGAAGGGCGGCAGCGGCCCGGCCAGCGCGCCGGGGCTGGCCAGGCTGGCCTCGGCCTCGGGGTAGGTCAGCTCAAAATAAAACGTGGAGCCCACGCCTTCCTCGCTGCGCACGCCAAGCTGGCCGCCGTGCAGCTGCACCAGGTTGCGCGCAATGCTGAGGCCCAGGCCGGTGCCCCCAAACTCGCGGGTGGTACTGGTATTAGCCTGCGAAAAATCTTCAAAAATGGCCGCTAGCTTGTTGTCGGGAATCCCGATGCCCGTGTCCTGCACCTCGAAGCGCAGCGCCGCGTGGCCGGGCGCGGCGGCCGGGCCGGGGGCTAGCCCCACCCGCACCGTCACCCCGCCTCGGCGCGTAAACTTGAGGGCATTGCTGACGAGGTTAACCAGCACCTGCTGCAAGCGCACGGGGTCGCCGAGCACGGCCTCGGGCACGGCGTCGGCCACTTCCACACGCAGGTGCAGGCCCTTGCTGTCGGCAGCGTAGCGGAAAAGCGTGCTGAGCCCGCGCACGGCCTCGGGCAGGCGAAAGGCCACCTGCTCCAGCGTGAGCTTACCCGCCTCCATCTTCGACGAGTCGAGGATATCATTGAGAATCACCAACAAATTTTGCGATGACGAGCCGATGGCCGTGAGGTACTCGCGCTGCTCAGGGTTGGTAGGGGTGTGCTGCAACAGGTTGGTGAGGCCGATAACCGCGTTCATAGGCGTGCGAATCTCATGGCTCATATTGGCTAGAAATTGCGCCTTGGCCCGGCGCGACGCTTCGGCCGCGTCGCGGGCCACCAGCAGCTCGGCGTTGATGTGCTCGATGGCGTAGTTTTTCTGGCGCAGCTCGCTCGTGCGCTCGCGCACCGTGTGTTCGAGCTGCAGCTTCTGGCGGCGCAGCACGCGCTCGCGGCCAGTTACCACGGCTATCACCAAGGCTACCAGGGCCCCCAGCCCCAGGCCGAGGGCTAGCGGCGTGCGCCACCAGGGCGTGGCAATGCCGAAGGCGCGCCGGGCGGCCGGCCCCCAGGCGGCCCCCGGCGCGGTGCGGCGCACCTGGGCTTCGAGCACGTACTGGCCGGGGCCAAGGCCCGCGAGCTGCGCCTCGCCCAGCGCGCTGGGGTGGCTCCAGTCGTTGGCCAAGCCTAGCAGGCGGTAGCGGTACTGCAACCCCGCCGCACCCCCCGGCGCCAAGCTAATTCCCTGAAAGGCAAATCGTACGCGATGCTGCCCGGCTGGCAGCTCGCCCAGCGTTGTGGGCCGGCTCTCACCATCAACCTCGGCCCCGGTGATAGCCAGGGGCGGGGCAGGCACCGGGCCGGGCCGCAAGCGGGCCAGCATAGCCAGGTCGAGGCGCAGCGGCCCGCTGCGGGTGCCGACCCAGGCGGCCCCCGCCACTAGGGCCAGGGGGGGCAGGGTATTGCGGGCCAGCAGGTTGTCGGGCGCCGTGAGGGGAGTAGCAGCGTGGCTAGGGGCAAGCAGGCTAAGGCCCTGGGGGTGCACCAGCAGCAGCGAGCCTGCCAGGGGCAGCAACCCCGTGATAAAATCATCGGGCAGGGTACCGCTAGCCTTGCTCAAATGCTGCCAGTGGCTGCCGGCTGGCTGGCAATACAGCCCTTGGCCCTCGGTGCCCACCCAGATAGTACCGGCCGCGTCTTCGGCCAGAGCGCTGACATCGAGGCCAGCCGGGCTCAGCTTGAGGTAGCGAAAGCGCTGCCGGGCGGGCTCCCAGATGGCCAGGCCTGTATTGTGGCCGCCCACCCACACGCGGCCGGCACGGTCGGCCAGCAGGGCAAAAATACTATTGTGCAGCAGGCCGTTAGCCGTAGTAAAGTGTTGCGCTACGGGTTGGGGCCTAGCCGGCGAGCTATCCGGCAGCAAGTACACCCCATCGGCGGCGGTGCCCACCCACAGGCCCGCACCAGGGGCGTAGGCCAGCGCCGTTACGGCCGAGCCCAGGCTCTGTGGGAGGCCAGGCAGCACCTCAAACTGCTGGTCGGGCGCTGGCACGGCGTGCACGCCAGCCAGGGCGGTACCCACCCAAAAACCGCCGCCCTGGCGGGCGGGGCGAGCTAGCATGGCCGTCACCAATTCGCCCGGTGGGGGCGGCTGGCGCCAATTGCCGAAGGCAACTACCTGCCCAGTAGGCCGAAACTGATAGTAGGGTGAGCCAGTGAAGGTGCCCCACACGGCGCGCTGCCAGCCGCCCAGCACCAGCGGGGCGCCGGGTGGGCCGGGGGGCAGGGGCCAGCGGCGCAGGTAGCGGTCAGCGTGCTGCCAGAGGCCCTGGCCGGCGGTGCCGAGCCAGGCGTTGCCCTCGCGGTCTTCGAGCAGGCAGGTGGGCACTACCTCGGGCGGCAGCGCCAGCCGGTAGCGGCGCAGGTAGGCGCCGAGGCGCGCCGTATCGGGCGCGGGGGCCCCCAGCTGGCCGGCGGGTAGCCCGCCTGGCTGGCGATTGGCAGCTGAGTGAAAAGACTGATTATCAGTGAGCCGCACCGAGCGCCCACCCTGGGCATGGGTGGCCCACAGGGCCCCGCTGGCAGGGTCTTGCCAAAGGCCGGTGATGAAGTTATCGGCTAGCCCGTCGCGGGTGGTAAAGGTCACGAAGCGGTTGCCGTCGTAGCGCACCAGGCCTTCGGCGGTACCTAGCCAGAGGTAGCCTTGGCGGTCTTGCAGCAGGCAGTAGATAAAAGGCTGGGCTAGCCCCTCGGCGGGGCCAAACTGCCGTACGAAGGCTTGCGGCCCCGGCGCGGCGTGCCCCGGCCGCAAACCCAGCAGCAAGCTCAGCAGCAAGCCCCAACCCCAGCGGCGCAGCCCAGAAAAAATACAAGAAAACACGTTATTAAAACTAGCGCAAATAATTTAAAGCAGTTCTGGCCCGCAAGTTAGGGGCTGGGCCTAGCTGCAAACAGCCAATTTTGGCTCATTGGCGCTTCTGCCTCGCCGAAGGCGGCCGCAGCGCCGCCAAGCTGGCCGGGCAGCGGTGCAAACCAGGCCGGGCGTACCCCTGAGCCTGCATCCCTGCCCGGCCAGCTAGCCCCACATAGTGGCGGGCGGCGGTGGCTAGTGCCAGGCCGCTGGTTAAACTTTTTGGTGCCCTACCGAATTATACCAGCCAGCACGCGCCGGGCCGTAATTTTGTACGTGCGGGCGCTAGGGCTACGCACTTTTTTATTTGATTTAGCAATGGCTGTTTACCCCGAATACATGGTAGCCCCCATCCGCCAGGACCTGGTGGAGGCTGGCTTCGAGCAACTTATGTCGCCGCAGGAAGTAGATGCGGCCCTGGCCGCTACGGAGGGCACCGTGCTGGTGGCCGTGAACTCGGTGTGCGGCTGCGCCGCTGCCAAGGCTCGCCCGGCCCTGAAGCTGGCCCTGGCCAGCGCCGACAAGAAGCCCGGTAAGCTGGTAACCGTTTTTGCCGGCATGGAGACCGACGCCGTAGCCAAGATGCGCGAGCATTTTCTGCCTTATCCGCCCTCTTCGCCCTGCATCGGCCTCTTTAAGGACGGCGAGCTTGTGCACATGATTGAGCGCTACCACATCGAAGGCTCGGACCTGATGCGCATTGTCAATAACCTGCAAGGTGCCTTCGAAGAATACTGCTAGACCGCAAATTTAACGGATTGCGTGGATACGCCTGCTGCGCAGGTTGACTAGGCTAGGTAGCTTTTTTTGGTGCCTGACTGCTAGCTTAAAAGCCCCCCTACTTATTTTAGTAGGCGGGCTTTTTAAGTTTTGGCTGGCTAGGGGGGCGCTGGCTTTTGATACACGCCGAAGAGTAGGTCGCTGGGGTGGCTAGCCAGAAAGGTGTCCTCGGCAGTAAAGAGCATTCGGAGTAGCTCGCGAGTGGTAGGGTCGTCGGCCAAAAAATGGTGGGCAATGTCCTTGAGAACCAGCGCGAGGAGGTTGCCGCCCACCGCCTTTTCTTCCAGCACCGCAAAGTGTTCGCGTACGGCGGGTAGTATGCGCTCGCTTTCGACGGCCTCGGAGGGGTCGGCTAGCCGCATGCGCAGCCGGCCGGGCCCAGTGATGCGGCTTTTGAGCTGGCCCGACTTGTAGCGGCGGCGGTGGCTAGCCGGCAGCCGGGCCAGCAGCTCATTGGCGGCGTTGAGCTGCGCGGTGGTCCACTGCAAGCGGTTGGGCCCTACATAATCGTTGAGAATGAGCAGGCCGCCGGGGCGCAACGCCTGCCGCACGTGCGCAACCAGCGCGGGCACCTGCTGAAAATGATGCAGCGCTGAGTGAAACAGTACCACGTCGTAGGCCGCCGTGGGCCACGCCTGCCGGTTCACATCGCGCACCTCGAAGCGCAGGTTGTGCAGGCCTTCGGCAGCAGCGAGCTCGGCGGCGGCCCCTAGTAGGGCGGGCGTAATATCGACGCACTCGACCAGCCCAAGCTCGGGATGGCGCGCAAAGGCCAGCTCGTGGCTGCAACTGCCGCTGCCCAGCGAGCACAGGTGCAGGCCGCGGCGGCCCCGCAGGTACTTCTCTACCACGTAAGGCTCGTAGGGCAGTGCCGGGTCGCCGGTTATTTTGGCGTTCCAACGGGCGCGCACAGCCGGCACTATCCACCAGTTGGCAGTTTGCAGGCCAGGGTCGTCGAAGGTGCCCTGGGTGCGCGCTAGCCCGCTAGGGTTCAACTTCGAAAGCAGAAACCCCGCCCCGCGCTGCCGCAGCTTGGCCAGGGTTTCCGCAAAATCGTCGGCAGTAAGCAAAGGCATCGTAGATTCAGCAGATTTAACGGATGGCGCGAATACGCCCACTAAAGCGGGCCGGCTAACGGATAACTTCCCGAATCAAAAGGCTAGTCAGCCCGCCGCAGGCAGGCGTATCCGCGCCATCCGTTAAATCCGTTAAATCTGCGGTCTAGTTGGCTACCTCGCTTAGAAACTTGATGCGCATGAGGCGCACCTCCTCCTCGGTGAAATCGTCGGGGCCTAGCTCATTCATGGCCACCCCGATATTATCGGTGGCGGCCGTCATGAAGTAGTCGTAAATCTCGTCCTGCTTGTCTTCATCTACCACATCCTGAATGTAATAGTCGAGGTTGAGGCGGGTGCCCGAATAGCAGATGTGCTCAATTTCCTCCACCAAATCAGCCATCGAAATGCCCTGGCTGCGGGCAATGCCAGCCAGGTCCATCTTCTTGTCAATCTGCTGAATAATGTAAATCTTCAGCTTCGAGCGGTTCACCGTGGACTTGATAACCACGTCGGCGGCCGTCGTAATGTCATTGTCCTCCACGTACTTCTTGATGGCGGCCACGAAGGGCGCGCCAAACTTCTGGGCCTTGCCCTGGCCCACGCCCGAAATATGCGTCAGCTCGTGCAGGCTCTGCGGGTAGGTGGTAGCCATCTCCTTCAGGCTAGGGTCCTGGAAGAGCACGTAGGGCGGCAGGTTTTTCTGCTTGGCCACTTGCTTGCGCAGCTCCTTGAGCTGGGTGAAC
This sequence comes from uncultured Hymenobacter sp., assembly GCA_964385095.1. GTDB lineage: Bacteria > Bacteroidota > Bacteroidia > Cytophagales > Hymenobacteraceae > Hymenobacter. The sequence continues at coordinate 44,091 of CAYLNN010000021.1, forward strand.
AGCGCCTCGTCGTGGCCGGCGGCCTGCTGCACCTTCTCGCCATCCTCTTCCTCCTGCTTCTCAGCCTCGAAATCGTGGTCTTTGGTAAGCGTGAAGGAATGCGGATTTTCGATGAAGTCGATGCCTTTGGGCGTGATATGCACCATGCCGATAGAGTCGATATCCTTGTCCAGCAAGCCGTTAAGCAAGCATTGGCGCAGCACCGACAGCCACAGCTGCATGTCGCCGCTCAGGGGCTTGCCCTGGCCGTACACCGGCAGGCCGTTGTGGCCGTAGCTCTCGATGTGCGGGTTGCTGAGGCCTAGCAGCACCTGCGCCACGTGGTCGAGACCGAAGCGGGCCTCGGTTTGCACTACGGCGCGCAGGGCCAGCCCCACGTGCTCGCGGCCCTCAAATTTCTCCTTGGGGTGGCGGCAGTTGTCGCAAAAGCCGCAGTCCTGGCCCAGGTGCTCGCCGAAGTAGTGCAGCAGCTGGCGGCGGCGGCACACGGCGCTCTCCGAGTAGTTCGTCATTTCCAGCAAGAGCTGCCGGGCGTTGTCGCGCTCGGTCACGGGCTTGTCCTTGCTGAATTTTTCGAGCTTCAGAATATCATCGTAGCTGTAGAACATCAGGCAGTTGCCTTCCAGGCCGTCGCGGCCGCCGCGGCCGGTTTCCTGGTAGTAGCCCTCAATGGATTTGGGCGCGTCGTAGTGAATGACGAAGCGCACGTCGGGCTTGTCGATGCCCATGCCGAAGGCGATGGTGGCCACAATCACGTCGCAATCCTCGTTCAGAAAGGCGTCCTGGTTGTGCATGCGGGTGTGCGGGTCGAGGCCGGCGTGGTAGGGCAGGGCGCGCACGTCGTTCACGCGCAGCAGCTCGGCCACTTCCTCTACCTTCTTGCGGCTCAGGCAATAAATGATGCCCGCCTTGCCCTTGTGCTGCTGCACGTACTGGATGAGCTGCTTCTTGGTATTGCGCTTGGCGCGCACCTCGTAGTAGAGGTTGGTGCGGTTGAACGAGGTCTTGAAGACGCTCGCATCGTCCATGTGCAGGTTTTTCTGGATGTCGAGCTGCACCTTGGGCGTGGCCGTGGCCGTGAGGGCGATGAGCGGAATCTTGCCCCCCAGGTTGTCGATGATGCCGCGAATCTTGCGGTACTCGGGCCGGAAGTCGTGGCCCCACTCCGAGATGCAGTGCGCCTCGTCGATGGCCACGAACGAGATGCTGGCTTTTTGGAGAAAAGCAATAGTGTCGTCCTTGGTCAGGCTCTCGGGCGCCACGTATAAAAGCCGCACCTCGCCCGAAATCACGTCCTTCTTAACGCGGTTCATTTCGGTCTTGGTCAGTGTCGAATTGTACACCTGCGCGTTCACGCCGAAGGCGGACAGCTGGTCGACCTGGTTTTTCATCAGGGCGATGAGCGGCGAGATGACGATGGCCGTGCCCGGCAGCACTAGCGCCGGCAGCTGGTAGCACAGGCTTTTGCCCGCGCCGGTGGGCATAATCACAAACGTATTGCGGCCCGCCAGTATGTTCTGAATAACAGCCTCTTGCGTGCCCCTAAACTGGCCAAAGCCAAACACTTCCTTGAGCTTGGTTTTAAGCTCGGCGTTCGCCACGGCGGGTTCTTCGACGGCGGTCAATGACATAGACTAGTAAGTAAGGCGTAGCAGATAGGGCGAGGTTATTAGCGAAGATAAGCAGGGCGGGGTGTTTTTGCTGAAAAAGTTCCGCTTTCAGGTAACGTTTCAATAAAGTTTTACGTCGCCGCTTGGCGGGGTTGTTGGGCTAGCCTGCCTGAGCCGCTTGGCAGGCGTAGTTTTGGATGTGCAACCAACTTCTGCTTCTTCTCCGAATAGTGCGGTCGATGTGCTGGCCGTGGCCCGGCAGGTGCTGCTTACCGAGGCCGACGCCCTGCGCGATGTGGCCCAGGCCGTGGGCGCCACCCCCGACTTTGCCCGCTGCGTGGCGGTGCTGCTAGCCCTACGCGGCCGCGTAGTGGTAACGGGCGTGGGCAAGAGCGCCCACATTGCCGGCAAGATGGTGGCTACTCTCAATGGCACCGGCACGCCCGCGCTCTTTATGCACGCCGCCGATGCTATCCACGGCGACCTGGGCATGATTCAGGCTGAGGATTTTGTGATTGCCATCAGCAAGAGCGGTGACACGGCCGAGGTAAAAGTGCTGGTGCCGCTGCTGCGTCGCAAGGGTGTGCCGCTGGCTGCCCTCGTGAGCAACGCCGACTCGTACCTGGCCCGGCAGGCCGACTACGTGCTGCACGCCCCCGTGCGCCGCGAGGCCTGCCCCCACGACCTGGCGCCCACCACCAGCACCACCGCCGCGCTGGCCCTGGGCGATGCCCTGGCCGTGTGCCTGCTCGAAAGCCGCCAGTTTTCGGCCCAGGATTTTGCCCGCCTGCACCCCGGCGGCACCCTGGGCAAAAAGCTTTACCTCACCGTGGGTGACCTCAGCCGCCAGAACCAGCGCCCGCAGGTGGGGCTAGCCGCGCCGCTGCGCGAGGTGCTGCTCGAAATATCGGGCAAGCGCCTGGGGGCCACCGCCGTGCTCGACGCGGCGGGCGGGCTAGCCGGCATCATCACCGACGGCGACCTGCGCCGCATGCTGGGCCGCGGCCACCTTAGCGAGCTCGATGCGCTCACGGCGCGCGATATTCTCACGCCCCAGCCGGCTACCATCGATGTTGGCGAGTTTGCGGCCGAGGCGCTGGCCCGTATGCAGGCCCGCAACATTACGCAGTTGGTGGTGCTGGAAGGCGGCGAGTTTGCCGGCTTCATTCACCTGCACGATTTACTGCGCGAGGGGCTGGTGTAGCGCCGGCTGGGGCAGCTTGTACACCCTGAATACCAACACGTCTTCGGCCCAGCGCGTGTAGCTCGGCTGGGCGTAGGGCGCGGGGTGCGGGTAGCTGGCACTATCGAGGTAATAGTCAGCCAGCGCGGGGTCTGTCACTGGTTCCAGCCGTTGCCGGTCGGTGGCTGGCAGCAGCAGCTGGCTAACGGCCACCGCTGGCAACTTGCTGGCGCTGATGCGGATGTGCGGGCGCGGGTCGTGCCGCACTATCCACTGCAGGCCTTCGAGAAGGCCCATGTTCCAGTAGTCGGTTTCGTAGTACATGCCAACCGGCTGCGGCGCTAGGGCGTTGAAATAAAGGTTTTCGAGGGGATGCAGCCGGCTCATGCGCACCCCGATAACGACGAGCGCGCTGCCAATGGCTACTCCTACCGCGGGCTGCCAGTAGGCCCGCCAGTGGCCAGGGGCCCGCCAGTGCCAGGCACTCAGCATACCCCGCAAAGCCAGCAGCAGCAGCATGGGATACACAAAATACAGATGCCGCCACCCGTCGTAAAGGGCTGAGTGCATAAGCATTATGGCCGCCACCGGCGCCAGGCCCAAGCCTAAAAACAGCAGGTCTTGCCAGTCAGCCTCCCGGATGGCTAGCCACCCGCGCACCCGCGCCAGGCGGCGCAGCAGGCCGGCAGTGCCCACGGCCCAAAAGCCCAGGTACAGCAGCGGCACTGTCAGGCCCATCCACACCAAGGGATAGTGCCAGGGAATGGCCCCTGCGGCTATCGTCTGGCCCTGGTAAAGCAGGGTGCCCGTCCAGCGATAATGGCTTACCGACCGCAGCGAGGCAATAAAATTGCTGATTGGGGCCTCCCACAGGTAAGGCCAGAAGGCCACGGTGAGGCTAGCCAGCACCACCACGTACAGCGTAGCGAAGGCGCCCGCCCGCCGGGCGGCATAGGTGCCGCGCAGCACCTGCAGCCCAGCCACTGCCAGCGTGGCGGCCGGCACCAGCACCCCCACGTTGCGCACGTCGATAGCCAGGGCGCAGGCCAGCGCGTGCCAACCCACCGTGCGCCAACCCGGCTGCCGTAAAAAAGCAATTGCCGTCGCCACTGCCATCGTAAACAGCATTGCGAATACGGCATCCTTGCTGTTATAAAAGAAATCGGCAAACAGCCTCGGGCTCAGCACCAGCAGCACGACGGCCACCATGCCGACGCGCCAGCTGGCGTAGCGCCGGGCGGCTAGCCAGTAAAAAGCCAGCAGGCCCGCAAAGCACACCCCAAAATTGAGGTAGTGGCGCAGCAGAAAGCGCGCGCGGGCATCGTGCAGCCGCAGCAGCTGCTCCACGGCAACAGCCGGCAGCTCGAAAGCCACGCCGTAGTCGCGGTCGTGGTAAGTGCTGAGCTGAACGGCCGCCCCCTTGGCCGCCACGAGTGCGGCGGTTTGCGGGGGCAGCAGGGTTTGTTGCCAGCGGGCGGGCAGCTGCTGAAAAACGTAGAGCAGGGAAACTTCGCCCGTAACCCGCTGAATCTCCTCGTCATAGGTCAAGCCATAGTCGGGCACCAGCCGCAGGCCGACGGCGAACAGCAGCCCAAAAAAAGCAAGCAGAATACTTCTTCGGTAGCGGCTGGGAAATAAGAATTGCATAGCCTAGGAGAGTGGCAGGCGCCCGGTATCCGGTCAAAAGTACGGCTGGGTACGGCGCACCTATCGCGGGTGCCAGCAGTGGCTAGCCCAGCGCCGGGCCGCCGGCTCTCCTATCTTCGCGGCTTATTAGCCCGGTGCTCGCTTTCTATGGAACATACCTATCTTATTGTAATGGCGGGCGGCATTGGCAGCCGCTTCTGGCCTTTCAGCCGCACGCAGCACCCCAAGCAGTTTCATGATGTGCTGGGCGTGGGCCGCTCCATGCTCCAGCTCACGGTGGACCGCTTCCGCGGCATTTGCCCACCCGAAAACGTGTTCATCGTCACCAACCGCGACTACATCGAACTGGTGCACGAGCATTTGCCCGAGCTGCCGATGGACCAGATTCTGGGCGAGCCTATCGGGCGCAACACGGCGCCCTGCATTGCCTACGCCAGCTACTGCATTGCCCAGCGCGACCCCGAGGCTACCCTCATCGTGACGCCCGCCGACCACGCTGTGCTGCGGGAGGAGGAGTTTCGCCGGCTTATTCGGGAGGCCGTGGCTTCGGCCCGGCAGCACGATGTGCTCATCACCCTCGGCATTCCGCCCTCGCGCCCCGACACGGGCTACGGCTACATTCAGTACATGGATGAGCCCGCCCACCGGCTGCCCGATTCGGCGCTGTATAAGGTGAAAACCTTTACCGAAAAGCCCAACGGCGACTTGGCGCGCATGTTTGTCGAAAGCGGCGATTTTCTCTGGAATGCCGGCTTATTTATTTGGCGGGCTAGCGTCATTATCGAAGCCTTCCACCAGTGCCTGAGCGATATTGCGGAGGTTTTTGAGGAAGGCAAGCACCTGCTGGGTACCCCACAGGAGGAAGCTTTCATCAGCGAGGCCTACTCGCGCTGCCGCAATATCAGCATCGATTTTGGGGTGATGGAAAAGGCGGACAATGTGTATGTATTGCCCGCCGACATCGGCTGGAGCGACCTGGGTACTTGGGATTCGCTGCACCAAGTAAGTCCGCGCGATGCCCAGGGCAACGTGGTCGACGGCGAGGTGCTGCTCTACGACACCCGCGAATGCCTCATCAAAACGCCCCACGAGCGCCTCGTAGTAGTGCAGGGCCTCGACGGCTATATTGTGGCCGAGCACGACAACGTGCTGCTCATTTGCCAGCGCTCAGAAGAACAGCGCGTGAAGGAATTCGTGGCCGATGTGAAAAGCAAAAAGGGTACGGGCTATAACTGATGCGGGCGAAAAAACTGGTAGCAACCGCCGCCCTATGCTTAGGGGCGGGGCCGGGCCTGTTTGGCCAAGGCAAGCCCGCACCTAACGTATTGCGCCGGCCGGGCGAAACAACAGTGTTTTGCTTTAGTACCAACCGTGGCAAAACGGTTTCGCTCTGCGAAGGCCCCAAGGGCGCTTATCTGGTGTACCGTTTCGGTACCGCCGCCAAAGTCGAGTTGCAGTACCCCGCTGTGCTCGATGCCAGCAGCTGGCGAAAGTTTACCTACTGGGCTTACCAGCGGGGCGGTGGCCTAGCGAACGCTGGGATGGAGGATTACCGGCTTTCCTTCAAAAATGGCGGCGCCGAATACGAGCTGACCGACCGCACCGAGGCGTATTTAACGAGCACTAAGGAGGAGGACTACCGCCGTGAAGTTGGCCTCAACGTGGTAGCGAACGGTAAGTCGCTAGGCATCACGGGTCGGGAGGCCTCAGCCAATGGCGACCTCTCGCTGAGCGACGAGCAGCGTAAGCGGGTGAAGCTAGCCGAAGAAGAATAAGTTAAAAAGCGGCCCTGCCGGATAAGGCAGGGCCGCTTTTTGATTTTGGGCAGATGCAAAAACTAACCGCGGCCTTTCGCTACTTCAAACAGCATAATGCCGGCGGCCACCCCCACGTTGAGGCTCTGAATCTGGCCGCTCATGGGAATGCGCAGGCGCTGGTCGCAGAGGCGCAGCAGGTCGGGCGAGATGCCGTCTTCCTCCGAGCCCATCACCACCGCAATGGGGCCGCTGAGGCTAGCGGGCGCGCTGTGGCCCAGGTCGGCGTCGGCCTTTTCGGTGCAGGCGATGACTGTAAGGCCACTATCCTTGAGGAAATTGATGGCTTGGCGCAGGTCGGGCTCGCGGCACACGGGCAGAATGTTGAGCGCACCGGCCGAGGTTTTTACCGCGTCGCCGTTGATTTGGGCCGCGCCGCTGCTCGGCACCACCAGCGCCTGCACGCCCAAACACTCGGCGGTGCGGGCAATGGCGCCGAAATTACGCACGTCCGTCACACGGTCGAGCAGTAGAATAAACGGCACCTTGCCGTCCTCAAACAAGCCGGCCAGCAGCGTATCGAGCGGGGCAAAATCGATGGGCGATACGAAAGCCACCGCGCCCTGGTGGTTTTTGCGGGTCAGGTTTTCGAGCTTCTCGATGGGCACGTACGACACCGGTACGTTGGCCTGCCGGGCCAGGTCGGAGATGTCCTGCGTCAGCGAGTTTTTAGTACCGCGCAGCAAGAAAATCTTATCCAGGGTGCGGCCCGCGTTCAGCGCCTCCAAAATGGGGCGCAGGCCAAATAGCATATCAATGCTACGGTCGGCGGCCGGCCGGGTGTTGTGCTCCTTATAAGGCGCGCCGCTACGGTTGCCGGCGGGTCGGTTGGGTGTTACCTGCCGGCCGCGCTCGTCGTAGAACGGGCGTTGCGGGCGGGCGCGGCTAGCCCCGTCGTTGCTGGCGGGGCGGTCGTTGCCATCCTGCGGGCGGCCGGGGCGGCGCTCGTCGCGGCCTTCGCCGCCGGCGGGGCGGCTAGCCCGGCGCTCATTGGTATCGGCGCCCTCGCGAAAGCGGCGGGGCACGTAGTCGTCACTGAACCCGTCGTTTACCGGGCGGTCATCGTTGTTCTCCATTGTTCTACGGCGGCATACCAGAGCAGTTCGTACTCGGGGCGGCGCACCAGTTCGTAGTTATCAGGTGCTAAGGTACTAGGGCGGGGCCGGAAGGTGAAGGCCACGGCCTCGCCCTGGTGGCCGGCTTGGTCGTAGTGCCAGCGCTCTTCGCCGCTGGGCAGGCGGCGCACGCTCTGGGGCGGGCCCAGCACCACGTAGAGCAGGCCGCGGTCGGTGAGCCAGCCGGCTTTGTGGCCGGTAAATACCTCGTTGGCCGTGGTTACGCGCTGGTAGTAGCGGCGTATCATTTCGCGGCCGCGCACCTGGTCGCCGCCCGCGGCCGCCAGCCAGAAGCGGTCGATGGCCCGCTTGGGCTCGGGCGCTTTCAGCAAGGCCTGGCGCTCGGCATTGGTGGTGAGGTAGCGCAGCGGCTCAATAACTTCGGGCGCCGTGCTTTGGCCCGGAAAGCTGGCCGGCACCACCAGCAGCGGCAGGGTGCGCACCGGCTCGCCGCCCGCGCCGCCCACTTTCAGGGCATACAAGCCTTCGGCGGATAGCCGGAGTAGGTCGCCTGCCGCCACCGGCGTGGCCGACGAGTCAAGTACCCCCAGCGTGCGCGGCGCCGCCGGCTGGCTGCGCGGGTCGGTGAAGGGTGGTAGCGCTGGCGTGCCGGCGGGGTAGCGCCGCCAGCGCACCGGCTGGGCTAGCCCGTAGGTGGCTACCGCCACACCTTCGCCGGCATTTAAATATGGCCTAGCCAGCACCAGGCCGGCCGAGTCGAGCAGCACGAAGGGCCTGGCCAGCACCTCAGGCGTGAGGCGCAGCCAGGCGGTCGTGCCAGGGTCCTGGTCGGCAGTGGGAGGCTGATTGGTAAGCGAGGGGCTAGCGAGGCTGACTTGCAGCACCGCGCCGGGGGCTAGCTGGCTGGCCGCCACGGCCGCCGTAAGCACCTGCACCGGCGCGGCAGGGTCGGAGCCGGGGTAGGGCCTAGCCAAGCGCACCACCTGCCACAGCGGCTGCTTGCCCTCAAAGGTGGCCCAGCCCGTGAGGCGCAACTGCACCGGCGCGGAACCGGCAGCAGGCGCCGGGTGGTTGATAAAAATGCGGAGGCTGTCGCCTTCGCGGCGGGTAGCGGGCAGTAGCCGGTCGGGCACCGGCCGGTAGAGGCCGGCAAAATCGGGCGTGGGCAGCAGGTGTGGCGCCGCGGCCGGGCTAGCCAGCCCGGCCAGCAGCAGCGCGCTCCAAAACTTAGCCCCCGGCCCGCCGTAAATTGCCTTTCTTTTCGAATAACTCATGGGCTTCACGCTTTCGCTGCTGCTGTTTTTTGTGCTTGTACGGTTTGTGTTGCCCCGGGTGCTACGGGCGGTGCTCGGGGGCTTTGTGCGGCAGCAAGTGCATAAGGCGCAGCAAGGTGGCTTTTATGCGCCGGGCGGCTTCCCGGGCGGGGGCTACCAGGGGCAAAAACCACCCGAACCAACTGCCCAGCCCGGCCAGGTACGCGTAGAATACGTGCCGCCCACCACCTCGCCAGCGGGCGACCAGCGCCACGAATTTCGCGGCGGCGAATATGTAGACTATGAAGAGGTAAAGTAGGGGTCGCTTTTACGTGATGCCTCACCCCTAGCTCCCTCTGAAAAGGACAAGGAAAAACATAGCTGCCTTTTACAAAAGCAGCCCGGTCATTAAATTACGCGCTTTTTTCCGCCGGCCACTCTAGCCCAGCCTAGCTAAACTTCGCGCACCCGCTAGCCCGCCATCCTAGCCAAACCCTGCGCAGCCGCCAACCCACCAGCCTAGCCAGCCACCGCAGGTGGCGTATCCCCGCAATCCGTTAAATCCGTTAACTCTGCGGTCTAGAAGCCCAGGCCCAGGCGCACGCCGGTGCCCACGCGCTGCCCGCTTTGCAGCCCCGTATAAAAATCGACCCGCAGCAGCTTGAAAATGTGTTCGATGCCCGCGCCCAGCTCCAGATAGTGCCCCGCCTGCGCGGTGTGCAGGTAGTTGAGCGACACCACTTCCTGCCACTTCAGCGCGCGAAGCAGCGGCAGGCGATTGAAAATAAAGCCGTTGAAGTGGTGGTTGAAATGTCCTTCGAAGAAGCTGGCCCGGGTGCTGTATTGATAATAGTCGAGCAGTTGAAACTCGCCGAAGTCGGCGGCCAGCAGCGTGCGGTTGCCCGAAAAATGGCGGTAGTCGGCAAAGGTCAGCCCTTCCTGCTTGCCCACGAAGCCGCCCACCGTGGCCTGCACTGTAGAGGTGCCTAGCAGCCCGAACTGCTTGGTATGGCGCACCGAGGCTTGCAGCAGCAGGTAGCGCACATCGGCGCCCAGCAGGTGCGGCACGGCTAGCCGTGCCTGCGCCCCAAACGTCGGCCATTTCGAGCCCAGGTTAATCTTCATATCGGGCCGCGAAATGTAGCGCTGGCCGGGCTTGAAGCTCAGGCTGAGGCCTAGCATGGCAGCGTCGCTGCGCCCGAACGCGGTGCCATCGGGCGCCTCCTCGGCCACGGGCTGGTTGGGCGTGAAGGCGCGGCCCGGCACATCGTGCCAGAGGTAGCTGGCGGTGTTCTGCAACTCTACGCGTCGGAAATAGCTCGCCGCACCGCGCACGGTGAGGCCATTGAGGGGCTCCCAGAAGTAGCTGATTTCGGCGCCCTCGCGGCGGTAGAGCTTGGCGTAGTTGCGATTAGCCAGCAGCGAATACACTGAGTTGATAAAGGGCGTGAGTTGCGAGTTGGGGTCGAAATTCTCGATGGTGCGGCCCGCCACGATGCCGAGCTGGCGCAGCTTCTGCGGGTCGAACTGCCAGTTCAGCTCCAGGCTAGGCTGCAGCTGCTTGTTGCTGAAACCGTAGCGCAGCGTGGGCGTGAGGCTGAGCGAGCGGCGGTCGTCGGTGCGCTGGCGGTAGGTGGCCTGCGCATTCAGCACGTAGCCCTCTACCGTGTTGTATTGCAGCTCGTTGAAGATGGGCGCAATGCCAAAGCTGCGCTTGGCGAACGTGTTGTTGTAGGTGTAGCCCGTTAGCAGCAGCTTGCCCGCGCTCAGCTCGTTGCGCTTGCGGTCGAGCGAGTCTTGGTAGGGCCGCGACTTGCGCACCACCTCGCTGCTGTCCTTCTTGTGATAATCCAGTTTTTCTTCCTCGGTGAGGGGCACCGGCCGCAGCTGGCTCCAGTAGGTGGTGTCGCGCTCGTTAACGCCTTTTTCAACTAGCTGAATTTCGCCTTTTTTCATCTGCGAAATGGGGTCGTTGCGCAGCGAGTCGCGCTGGGCTTGCTTCACCTGGCGGCGCACCTGCTTGCTAAGCCCAGCCAGATTGGGCTTTTCGCGCTTGATTTGGCGGGTCAGCTCCTTGGTAGTAACCGGGGCGATAACGGGTGGCCCGGCGGGCGCGGCGCCGGCTACCGGCGCGCTAGCCTTTGCCTCGGGCGGCGCGGGGTACGTGGGCACCACGCGGTTGTAGTTGGAGAAAACGGCCGTCACAAAGCCCGTGCCCTTGAAACCAAAGGCCGAGAAACCCACCGCTAGCTTCTGCGACTGAATAACCCAGGCGTGCGGCGCACCGGGCGCGGGCGCAAACAGTTGCTCGATGTGCAGGTCATCGACGTAGTCGAGCTGCGCATCTTTGGTGAGGCGCAGGTCCACGGAGTGCAGCCGCCAAGAGCCATCTACCACGTAGATGAAACCCGAAAAAACGGGGTCGGACCGGCGACGCGGCGTCACGCGGATTTTGTGCACCAGCTCGCCGTTTTGCTGGCTGCTGCCCACCAACTCGTATTGGTAGAATGAAAACGAGTTGCCGGCAATCGGCGACACAAAGCCGCGCTCCGAGAAGCCCGATTTTACCAGATTATTATAAAAGCTGAGGCCGCGCCCCGCGCTAGCCCGGTTGAAGCTGATGCCGTGCGAATCGCCGCTTACGCGCGAGGACAGCATGCGTTCCTTCACCACGTCGGGCTGGGTGAAGGCAATTTCGGAGAGGCTTTCGGAAAGGTAAAAAATGCCTGGCTTGATGTCGGGGCCGACTTTAACCAAGCCAAAAATCTTGCTTGGCGTCTCGCTCAGGCGGCCCAGGCTTTTGAGATAGATGCGCGCCCGAAAGGCAGCCACCTCGCGCTGGTGGTAGGCGCGCCACTGCTGCGCGTGCTGAATAATGGCGTAGGCGGGGTCGCGGTCGGAGCCGCGCACCGTGACCTCGGCCAGGCTAAACGACTCGGGTGCCAGGGCCACGTTGAGCACGAGGGTCGAGTCGGCGCCCGGCACGCGCACGGTTTCGGTGCGGGGGCGGTAGCCTA
>CAYLNN010000022.1:0-51729 GCA_964385095.1 uncultured Hymenobacter sp.
GCGGCCGGCTACATCGTGTTCTTCGAGGCCGGATTCTACCAGCAGCGCTACCCGGCCAGCCGCTTGCAGAGCTACCCGTTTTTCGACCCTAGCCACCTGCCGGTGCGCTACCTAGCGCCGGCTGATAATGCCCTGGCGCCCCTGCTAGCCCAGCTCTGGGCCGAAACCGGCCCGCCCGCTAGCCCCGACGACGAGGTGGTGGCGGCCTACCTTTTTCTGATTCTGGAGCTGGCCGCCCGGCACTATCCCGAGGTGCCTGCCCCGGGGGCTGCGCTAGCTCGCCAGCAAGTGCGCGAGTTTAGCCGCCTGCTCAATCAGCACTTTAGGGAGCAGAAAACGGTGGCCTTTTACGCCGAGCAGCTGAACGTTACGCCCAACCACCTCACCGCCATTTGCCAGCGTGTGGTGGGGCACCCGGCCCGCGACCTTATTCTGGCCCGCGTGATGGCCGAGGCCCAGCGCCAGCTCCACCATTCGGCCGATTCTATTGCCCAGCTAGCCCAGGCGCTGGGCTACGACGATGCCTCGTATTTCAGCCGAGCCTTCAAAAAACACGTAGGCTTAACGCCCGAAGCCTTCCGGCGGCAGCGTTGATTTGTGCGGTTTTTGCCCGCACGCGGCTCTGTTGGCGGGCTAGGGGGCTGGTACCTTTGTCGGGTCATTCAGCGTTTCGCTTTTGCCTTATGTCTACTGCCATGTCTGCCGCCGCTGCCCCCATCGAATCGTCCTCGCTTGCGCTACTGGCGTTGCGCTGCCCGCGCTGCCACCAGGGCAAGCTGTTTACGCACCCCGCCACTAGCCTCACCAAGTTTATGGACATGCCGGCCGAGTGCCCGGTGTGCAACCAGACCTACGAGCCCGAGCCGGGCTTCTACTACGGAGCCATGTACATCAGCTTTGGTTTTGCGCTAGCCATCTTCCTGTTTTGCGGCGTCACACTCTACTACCTCGCCAACGACCCCGAACTGTGGGTATACGTGACGACGGTAGCCGTTATTAGCCTGGCACTTACGCCGCTTATTTTCCGCTACTCGCGGGCCATTATGCTGTATCTGTTTGGCGGCACGCGCTACGACCCCACTCGGGCCGCGCGGCACGCCCGCTAGCCTGCCCACTAGTTATTGAGCAGAGAAAGACCCGCTGGCTAGCCAGCGGGTCTTTTTTGTGCGGTTAACGCGGCGCTAGGGTAGGGGCTAGTCCCTTAGCAGCTTAGCCAAAACTACGTTTGAGTTTAAGCAAACAAACGGCTGCAAGCCGAAGAATACTAGCAGTAAACCAGTAAAAATCAGAGAACAACGAGCCGTCTTTCTGCGTACTACTTAACAGCCTCACCACGCGCTGCCCGTATGCATTCCGACGACCAAACTCCCGACGCGGCCAATTCCGCGCCACAAGGCCCTTCGCGCCGCTCCTTTCTTAAGCAAACCGGCGGCCTGCTGGGCGTAGCCCTGGCCCCGCCCATCGCCAGCCAGGCCGAAGCCATTGCCGATAAGCTGGCGCCCGCTAGCCCCATTCTCTCCGGCCAAACCAACGTTAGCCTCAACATCAACGGCCAGGCTAAGAACCTGCGCATCGAGCCCCGCACCACGCTGCTCGACGCCCTACGCGAAAACCTGGACCTAACCGGCACCAAAAAAGGCTGCGACCACGGCCAGTGCGGCGCCTGCACCGTGCACCTCGACGGCAAGCGCGTCAATGCCTGCCTCACCCTGGCCGTGATGGCCCAGGGCAAGCAAATCACCACCATCGAAGGCCTGGCCAAGGGCGAAGAACTGCACCCCATGCAGGAGGCGTTCCTCAAGCACGACGGCTTTCAGTGCGGCTACTGCACGCCGGGCCAAATCATGTCGGGCGTAGCCTGCGTGAAAGAAGGCCACGCCGGCACCGACGACCAAGCCCGCGAGTGGATGAGCGGCAACCTCTGCCGCTGCGGCGCCTACCCCAACATTCTGGCCGCCGTGCGCGAAGTGGCTGGCCAACAAGCTAAAGGCTAACCTACAATGAATAACTTCGCCTACACCCAGGCCGCTTCTACTAAGGAAGCCACCACGGCCAAGGAAGCCGACAAGCAGGCCGCCTTTATCGGCGGCGGCACCACGCTGCTCGACATTATGAAATCGAATATCGAGCAGCACACCCTGCTGATTGATATCAATAAGCTCAATTTAATGGGCATCGACAACGCGGCCACGGGCCTGCGCATCGGCACCCTGGAGCGCATGAGCGACGTGGGCGAGCACCCGCAAGTGGTGCAGAATTACCCCGTTATCTCGCAGGCGTTGCTGGCTTCGGCTTCGCCGCAGCTGCGCAACATGGCGAGCATGGGCGGCAACCTGCTGCAAAAAACGCGCTGCGGCTACTACCGCGATACCGCGTTTCCGTGCAACAAGCGCGTACCCGGCTCGGGTTGCCCCGCCCAGCAGGGCGATAATCGCAATTTGGCTATCTTCGGCACTAGCCCGAGCTGCATCGCCACCAACGCCTCCGACCTCGCCGTGGCCCTGGTGGCCCTCGAAGCCAAGCTGACGCTGGAAAACCCCAAGGGCGCCATCCGCACCGTGCCACTGGCCGATTTCTACAAGCTGCCCGGCAACACGCCGCATATCGAAACCCAATTGCAGCCCGGCGAGCTGATTACCGCCATCACGGTGCCAGCCGCGGCGCACGCCCGCAAGTCGCACTACCTCAAGGTGCGCGACCGGGCTAGCTACGCCTACGCGCTCGTTTCGGCGGCCGTGGGCCTTGATGTGCAGGGCGGCGTTATTCGCTCGGCTAGGGTGGCGCTGGGCGGCGTGGGCACTGTGCCCTGGCGCGTGCCCGCCGTGGAGAAAGCCCTCGTGGGCAAGGCCCCGACGGAGGAAAACTTCCGCGCCGCCGCGACGCTGGCCGTGCGCGATGCGCAGCCCCGCGAGCACAATAAATTCAAAGTCGAGCTAGCCCAGCGCACACTGGTGCGGGCGCTTTTAGAGGTCGTTGCTTAAGTACTGATTATGGAATCCGAACCCCAATTCTTCGACCAGCCCGGTGGCTACGTCGGCAAGCCGCTCGTGCGGGTAGAAGGCCGCGAAAAGGTGACCGGCAAAGCCAAGTACTCGGCCGAGTTTCCGCTGCCGGGCCTTACCTACGGCGTGCTGGCTACCAGCACCATTGCCAAGGGTAAAATCCAGCGCATCGAGACCGCCGCCGCGATGCGCGAGCCGGGCGTTATTGCCGTGCTCACGCACCAAAACCTGCCCAAACTAGCCAAAACGCCCAATGATGCGCAAGGCAAGAAAGATATCGGTGCGCCGATGGGCTTTTTGCCGATGACGGGCGACGAGATTTTTTACGCTGCGCAGCCGGTAGCCCTCGTCGTGGCCGATACCATTGAGCATGCCACCCACGCCGCCAAGCTGGTGAAAGTGACGTACCAGAAGGGCGACCCGATTGCCAACTTCAAGCAGCCAAAAGCTGAGCTTTTCGACCCCGAAAAAGTGCAGGATGGCAAGCAGAAAGGCCACACCAAGCGCGGCGACGCGCAGGCAGCCTTCGCTAGCGCGCCTATTCAGCTGACGGCGACTTACAACCACCCGGTCTATAACCACAACCCGATGGAGCCGGGCTCCACCACGGCCCATTGGGAAGCTCCTGACCGTCTCACCATCTACGAATCGACGCAGGGCGTAACGCGCACGCAGTCGGCCGTGGCGGCCATGACTGGCATGCCCCGCGAGCAGATACGCGTGATTACCAAGTACCTGGGCGGCGGTTTTGGCTGCAAGGGCGCTACCTGGCCGCACACCATCCTCACGGTGCAGGCTGCCAAGGCCGTGGGCCGCCCCGTGAAGCTAGCGCTCACCCGCGAGCAGATGTTTACGAGCATGGGCCACCGCGAAGACCAGGAGCAGATAATGCAGCTCGGCGCCACCGCCGATGGCAAGCTGACTTCCTTGGTGCACACCAAAAAGTCCACGACTTCGCCCTGGGACAACTACGCCGAGCCCAACTCCAAGATTGTGGATTTGCTTTATGCCAGCCCCACTTTTGAGAGCAGCTACGAATTGGCTAGGGCCAATGTGATGACCAGCACCTTTATGCGAGCGCCGGGCGAGGCGCCGGGTTCATTTGCCATCGAGTGCTCGATGGACGACCTGGCCTACCGCGTGGGCGTGGACCCCATCGAAATCCGCCTGCGCAACTACGCCGACCACGACTATGGCACTGGCCAGCAGTGGAGCAGCAAAAGCCTGAAGCAGTGCTACGCCCGCGGCGCTGAGCTGTTTGGCTGGAGCAAGCGCAATCCTAAGCCCGGCGCCACCCGCGACGGCCGCTACCTCGTGGGCATGGGCATGGCCTCGGCCAGCTACCCGGTGCACAACTCGTCGGGCACGGCCCGCGCCCGCCTCTACGCCGATGGCCACGCCGTGGTGCAGGCCGGTGCCACCGACCTCGGCACCGGCACTTACACCGTAATGACGCAGGTGGCCGCCGATTCGCTAGGCCTGCCCATTGAAAAAGTGCGCTTTGAACTGGGCGATACGCAGCTGCCCACCGCCCCCAACTCGGGCGGCTCGGTAGCGGCCGGCACGGTGTCATCGAGTATTTTTCTGGCTTGCCAGGATGTGTGGCAAAAGCTGATTAAGGCGGCTGTAATCGACAAAAAATCGCCCCTCTATCGCGCCAAGCCCGAAGACGTGGCCGTCGAAAAGGGCCGCTTATTCCTGAAAAAAAATCCCAAGAAAGGAGAGACTTTTGGCGACCTGATGAAGCGTGGGGACATGACCGACATCGAAGGCATGGCACAGGGCAAATACGGCTCGGGCTACGAAGATGCCGCCGCGGCCAAAAATGCCGACCCTACTAAAAAGGACCAGGCGGGCCAGCACTCCATGCATTCGTTTGGCGCGCACTTCTGCGAGGTGCGGGTTGATATGGACCTGGGCACCATCCGGGTAAGCAAGTGGGTGAGCGTCATCGGCGCTGGCCGCATCCTGAACGCCCAAACGGCCCGCAGCCAGATTATCGGCGGCGCCATCTTTGGCATCGGCTCGGTGCTGATGGAGGAAACTTTCCGCGACCCTAATTTTTCGCGCTATACCAACGCCGACCTCGCTGGCTACCACGTGCCGGTAAACGCCGATATCCCTGACATGACCGTGGAGTTTGTGGAGGAGCACGACCCCTACATCAATGCGATGGGCGTGAAGGGCATCGGTGAAATTGCGATGGTCGGCGTAGCCGCTGCCGTGGCCAACGCCGTGTATCACGCCACTGGCAAGCGCCTGCGCGACCTGCCCCTCACGCCCGACAAGGTGCTGATGGCCGGCCTAAATAGCTAGGCGCTACGCGCATACTACCAATACGTCATGCTGAACAAAGTGAAGCATCTCGCTCGCACCGCTAGGGTTACTACCCCTGACAGTGCGAGCGAGATGCTTCACTTTGTTCAGCATGACGTTCTTTGAGGCGGTACTCCAATCTTGCAATCTCTTCCACCAACCCTATGCACAACGACCCCATTGCCACCGTGGGCCTGCTGCTGCTGGCCGCCGGCTCGTCGTCGCGGCTGGCCCGCCCCAAGCAGCTGCTTCAGTACAAAGGCCAGACGCTCTTGCGCCGCGCCGCCGAAGTAGCCACCGCTAGCCCTTGCCGCCCGCTGGTACTCGTGACCGGCGCCCTCCACGACGAGCTGCTGCCCGAAATCGCCGGCCTGCCCTTTCACGTAGTGCGCAACGATGCCTGGGCCGATGGCATGGGTGGCAGCATCGCCGCCGGCCTCGCCGAGCTCGAAACCGCCGCCGAAGCCGCCAAGGTCGACGCCCTTATCGTTATCCTCTGCGACCAGCCGCTGCTCGATGAAGAGATTATCGGCCAGTTGATTGTGCAGTTTCAAGCTACCGGGCAGCCAGTGGTGGCCTCGGCCTACGCGGGTACGCAAGGCGTACCCGCGCTCTTCAGCCGCGAGATTTTTCCGCAGCTACTGGCGCTGCGCGGGGCTAGCGGGGCGCGCGAGCTATTGCAGCAGTACGCCCACCTGCCCACCGTAGATTTCCCCGGCGGCGCCACCGACGTGGACACCGAGGCGCAGTACGCGGCGCTAGGGTAGGAGATTGCCCCACTGTCAGGCTTTTCTTGCGAGCGCCGCCACCTGCTTACCTTAGCCGGGAGGGCGCTACTTCCCGCACTCCCGTTTCATGGCTGCATCTGCTACGCTACCGGCGCCCACGCCCGGCACCGTCGAAAAAGACAACAAGCGCATCACCACCGGCTGGACCTTCTACGACTGGGCCAACTCGGTGTATCCGCTCGTTATTACGAGCTCTATTTTTCCCATCTACTGGGGTAGCGTTACCAAAGAAATCAACCCCACCGACATGGTTGATTTCCTGGGGTTTCAGGTGCCGGGCTCGTCGCTGCTGACCTACGCCATCTCGGCGTCGTTTCTCATTATTGCGCTGGTAAGCCCGTTTCTGACCTCGCTGGCCGACTACTCGGGGCGCAAAAAGCTGTTCCTGCAAATCTTCTGCTACCTCGGGGCAGCAAGCTGCGCCGGGCTAGCCTACTTCACCAAGAACACGCTGACGCTGAGCACGTTCATCTTTATTGCAGCCACGGTGGGCTTCAGTGGCAGCATCGTATTTTATAATTCCTACCTGCCCGAAATCAGCTCCGAGGAGAAGTTCGATTCGCTCTCGGCGCGAGGTTTTTCGATGGGCTACATTGGCTCGGTGCTGCTGCTGGTTATCTGCCTGGGCATCATCATGGGGCCGCACATTGCGGGCGGGCCCGAGGGCGTAGCCTTGTTTGGCATGAGTACCGGCACGGCCACGCGGCTCAGCTTTTTGCTCACGGGGCTGTGGTGGGTGGGCTTCGCTCAGATTCCGTTTTTCACGCTGCCGCCCGATACCGGCCGCCCCGCCGATGCGCCCGTCAGCCAGGACGGCTGGTTCCTGAACGGCTTTCGCGAGCTGGGCAAGGTCTGGGACCAGCTCAAGCAGCTGCCCAACCTCAAGCGCTTTCTGCTAGCCTACTTCACTTATAACATGGGCGTGCAAACCGTGATGTACGTGGCTACCATCTTCGGCGATAAGGTGCTGAAGCTCGATAGTACTTCGCTCATTGTTACCATTTTGCTGCTTCAGATTGTGGGTATTTTCGGAGCTTGGATGTTTGCCAAAATCTCCGAGCGCATTGGCAACACGCGGGCGCTGAGCTGGGCCGTGTTCATCTGGATGCTCATCTGCATCGCCGGCTACTACGTGCAGGCTGGCTGGAGCTTCTTCGCGCTGGCCGCCGTCATCGGCCTGACGATGGGCGCGGTGCAAAGCCTTTCGCGCAGCACCTATTCCAAGATTATTCCCGAAAACACGCCCAACAACGCCGCTTTTTTTAGCTTCTTCGACGTGGTGGAGAAGTTGGGTATCGTAATTGGCACGCTCTCCTTCGGCCTGATTGGGCAGCTCACCGGCTCGATGCGCAACAGCATTCTCTCGCTCATCGTGTTTTTTATCTTCGGGCTGGGCTTTTTGCTGAGCTTGCGCGGCAAGAAGCTGCGCGACGCGCCTGCCGGCGGCGACCTGCTGCCACCCCCGCCCGCCTCGGCCGGGGCTAGTGCCCCGCTGGCCGCCCATTAAAAGCCGCGCCTGAAAAAGCGCGACCTTTGTCCCATGATTCATCCTCCCCAACCCAATTTGCAGACCGCGCTCGGCCACGAGCTGAAGCACGAGCTCGCCATCACCCGCCGCGTGCTGGAGCGCGCGCCTACCGAGCAGTTCGGTTGGCGTCCTCACGCCAAAAGCATGACCCTGGGTACGCTGGCGGGCCACATGGCCAACCTCATCGGCTTCCTGGAAATGTCGCTCCAGGGCCCGGCGTTTGACCTGGCTACCAACAAGCTGCCGGATAACCCGACCTCCACGGCCGACGTGCTGGCCCGCTTCGACCTCAACGCCGAAAACCTGCACCAGGCGCTGGCCGACGTGAGCGACGATGCCTTCAACGACATCTGGAGCCTCACGCACGGCGACAAAACGCTGCTGGCCCTGCCCCGCACGGCGGTGGTGCGCACCATGGTGCTCAACCACCTCATTCACCACCGCGGCCAGCTGAGCGTATACCTGCGCTTGCTCGACGTAGCGGTGCCCGCCATCTACGGCGGCTCGGCCGACGAGGCGCCGCAGCGCTAAGGTAAGGCACTGTACTAACGCAAAAAGGCCGGTTTTTCCACGTGGGCAAACCGGCCTTTTTGCGTCGCTGCCAACTTATTTGCGCCTATAAACCTGCTTGCCGTTTATCCACGTTTGCTGCACGGGCGCGGTGCGCAGCTGGGCGTTGGACGCAGTCAGCAAGTCGGTTTTCAGCACCACAAAGTCGGCTAGCATACCGGGCTTGATTTGGCCTTTCCGCTTCTCCTCGAAGGCGGCGTGGGCGGCCCAGGTGGTCATGCCGCGCAGGGCCTGCTCGCGGGTGAGGGCGTTGTTCATCTGGAATCCGCCGCTAGGGTAGTTCTTGGCATCTTGCCGGGCCACGGCCGCGTGGTAGCCATAGAGTGGGTTGATATCCTCGACCGGGAAATCGGACCCTAGCGCCACCTGGCCATATTGCTTCAACAAATCCTGGTAGGCGTAGGCTGTTTGCAAGCGTTGCGCGCCAAGCCGCTCGCCAGCCCAATACATGTCCGAAGTAGCGTGCGTGGGCTGCACCGAAGGCACAATGTGGTACTGGCCAAACTTGGCGACATCCTGCTTGCTCACCACCTGGGCGTGCTCGATGCGCCAGCGCCGGTCGGGCTGGCCCTTGAGCGCCGCGCCATAAATGTCGAGCAGCAGCCGGTTGCTGGAGTCGCCGATGGCGTGGGTATTCATTTGAAATTTCGTGGCCGCTAGCTCCTTGGCTAGGGTTCGGTAGTACTCGGGGTGTTGCAGCAGAAAGCCTTTCTCGGCGGGCCGGTCGGTGTAGGGGGCTAGCAGCGAGGCGCCCCGCGAGCCCAGCGCTCCGTCGGCGTATACTTTGAAGGACGAGATGGTGAGATTATCGCTGAAAAAGGGCCCCTTTGGCAGGTAATACGCCTTGTTCTCGGGCGTGGGGTTGAGCATAGTGTAGAGGCGCAGGTGTAGCTTGCCAGCCTGTTGCAGCTCAGCCATGCGCTCAATGTCTTCGCGGTCGAGGCCGGCGTCGGCGAGGCTGGTGAGGCCCACGGCCAGGCAGTTTTGCTGGCCTTGCAGCAGGGCAGCATCGGCTTCGGTGGGGCTAGGCTCAGGAATTTTGCTAGCCACCAGCTTCACGGCATTATCCACGAGCAGGCCGGTGAGGCGGCCCTGGGTATCGCGCCCAATCACGCCGCCGCTAATAGGCGTGCGTGCTGTGACGCCCGCCAGGTCGAGCGCCTTTTGGTTGACCAGCGCCGCGTGGCCATCGACGCGGATGATAAGCACTGGTACGTTGGGAAACAGCACATCCAGGGTGTCTTTGGTTGGGAAGCGGTGGCCGGGCCAGTCGTTCTGGTCCCAGCCGCGGCCGGTGAGCCAGGCCGCGTCCGGCTGCTGCTGGCGGTGCGCGCTGAGGCGGCCCACCGTTTCAGCCCACGAGCCAGCCCCCACCAGGTTGGCCGAGCGTAGCCCCAGCGCGTAGCGGTAGAAGTGGCAATGCGCATCGTAAAAACCTGGGTAGATAAACTGCCCCTGCGCATCCACCGTCTGGCTAGCTTGGTAGCGGCCCGCCAGGTCGGCCGTAGTGCCCACCGCCACAAAGTGCCCATCGCGCACAGCAAAAGCCTGGGCCTTGCTGAACGTCGAGTCAACGGTATACACCGTAGCGTTGGTCACCAGCAAGTCAACTGCCTCACGATGAGTGCCACAGCCAGCCAGCCCGAAGCCGACTCCCACTGCCAGAGCACTCCCAAGTTTATAAAAAAGCCGCATGGTACAAAACGGTATGCAAAGTTCAAAAGCGAAAGTAACGGGCAAAGCTAAGCCCGTTCTCACTAGAAAACGGGCTAGCCAAATCCTCCCATAAAACTTCAAAACAAGCAGTCCGCCCACGCGACGGGCACGTTTAGCAAAGTCACTGAAATCCGCATTTCAACAGTCAGCCCGCGCAGCGGGCGTATCTGCGCAATCCGTTAAATCCGTTAAATCTGCGGTCTATTCGAATTTCATGTGCTTCACCGACTCGCCCGAGTTCTTCAACTCTAGCAGCGACTCGATGCCAATCGTCAAATGCTGCTGCACAAAATTGGTGGTCACTTTTGAGTCCGATTCAGCGGTTTTCACGCCCTCGGGCGTCATGGGGTTATCACTCACGAGTAGCAGCGCACCGTGCGGAATGTCGTTCATGAAGCCCACCACGAAGATGGTGGCCGTTTCCATATCCACGGCTAGGGCGCGCACGCGCTTGAGGTAATCTTTAAACTCCTGGTCGTGCTCCCACACGCGGCGGTTGGTGGTGTACACCGTGCCGGTGTAGTAGTCAAGCTCGTGCTTCTTAATCATGGAAGACACGGCGCGCTGCAAGCGGAACGAGGGCAGCGCCGGAATTTCCTTGGGCAGGTAATCATCCGAAGTACCGTCGCCGCGGATGGCCGCGATGGGCAGCACCAAGTCGCCAAGCTTGGTCTTTTTCAGGCCGCCGCACTTGCCTAGGAAAAGGGCCGCCTTAGGCTTGATGGCCGACAGCAAATCCATCACCGTAGCCGCCATTGGCGAGCCCATGCCGAAGTTGATGATGGTGATGCCGCCCGAGGTAGCCGACTGCATGGGCTTGTCTTTGCCGCGCACTTCTACGCCAAACTGCTCGGCAAACATGTACACGTAGTTGCTGAAGTTGGTGAGCAGGATGTACTGCCCAAACTCGTTCAGGGCCACGCCCGTGTAGCGCGGCAGCCAGTTGTTTACAATGTCCTCTTTGGTCTTCATAAGGTGTTGATTAGGGATTGATTACTAATTGAATAGAACAAGGCTAGCGAGTAGGCTAAACGAAAAAAGCCGCCTACCCGGTAGGGTACGGCGGCGCGGCGGGTGGTAAACCCAGGCGAAATGCGACTGCCTAAACCCGTACCTTTGGAGGTGATGCAAGTGCTCGACCTGCCGCCTTTCGACCACAAAATTAGGCAAAATTCCGCAAACATCCCCGAAATCTGGGATGAGCTGCGCCGCAAGTACGTGGTGCTGACCCCCGAAGAGTGGGTGCGGCAGCACGTGGCGCAGTACCTTATGCGCCACTTGGGCTACCCCCGCGGCCTGCTCAGCCTGGAGCGCGGCCACCGCTACAACCAGCGCCAGAAGCGCACCGACCTCGTGGCGCTGGGCCCCGCTGGCCGCCCGCTGCTGCTGGTAGAGTGCAAGCGACCCACGGTGGCCATTACGCCGGCCGTGGCCCAGCAGGCCGCCACCTACAACCAAACCATGCGGGCGCCGCTGCTGCTGCTCAGCAATGGCCTAGTGCACTACTGCTGGCGCGTCGATTTTGAGGTGGGCACCAATGAGCGCCTGGCCGATATTCCGACCTACGCCGAGGCTAGCCAGCTGGCTGCTGGCTAAGCCACCAGCTACACCGTGATGCGCGTGACCACGGCCGCGTGCGTCGTGGCATCCCAGCCCTTAAACTCGATGTAGCGCACGTTGGGCACCCAAAATGTGCCGCCCTCGATGCGCAAGTACACGCGAGTGAGCACAATCTGGCGGTTGTTAATGACCGTGAACACGTGAAACGCTCGGTCGAGGCTAGAGCGCATGAGGTAAAACGGCACCTTGTTGTAGGCGGCAAACTTCAGCTCGTACTTATCGGGACCTACTTTCTCGGCACTGAGGCCGTAGGCAAACTTGCGCTGAATAAAATTCAGCTCCTTGCGTTGGCCCTGCTCATCATAGCGCAGCCAGAAGACATTTATCGGCTCATCCTCATCTACTTTGCCCGTGCTGTTCACGTTGAGCTGGTAGATGATGGTGTTGGTATTCGGGTCGCGCTGGAGGTAGAACAGCTGGTTGGCAACCCCGGCCGGCACCGGAAAGTTGAGCATCGGCTGGCTAGCCTGCATTGGGGCCTTAGCTGGCGGCGAGGGGGCTAGCCAGGGCAGCAGCGCCAGTAGAAAAGAGAGGATGGACATGGGTGCGAAACGGGGATACTCTACCCCACACTAGCCCTTTTTGTTTAAACCGCCCAAAAAAGCCCGCTGGATGCGTATCCAGCGGGCTTTTTTGGGTAGCGCAGACTTTTAATCCGCGCGTTATAGAATCTACACGCGGACTAAAAGTCCGCGCTACTTAGCTATACCGCGGCGCCTTCCAGCACCGAATCCACGTCCACGAGGGGCAGGTTCCAGGCTTCGGCTACGCCTTTGTAGACCACCTCGCCATGCACCACGTTCAGGCCGAGGCGCAGGGCCTCGTCGCGGCGGCAGGCCTCCTGCCAGCCCAGGTTGGCAAGCTTCACGGCGTAGGGCAGGGTAGCGTTGGTGAGGGCGAGCGTGCTGGTGTAGGGCACGGCGCCGGGCATGTTGGCCACGCAGTAGTGCACCACGTCGTCGATGATGAAGGTCGGGTTTTCGTGGGTCGTGGGCTTGCAGGTTTCGATGCAGCCGCCCTGGTCCACGGCCACGTCCACGAGCACCGTGCCGGGGCGCATGGTCTTGAGCATGTCGCGGGTGATGAGGTGCGGGGCTTTCGCGCCCGGAATCAGCACGGCGCCCACCACGAGGTCGGCGGTTTTGATGGCTTCGCGGATGTTGTACTCGTTCGAGTACTGCGTCACCACGTTCTTCGGCATGAAGTCGTCGAGCTCGCGCAGGCGGTTCAGGCTGATGTCCATCACCGTTACTTGGGCGCCGAGGCCGGCGGCTACTTTCGCAGCCTGCGTGCCAACGATGCCAGCGCCTAGCACGAGTACGTGCGCGGGCTTCACGCCGGGCACGCCCCCTAGCAGGATGCCACGGCCTTTCAGCGGCTTCTCCAGGTACTTAGCGCCTTCCTGCGGGGCCATGCGGCCGGCCACTTCGCTCATCGGGATGAGCAGGGGCAGCGCGCGCGAGGGCAACTCCACCGTCTCATACGCGAGGCAAACCGCCTTGCGCGCTATCATGGCGTGGGTCAGCTCTTCGCCGCTGGCGAAGTGGAAGTACGTGAACAGCAGCTGATTCTCCTTGATGAGCGGATACTCCTCAGCAATCGGCTCCTTTACCTTGATAATCATGTCGGCCTGGCCATACACGTCGGCAATGGTGGGCAGCATTTTGGCGCCCGCTTGCTCATACTCGGCATCCGCGAAGCCCGAGCCTTCGCCCGCGCTCGCCTGCACCAGCAGCGAGTGGCCGTGCTTGCGCAGCTCGGCTACGCCGGCCGGGGTGAGGCCAACGCGGTTTTCATTATTCTTAATTTCCTTCGGAACACCGATAATCATGGGGCAGGGGAGGGGGGGTAGGGGGAGAGAAAACGTGCCGTAAAGATACGGTCGCTACCACGCTCTGCGGCCGGTTTTAGTTCGCCAGGCGCAGCAGGCCTGGCAGGTCGAGCGGGTGCGTAAACATCGTCAGCTTGCCGTCGGGCGTGGTGGGCCACTCGGTGCGCGGGCGGTCCCAATACAGCTCCAGGCCGTTGCCGTCGGGGTCATCGAGGTAAATGGCCTCGCTCACGCCGTGGTCGGAGGCCCCGCGCAGCGGGTAGCCGGCTGCCAACAGGCGTTTTACCACAACGGCTAGCCCGGCGCGGTCTTTATATAAGATGGCCGCGTGGTAGAGGCCCGCCACGCCCTCGCGCACGGCCGGCTTGCCGCCCTGGCTATGCCAGGTATTCAGCCCGATGTGGTGGTGGTAGCCATCGGCCGACAGAAAAGCGGCCGTGCCCATGTTTAGCATCACCTCAAACCCTAGCAGGTCTTGGTAGAACGCCAACGCCCGCGGCATGTCCGTGACTTGCAAGTGGATGTGGCCGATGCTGGTGCCAGCGGGCACCACGTAAGGCGTATCTGAGGAGGGGCTAGCGGGGTTCATGACGAAAAAGAGTTACGTTTTCTCAAAAGTAATGTACCTACATCAATCAGCAAGCCATCCCGAAAAAAGTCCTGCCAATCCGGTAGGGCTCGCAATGAGCCAGCAAGATAATTGCGCCTCCCACGCAGGCACTACGGCTTGTCGTAGACGTCGCGAAACATGAGTATCTCCCAGACCCGGCGCTCGTTGTGGCGCGGAAACCCGCAGGCAGGCGCAAAGTCGTCGGCCTCCTTGAAGGTGCCAAACAGCCGGTCCCACCACGTAACATCGCCGTAATTGTAGCCGTGCACGCCGAGCTGGTGATGGATGGAATGGTGCTCGGGCCGCTGAATGAAGTAGCCCAGCCACCGGGACGTGGCGATATTATAGTGATAAAAGTATTCACCCGTGGCACCAAATAGCGACGTCTAGGCCGCGGCCTCGGCCGTGCCGCCCAGCACGAAGAACACGCAAAAGCTGGTGATAACCGAATCGGCCAGGATTTCGACCGGATGCTTGTAAAAGGAGGTGAGCAGCTCGATGCGGGCCGGGCTGTGGTGCAGCTGATGAAACACCAGCCAGAAGCCATTGGTGTGCCGCAGCCGGTGCCACCAGTAGAAAACGAAGGTGCCACCAAACCAATAAGCCAGGCCTTCGGTGGGCGCCGTATGCCAGTGGCCCACGTGCAGCAGCGAGTGCTGCCGAAAGTAGTGATTCCAGGTGAGGCCACCCAGGCCAATGAGTGCCAACTGCAACCCATTGACTGCCAGCGCCCGCCAGTGCCACCCGCGGGCCGCGGGCAGCTCCCGGCCTGGAAACCGGCGCTCCAGCACGAGAAATACCAGCGTAATCAGGCAGATTAACAGGGCCGGTAGGCCCTGGGTGGCTAGGGGTAGCGTTTTCATAAGGCCTCCGACTTTTGTGCGGTAAGCAGCACGTGCTTACCGCACAAAAGTCGGAGGCCCCCCGCCGCCGCAGCTTGACAAATGTCAAGTTCGCTTGGCCCGCAAGCGACTTAGCGTTTCGGGTGCAATGCCCAAATGCGAGGCCAGATACTTAAGCGGTACGCGCTGGACTAGCTGCGGCGAGCTTTGTACCAACTGCGCGTAGCGCTCCCTGGCCGTCAGCGTGCGCAGCTGATAAGCGCGTTGCTCACTCTGCACGTAGTAGCGCTCGGTCAGCACCCGGCCTACGTAATTAAATTCCGGAAATGCGCGGTACAGCTCGTTCAACTGGGCATAGCTGATGGAGTATACTACGCCAGCCTCTAGCAGCTCCAGATATTCGGTGGAGGGCTGGCGGGTAAAAAAGCTGACAATAGAAATCACAAAGTCGCCCTCGCCCATAAACCAGGAGGATATTTCCTGGCCGGCGTGAAGTGTATAGCCGCGCACCAGTCCTTTTTCGACGAAATAGAGTTGGTGCGCTACCTGCCCCGGCCGGAGTAGTTGGTGGCGGGCTGGCCACTCCTCCCGCCGCAGCACAGCCATCAGCGCCGCCTCCAGCGCCGGGCTAACGGGCAGCAAGGCCTGAACGGCGGCTAGTAAGGTCGACATGCCGTGGCTAGCCTACTTAAAGGGCACCGAGGCCCCGCTCTCCTTCACGAGGCTAGTGGGCACGAGGTCCTTCACCACGTTGGCCTTGAGCGTCAGCTTAGCGTCGCCGTGCAGGTCGTTGGAAGACAGGGTCACGACTTCCGCCGCCGGGCCCACGGTGCGCTGCGCGTATACCAGCTCCACCACGGCACTTTGGCCGGGCTTAATGGGCGCGGGCGCGGCGCGGTAGCCCACGCAGTAACAGTTGGAAGCGATGGTGCTAAGCACCAACTCTTTGGGCCCCGTATTGCGCACGCCAATGCGCGCCACTGACTGCTGGCCCGCCTCGATGCGGCCAAAATCGTAGGCCGGGCGCTCCAGCACCATTCGGGGCGAGGCGGCTAGCTGGGCCGGCGTAAGGGTAGCCCGCACCTCATCTTTAGTCAGTACCGAGCCTTTGAGGCTGAGAACTTTGCTAGGTTCTGAGGCATTGCTCATCACCGTTACGGTTTTGGCAAATACGCCGGGGCGGCCGGCACTGTTGTACACCGCCTTAATGACGCCCGAGTGGCCGGGCAGCACGGGGGCTTTGGTCCACTCGGGGGTGGTGCAGCCGCAGCTGGCCTGGGCGTTAGCAATTACAATGGGTTGATTGCCAGTATTTTTGAACTTGAACTCGTAGGCGGCCATCGTGCCCTCGGGCACTTTGCCGAAGTCGTGGTCAACGTGCTCGAACGTGAGCACGCCCTGGGCGCGGGCGGCCAGCGCTAGCAGGCACAGGGCTAGGGTCGAAAAGTATCGCATGGGCAGTAAAAGCAAAAGTCCGACCGACCAGATGTGCTAGACTAACAATAACTTAACCCTGGGCGGCTGGGGGTAAAGACAAATATACGGCCGGCCCCCTAGCTATTTCGTAAATTTGCGGCCTAGTCTACCCAATCCCACCCATCCGTCCCCTAGCTCTTTTATTATGTCTGACGCGCTGCTAGCCCCGGCCGAAGCCCCGGTGCACCTGTCCCTTTCCAAAGCCGAGCTGCTCGACGACTACCGCCTGGCTTGGGAAAGCCGCCACGCCTCGCTGGCCGGCCGCCGCGAGGTGTTTATGGGCAAGGCCAAATTTGGCATTTTCGGCGACGGCAAAGAATTGCCTCAACTAGCCATGGCCCGGGCTTTCCAAAACGGCGATTTCCGCTCGGGCTACTACCGCGACCAGACCTTTATGGTGGCCATCGGCGAGCTGACGTGGCAGCAATATTTTGCCCAGCTCTACGCCCACGCCGATGCCGAGGCGGAGCCCAGCACCGCCGGCCGCGCCATGAACGGCCACTTCGGCACGCGCCTGCTCGACGATGATGGCAAGTTCAAGCCGCAAACCTCGACCAAAAACTCGTCGGCCGATATCTCGCCCACCGGCGGCCAGATGCCGCGCCTCGTGGGGCTAGCCTACGCCAGTAAGCTCTACCGCCAAAACCCCGAGCTGCACCAGTTTACCGACTTTTCGGTGAATGGCAACGAAGTAGCCTTTGGCACCATCGGCAACGCCAGCACGTCGGAGGGCGTGTTTTTTGAAGCCATCAACGCCGCCGGCGTGCTGCAAATACCCATGCTGATGTCGGTGTGGGACGACCATTACGGCATTTCGGTGCCGGCTGAATATCAGACGACCAAGCAAAACATCTCGGCTATTCTGGCGGGCTTTCAGCGCGAAGGCGAGGGCCAGGATGGCTTCGAAATCTTCGTAGTGCGCGGCTGGGATTACGCTAGCCTAGTGGACACCTACCAGCGCGCCGCCGCCGTGTGCCGCGCCCAGCACGTGCCCGTGCTCGTGCACGTAACCGAGGTGACGCAGCCGCAGGGCCACAGCACCAGCGGCTCGCACGAGCGCTACAAGCCCAAAACCCGTCTGAGCTGGGAAGAGGAGCACGACTGCCTCACCAAGTTCCGCGAATATCTGCTCACCGAGGGTGTGGCTAGCGAAGATGAGCTGGCGCAGATTGAGAAAACGGCCGCCGCTACCATCAAACAGGCGCGTACGGCGGCGTGGTCGGCCTTCTTCGACCCCATTCAGCAAGAGCGCGAAGAGGCGCTGGTCATTCTGAATAAGATGGTAGCTGAGGCCGGTGAAGAAAATAGCTTGGCTGAGCTGGTCAATGCGTTGAAAACCAACGTGGCGCCTATTCGGGCCGATATTGTGCGCACCCTGCGCAAGGCCCTGCGCCAGATACGTGGCAACCGCCCCAGCGCCGGCCGCCGCGCCGCCCAGCAGCTGCTAGAGCAGTGCGAAGCCGAAAATACCGACCGCTACAACTCCTACCTCTTCAGCCAGAGCGACGAGGCCATCGGCAACATCGAGGAAGTGCCGGTAGAATACGCCGCCAACGCGCCCCAAGTAGACGGCCGCGAGGTGCTACAAGCCTGCTTTACGGCCAACTTTGAGCGCGACCCGCGCATTTTCGCCATCGGCGAAGACGTGGGCCACATTGGCGATGTGAACCAAGCCTTTGCGGGCTTGCAGGAAAAATTTGGGGCGTTGCGCGTAACTGATACCGGCATTCGCGAGTGCACCATTGTGGGGCAGGGCATTGGCGCGGCGCTGCGCGGCCTGCGGCCGATAACCGAGATTCAATATCTTGACTATCTGCTCTATGCTATCCAGATTTTGAGCGATGACGTAGCCTGCCTGCAATACCGCACCAAGGGCGGGCAGAAGGCGCCGCTCATTGTACGCACCCGTGGGCACCGCCTGGAGGGCATCTGGCACTCGGGCTCGCCCATCCAGATGATACTGGGGGCCATTCGGGGCATGCACCTGTGCGTGCCGCGCGACATGACGCAGGCAGCGGGCTTCTATAATACGCTGCTGCGCTCGGACGAGCCAGCCATCGTGATTGAGTGCCTGAACGGCTACCGTCTCAAGGAAAAGCTGCCGGCCAACATTGGCGAGTTTACGCTGCCGCTAGGCCGCCCCGAGGTGCTGCGCGCCGGCGACGACCTCACTATCGTCACCTACGGCTCGATGTGCCGCATCGTGCTGGACGCCGCCAAGCAGCTGGCCGAAGTGGGTATTTCGGTGGAAGTGATTGATGTGCAGACTTTGCTGCCCTTCGACACCGACCAGCTCATTGCCGACAGCCTGCGCAAAACCGGCCGCGTCATCTTCGCTGATGAGGATGTGCCCGGCGGCGCCACGGCCTACATGATGCAGCAGGTGCTCGACGGCCAGCAGGCCTACCAGCTGCTCGACTCGGCCCCGCGCTGCATTGCGGCCCAGGCCCACCGCCCGCCCTACGGCTCGGATGGCGACTACTTCTCGAAGCCCAACGCCGAGGACGTGTTCGACGCGGCGTACGAGCTATTGCGCGAAACCAACCCTAGCCAGTTTCCGCCAATCTACTAAGGAAAGTGTCTCGCGGATTCGCCTAATCGGCGGGACGCTAACAAAGCCGAGCCCTTCGCTTACTTGCCTGGCAGTAAGCGAAGGGCTCGGCTTTGTTAGTAAGGAAAAAGCGCTACTCTACCGTCAGGCGCAGGGCCGACGAGCCGGTGCGCACCACGTACACGCCACTGGCTAGGGGATGCGGTAGGGTGAGGGCAGCCGTGCCGCTGGCATTAGCTACGAAGGTGGCCACGGTGCGGCCCACGGCATCGAGTACCACCACGGGGGCCCCCGGCCGGGCACCGGTTAGGGTAGCGGCGTTGTGGGTCGGGTTTGGGAACAGGGCTAGCCCGGCGGGACGCGCGACGGCCACGGTGCGCACGGGCGAGTAGGCGGCCGTGCCATCCTGGTCAACCTGGCGCAGGCGGTAGTACACTAGGTGGGTGCCATAATTTAGGATGGCCGGGTCTACCAGCTGATAGCTGTGAGCCAGGGTGCTGGTGCCCGCCCCCGCCACCGTGCCAATGCGGCGGAAGGTGCGCCCGTCGGCGCTAGCCTCCACCTCGAAGCGGTCGTTATGCAGCTCCGAGGCCGTGGCCCAGCGCAGCAGCGCATCGGCGCCCTGGGCCACGGCCGTGAAAGCCATCAGCGTCACGGGCAGCGGCGCGGCGGCGGCCCCCACCGTGAGGCGGCCCAGCGCCACGGCCGTGAAGGAAAAGCTGCGCGTGCCGCTGCCTACGGTAGCGGAGCCGGCGCTGCCCACCGCGCGCCAATCGGCCGTGGCCAGCGGCGCGCCAGGCTTGCAGCGCCGAGAAGCTGGTGAAGCCATTGTCGTCGTCGGCCACCCAGCTCAGGGTCACGGGTACGGCTTCCACTTGGTCGCCCGTGGCCGCCACCGTCCAGATGCGGTCGATACCCTGGGCCGTGGCGGTGCCCAGGCCCAGGTTGCCCTTGCCATCAAAGCGGGCCCACTCGGTTACGTTGTTGGTGCCGGCACTTACGGCATCGGACGCGCCGAAGAAGATGCCGCCCGGGCCGCCGCTCTGCTGGTTGAGCAGCCAGGTTTCGCCCAGCCCGTTCGAGCGGTTCCATTGCAGGTGCGCGTCCTGATTCTTAATGAGGCCGCTGGCGCGCCAGGATGCCGCCGCTCACATCCAGCGCCTGGGTGGGGCTAGGGGTGCCCACGCCCAGGCTGCCGGTCACTACGGCCGTGCCGGCCGTGAGCAGCCCGCTTACCGTGGTGTTACCGCTCACGCTGGCATTGCCGGTTACGTCGAGCTTCTGGGCGGGGGTGCTGGTGTCGATGCCCACGTTGCCGTTATTGTAGTAGAGGCTGCTGCTGTTCACGCTCCAGGTACCGGGTACGTTCACGAAGTTGGCGCCGCTCAGGGCCGGGGCCGCGTAAGCTAGGTCGGGCGTGAGGGTGAGTAGCCGTTGCCGGTCTGGTAGGCGCCGGTCATGGTCACAGCGCTGCTGCCGCTGGCCTGCACGTAGGAGCTGCCGCCCCCGCCCGCGCCATTATTGGGAGCGCCGCCGCCGCTGCTGTAAACGCCGTTGCCGCCGCCGTTGTAGCCGGCCCCGCCCAGGGTACGGGAGGCGAGGCTGCCAGCCCCGCCCACGTAGAGGGTGAGCACCTCACCCGGTGTCACGGCCAGCGTGGCCTGCACCCGCGCCCCGGCCCCGCCCGGGCTGAGCGAGCCGTTGCGGCCGCCCTGCGCCCCGGCCGCATCCACGCGCAGGCTGGTCACGCCGGCCGGCACGGTGTAGGTCTGCGCCTTGCCTGTGTAGCCAAACGTGGCAGCCGCGTTTTGGATAGGCTGAGTGCTCGAGGTCAGGGCCTCGCCCCAGCTCGTGCCGTTCCACACGTTCAGGGCATTGATGGTGGTGTTGTACACCCCTAGGCCCGTAGCTGGGCTGGCAATGGCATCGCGCTGAGGAAGGCTTAGGCGCAGGGTAGCAGGCCCTTACTGGTACTCGTGAGGTCGAGTAGTGCCGAGGCAGCGGGGGCAATGGTACCGATGCCCACGTTGCCGCCGGGCTGCACAAAGAGGCGGCCCCCGGCCACGCCACTCTCGCTCAAGTTGAGGCCGCCACCGGCCAGGCTAAAGTTGAACTTGTCGGCCCCGGCCGAGGAGTAGAAGCCTAGCAGCGGACTGGTGCTGGATGTGCCGGCCTGCACCGTGAGCGGGTGGCCGGGCGTGCTGGTACCGATACCCACGTTGCCGCCCGTCAGGCCCAGCGGGTAGCCAGCCAGCCCTAGCGTGGTAGCCTTATTAAGGCTGCCGCCCAGCCCCACGGCGCTGCCCGTTTGGATGAGGCAGTTGCTAAAGGTGAGGGCGGCGCCCGTGGCCGTGGTCAGCTGCTGCCAGCTGGGGGCGGCCGGCGTGCCGGCGTTGTAGTAGAAGCCGGCTAGGCCATCGGTCTGAAACACGAGCAGGCCAGTGGCCGGGCTGGCGATGGCCGTCACCTGCGCCGCTGTGAGGTGCGGCAGCAGCAGGCCCTTGCTGCTGCTCACGATGTCGAGGGCGGCCGAGGCGTCGGGGGCGGTAGTGCCGATGCTCACGCCGCCCGTCGTTGTCTGGGCGTGGGCGAGGCGGGGGGCGGCCAGCAGCGCGAGGGCGACTAGCGGAGCAAGAAGGTAGCGTTTTAGCGTAGAAAATTAAAAAGAGCGATAGCAGAAAAAGCGGCCCGGCAACCACCCAACCCGCCGTGCGGCCCACCAAAGCCGAGGGCCAACCTCCGGCGCCGGTGGGCCGCCAGCTCCTGGCAACGGAGCTGCGGTTACCCTGGTCCTAGCTCACGGCCAGGGTAGAAAGGGAAGTGCGTGTGGGAGAGCAATAGTCCGGCAGACGCAACCCGCTAGCCAAAAACGGAGCGTAGACAAAGTGTGGACAGCCTAAATAGTGTGCTGAATCACAGTAGCTTAATTTTAAGCTGCGCGGGGCTAGGGGCAGCAAAAGGAGCGGAGCCAGCCAGCCCGTAGGCCTGCGTGCACAGGGCTGGTACCCAGTATTTCGGGGCGGGTGGTGGCTGGGGCTGGGGTTGGCCTACTCCGCGGCGGGGGTAGCAGCGGGGCGACCGGCGGTTTCGGCGGCGGCGGCAATCTTCTTGAAGAGCCGGGTTTTGGCCCGGCGCACGCTGGCCGGGTCGATGTTGAGCAGGGCCGCGATTTCCTTGGTCGAAAGGTTGATGTGGAAATAGCAATACAGCCGCTGCTCGTTCTTGGTAAGGGTCGGATAGTTGACCTGCAAGTCCTCAAAAAAGCGGGGGTGCACCTGCTCAAAATGAAGCTTGAACTTGCTCCAATCCTCGTCGAGGTAGAGGCTGGATTGTAGTAGCGATTTGATGCCCGTCAGCTCCTGGGGGCGGGGCGGGCCCTGCGTGCCCAGTTCCTGAATCTGCTGTCGTAACTCGGCCAGCAGAGCGTTTTTCTGCTGCACGTAGAGGCTGGTAGACGCCAGCTCGCGCTGGTTGGCTTCGAGCTGCTGGCGCAGGTCCTGGTTGTGGGCCTGCTGCTGCTGGTGGTCCTGGCTTAGCTGCTGGGCCTGCTCGTGGTGGGCTAGCTGGCGCCGCTGCATAGCCAGCAGCGCCGTCTGAATATGGCTGTTTTTGAGCACGATTTCGCGGTGGCGCAGCTCCTGCTGCTGAATGTCGAGGGCCAGCGCGCCGGCCTCCCGCTCTTTGGCCAGCAGCGTTTGCTGCGTTGCCTGGAGGCGCACGCTGATGGCAGCCGAAAAAAACAGTGCGTGCGACACAATGGCCAGGTCAGGCAGCATCTGCGCGCTTTCGTCGCCGAAGCCCATCACCACGTGGTACGCCGCCACGCTCATCACCGCCAGCAGCGGCAGCACATTGGCCAGCAGGTAGGTGCGGGCTAGCGGCAGCCGCTGCCGGTAAGCTACCACGGTGGTAACCAGCAGCAGCCCAATAATGCTCAGCACCAGTAGGTTGTCGAAGCGCAGAGTGTAATAGTTGAGCAGAAAACCGCTCAGATTAACCAGCGCCACCACCACCGTAAAGACGCAGTACCCCCCTAGCGCCGCGCGCAGCACGGCATCGAGGCGGGGCAGGCGGGCCGGGGTCGAGAGGTAGGCACGGGTCATCTGCACAAAGCCCAGCAGCAGCAGCACCACGCTCAGGTGCATCAGGATATTATTGATGGTGTAGCTGTAGCTGAGGCCGTTGGGCAGCAGCAGCTGGCTGAAAACGGGACTCGGAAATAGGATGCGGAAGTAATTGCGGTAAGCCGTAACGTAGAGTATTGCCCCCACCTGGATGCAGATGTAGAACAGGGTGGGGCGGTCGCGAAAGCGAACGTACGTGGGTACGTTGGTGAGGAGCAGCAGCAAAAGCACCGCCACCGACACGGCCCAGGCCACGCCCAGCAGCAGATTATCGCGCTGCGCCGCTTCCTCTGCTTGCAGCTTCAGCTGCAGGCGCACCGCGCGGGGTAGGGATGCTTGCGCGGGCAGGCTCACCAGCACGTAGCAGGTAGTGATGCCCGCTTGCAGCCGCAGGGGCAGCTGCCCTTTTACCCGCCTGGTATCGGTGGGCACCAGCAGGCCGGCCCGCTGGGTGCGCCAGGCGCGGGCATCCTCATCCATATAGAACAGGGTGTTGTCGAAATTGGGCTGCACCATAAGCCGAACGGCGGCGGTGTACCGGCTACGGTTGCTAACCCTCAGCCTAAGCCAGAACTGCCGCCCCGGCGCCAGCCGCAGCGAGTCGGTAGGCCGGAAGGGCAAGGTGCTATCGGCCCGAATGCTCGCCCAGGCGTGTAGGCCGGCGGGCAAAACGCCTACTTGTACTATTTCAATGCGCGGTTGAAGCGGTGGGCCAGCCAGCGGCTGCGCCGAGAGGCACAGTGCCCCAGCCACACACGCAACTAAAAGCCCAAAAAGCCTTAAAATCAAGTGAAAAGCTCGGGGTGTTGAAAGCATGTAGCGGGCTGACCCAATGGCAAAAGCTGCCTACGGGCCACCTACTGGCCGGTGCGCAACTAAGATTTTGCGCAAAGCTAAAGACCGCCCGCTAGCCTCACCAGAAAATAAACAGCTGCGAGCCAAACGCCTGATTCGGCGCCTGGCCCGCGGCTACCAGCCTGAAAGCGCGCGGGCGCAGGGGCAGGGCTAGCGGGGCGGTATCACCACGCTGTCGGTCATGATGGTGTTGCTCACGTTGAGCGCCCGGTCGGCAATGCTCACCTGGAAGCGCACCGTTTGGCCAGGCACAAAAATGTCGCCCAGGCCGAACGGAATCAGTGTGTAAGTGAGGGTGCCCTTGATGGGGGCCGCCTTGGTATCGGTGCGGTCGGTCGGGTGCAGGTACAGGCCATTGTACTGGCCGGCGTTGTACACGCTCGGAAACGGCACCCCCACAGTGGCCAGCGGCTCGTATTTGCCGGTTGCCCGGTTCTTGACGAAGGGCTCGATAAAGTAGTTTTTGGCAAACTTGCCCGTGTATTTCGTGGGCTGGGCTGCTACCTCCTCGGGCGTCAGGCCCAGGTCGCCGTCGCCGTCTTGGTAGTTAATTTTGATGCGAATCGTATCCAGCACCTGCTCACGGGAGTTGGTGGGCGTGTAGCGGCGCCGCTGAATCGCGTTGAAGCTGATGGAAGGCGTGAAGGAGTATTCCGGCGCTTCGAGGCAGGAGCTCAGGCCGCCCGCCAACAAGCTCAGCCCCCCGATTACCCAGACTAGTCGAAAAAATTTCATACGCTAACGAAAAATAAAGAAGCCCGCCGCGGCCCCACCGCCCGCCCGTAGCAACGGCCGGCCGGTTGGTTTGTTGTGCCGGCGTAAATGTAAGCAGCCGGTAGCTCCGCGCTGCTTTTGTCTAACCCCCGCTTTTTGCTATGAGTTTCCGCCCCACCCATTTGGGCCCCGCCTACCGCGCGCTTACCCACCTGGCCCCCAGTGCTTTTGAGGCTGCGGCCTTGGCGCTGTTTCGGCACCAGGCCGCGCACTGCCCGCCCTACCAGGCCTACCTGGCCGGCCTGGGCCGCGACCCGGCCCGCGTGCAGAGGCTAGCCGATATTCCGTTTTTGCCCATCGAATTTTTCAAAACCCAGGAGGTGCGCACCGACCCTGGCCAGTGGCAGCCGCAGGAGGTGTTTCGCAGCAGCGGCACCACGTTGCAACAGCGCAGCCGCCACCTC
Organism: uncultured Hymenobacter sp.; assembly: GCA_964385095.1. Taxonomy (GTDB): domain Bacteria; phylum Bacteroidota; class Bacteroidia; order Cytophagales; family Hymenobacteraceae; genus Hymenobacter. The sequence continues at coordinate 25,008 of CAYLNN010000022.1, forward strand.
GTGCGCGACTCGGCCCTGTACCGAGCCAACGCGGCGGCCATCTTTGAGGCGGCCTACGGCCCGCTCACCGACTGGATTTTTCTGGCTTTGCTGCCCTCTTATCTAGAGCAGGGCGAGTCGTCGCTGGTGGCCATGGTGGCCGATTTTGCCCAGCGCTCGGGACAAAAGCAGGCCGCCTTTTTCCTGCGCGACCACGCCGGGCTGTTGCGGGCCCTAGCCCAGGCCAAAACCCAGCCCGGCCGCCGCGTACTGCTCTTCGGCGTCACCTACGCCCTGCTCGACCTGGCTGCCGAGGTGGGCGCCGCGCCCGAGCTGCAAGGTCTCACGGTGCTCGAAACGGGCGGCATGAAGGGCCGCCGCCGCGAGATGATTCGCGAAGAGCTGCACCAGGAGTTGCAGGCCGCCTTTGGCCCCGCGCCCATCCACTCCGAATACGGCATGACCGAGTTGCTGAGCCAGGCGTACTCGCCGGGAGAAGGCCTGTTTTATTGCCCCCCGCAAATGCGGGTACTGCTGCGCGACCCCGCCGACCCCTTTTCGGTGAGCGAGGACCGTGCCGAGGGCGCCATTAATGTCATCGACCTGGCCAATGTGGACAGTTGCGCTTTTATCGAAACCAAGGACCTAGCGCGCCGGCACCCTAGCGGCGCATTCGAAGTGCTGGGTCGGCTCGATAACTCGGATATCCGCGGGTGCAGCCAGCTGGTGTGATTTAAGAAAGCGCGTTAGTGCCAGGAGTTTGTAAAAACTTTTCGCATAGGTAGAGCCAATAGCTGTATATGCTTAGAAGCATCAGGGCGCTACCTAGGTAGTTGCCAAAAAACACTAGGGCTAAAAAAGGCATTTTCAATCGAAAGAATACGCTGGCATACTCTTTATAATAAAGAGTGGACATAGCCTGATAATCAACAGTTAAATAATAATTCAATAAGCTGACAATTTTTAAGCTTGTCACAACAAGTATAAAAAACCACAGTGGCCGGCTTCTTAGATAGGTAGCAGCGATAAAAACGCCAAAAATTGAAATCCTTCCTGCGTAGAAATAATACTGATTAGGATGTGCATGGTAGCTCCAAGGAAACGTAATTAATTCGGAGAGCATGCTAGCGAGCAGTAGCAGCCCAAAAATTGACCAATGGGTACGTAGCGTACGGCATGCCGCAGCCAATGAATTTGAAGCCTTTCCAGTTCTTACTAACATAAGCCAGTTGCACTAGGGGCGCTTACTGCCTGGGAATAGGCAGTAAGCGCCCCTAGCGGGTTACTTCCCCGCAAAGGCCTTGGCGTCAGCTTCTTCAATCGTGGCATCGCTCATAATGACGAGGCGCTCGACCACGTTGCGCAGCTCGCGGATATTGCCGCGCCAGTCGAGGCCCTGCAAATACTTGAGCGCGGCGGCCGAAATGGCTTTGGGCTTGTTGCCGTAGTCGGCGGCAATGTCCTGCAAGAACTTCTGTACCAGCTCCGGAATGTCTTCGCGGCGGTCGTTGAGTGACGGCACCTGAATGAGAATTACCGATAAACGGTGGTAAAGGTCTTCGCGAAAATTCTTATCGGCGATTTCCTGGAGCAGGTTTTTGTTGGTGGCGGCCAGCACGCGCACGTTCACCGAAATCTCTTTTTCGCCGCCCACGCGGGTTATTTTGCTTTCCTGTAAGGCGCGCAGCACTTTGGCCTGGGCCGAAAGGCTCATGTCGCCAATTTCATCTAGGAAAAGTGTGCCGCCATCGGCCTGCTCAAACTTGCCGATGCGCTGCTTCACGGCCGAGGTAAAGGAGCCTTTTTCGTGACCAAAGAGCTCGCTCTCAATTAGTTCGCTCGGAATGGCCGCGCAGTTTACCTCCACCATTGGGCCGTTGGCGCGGGGGCTCAGCTGGTGCAGCTGGCGGGCCACCATCTCCTTGCCCGCCCCGTTGGGGCCGGTGATGAGCACGCGGGCATCGGTGGGGGCCACCTTTTCGATAGCCTTGCGCACGGCCCCTAGCGTGGCCGAGGTACCCACCATCTCGGAGCCCTTGGTGGTGGCTAGCTTCTTCTTGAGGGTTTTGGTTTCGGTTACGAGCTTGCTGCGGTCGAGGGCGTTGCGCACGGTCACGAGCAGGCGGTTGAGGTCGGGCGGCTTGGGCAGGAAGTCGAAGGCGCCTTTCTTGGTGGCGTCCACGGCGGTTTCGATGTTGCCGTGGGCCGATACCATGATGAAGGCCGCGTCGGGGGCTAGCGTGCGGGCGCGCTCCAACACTTCGAGGCCGTCCATTTTGGGCATTTTCACGTCGCAGAGCACTACGTCGTACTTCTGCTGAATGAGCAGGTCGAGTCCCGCCGGGCCATCCTCGGCCTGGTCTACCTGGTAGTCCTCAAACTCCAGTATTTCCTTGAGCGTGTGGCGAATAGCCTTTTCGTCGTCGATGATGAGAATGCGGGGCACGGGGGTAGTGACTAGTGATGAAAGACTAATGACTAACGGCGCGCGAGGAAGTTCAGTCACTTGTCACGCGTCATTAGGCACCAAAAAAAGGCGGCTGCCTTCTTGCGAAAGCAGCCGCCGAAATTACGCAGTGAGCCGATAAGCCGGGTTCTGTCCGCCCTTCGCCGTTTCCGGCGGCGGCGGCCCCACCATTTATCTAGGCCCACGGTCGCCCGTGGGCTCCAGCGACCTACCCGCAAGCCCGAGCGGGCCGCCCGGTGCCGCCCGCCCCAGAGGGGCTAGCGACGCGCTTGCTTATTTGGTCTTGCAACCCCTGAGGTTTACCCAGCCGGCGTGGTTGCCCAGCCGCTGGTGCGCTCTTACCGCACCTTTTCACCCTTACCCTTGCGGGCGGTTATTTTCTGTGGCACTAGCTGTCCTGGCCCGATTGGCCAGTCCTACCCGTTAGGTAGCAGGGCGCCCTGCGTAGCCCGGACTTTCCTCCCCGCCCGCATTTGCGTTGGGCGCGGCGGTGGGGTGGCTCACTGCGGGGCAAAGGTACGGGCTAGCCGGCCAGCCCACGGCTAGCCAGGCTGGGTGGGCGCCGGGGTTATGCTACCCACACCAGCTTGTCGGCGCTGAGCGTGGGCTCGCCGTCCCAGCGATAGCCGATGAGCTGGCCACCCCTAGCCACGCTGTAGTCGAGGCACACGGCGTGGGGCTGGAGAATCTGCGGCGTACCACGCAGCCAGTAATGGCCGAAAAACACGGGCGTGTCGTCCTGATAATAGCTCGGGTCGAGGTGCGAAAAATCGACGGGCAGCCCGCGCAGCTCGGCCAGGTCTTCGAGGTAGTAGTCGGCGTAGGAGGGCGCCGTGGCGGGGTTTTGCCACCAGCGCAGGCGCGTACGGCTGCGGCGATGCCCGTCTTTATCGGCAAACGTGAGGCCGCCGGGCAGCTTGTCTTCGCGGCCCTTGAGCACGATTTCGGCCGCTGCAAACTCGGGCGTATCGGGGTGGCTGGCGCGCAGTAGAAAGCTGCGGGTAAGGCGCCGGTCTGGCAGCTGCTGGCGCAGGTAGGCTACCTGCCGGGGCTCCCAGCAGGCGTGCACGGCGCGCAGGCCCGGCAGCTCCAGAAACAGCGGCAGCGTCATAAACCACTCCAGATAATCAAGCCATTCGGCAAACAGCTCCTTCGAGCGAAACTCCTCGATGGTGCGCACGTGCTGCAAGATATTGGCCGGCTTGTGGGGCCGCAGGTAGCCACCCGCGGGGTCTTGCTGCCAGAAACACAGCGCGTTGTACTCGTGGTTGCCCAGGATGGCCAGTGCCGAACCGCCCGCCACCATGGCGCGCACCAGCTGCAAGGTTTCGCGGATTTTGGGGCCGCGGTCGATGTAGTCGCCCAGGAAGATGACCTGCCGGCCGCTAGGGTGGCGCGGCACGCCACCAGCAGCGGGCTGGTAGCCGAGGTGGGCGAGCAGGGCCCGCAGCTCGTCGGCGTGGCCGTGAATGTCGCCGATAAGGTCGTACATGGCAAATAATACTGGCTAGCCCCACCAATCAGGATGGCGGCTATTCGTTGAAGTTTTCGGCGATGCGCAGGCGGCGCAGCCAAGCAAAATAGACGAGTGGCAGCATATTGAAGCCGACTTGTAGCAAATTGCCCGCGCTGGTTCTGAATCCCATGAAGAAGCGTAGCCCAAGCAAATCGCTTGTATCCCAGAGTGGCTGGCGGCCTTGCGGAGTATCAAGCAGCAAATTAGGTAGTTGCAGCAGCGCCCATATCCAAAACAGTGAGAACGCTGACTCAACGGACTGGTGTTGGCGCTTGCGAGCATAGTACAGGATGGCCCCGGTCATTCCCACTCCGGAAACCGCTAGCCCCACGTAGTTGGTGGTGGCTACCTCACCAGGCACGGCGATGACGGATAAGAGGGCAACAACTGCGGGTAACAGCCGCGCTACGCGGTACCAGATGCTAGGCGAGGGAGTATCTTCTTCGGCAGGCTCCATCTAAAAAATTGCAGGTAAAAAGCTAACTGCTGTATTACCACGCTAATGTAGCAGGGCAATACAGCAGTTTTCAGTCTTACTTACTGCCGCGATACCTTACTTCAGCCGCACCAGCGTGGCCCCGTAGCCAAACTTCTCCTTCTGCGCTTCTTCAAAGAATTTGATATCCTTGTTGCGGCTCAGCTGGCGGTGAATCTCCTTGCGCAGCGTGCCGTTGCCGGCGCCGTGGATAAAGATAATTTCGTGCATGTTAGTGGCCAGCGCCCGGCTCAGCGCATCCTCAAACGCATCGAGCTGGAGGCGCAGCATGGCCGTGTTGCTGAGGTCGGCGGCCCCTTCGGGACGCAGTTTTTCGATGTGCAGGTCAAATTCGTGGGGCGGGGCCACCAGGGCGGCGGCCGGCTTGGGTGGCGCCGGGGCAATGGCGGCGGGCACGGCCAGGGGCTTGTCGCCACCCAGCGCCTGCTGCAACACACTGGCCTGCTTAGGGTTGAGGGCCGGGGCCGGGCTAGCGGCGGCTTCGGCCGCTGCCTCGGCGCTGGCTTCGGCCTGGGCCAGCTTTTCGGTCGTGAGGGCCGGGGCGGGGCGCTCGTCGAGCTGAAACAGGTACGCTTCCTTGCCGATAACCGGCGCCGGCCGGCGGCTGGTATAAAACGTGCTGGCCTTGAACGACTGCCGCTTGGTAAGCAGGTCGTAGGCCGTATCGGCATTGAGCTTAAAGCTTAGTAGCTGAAACACCACGGCGGGCCACTGCTCGAAGTCTTTGAGGTGCAGGTGGGCTAGCGCGGCGCTGGCGGCTTTGGCCTTGAGCTGGCCGGTAGCCAGGGCGCGGTACTTGCCCTGGCGCTCCTCGCCGTAGGTGAAAACGACCTCGGCCTCGGTGTTATTGAGTAGGTGCAGAGCCAGCAGCTCGGGCGCCTGGTGCACCAAGGCCAGAAACAGGCCTTTGGCGGCGAGCGGCGGGGGCGTGGCCGCCGCCCGCGGCGGCATGGCCGCGCTGGGCCCAGCGGGCTGCGGCCGGCCGGCGGGGCTAGCGGGGTTAGGGGCAGGGGCTGCGCCGGGGCGCTGGGTCTTGGGCTGGCCACCCTGGGGCTTGTTCTTTTTGCTGCCGGTGGCAGGCCGGGCCGGCTCGGGGGCGGGGCGCCGGAAAGCCTGGCCCTCCTCGGCGGCTACGAGCACCAACTCGCGCTGCAGCACCGGAATGGTGAAATCGTTGTCGATGGCTACTTCCACCAGCTCGCTGTCGAGCACGCGGGTTACAATGCCTTCCTCGGTGCCCGTGAGCAGCCGTACTCTATCTCCTACGTTCATAAAAACACAACTAGTGGTCGGTACCAAGCTTTTACCCGGAAGTACGCGAAGTACGCTGTAAAGGTAGGCCGGGGGGGCAGGCGGGGTGAAAATAAGCGGATTTGGGCCACGCAAAAGAGCGCAAACGTTTGCGGGAGTGCGCCGTGAAATGTGAATGAATAGGCTAAAAAAGGGCTTGAGTATGACGTATCTTAGCTGAATCGCTACGCTAGCGGCTCGGGCCAGCGGCGTAACGCGTACTCCTTTCCCCACCCACTTTATATGAAAAAACCTCAACTCTTGGGGCGCTTGGTGCTGGCTATGTTGCTGCTGGCCGGCTGGGCGCAAGGCGCCTGGGCCCAGGCGCCGGTCACGTTCAGCCCGTCGTACTTCACGGCCGATGCGCCCGTTACGCTCACCTACGATGCCACGCAGGGCAACGGGGGGCTGGCCAACTACACCGGCGACGTCTTCATCTGGACCGGGGTCATTACTGATAAAAGTGCCAACGACAACGACTGGCACTTTGTGGCAGGTACCAACTTCGGCGCGCCCACAGCCGCCGAGAAAATGACGGACCTCGGCAACCATAAGTACAGCATTACCTTTACCCCGCGCACCTACTACCCGGGCTTCGCGGCCTCGGGCGAGGTAGTGCAAAAGCTGGCGATGGTGTTTCGCGGCACCGGCGGCTCGCCCGAGGGCAAGGGCGTGGGCGGCAGCAATATCTATGCGGTGCCCGGCGTGCAGGTTAGTTTCACCAGCCCCACCCGCGCCAATACGGTGGTGGCCGCCGGCACCTCGGTAGCCGTGGCGGGCACGGCCTCAGTGGCTTCGACCATTACCCTCACGCTCAACGGCACGCAGGTGGCGCGGCAAACCAATGCGACCACGCTCGCGGCCAATGTAGCCATCAGCCAGGAGGGTGTGAACACGCTGGTGCTCAGCGCCACCGATGGCCGCACCACCAACACGGCCACTACCACCGTTATCGTGTCGCCGCCCGTAACGACGGCTGCGCTGCCCGCCGGCGCCAAGGCCGACGGCATTACCTACCTGCCGGGCGGCACCTCGGTTATCCTGGCCCTGACGGCGCCCGGCAAGAGCTTTGTGTATGTAGTGGGAGAGTTTAACAACTGGCAAACTACCCCGGCCAGCCTGATGAAGAAAACGGTCACCTTAGACACCGACGTGGCCACCGGCCGCTGGTGGGTGCAGGTCGATGGCCTGACTCCGGGCCAGGAATACGCCTACCAGTTTGTGGTGGATGGGCAGCTGCGCGTGGCCGACCCGTACTGCGAGAAGATTCTGGACCCGGAAAACGATAAGTACATCAATACCAGCGACTACACCGTGTATCCCGGCCTGAAGGCTTATCCTGCCAGCGGAGCTAGCGGCATCGTGTCGGTGCTGCAAACCAACCAGGCGGCCTACACCTGGACGGCCACCAACTTTAAGAAGCCGGCCCGCACCAACATGGTGGTGTACGAGCTGCTGCTGCGCGATTTTGTGAAGCGCCACGACTATAAGACGCTGAAGGACACGCTCAACTACATTCAGCGGCTAGGGGTCAATACCATCGAGCTGATGCCCATCAACGAGTTTGACGGCAACGATAACTGGGGCTACAGCCCGTGCTTTTATTTCGCGCCCGACAAGTATTACGGCACGAAAGACGCCCTCAAGGCGCTCGTCGACGAGTGCCACCGCCGCGGCATTGCCGTGGTGCTCGATATGGTGCTCAACCACTCGACTGGTAATAGCCCGATGGTGCAGCTCTACGGCAGTATTTCGGGCGGCCCCAATGCCGACAATCCGTGGTTTAATACCTCGCCGACCCACCCCTACAACGTTTACAACGACCTGAACCACGAAAGCCCCTACACGCGGTACTTCACCAAGAACGTCATCAAGTTCTGGCTTCAGGAATACCACATCGACGGCTACCGCTACGACCTGGCCGGCGGCTTCAGCCAGAAGCTCACTACGCCGGCTACGTATGGCCAATACGACCAGAAGCGCGTTGACATCTGGAAAGATTACTACAACACCCAGATGAGCGCCGACCCCACGTCGTACCCCATCCTGGAGATGTTTCCCGATGTGGCCAGCGCCGCTAACCCCATTGACGAGGGTAAGGTGCTGAGCGACTACGGCCTGATGCTGTGGGGCGGCCTCAACGGCAGCTACACCCAGGCTGCTATGGGCTACCAAGACGGCTGGGACCTGAGCTTTGGCTACTACGGCAACCAGGGCGGCCGGGGCTGGGGCAAGCCCAACTCGGTAGGCTACATGGAAAGCCACGACGAGGAGCGTATGCAGTTCAAAAACAAGGCCTACGGTAATTCCAAAGGCACCTATAGTACCAAGGACCTGGCCACCGGCCTCAAGCGCGACGAGATGTCGGCGGCCCTGTTCTTCAGCCAGCCCGGCCCGCGCATGATTTGGCAGTTTGGCGAGCTAGGCTACGACTACTCCATCAATACCTGCGCCGACGTAACCAAGGTGGAGGAAAGCTGCCGCACCACTGCCAAGCCCATTCGCTGGGACTACCAGCAGGAAGCCGGCCGCCGCAGCCTCTACAACACCTACCGGGCCATGGCCCTGCTCAAGCAGCAGCCGGTGTTCAGCAACTTCACCTCGTATATCCAAAACCTGGGCGGCGCCGTCAAGACCATCAGCATCGCCAACGCCGACCTGGCGGTGGTGACCTACGGCAATTTTAAGGTGATAGCCCAGGACACCACCATTAGCTTTCCGAGCACGGGAACCTGGTATAACTACCTGACCGGGGGCACGCTGAACGTGACCAGCACGGCCATGCGCCTGAGCTTGGAGCCTGGTGCCTACGCCGTGTATACCAGCAAGCCCCTGGCCCTGGCCAACCCCCTGGCCACCCGCCCCCAGCAAACGGCCGCCTTCCAGCTGAGCCTGGCGCCTAACCCGGCCACCGGCACCACTACCGTGGCCTACCAGCTGCCCACGGCGGCCACGGCTACCCTAGCGGTGCAAAACCTGCTGGGCCAAACCGTGCGCCGGCTAGCCCCGGCCCGCCAGGCCGCCGGCGCTCAAACCCAGATGCTGTCCTTGCAGGGCCTCGCCCCCGGCGTGTACCTGGTGCGCCTGCAAGCCGGCGAGCTTACCCAGACTACCCGCCTGCTGGTGCAATAGCCCTACCCGGCTGGCAATTTTATAAGCCCCTAGTCAACAGTGCCCTGCCCACGGGTACTGTTGACTAGGAGCTTTTTTAGGCCGAAGGCGCTCATAACGGGGCTTAGGAAGAAGTATTGTTGTTAATGTTGGCACTTTTCGGTTAAATTTTAGGGTATTTCCCATACATTTGTTTCGGCAAGTGGCTGGTGCGGCGTTATAGTCAGGCTGACATTGGCTGGCTTGCTACCACTCTTCTCTTTTCAGCTCTATGAAAACAATCCTAACCCTCGCCGGCGCTAGTGCACTGGCCTGCCTCTCGCTGGGCGCTTACGCTCAGCAAGTTACTGTGGATGGCCAACTGGCCGCCGCCGAAATAGGCGGCAGCTACTCGCTGGTGAGCCGCTACACGGGCTCGCACGGCTTTGCGCCCTCGGCTGCTAACTCGGCGGGCATCATGGCTCTCTACGCCGCTGCCGATGCCAACAACGTCTACTTCTTCGTGGTAGCTACCCTGCAAAACGACGGTAACCCAGCCGTCATCTCCAACGCGTTGCAGCTGCTGGTAGCTCGCCCCGGCGTGGCGGGCGTGCCGGTGGGCACGGTTTTGCCGAAGGCTGCGGGCTCCAACACGTCGTTTCAGGGCTTCGCACCCTACCTCGACCTGCCCGGCGATATGGGCATCGGCATAAAGGGCAACGGCAGGGCGGCGCAGTTTCAGGTCGATGGCGTGGTGTATGCGGGCGGCGCCGCCCCCACGGCCACCGCGGCGGTACTCAGCGGCAACACGGGCGTGGCCGCCACCGGCGCCGCGGCTGCTATTAATAGCCAGGCGGGTAGCCTAAGCGCGTTCAACGGGGCGCGGGTGGCTTACCGCACGGCCACCAGCCTCAATGCCAACCCCGGCTACGGGGCCGGCGGCGCGGGCGCCGTGCCCGCCTACGGCCTGGAAATCGCGCTTAGCCGCGCTTCGCTGGGGCTAACCTCGGCGGGCGGGGCGCTGCGCGTATTCGTGCTGCAAAATAGCGGGAACGGCGACTACGTATCGAGCGATTTCATTCCGCAGAGCATGGGCAATCTGCCGGCTTCCTTCAACGCGGCGCCCAACCTGGCAGCTAACCCCGACTTCCGGCTGGTGCCCGGCATCCAGGCCACCACAATTAACATAGGCGCCACCACGCTAAGCACGAAAGCGGCCGATGCGGCGGCCATTGCGCTGGGGGTGTACCCCAACCCCGTGCGGGGCGCGTCCACGGTAACCTACCAGGTGGCGGAGCGGGCTAGCCAGGTCACCATCGTCCTCACTGACCTGCTGGGGCGCCCGGTGCGCACCGTAGAGCGCGCGCTCCGGCTCGTGGGCTCTCAAACGGCCTCCGTGGATGCCAGCAACCTGGCTGCGGGCACTTACCTGCTGCGCGTGCAGGTGGGTGAAAAGGTCTCGACCAGCAAGGTAGCCGTGCTATAAAAAGCTGGGTTTATTCCGCGAAAAAGCCCCCGCTGCACTCGTAGCGGGGGCTTTTTGCGCTTGGCTTGTATCGCCCGGGCTAGGGTATCACCAGGCGCTGGGTGCTCGTGAAGCCAGCGGCCGTGAGCTGCACCAGGTACACGCCGGCCGGCAGGCTAGCGAGCGATCCCAGGGCCAGGCGGTGCGGGCCGGCGGGGGCCAGCGGCAGGTCGGCCAGGGTGCGCAGGCGCTGGCCGCTCAGGCTGAGCAACTCCACCTGCACGGCGCAGGGGCGGGCCAGCGCGTAGCTCAGGGCTAGCGGGCCGGCGGCGGGGTTGGGGTAGAGCTGCGGGGCGCCGGCTAGGCTAGTGGGGGCGGCCGTGGCCAGCACGGTCGCCCCCAGCTCCACGTCGTCGAGGTTGCAGTAGTTGCCGGCCCCGGCCACCGAGCGCAGGCCAATTTCGCACTGCCCGTTGGCCACCACAATGCCCGGCACGCTCAGTTGCTGCCAGGGGCCGGCGGGCACGGCGCGGGCCTGCTCGGCGGTGCCCGAGCGGCCGTAGAGCTGGCAGGTGGCTTGGCCGCCGCCACTCTGCACCCAGGCGCGCAGCGTGTAGGTGCCGTTGGGCAAGTTGCTGATTATTTGCGAAGTAGTAACACTATACGCCGTGGCCTTGTAGTGCGTGAGCTGAAACTGCCCGCTGTGGCCGGGGCCTTCGGTTTTGTCGGCATCGGCATCGGCAGTCGAGGTGGTAGTCCACCCGAGCGGGCTTTGGGTGGCGGCCGTGTACTCGAAGCCGGGGTTGTTGACCAGCGGCGCGGCCGGGGCGGGTAAAAAGCCATCCATACCGGCCGTGGCGCGGCCATCGGTGCCCCAGGCCCCGAGCGAGTAGTTTTGCCAGTTATACGCCTCTGGTTCCCAGTAGAGTACCCCTAGCCCCTTGTTGCCGGGCACGGCCTGGGTTTTGGCGATGAGGTCGAGCAGCATCTGGCGAGTGGCGACGGGCAGGTAGCTGGCTAGCCCGGTTTCGACCACCAGCACTTCCTTGCCGGGGTAGCGGGCCACCATGTCGTTCATGTTGGCCTGCGCCTGGGCAGTGAAGGTGGGCCAGGTATCGGCATCGGGGTAAAGGGAGAGGCCAATGACGTCCCAGTTGGCGTTGTTGGCCTTCAGGCCATCGAAGTAATAGCGGAACGCGCTGTTGTTCTGGCCATTGGCAAAGTGCACGATAACCTTGCTGCTGGGGCTAGCCGCCTTCACGGCCGCGTAGCCTTGGTTTACGAAGGCTGCAAAATTGGCAAAGCCATTGACGGTGAGGCGGCCTTCGGGCCACAGCATGCCGTCGTTGGTTTCGTTGCCCACCTGCACCCATTCGGGCGTGATGCCGTTGGTTTTCAGCAACGTGAGCACAGTGCTGGTGTGGTCGTATACGGCCTGCCTGAGTTGGGCCAGGGTGTAGCCTTGCCAGGCGGCGGGCTTGGTTTGCTGGCCGGGGTCGGCAAAGCCGTCGCTGTAGTGAAAGTCGAGGAGCAGGCGGTAGCCGAGCGCCTGGGCGCGCCGGGCCTTGGCCAGCACGTCGGCGGCGGCGTTGTAGCCACCGGGCGGGTTTACCCATACCCGCAAGCGAATGGTATTCAGCGCGTAATCATTTTTGAGCAACGTAAATAGCTCTTGCGACGCCCCGGCCTTGTTGAGGAATTTATAGTTGTTAGCCTCCATCTCGGTCACCCAGCTGATGTCGGCGCCCCTGGCAAAGGCGGGGGTAGTTTGGGCAACGGCCGGCCGCCAGGCAGCGGCTAGTACCATCAGCAGCCAGGTGGCTAAATGGGTAGAAGTGGGCATGAGCGGAAGGGAAAAGGTAAGAATATGGCTAGTAAAGTGTTATCGACTCCACATCGACCCGCAGCGGCTCGGTGAGGCTAGCTGGCGGGTCGAGCACTATTTGCAGCACCTCTACCTCGCCCAGGCGGAAGGCCGGCGCGCCCGGCGCCGCGTAGGTCAGCGGCAAAAAGCCGGGGTAGGGCCGGGGCGTGAGCAGCAGCGGCGCGGGGCGCAGGGCGCTCAGCGGCACGCGCACCTCGCCACCGGTGGCCGGCAGCGGCACGGCGGCTTCGTAGGCCACGGCGTCGCGCGTTACCAGCGCCACGCGCAGCCGGGTGGCGCCGGGTTGGTTGCACTGGGCCTTGATAACCAGTTCCTTGAAGCTACCTAAGTCCGTGGCGCGACCAGCCGTTTTGGCGCCCAGGTAGGCGCGCAGCGCGGCGGCGGGGCTAGCCACGGAAGCCGGCTGGCCGGCCTTGGGCGGGCTGATGACCAGGCGCAGGGCTAGCGCGCCGCTGGCCGTGGTGGGGTAGTCGGTCCAGGTGCCGTCGGCCAGGCCTTTGGCTTCGACCGCCTCGCGGTCGAGGGCGGCGGTGAAGAGGGGCAGCGGGGCCGTCGCCACCACCAGCGGCACCTGCCAGGGGGTGGCGGCGGGCGCAAAATCCCAGTCGCGCGGCGTGCCCGCCTGCCCGCCGGGAAAGGTAAGCGCGGACTGGCCGGCACGTTTCAGCACCACCCAGTAGCGCAGCAGGCCGGGATAGGTGAGGGCAGCCGGCACACTCGTGGCCCAGGTATTGGCCCCGGCCAGCAGCATAGGCAGGCTGCGCGTGGGGCCGTAGTAGTGCTGGGCCACCAGCAGCACACTATCCTGGGGGCTAGCCCCAGCCACCGTAGCCACGATGGCCAGCGGCTGCCCGGCCGTGGCCTGCGCCACGGGCAGGTGCCGCACTTGCGGTAGGCCAGCCGTAGCGGGCGGCGCCACGAATTCGCCCAGCCGGCGCGGGCCTACCAGCGTTTGGGCCGTCCAGTCCCGGCTAGCGTGGCCGGCTTTGGTGAGCAGGTAGGCGCCGGGCCGCACCAGCAGCCGGCCGCCGCTAGCCCGCGCCTGGGCAGTATTACCTTCGTTGAGGCCTTCTGCTTGAAAATCAGCGCCCAAGTCGGCCAGCGCTAGGGTAAGCGGCTGCTCGTTCCAGACTATGCGCGTGACCGCTTTGCTGAGCGAGGCCGTGGCAAACGGGTCGCTCACGGGCACGGCATCGGGCATCACTTCCAGGCGCCACACGCCGGGGGCTAGCTGGTCGAGGAAGTACGCGCCGCTGCCGCCGTACTGCGCCACTCGCGACGAGCCCACGCCCGCCACGTGCCGCAGCGCGGCCGGCCGCACCGGATTATCGTTTGTGTTGGCGGTGTAAAAAAACTCGCTCGGCGTGTTCCACTGGCTGAGCTGGCGGCGGTAGCTCACCAGGGCAGCCCCAAAAACCGAGTCGGCCGGGTAGCGCGGCACCGCCTGCCCGCGCGGCTGGGCGTGAAACACCCGGCTAGCCACCAACATACTCAGCGCCTTGGCCGGCGTGTAGGCCAGGTTGAGGTAGTGCGTCTGGTACTCGGTATTGGCAGAGGCGATGCCCAGCGGGTCGTAGGCAAACTGGGTGGCCCACTGAAAGCCCGCCGCCCGAAAGCTGCGCGCCATGCTCGGGTACATAATGGGTTGCAGCACGTCGGCCGACTCAAACTCGTACACCATCTTGGCGCGCCGGTCGAAGCGCGCATCACCGGCGTAAGGCAGCGGGTACTGGTCCACGTAGGGCAAAAAGTTGCCCCGCAGCTCGTGGCCGCTCACCAGGCTCTCGGGGTACCATTGGAAGCTGACACCCTGCACGTTGGCATCCAGCACGGCGTCCTTCACCGCTGGGCTTTCGGCAATGTTGTAGAAAATGGGTTTCGTATAGCCAGTGGCGCGCATGGCGGCCACCATGCGGTTGGCAAAGCTCAGAACGGGGGCTAGCGGCAGCTGATAGTTCGGCTCATTACACACCTCGTAGGCGATAATATCGGGGTCCTGGCGGTTGAGCAAGCCCGTGTACTGGTTGCGGTGGTTGAGAAACTGCCCCAGGTAATTTTCCTGCGCCCGAATGGCGCGTGGGTTGGTGTAGGCCGCCCGCTTGTCGTAGATGCTCGAAAAGCCCGTGCCCGTATTTGTCGGCTCGGGGTAGGCATTGCCCCAGTAGGCAATGGGCGTGAGCACAATCTTAATATTGCGCGCTTTGAGCCTGGCAATCAGGTAGTCGAGTAAGCGCAGGTGGTCGTTCTGCTGCAAGTTGCCGAGCGTGTCGGTAATCTCAATGTCCCACACGTGCAGCCGAAACGCATCGAGGCCCAGCCGGCTCAGGTGGTACACATCTTGGTCAATCGCGTCTTCGTGCTTGATGCCCCGCTGGGCCAATGCCCGGTAAGAGTAGGCAAACGGCGTGGTATAGTTCACGCCGAACAGCGCCACTTCGCGCTTGGTTTTTTGCCAGCGCAGCGCGCCTTTGGCATCCACGAACACGTCGCCGGTAGGCGGCTGCTCGGCGGGCTGGGCCCGGGCGATTGAGTAATTCAGCAGAAGTAGCGTGACGAATGCCGGGAATAAATACTTCATAGTAAGGCGTCGGGAAAGACGAAAATAAAAACGTCCGTCATGCTAGCTTGCCGAAGCAGCTTGGCCGGTAGCGTTAGGTTAGTACCCTAGCGGTGCGACCAAGCTGCTTCGGCAAGCTCAGCATGACGGACGGTGTTCTTGAGACGACCCAAGGGGGCTAGCCCACGTGCTCGTGGAAGCTCACCAAATCATCAATGGGCGAGCGGATAATCTTACCCACCTGCATGCCGTGGCTGTTGGCTACCTGCGTGAGGGCATCGCGGAAATTATACCCTACCGAGCCAATGCAGTTGAAGGTATAATTCTGATAATCAGGATAATGCAGAACGAGGTTCTGGAAAAACGCCTCGAAGGCTTCGACCACAATCTGGCGGCAGTAGCTCACGTTGTTGTGGTCGTAGCAAAACTTGGCGAAGCTGGCCAGGAAGCGGTTGGGCAGCGGCTGGTTGTAGAGCCGGTCGATGATGTCGTTGCGGGTGCCGAGGTGGTACTCCTCTTTCAGGGCCTCGCCCAGGCCGTCGGGCAGCGAGCCGCGCAGGTAATCGCGCAGCAGGCGCTTGCCCAGAAACGAGCCGCTGCCCTCATCGCCCAGGAAGTACCCTAGCGAATCCACGTTATAGGTGATTTTCTGGCCGTCGTAGATGCACGAGTTGGTGCCCGTGCCCAGAATGGCCGCAAAGCCCGGCTGGTGGCCCAGCAGCGCGCGGGCGGCGGCCAGCAGGTCCTCGGTCACCTCTGCCTTGGTCACGTTCGGGAACTGGTGGCGCAGGGCGGCGGCAATCACCTCGGCCTTGGCGGGGCTCGATACGCCGGCGCCGTAGAAATAAACCTCGCGCACCGCGCCCTGGGGCAGCGTGTCGGGCAGGTTTTTTTCGAGCGAGGCAATGATGTCCTGCGTGTCCACAAAGTCGGGGTTGTAGCCTTCCGTGTTAAAGTACACGCGCTGGCCCGCATCGGAGAGCTGGCACCAGCTGGTTTTGGTCGAGCCGCCGTCGGCAATAAGTATCATACAAATAAGAGAAAAAAGCTGGGAGCGAAGCCGCGAAAATAGCGCCCGCCAGCTAAGCCCGCGCCATAAAGTTGCCGCCCGCGCTGCGGGTTCCCGCAAAACGGGCCGCCAGCGGCTTTTTGCACCCCTGCCGCAAGCCGTCGGCTCCTTCGCTAGCCTAGTGGGCCAGGGTTAAGGTAGAAGGCGTTGGCGCCACGGTGGCCTGCGACGAGGGCAGCAGGTCAATCCAGCCATCCTCACTCACCACAATGGCCAGGCAGGGGTAGGGCGAAGAGCTGGTGTAGCGCACGGCCGAGTTGTAGCGGGCACCGCGGCTGCTGTCGCCCTTTTCGGTGGCCTGCCCGTCGAGAATTACGCCGATGGCGTAGCACACGCCAGTGGGCTCGATGAGCACCGCCCCGTCGATGCTGCTGGCTTGGCGCAGCACGGGCGGCGTCATGGGCCGGGGCACCACCCGGAAGCACTGGCGGCGCAGGCGCTCGGCCTCGGGCTTGGCGCCGGCCGTGATGCAGAGCATGGTACCGTGGCTCTGGTTGGAGGCTTCGAGGGCCAGCTCCCAGAGGTATTCCACATTGTCGTCGTCAATCTCCGGAAAAACCTGCCGGATAACGCGGGCAAAATTATCGGCCTGCACCTTGCCCTGAGGCAGGCGCGGCGTGTTGCTCACTACCCGCATGAGGGTATGGCCGGCGTGGCGCAGCTCCCAGCCGTAGTGGTTGGTGAAGTGCACGGTGGCCAGCGGCTCGTACTGCGGCGAGTTTTCGGCTACGGGGTGCCCTAGCCCAAACACGTGCGCGGCATCCGACACCAGGCCCGTCGAGCCTTCGGTAAGCTCCAATAGCTTGCGGATGGAGCGGTGGTCGCGCAGTGGCACGGGCGTTTCCAGAGTCAGCACTGGCGCAATGGCCGGGTGCTGGCGGCGGCCCAGCAGCATGGTGCCGCGGCCCTCGTCGCCCTCGTGGCGCAGGGCGGCCACGCCCAGGCAGGCATCGTAAAGGCCGTGGGCGCTGCCGGGCGAGATGCGCAGCATCAGGCGGCGGCCAGCGCCGCGCAGCACCTCGTTGTAGTCGCGGTCCAGCACCGGCTGCTCGTTGTCGGCGGTGTCGGCCTCGCGCAGGGCGCGGGTGCACTCGTGCAAAAATTCGAGCACCGCCGCGTGCGGCAGCGAGCATGGCCGATTGGCCCCCGGCTTGCCGGGCAGCGTATAGTACGAATTGTAGGTATCGGCCGCCAGCTGCACAACGACGACCACCAAGTACCCGTTGAGGCTGAGCGGCGTGGAGCAGAAGCAGCGACGGTTTTCGCCGCGCTTGGCCACCACTTCCTGCAGTACCTGGTCGGTGGCCTTGCACACCAGTTCGTACCAGTGCTGCTTTTCCATGCGGTCGTGGTCCTGCGGGTGCAGGTGGTACACGTTGTCGCGCGGGCTCAGGTCGCCGGCCTCAAAAGAAGCGGCCAGGGTCTTGATGCCACCAAACTCGGCCGGGGTATAGCGCAGGCTGGTGGGCTCCACCACTACGCTCTGCGGGTCGTCTTCCTCGCGGCCCGAAGCCAAGCCCAGCAAGAAAACCTCAGGCCGCAGATTGCGGTCGAGTAAATTAAAAATACCTTCGGCAAAGAGCTGAGCCGAAACGCGAAACAAGCTTTGGTGTTCCCACATAGGTGGCAGTCGGGGGGCGATGGGGCGATGGCCGCCAGGGCCGAAAGGGCCACCCACGCGTACGCGGGCAGCACTGGCTAGCCCTGCATACGCAAAAAACCAAGTAATAGCTGAGTGGCGGCGGGCAAAATCAACCATTTTCCTCAACTTCATCGTAACTTCGGGCTACTGCCCGCCGGCACCTCTCACCACCTAGCACCCTGGCCTATGCTCTTCGTTGACATGCTCTTTGTGATGGTGGTGGCGCTGTCCTTCATTCCCATCATGACCGGCTACTGCGCGGCCTCGCGCGGGCGCTCCTTCTGGCTGTGGTTTGCGCTGGGCTGGCTGCTGCCCATCGTGTCGTTTCTGCTGCTCTTCGCCCTCATTGCGCGCGACGAGCTTGACCCCGGCCGCCAGCTGCTGCGCGAAGCCCGCCAGATTCTGAAGGAAGCAGAAAAGGTTAATGGGTAGCAATTGGTAAATGACCAGTGACAAATGACTAACGATGCGCGGTGTTGAAAGCCGCACGCAAGTCATCTGTCACCAGCCATTAGGCACCAATTATTTTTTCAGCGGGTCGTGGCCCCAGTTCATGAGCGAGTAGCGCCAGCGCGACGTTTTTACGTCTTTCTTGTCATCGGGGCCCTGGGCCGAGTGGCGGCTTACGTAGCTGTGCACCTTGTGCATGTGGGCTTCGTCGGCGGGCGTGAGGTCGGCCTTTTTCTTGTGCAGAATCTCCACAATGCGCTCGCCCGAGTGGTGGCCGATGCTTTCGCCATCGCCGCTGGCCTGGCCCACCGATTTCGACTCGTCGGTTTTCAGCCATTTTTCCAGCTCGCTGGCCGTCATGTTCACATCGTGTTTGAAGGAGGTGTAGATGTCCTCGTCTTGGTCGTTGGTAGCGTGCGCCTTAGCCATGAGTAAGTGTTGTTGAAGGGTGAGATGGCAAGTTTTACTGCTCGCCGCTAAGTCAGGTTGCCGGTAAGTAGCGCGAAGCTTTTGCTTCGTGCGCGAGCATAGCGAGCATTCGGGGCCGGACGACCCTAGCGGCCATGCTCGCTACACTCGCGCACGAAGCGGAAGCTTCGCGCTACTAGGTCGCATCGCCGGGCTGCTTGCTAGCTGCCAGCCACCACCGCACGCCGGCCGCCGCCCAGGCGCCGGTGCTGAAGCAGCCCTGCAGCAAATAGCCGCCGGTGGGCGCCTCCCAGTCCAGCATTTCGCCAGCCACGAAGGTGCCGGGGCGCCGCCGCAGCATCAACTGCGCATCAACTTCCGCCAGCGGCACGCCGCCCGCCGCCGAAATGGCCTCGGCCAGCGGCCGCAGGCCCGCCACGGGTATGGGCAAGGCCGTGAGGCTGGCCAGCAGCTCGGCGCCGGGGCTAGCCAGCTCACGCAGCAGTGTGGGCACCGGTGCCTTCAGGCTGAGGGCGTTGGCCAGAAAAGCGGGCAGCGAGGTACCTGGCCGGCGCTGGGCCAGCCGGCGCGCCAGTTCGGCGGGCGCTAGGTCGGGCTTCAGGTTGAGGAGCAGGCTAGCGGGGCCGCCCGCCGCTAGTGCAGCCCGCACCTGGGGCGTGAGGGCGTACACGGGTGTGCCCTCCAGGCCGTAGTCGGTGAGCAGTATTTCGCCGCGCACGGTATGGCCACCGCAACTGAGGGCAATATTCTTGAGCGGGGCGCGACCCACTTTCTCCCGGAAAAAGGCCGACCACGCTACTTCGGCGCCGCAGTTGGCGGGCTGCCAGGGCTGGCTAGCCACGCCGAGGCTAGCCAGCCGCGGCACCCAGTGGCCGTCGGAGCCGGTCTGGGGCCAGCTGGCGCCCCCCAGGGCCAGCACGGTGGCGGCTGGCACCAGGGTAAATTCTTCACCCGAGACCTCATTTAGCAGGCGCAGGCCGGTTGTGCCAACAAAGCCTAGCCAGCGGTGGCGTATGTGCAGCTCGACCCCTAGCGCAGCCAGGCGGCGCAGCCAGGCGCGCAGCAGGTCGGCGGGCTTGTGCTGAGTTTCCGGAAACACGCGCCCACTGGTACCCACAAAGGTGGCAATGCCCAGGTCGGCGGCCCAGCGGCGCAGGTCGCCGGGGGAGAAGTGCGCCAGCAGCGGCCCAAAAAAGGGGCTAGCCGCACCGTAGCGGCCGGCGAAGGCCGCCGCGTCTTCGCCATTAGTGAGGTTGAAGCCGCCGTGGCCGGCCACCAGAAACTTGCGGCCCACGGTGGCTTTCTGCTCAAAAACCCGCACGCGCAGCCCGCTCTCGGCCAGGCGCTGGGCGGCCAGCAAGCCGGCCGGGCCGCCGCCTAGTATCGCCACCAGCGGGGCTTTCGACGAAGAAGAATCAGGCTTCACGCCTCAAAGCTAGCTCCGCCGCCCCGGCAACGGCCTGCTAAGCTGGCCCGTACCCTAGGGTTATGACTTCTTACGGAATCCTCATCGGCCTGAGCTTGGCCGTTATCCTGTCCTACCTGTTCAACCTGGCCTCGCGGGCCACGCGGGTGCCCTCGGTGCTGCTGCTGCTGCTTACCGGCATTGGGCTGCGGCAGTGGGCCGAGTACCAGGATATCAGCTTCCACGTACCCAAGACACTGCTGGAGATATTTGGCATTATCGGGCTGATAATGATAGTGTTGGAGGGTGCCCTGGATTTGCGCCTGAGTCGCGATAAGATACCGCTCATCCGGCGCTCGTTCTTCGCAGCGGCCCTGATGCTGGTGGCCCAGGCTGCGGCCATCGGCGGGCTGCTGCACCTGTGGCTAGGGGCCAGCTGGCAAACCTGCCTGCTCAATGCCGTGCCGCTGGTAGTGATTAGCAGCGCCATCGCCATCCCGAGCGTGGCCAGCCTCACGGGTGAGAAGCAGGAGTTTATTGTCTACGAAAGCACATTTTCGGACATCCTGGGTATCATGCTGTTCAACTTTGTGGACCAAGAAGATTTTTACCAGGGCCAGGGCCTGCTCACGTTTGGGCGCGGGGTGGTGCTCATTCTGCTGGTGGCGGTGTTCAGCACCGTTATCTTGAGTTTTTTGCTGGGCCGGCTGCGCGAGCACGTCAAGTTTTTCCTGCTTTTTGCTTTTTTGATTCTTATTTACAGCCTGGCCAAGCAGCTGCACCTCTCGTCGCTGCTGCTGGTGCTGGCCTTCGGGCTAGCCGTAAACAACGCCGACCTGCTGCTGGGCTGGCTGCGGCTGCGCACCGGCTGGCGCGGCTTCACGGCCGAAGACCTGGCGCCCGATATCCACCAGCTCAAGAGCATTACCGCCGAATCGGCGTTTCTCATTCGCACGTTCTTCTTCCTGCTCTTCGGCTATTCCATCACCCTAGCCAACCTCGTGAACTGGCAATTGCTGGCGCAGGGTGTGCTGATAGTGGCCGTGCTCACGGCGCTCCGTTTTCTGTACCTGCGCTACGTGGCGCGCACCGACCTGCTACCCGAGCTTTTTATTGCCCCCAAGGGCCTCATCACGGTGCTACTGTTCTACAGCATTCCGACCCAGCACATTCTGGGCGATGTGAGCGAGAATATCTTGTTCGTAGTTATTCTGCTCACCAGTATTCTAATGATGATAGGGCTGATAATCAGCCACCAGAAGCCCACCGCAGCGATAGAATTTTGAGCAAGTAGCTCGGCCTCGCAGAGGCCAGGCTATCTTACGCCTGGCCTTCCTCGATTAGCTCGCGGCGGTACCTGGCCAGGATAGTAGCTTTTATGATGAAGCCCAGGTAGTTGCCTTCGTCGTCGCACACGGGCAGGGCGGTGCTGTCGGTGCGCTCAAGCAGGTCGAGGCAGTGCTCTACGCTGTCGGTGGCGTGGATAACGGCCACCGGGTTTTGCATTAGCTCGCTGACTTTTGTGGTGGTGTAGTGGGCGCCGTCGAAGAGCGTATCGCGCACCATGTCGAGGCTGATAATACCGCGCAGCTTGCCGCTCTGGCCCACTACCGGAAACACATTGCGATGTGCGTGCCGAAATACCTCCACCAGCTCGCCGAGCGTGGCGCTGGGGCGCAAAGTCAGAAAATCGGTATCGAGCAGGCGGTTCAGGTCAAGGCGCGAGAGCAGGTCGCGGTCGCGGTTGGCGTACACATCCACCCCCTTATTCGTTAGCTTGCGAGTGTATACCGAGTAGGGTTCGAAGTGCTTGGTAATGAGGTAGGAAAAGCTCGTGACAAACATCAGGGGCACAAACAAAGCGTAGCCGCCCGTGATTTCGGCAATCAAAAAGATGGCCGTGAGCGGCGCGTGCACCACGCCCGCCAGCACGCCGGCCATGCCCAGCACCACGAAGTGCACCTCGGGGATGGCCACTAGCCCCGTCATATTCACAAGCCTGGCAAAGAGAAAGCCGCCCAGCGCCCCAGCCACCAGCGACGAGCCAAACATGCCGCCGTTGCCGCCCGCGCCCACCGTGATGCTGGTGGCCACCACCTTCATCGTCATCGTGAAAAACACCAGAATGAGCAGCAGCCACACGTTGTTATCGCCGTACACCGAGAACAGGCTGCCATCGGTGAGGTCCTGGGCTTTGCCGGCCAGCAGCTTTTCTACCACGTTGGTGTAGCCCTCGCCGTAGAGCGGCGGAAACAGGAAAATAAGCCCGCCCAGCGCCGCGCCGCCCAGCAGCACCTTCTGCCAGCGCAGGCCCGGCCAGCGTTCCCAGAAGTGGTCAAACCAGTGGTAAGTGCGTATCATGTAGACGGATAGCAAGGCCATCAGCAGCCCCAGCACCAAGTAAAACGGCACCGTGTCGACCACCCACGAGTTGGTAATGAGCGCAAACGGCTGGCCCGCGTACAGCGCTTTCGACACCACCGTAGCCGTGGCCGAGGAGATGAGCAGCGGAATAAAATACTGCGCTGGCAGCTCCATCAAAATAGCTTCCACCGCAAACAGCACGCCCGCGATGGGCGCGTTGAAGATGGCTGCCACGCCCGCCGCCGCCCCGCACCCGGTGAGCAGGCGCCGCCGCCGCCGCCCCGCCCGCAGCACCCTGGCCGCGTTAGAGCCAATGGCCGCGCCCGTCACCGAAATGGGTGCCTCAGTGCCCGCCGAGCCGCCAAACGACACCGTGAGAAACGCCGTAATCAACTGTGAGTACAGCTTGGAGCGCGGTACGATGGCGTTCTCCCGCGCCGTGTTGTAGATAATCGGGCCAATGCCCCGACCCAGATTTCCGCCCAGCAAATACTTGGTTACCAGCACCGTGAGGGTGATGCCGATAATGGGATAGATGGAAAGCGCAAACACCCGATTGGGTTCCGTCACGGCCGAAGCCAGCCGGGCCTGCTGCCAGTGCACGGCCGTTTTGAGCCCCACCGCCGCCAGGCCAGCCAGCACGCCCACCAGCCCCGCCAGCCACACCACGTATACGCGCTCGCTCACGTGGCGCAACCGCCACAGTAAGAAGGGGTTCAGCAGACGGTGAACGAGGCTTTTCTGCATAAAAAAGACGTGAGTGGGGGCAACCAATACGGGTAGGTGCGGCTGGCATGCTGAACGCAGGGTAGCATCTCGCGTGGGGTACTAAACCCTTACGCAAAGATTACTGCCCCGCGCAAAATGCTGCCCTGCGTTCGGCATGGCGGCCGTTTTTTATTGCCACCCGCAAAAACCTTACCGCGCGCAGATGCCGCGGTAGGGGCAGTACTCGCACTTGGCCAGGTCGTCGGTTTTGCGGATAGGCTCTTCGGGGTCGAGCATGCGGCGGGCCAGCCGCGCAATAAGCTCGGCGCTGGCTAGTAAAAAGTCGGGCTCGCCGGTGCCTTCGGTGATAAAATCGAGCGGGGCCGAGAGCAGGCCCTCGTCAATTTTGCGCAGGCTCATAATGGCCGCTTCCGAGCCGGGCGGCGCGGGCTGGCTAGGGTCGCTTTCCAGCATGAAGCGGTAGAGCCAGAGCTGGCGCACCTTGTCGGCGCCGCTCGATGACTCGGTGAGTAGGCGCGCCACGGTGTCGGCGGAGCTCAGGGGTTTTTGAGTGCCGCGCAGGTTAAGCTCGCGGCGCTCCACGAGGCCGGTTTTGTAGTCGACCACCCGGCGGCGACCGTCGGGCAGCGCGTCGATGCGGTCGGCGCGGCCCAAAATGCGCACCGGCAGCGTGGTGGCCCGGCCCGGCACCTCGGCAAACACGGTGGCGACCATCGGCTTTTCCTGGGCCGCGATGCGCAGCGGCAGCACGCCCGGCTGGCCCGGCAGGCTTTCCAGGTATTTGCGAATGAGGCGCGTGGCCACCTGCCCCAGCACGTGGTTGAGGCCATCGTCGGGCCGGGCCTGGCGCTCTTCGCCTTCTTGGCGCAGCTGGCGGGTGACTTCGGCCGGTACTTTCTTTAGAATATCGGGGATGTCGGCGGCCGTGAGCTCGCGCTGCTCTACCTCAAAGGGCTTCAGTAAGTGCTCCAGCGCATCGTGCACCACCGTGCCGAAGCCGTCGGCCCCGAGCGCTTCTTCCACCTCCTCGTTTTCCTGAAACCGGGCTAGCCGCGAGAAGTAAAACTTGAGCGAGCAGCTGATAAACTCATTCAGGGCCGAGGGCGAGAGGCCGCGCTCGAGCACACCGCGCAGGCCGGTGAGCATGGCCTCGTCTTTTTGCAAAACCAAGTCGCCGAGCAGCGCTTCGCCCTCGGGAGGGGCTAGCCCGGCGGGCACCTCCACCAGCTTGTCTTCCAGCACCAAATCCGGGTTCTGGGCGGCCAGGTCAAACTCAATCTGGCGCAGAAAGCGGCTGCGCTCGCCGGTGCGCACGCCCTCGGCGCCGGGCAGCACGTGCACCAAATCGACGCGGCCGGCGCGCTGCAAAAGGCGCCAGAAATTGTAGGCCGCATTGGCCTCGGCATCGGCGTAGGTGGGCAGCTTGTACTCGGCCAGCACATCGTAGGGAAACAGCGACTGCTGGCGCTTGGGCGCGGGCAGCGTGTTCTCGTTGCAGCTCAGGATGATGACGTGGTCGAAGTCGAGGGCGCGGGTTTCAAGCAAGCCCATTATCTGCACCTGGGCCAGCGGCTCGCCGGCGAAGGGCAGGCGCGTGCGCCGCATCTGGTCGTAGAGAAAGCGCCGGAACGAGCGCACGCTCAGGCGCTGCTCGCGGCAGTCGAAGGCCGTAGCGAGCTGGCGGATAAGCGTGTAAAAGAGGTACAAATACTCGGCCTCGATGGCCGAGTGGTCGGCGGCATACACCTGCTTGAGCAAGTCAATCAGCGCGTAGCACGCCCGGATGATATTGTCACAATTGTCCCAGGTCTGAAACAGCGCCTCGATGAGCGGGTGGCCGTGCCCTAGCCGCAGCAGGTCGGTGGCGGGCAGCAGCACCAGGTGTTTTTTGACAATCTCCTGGCAGATTTTATCGAGCAGGCCGTGGTACTGCGGCTCGCTGGCCTGGGCATCCTGCCACTGCTGGTAGCGCCTGAGAAACGGGTGCGCCAGCAGCTTGCTCACCGCCAGGTGGTGGTACTTGGGTACGCCGTAGTCGCGGCCCGGCTCGCCCTCCCGAATACCGGTGAGGTGCACTTCAAACAGCAAATCGACCAGGTTGAACAAGGCCGTGCTCTGGAAGCTCAGGCCCATGGTCACGTTGAAATCGGGCACCAGCTCGGCGGGCGGCAGGCCGTGCAGCACGGGCAGCAGCAGGGTTTCGTCGGGCAGCACCACGGCTACGGTGGCGGTGGGGTTGCGCTGGCGGGCCTCGGCCAGCAGCTGGCCGGCCAACTTACCCTGCATGCTGGCATTGGCCACCCCTAGCAGCCGGATGTGGTGGGGCTGGCCGCGCAGATGGTCCTGACAGGTAAAATCGTCGGTGGGGAGGTTCCAGTCTTTCCAGTAGCGGCGCAACGCCTGGCCGGCGCGGTTGGGCGATTCCTTTTCAAGGTAAAACGGGTCGCCGTCGAAGTAAACGGTGGCTAGCCCCCGCCTCCGCAGCAGGCTGATAAACGTTTCCTCGGCCTTGCTGAGGCCGCCCAGGCCCACGAAAACGTGGTGCGCGGGCAGCGCGCGCTTCACATCGGCCAGCTCCTTGCGCAGGCCCTGCACGGCGCGGCGGTAGGCTAGCCCGGGGTAGGCGAGGTGCTCCTTTTTGAGGCGCGCCTTAAAGCGCAGGTATACCTTGTGCAGTTGCCCCCAAAAGCCAAAGTAGCGGTCGAGCCCAGTCGTTTTCTTCTCCGGGTCGAGCTGCCAGCGTTCCAACGCCTTGGCTTCGGCCAGGTACTCGAAGATGGATTTGGTATCGGCCAAGTGCTGGTCGAGGGTCGAAAAATCCTGTAGCAGCAGCCCGCCCCAGCTCACGAAGTGGTCAAACTGCAAGTTGGGGTCGAGGTGCTTGAAAATATCGAACAGCAGCAGCTGCAAGGCAATGGGCTCCTCTACCTGCACGCCGGCGCGCTCCACCAGGTAGTCTTCCATGGCCGCGATGCGCGGCGCCCACAGCGCCTGGCCCTCGGGCGTGGCCAGGGCCAGCTCGTTCTTCAAATACACCACGGCGCGGCGGGTGGGCACGATAACCACCAGGTCGGCGAGGGCGTCCACGTCGTGGGTAGCCAGCAGTTCCTGCGCCACGTGGGCCAAAAAAGTAGGACTGGTGGCCGGCGTCGCCGCCAGCGCGGCCAAAGTAGGAGAGGGCAACATAACCACTCAAAGATACGCCCGCGGGCAGCCCGGCTCGCAGCCCCGGCTGGCCCGCGGGCCACCAGCCACCGCGGGCGCGCCACTCAGCAAGTAAGAGTGGGCTATTCACTAAGCAGGCCCAGCTATTCGCTAGAAACCACGGGTGTTTTAGCAGGCCCGCTTGACATTTGAGAAGAGGGCTACTTCAGGCTGAATACGAAGGAACAGTGGTAGTTTTGCACTTTTCCGAGTACCAGGTTGGTTAGCCTTCTTCACACGCTATCTCTTCCGCTATGAAAAATGTCACCACCCCGCTGTTGACCGATAGCCGAGCCGAGACCCGGCCGCTGAGCGGTGGCTGCGCAAACTGCTGGGCCGCCGGCTACTGCGCCGCCTACGCGCCCGCCAGCTTGCTGCCGCCAACAACCTGCCCGCTCGCGCTAACCAAAACCGGGCGGCGCAGCAATCGCAACCCGACCCGCGACTAGTCGGCTAGCGCCCGAAAAAGCCGCTGGTGCTGCGCTTAGCGTAGTGCCAGCGGCTTTTTTTATGCGCCAAGAAGCCGGGCGCCGTTTGGCCCGGCCGGGCCCCGGGGCGGGCTAGCCGGTAACTTCACGGCCCGAACCGGTTTGCTACTTATGCCTCTTTCCTTCCGCACCGTCGCCCGCCTCTGCCTGGCCCTGCTCACTGTTCACTGCGCACTGCTCACTGCAAAAGCTCAGGC
>CAYLNN010000023.1:0-51475 GCA_964385095.1 uncultured Hymenobacter sp.
GCTGGGCGCGGCCGTAGCGGGCCAGCAGGGGGCCTAGTATCATCACCGAGCCGCGTAGCTCGCGTGCCTGGGCCACAAACTCGGGCGTGTCGAGGTAATCGAGGCGCACGTCTTCGGCCTGAAACACGTAGGTGTCGGGGGCCACGCGGCCCACCTTAACGCCCATATCGCGCAGCAGCTCAATGAGTTTGTTCACGTCCCGGATATTGGGCACGTTGCTGATGGTGATGGGCTCGGGGCTGAGCAACACCGCGCACAGAATCTGGAGCGCCTCGTTTTTAGCTCCCTGCGGAGTGATTTCTCCGTGCAGCTTCCGTCCGCCGCGTACTTCAAAAGCAGCCATTCTTTGGTCAATTAACAGTTAACAATGAGCAGTAAAGCCAGGGCCACCGGATAAGCAGCTAGGGCCAATTAAGCTGCAAAGCTACTGCGGCGGCTGTTGCGGCTCGGTGCGAAATTTCTTGTTGCGCTTTTTATCGCGCTTCTTATTGTTGCCGCCCTGGCCCTGGCCGCTCTCCGGGCGCTCGGGACGGCGCTCGCGATTGTCGCGGTTGCCTTCGAAGCGGCTGCTGCCTTGGCCGCCGGCAGTGCGAGCCGGCTGCTGGCTAGGGGCAGGAGCGGCCGGCAGGCCCGCCAACTCAAACAGACCCTGGTCGGCAACTGCCTGCGCGTCCAGCTTTAGCTGCCCGCCCGACAACTCCCCCAGGTGCCGAATGATGGTTACATCCTTCGCGTTTTCCTTGTTGTGCTGGCGGTAGAGGAACTTCATGGTGCGCCCAATTTGAATGGCCGCCTGCTCGCGCTCAGTGCCGTCTTCGATGGTCAGGGCCTTGGTGATGAGGGCTTCAATGCCGCGGCCGTAGGCCTTCAGCTTGGGCGCCTGGCGCGGGTATTCTACCCGTTTGGGGCGCTCAGAATACAGCCGGGGCGGGGTTAGGGGCACGGGCGCATCCAGAGCCACTTCGGTGCCGGCTAGGGCATGAAGGTGGTTCCAGAGGCGAGTTTGAATGTCGGGCTGGTCGCGCAGGCTGGGGCGCAGGCGCAAAATGAGCTGCACAATGCCAGCGGCGCGGCGCGTGCGCTCAGCTACGTCCTCTATCTGGGCTAGGCCCTGGATGAGCGAGTAAGTGCTTTGCCCGTATTCGCGCACCAGCAATTGCAGGTGAAAGGGCAGCTGAGTGGGTATTTCTTGCATTTAAATTAAATTGATTTAGCGCAGGGCTTTGCAAAGCAGGCAGCGGAAGTAAACCGAGGCACTGGCAGCCCCTGCCAGCGCTGCAACACGTTGTGCTAGAGCACCCGTAGCTTGGCAAAGCTCAGCAGCAGCGTTTTCTCGCCCACTTCGTCAAACTGGATTATCGCCTTCACGGTGCCGTTCTGTTTTTCGAGCGTGGCCACCTTGCCAAAGCCGAACTTGGCGTGCTCCACGCGCTGGCCGGCCTGCAAGTTACTCGTGTCCGAGGGTTGAAAGTCGGCCGGGGCAACGTACTTGGTCGGTACTGTCTTACGGACCGGGGCGGCTACGAGGTTCGAACGGCGCTCAAATACGTGCTGAAACGGCGACTCGCCCACGGCCGGGCCTGCCGCAAACTTTACGTTAAGATACTGGGGGTCAATTTCATCCAGGAAGCGTGATTTCTCGCACGAGCGCAGATTGCCCCACTGGTAGCGCGAGGTAGCGTAGCTGAGCGTGAGCTTTTTCTCAGCCCGCGTAATGGCTACGTAAAATAGCCGGCGCTCTTCCTCCAGGTCGGCCCGCGAGGTTATCATCATCTGGCTAGGGAAGAGGTTTTCTTCCATGCCTACGATATACACATTTCTGAACTCCAAGCCCTTAGCCGAGTGAATAGTCATCATCGTCACGGCTTCGCCTTCCTGGGCCGCATCCTTCAGGTCGGAGTCGGTGACGAGGGCAATATCCTGCAAAAAGGCCCCTAGCGACTTATCCTCGCGCTCGTGGTCGTCCACGTACTCCTTGATGCCGTTGAGCAGTTCCTGAATGTTTTCGTAGCGCGACAGGCCTTCGATGCTCTTGTCGGCGTACAATTCCTCAATCATGCCTGAATTCTTGGCGATGAATTTGGCCGCCTCAAAGGCGTCTTCCTTGGCCGCAACGGCGGTGTAGCTCTTTATTTTCTCGGCAAAGCCTACTACCGGGTTCGACACCCTAGCCGGCAGAAATTGCTCGGCGTTGCTCACCACTTCCCAAAGGGTATGGTTGGCTTCTTCGGCCGAATTAATTAATTTACTGATGGTAGTGTCGCCGATGCCGCGCTTGGGGTAATTAATTACCCGGCGCAGGGCCTGCTCATCGTTCGGATTCACCGTGAGGCGCAGGTACGCTACCAAGTCCTTGATTTCCTTGCGCTGATAAAAGCTCAGGCCCCCGACAATCTTATAGCGAATATTTAATTTGCGTAGCGATTCTTCCATCGCCCGGCTCTGGGCGTTGGTGCGGTATAGAATGGCAAAATTATCGTAGGACAGATGCTGATTCATCTTATCCTCGTAAATCGACTGGGCAATTAATTTGCCTTCCTCGTTGTCGGAAGCGGCTTTAATTACCTCAATTAAATTCCCGTCTTCGTTGTCCGAAAATACATCTTTGCGTAATTGCGCCTGGTTATTTTTAATAACTGAATTAGCGGCCCACACAATGTTTTTAGTCGAGCGGTAATTCTGTTCGAGCTTGAAAACATTCAGCTCCGGATAATCTTTCTCAAAATTGAGAATATTGGTGATATCCGCCCCGCGGAAGGCGTAGATACTCTGCGCGTCGTCGCCCACCACGCAGATATTCCGCTCTTTGGCCGCTAGCTTACGGGTAATTAAATACTGCGAATAGTTAGTATCCTGATACTCGTCGACCATCACAAACCGGAACTTGTTCTGGTATTTATTCAGCACGTCGGGGTGGTCGCGAAAGAGGACGTTGGTTTGAAACAGCAGGTCGTCAAAATCCATGGCGCCGGCCTTGAAACAGCGCTGCTGGTACTGCTGGTAGAGCACGCCAATTTTAGGGCGCAGCGCCGCCTCATCGTCTTGCTTGATAACGGGGTCGTTGAGGTACTGCGCCACCGATACAAGCTTGTTTTTGGCCGCCGAGATACGGCCGAGTACAGTGCTGGCTTTGTAGAGCTTATCATCAAGCTCCAACTCTTTCACAATCTGCCCAATGAGCGTTTTGGAGTCCTGCGTGTCGTAGATGGTAAACGAACGGGGAAAACCGATTTTATCGGCTTCGGAGCGCAGGATTTTAGCAAAAACGGAGTGGAAAGTCCCCATCCACAGGTTTTTGGCATTGGGGCCGACCACCTTCTCAATACGGGCGCGCATTTCCTTGGCGGCCTTGTTGGTGAAGGTGAGAGCCAAGATGTTAAACGGGTCCACGCCTTGCTCAAGCAAGTGGGCAATGCGGTAGGTGAGCACCCGCGTTTTGCCCGAGCCGGCACCGGCGATAATCATGCAGGGGCCTTCCGTTTGGAGCACGGCGGCGGCCTGCGAGGGGTTCAAAAGAGCGTGATAATCTAAAGCCATACGAAGAGGCCGCCCCGCGGGCGGCTAGCTGACAAAGATAAGTTGGGGGGGCGGCCGGGCGGTATCTTTGTGCTAGTGTTTTTAGGCAAGGCTAGCCCGCGGCCCGCCTTTACTAACCATTTTCTATCGCTGATAAATTCGCTTCCTATGATTGTTATTCAAAACACCGTTATCTCCGACGACGTAGCCGAGCAGTTTTTCGTCTGTAACCTCGATGCCTGCAAGGGCGCCTGCTGCGTAGAGGGCGACCTGGGCGCGCCCCTGGAGTTGGAGGAGCTGGCAATCCTGAAAAACGAGTACCCTAAGATTGAGCCGTTCCTGACCGAGGCTGGTAAGCAAGCCATTGCGGCGCAGGGCCTTTACATCGAAGACTGGGAGGGCGACTATAGCACGACGACCATCGACGACCGCGAGTGCGCCTACGCGCTCTACGACGAGCGGGGCATCCTGAAATGCGGCATTGAGCAGGCGTACCTGGCGGGTGCTACCGACTTTAAAAAGCCCATTAGCTGCCACTTATATCCCATTCGCATCACGAAGTACGACGGTTTTGAGGCGCTCAACTACGACCGCTGGGATATCTGCTCGCCGGCCTGCTCGTTCGGGGCCAAGCTGGGCGTGCCGGTGTATAAGTTTCTGCAAGAGCCGCTTATCCGCAAGTACGGTACCGAGTGGTACGCCGAGCTGGCGCGGGAGATTGAGAATCCGACGGCTGTTTAGGCTCGACCTCAAAACGTTTGTCACGCTGATGAAAGGAGCATCTTATCAGGTTCAGAAGGCTAGCCCTGTTCTATCCTGATAAGATGCCTCTTTCGCCGACATGACAAGTGTTTTTACTTCATAAACACCGGCCGGATGAGATTCTCAAACGTAAAAATCTCATCCCACTTCTCCTGGGTCAGCAGCCCGCGCTCGGTCACGGCGATGTCGTGTACCGACTTGCCGGTGGCTAGGGCCTCTTTGGCGATGCTAGCCGAAGCTTCGTAGCCGAGCACGGGGTTAAGCTGGGTTACGATGCCAATGCTGTTGTACACCATGCTGGCGGCGTGCTCGGCGTTGGCGGTGATGCCGAGCACGCATTTTTCGCGTAGTGTGCGGCAGGCGTTGGTCATGTAGGAGATGCTGGTGAAGAGCGCAAACGAGATAACCGGCTCCATTACATTGAGTTGGAGCTGGCCGGCCTCGGCGGCCATCGTCACGGTGAGGTCGGCCCCGATGACGTAGAAGGCCGTCTGGTTCACCACTTCGGGCACCACGGGGTTGACCTTGCCGGGCATAATGCTGGAGCCGGGTTGCAGGGGCGGCAGGTTAATCTCGAACAGGCCGGCGCGCGGGCCGGAGGCTAGCAGGCGCAGGTCGTTGCATATCTTGCTGAGCTTCACGGCCGTGCGTTTGAGCACGCCCGAGAGCTGCACGTAGGCGCCGGTATCGTAGGTGGCCTCGATGAGGTCGCCGGCCAGGCTAAGGTCGAGGCCGGTTATCTGGCGCAGGTGCTCGGTTACGAGTTCGGGGTAGCCGGCGGGCGCGTTCACGCGCGTGCCGATAGCGGTGGCGCCCATGTTGATTTCGGCGATGAGCCGGCGCGAGTCGTCGATGCGCAGCAGCTCCTCGCGCAGGTTGGTGGCGAAGGCCCGAAACTCGTCGCCCATGCTCATTGGCACGGCGTCCTGGAGTTGGGTGCGGCCCATTTTCAGGACGTTCTGAAATTCCTCACCCTTAGCAAAAAAGGCGTCGGCGAGCTGCGAAAGCATATCGCGGTAGCCTACCAGCTTGTTGTTGAGGGCGATGCGAAAGGCAGTGGGGTAGGCGTCGTTCGTTGATTGCGAGCAGTTTACGTGGTTGTTGGGGTGGCAGTACTGGTACTCGCCCTTCTGGTGGCCCATCAGCTCCAGGGCCACGTTGGCGATTACCTCGTTGGCGTTCATATTCACGGAGGTGCCCGCCCCGCCCTGAATCATGTCGGTCAGAAACTGATTGTCGAACTCGCCGCTGGCCACCCGGTCGCAGGCCTGGGCAATGTAGTCGGCAATATCGGGGGCTAGCACCCCTAGCTCTTTGTTGGCCAGCGCGGCGCCCTTTTTTACATACGCCAGCGCCTGCACAAACAGCGGCTCAACCTTGATGGGAATACCCGTGATGTAGAAATTTTCGAGCGCCCGCGAAGTCTGAATGCCATAATAGGCATCGTTGGGAATGGGCAGCTCGCCCAGAAAATCGTGTTCGAGACGGGTGGAGGAGGTCATGGGAGGGAGAAGAGTGGGAAAAGTGCGCTTACGGCGGAGTCCGGCGAAAGGTAGTGCCCGCAAAAAAAGAAGGCCCCGCCACGACCACCGCGGCAGAGCCCTCGCTTACACTTTGTACCAGGCAAGTCACGCGCCGCCGCGCAAATTCAGGCCGGGTAAAACCACGACTTAGCAGTAAAACAACTCGGCCTAGTGCCAGGTATCGGTCACGCTCTGGCTGCTGCCGCTAGGGGTGAGCGAGTTGTTAGGGTCGCCCTCCCAGAGAATATTACCGGCCGCATCCTTGCGGAAGTACTTGTACAGCACGTTGGTGCCCGTGGTCAGGGGCACAGTTACGGTCCAGTTAGGATAGGCGGCGCCGCTCATTTTGATGGCGTTGGCCGTGTTCCAGGAGCCTAGCTGCGCGGTGCTACCCACGATGTATAAATCCTGGCCGCTCACGGTGTTGCTGTAGTTGATGGTAAACTTCACCGACGTGGTGCTCGTGCTCGTGCCGCCAGGCACCCACACGGCGTAGGAGCGGGCGTTGACGCGGAACGTGCCCAGGCCGTTGGCGTCGGTCGTGACGGTGCCGGTAGTGTTGCCAGTGAGGTCGGTAAGCGTCGCATTTTTGAAGGGCGTAGTAATAGCCTTGCTGGCGGCGCTGCTGCCGTCGTTGAGCAGTTGCAGCAGGCCGGTGTGGCTGGCATCGCCGGCCCGCGAGTAGGCGTACACGTCGGCGTCGTTGGCGCTGGTGTATTCGTAGCCGGTGCCAAAGCCGTGGGCCTGGCGAATGCCGATGAGCGTTTTAATCTGCGCGCCGAGGCCGTAGTTGTAGTAGTCTTTGTAGAACACGCAAGGGTAACCCTTCTCACGGGTCAGGATGTAGCTATAAGCCAGCATTTTGAGGTTGGCAACCGGCGAGTAGAGCGCGCCGCCCGTCTGGTCGGTATCGTGGTTGTCCACGAACGACACGGAGAGGGCTCCGTTGGCCTCGGTGAAGCCCGCAAATTGCAGCCCGCGCATGTCCCAGGCGCCGTTGCCGTTGCTCATGTCGGCAAAGGTGTAGTGCAGCGGCACGTCGAAGAGGCTGGTGCGCCCGCCCGTGGCTGAGGCGTAGTCGTTCAGGTCGCCGAGGTTGCGAAACCACGCCTCACTCACGGC
Source organism: uncultured Hymenobacter sp. (assembly GCA_964385095.1). Lineage (GTDB taxonomy): Bacteria > Bacteroidota > Bacteroidia > Cytophagales > Hymenobacteraceae > Hymenobacter. The sequence goes on from CAYLNN010000023.1 coordinate 6,924, forward strand.
AAAGCGGCCGCTGCTGCCCTTCACGGCATCGAGCCACTCGTTGACAAACGAAGTCTGAATATGCTTGGTAGCATCGAGGCGGTAGCCATCCAGGTTCAGGGTGGTGGTAATCCAGTTGCCCCAGTTTTTGGTTTCGGTGCGCTGGTTTTGGTCTGCGTAGCGGATTTCCGACCCTAGCAGGTTATCGTAGGCGTCGCCGTTGGCGTAGGGCTGAAAGTCCCAGGCATTCCACTGGTACCAGCCGTTGTTGGGCGCCTGTTGGGTGCCGTTGAAGTTGTAATAGTGCCACTGGTAGGTACTGTACTTATTGGCCCGGCCAGGGTATGTAAAGCTGGTGTACACATTGTAGTTGGTGCCGCCCACGTTGAACTGCTCCTGCGCATCGGCCGAAGTCAAGTGGTTCATTACCATGTCTTCATACACCTGCATGCCCTGGCCGTGCAGCGCCGAGATGCAGCTTTGCAGCTGGGCCAGGGTGCCGTAGTGGGTAGCCACGGTGCCTTTTTGGTTGAACTCGCCCAGGTCGTAGCGGTCATACACGCCGTAGCCCACGTCGTTCACGCCGCTGCCTTTGTAGGCCGGGGGCAGCCACAGGGCCGTAATGCCGGCCGATTTCAATTCGCTGGCCTTGCCGCCGAGCACCTGCCACCAGGTTTGGCCGCTGGTGGTCTGGGGCACATCCCAGTAAAAGGCCTGCATCATCACGCCGTTGGCGATGGTGGCGTCGTGGCTGGCGGTGGCGAGGCTAGCGGGGGCCGGCGTGCTGGGGGCGCTGGCTTCTTTGGCACAGCTGGCCAGAAACAGTAGGGCCGCGGCGCCGGCTAGGCGCGCAGACCCGGGTAAGGGTAGGTACATGAGGTTTGGGTGGGGAAAAGGACGCCGCAATGTTAGCGATAAGCCAGCAGTTTATCGCTACAAATTTTTGACATTTTGCGAGTGAGACAAGTTTTGTATAAGAATGATTGTTAAGAAAATAGCTTCCTAAAACAGGAAATTTTTTGGTAAAAAACCGGGAAGCCAACAAGTTGGCTAGGACTAAGAGCCGGTCAGAATCCCCAAACGTTTGCAGCCGCGCTGCCACGGGTTAATCTTCTATGCGATTGCATAATTTAGCGGCTAGCGAAGAGCTAAGCTATGCCGCTAGGGCCGCGCCGGGGCGCCCCAGCCCCAGCGGCAGCAACCCCAGGTGCCAATTAGCAGTTCTAAGGCTATTCTGTTCACGGCCGCCCCGGCGCCCCCTCTTTCACTTCGTGCTATGCTCGCCCACATTGCCGCCGCCAGCCGCCACCACGCGGCTCCTACCAGCTGGCTCAGCTCCTATTTTCTGTTTTCGTTTGCCGATTATTTCGACCGCAACAACATGCATTTTGGTCCGCTGCGCGTGTTCAACGACGACACCGTGGCCCCGCAAAATGGCTTTCCGCAGCACCCGCACTCCGAGATGGAAATCGTGACCCTGGTGCTCGAAGGCGAGGTTAGCCACGAGGATACGCTGGGCAACCGTACGAGTATCTCGGCCGGCGAGGTGCAGCGCATGACTTCCGGCACCGGTGTGGCCCACAGCGAGATGAACCGCGAGGACAAGCCGCTGCACCTGTACCAGCTCTGGTTTGTGCCCAGCCAGCGCGGGCTAGCCCCCAGCTACGAGCAAAAGGACCTTAGCTTTCTGAAAAGCCGTAAAAACGAGCTGGTGCCCCTGGTAACCGGCCAGCGCGTGCTCGACGACGTGGTGTACATGAACTCGAACAGCACCATTTATTGGAGTAATTTGGATTGCGGAAAGCAGCTGACCTTCAAAACATTCCCCATTCGTCTTACCTTTATCTATGTCAAAGAAGGGAGCATTTCCGTCAATGGTATTGTTTTGGGTTCCAACGACCAGGCCCGTATTGATGCGGAGAACGTACTCGCGATTGAAGCTACTAAAGACGCTCAATTTATTTTGATTGACCTGCCCGGCAGCGAGGCAAACTATTAATGACCAGCAAATTTCCCGCTTCCCTGATACCTACGCACGATGCCGCTCGCCTGCGTACGCTGCATCAGTTTCAGATTGTAAATACCACGCCCGAGCAGATTTTTGATGACTACGTGGCCTGGGCCGCGCAGCTATTTGGCGTGCCCATCGCCCTCATCTCGCTTGTCGATGCCGACTACGTCTGGTTTAAGGCCCTGACCGGGGCCACGGGTATTCCTGGCCTAATACGCAATGAAAGCATGTGCTCGGCGGCCATTCTGACCGGCGAAGATGTGGTAATCTCGGACTATAAGCCCGAAAGCTGCCAGCTTATTAAGCCCGATGTAGCCCAGGCCATTGGCTTGAATTTTTACGCCGGCGCCGCCCTTGTGGCCCAGGACGACTCCCGCCTGGGAATGCTGGCGGTTATCGGCAAGGAACCCCGCGGCTTTTCGGCCGCCGAAGCCGACCTGCTTTCCCGCCTGGCGGGCCTGGTGAGCCGGACCATCGAGCTGCGCTACCGCTACCTGGCCGCCGACCAGCTGGCCGAGTGGGAAGATGCCCAGCACGAGCTTAGCAAGGTGCTCGATGATAATGCGGCCCTGGCCCGCTACCTCGCCACCCGCAGCCAGGGCATCAACCTGAACGATGCTGAAGTGGCCCAGCCCATTATCCGCCGCCTCGAAAGCGTGGACAAGGTGCTGGCCCGCCGGCTGGGCTAGCCCGCCGCTGCGGAGCAGGTACTAGGCAAAAAGCCTGGCTCGCGAGCCAGGCTTTTTTATGCGCTTTGCCGGCGGCGCCGGCAAGCAGCCGGCGCCGCCGGCAAATGCTTGGCTACTTGGTTGGTGGCTTGGCGAGCGGGGGCAGCACGCGCCGGAAGCCGCGCAGCGCGGCCGGGTGGTAGATGGTGGCGTGCGTTTCGGTGGGCATGGGGTCGTAGTAAGCGGTGAGGGCGTGCCGGGCTGGGGTGGGCAGCGCCGCGGCTAGGCGGCGGGTAGCGGCCGTGTCGCCCTGGCTGCTGGTGGCGAGGTACAGCGTTTTGGCGGGGCCGCGATACGTGGGCAATTGGCGAATGGCTTGCTGCGCCAGCTGCCCGCTATTCCACCACAGGCTAGGGTCGAAAGCCAGGTAGATGTCAAATAAATCGGGTTCCAGCAGCAGCGTTTCCACGGTGAAAAGCCCGGCCAGCGACTCGCCCACTAGGGCGGTTTCGGCGGTAGTGCGGTAGCGCTGGCGCACGGCCGGCATCAGCTCACGCCGGATAAACTGCCGGAACGCGGCTGAGCCGCCCACGCGGGGCGCTATCTTCTTGTCTTCGGCATTGGTGGTGGGCCCGGTGAGGTCGCGGCGGCGCTGAGTGTTCTCGATGCCTACCAGGATAAACGGCCGCATGGTGCCGTTGCCCACCAGCACCTGCACCAGCCCCGCCACGTGCAAAAAATCCTCGGCTAGCCCGCCGTCGGGCATATATAGCACCGGCAGCCGCACGGCGGCCGAATCGCGGTATGCGGGCGGCAGGTACACGTTCAGGCGCCGGGTTTCACCCAGCATTTTGGATGGTAGGGTAAAGGTTTCGCCGATGCAGAGCGGGGCGGCCGGGGCCTGGGCACTGGCGCCGAGAGTGGCTCCGAGCAGCAGGCACCCTAGCCAGCCAAGCAGCCGCGCTGGCCGGATGAATACTAGCATTATCTTACGCATTACATCGTGTATTTGCGGCCCTTGTTCTGCGCTTTCAAATACCCCATCAGTGGCTCGAAATAGGCCACCATCGCCCGCGCCGAGAGGTCTTCACCGGTTTTCTCCTGGAGCACGGTGCGCCAGTCGCGGCTGCTGCCGGGGCGCATGATGTCCTGCAAAAACTGGCCGACCTCGCGGCTACCGTAGTAGTTGGTGGCGTGCGGGTCCTGGTGCAGAATTTTGCGGGCAATGTGGTCGTGGAGCTGGAACAGGATGATGTAGCTCAGGGCGTAGTCGTAGTACTGCGCGGGGTCGTCGTTGATGTGGGTCTTGGTGGCGGGGTCGAGGAAATTCTCGCCGCGCGGGCTAGGGGGCACCATGCCCTGGTACTGCTTGCTGAGCGCCCACCACTTGGCGTTGAGCTGGTCGGCGGGCAGGTTTTCGGCGTAAAAGGCGTTTTCCCACTCGCTCATCACGCCCGAGGCGAAGGGGATGAAGGGCACGTATTGCAGCGCTTCTTTCAGCAATTGCTGGGTCTGGTCGGTTTTAGTTTCGGCATCAATCAACCCCAGGCCGGCCAGGAAGGGCTTTTGCTGCGCGGCTAGCCCCATCATGCTGCCCAGGGCCTCGTGGTAGGCGCGGTTGGCGCCCTGGCGCAGCAGCGGCGGCACCGCGGGGTTGGAGTAGGTGAGGAAGTAGTAGATGTGGCCCAGTTCGTGGTGGGTGGTTTCGTACCACTCGGTGTTGGGCTCCACGCTCATCAGGCTGCGCACGTCCTGATTCAGGTCCAGGTGCCAGGCTGAGGCGTGGTTGTTCTTTTTGTAGCTGGCCGTGGCGGGCAGCGGGTAGAGGCTGCTTTTCTCGTAGAAGCTAGCCGGCAGGGCCGGGAAGCCCAGGCTTTGGTAGAAGCGCTCGGCCTGCCGCACGGGGTATTCAGGGCCTTTCTTGGCCAGGGCGGCGTCGAGGTTCAGGCCTTTTACCGTGACCAGGCTGCCCCAGTCCTGGCCCCAGCGGTTGGGCAGCCAGTCGGCGGGCAGGTAGTCGGGCACCTGCTGGGCGTGGTATTTTTTGGCCAGCTCGTAGCGGGCGTAGGTGTGCAGCTCGCGGTAGAGGGGGCGCAGCTCGGTGTTGAGCTGGCGCACCAACGTCATCATTTCCTGGCGCGTGAGGCCATAGTCGCTAGCCTGGTAGCTGAAAAAATCGGGGTAGCCCAGCGCCTGCACCGTCTGGTTGCGCAGGTCGCGCAGGTTCAGCAGCCCCGGCTTGAGGGTGGGGCCAATGGCCTTGCTGGCCTCCCACACCCGGCGGCGCTTGGGCAGGCTGGTTTCGGTGCGCAGCAGCGCATCGAGGTCGTTGGTAGTCACCGGCTTGCCGGCGTAGGTGTAGGTGAAGCCGTAGAGCTTTTCGGTCTGCGCGGCCTCAGCCTGGATGCGCTGCTTCACGAGCGGCGCCACGGTCTGGGGCGAGTTGGCGGCGTTGTAGAGCGCCGTCTCCAACTGCTTGACTTGCAGCGGCGTGAGCTGGTTTTTCTGGGCTAGCAGCCCGCGCAGCGCCTCAATGTTCTGAGTCGAGCCGGCGAAGGCGGCCATGCGCTCGTTGGCGCGGGCCGTGCGGGCGGCGTTGGTGGTGTCGCCGGGCACGATGTGCGTATTGCTCGTCCACTCGGCCTCGCTAGCCTGGGTGTAGCGGCGCACGTACTCCTGGTTGTAGGCCGTCAGAAACTGGTCGGCGGCGTCTTTAAAGTCAACCTGTACGCCGCCCGAGGGGCTGGCCGGCGCGGCGGGCGAAGTCGGCGGGGCGGTAGCCACCGGTATTTTGGCCGTGGGGGCGCAGGCCGTAAGCACGGCCGCCAGCACCGGCCAGGGCCGGGCAAAACGAAATTTAGAATGGTGCGTTTTCATACGCGAAAGTAGGGGAGAAGCGCCCGGTGCGCTCGCCTACCCCGGCGCCGCTGCCATTCACCTCACTCACTACCCCGACCTTTATGCAAAAGACCACCCTGTTGCTGGCCCTGGGCCTGCTGACCATGACCGCCACCACTCACCTCCACGCCCAGGTCACGGCTATTACGGCTGCTGGCACGGCCGCGCCCGTGCTGCCGCTCTACAGTGGCTCCATCCCCGATTCCAAGCCTAGCCAGGTGCAGGAAACCAGCCAACTCAACGGCGAACGCCTCACGGTGGCTGGCGTGGTGCAGCCCACGCTCACGGTATTTGTGCCGAGCCGCGAGAAGGCCAATGGCACGTCGGTCATTATCTGCCCCGGCGGCGGCTACGCCATGCTGGCGATGGGCCACGAGGGCTTTGACGTAGCCCGACGCCTGAATGACTTGGGCGTCACGGCCTTCGTGCTCAAATACCGCCTGCCCAACGACCGCAGCCAGCCCAATAAGAGCATCGCGCCCCTGCTCGATGCCCAGCAGGCCCTGCGCCTGGTGCGCCAGCTAGCCCCCAAGTACAGCCTCAACCCCGAGCGCATCGGCCTGATGGGCTTCTCGGCGGGTGGCCACCTGGCGGCCACGGCGGGCACCCACTTCGCCCAGCCCGTGGGCGACAACCCCGGCCCGGCCTCGGTGCGGCCGGCGTTTCTGATGCTAATCTACCCGGTTATCAGCTTCAACGACAGCCTCATGCACAAGGGCTCGCGCGATAACCTGCTGGGCGCCGCCGCTAGCCCCGACCAGGTGCGCCGCTTCTCCAACGAGCTGCAAGTGAGCGCCCAAACCCCGCCCACCTTTCTGGTGCACGCCGAAGACGATGGCGTGGTACCGGTGCAAAATAGCCTCGTGTTTTACCAGGCGCTGCACCGCCACAAGGTGCCCGCCGCAATGCACCTCTACCCCAAAGGCGGCCACGGCTTCGGCATGAACAACGCCACCACCAAAGACCAGTGGATGGACCGCCTGCAAAGCTGGCTGGACGCCAACGGCTGGCTCACGAAGTAAACGAGTAATCAATAGTGAGCAGCAAGCAGCGAACAATGGTCGCGCTGGCTGTTGACTACTTATTGTTCACTCTTAACTGCTCACTGCAAATGCTTCAGCTCGGCGACTTAGCCCCCGATTTTACCCTACCCACCGACAAGGGCAATACGTTTCACCTGACCGGGCAAAAGGGCAAGCCCGTAGTGCTTTACTTCTATCCTAAGGATGATACGCCCGGCTGCACGGCCGAGGCCTGCGCCTTTCGTGACCAGTACGCGGATTTTCTGGACCTTGGCGCCGTGGTAGTGGGCGTGAGCTCCGACAGCGAGGCTTCGCATCAGAAATTCAGCCAAAAGTACCGGCTGCCGTTTCCATTGCTAGCCGACACCAGTGGGCAGCTGCGTAAGCAATACGAGGTGCCGCGAGCCTTCCTGGGGCTACTGCCCGGCCGCGTCACGTTCGTAATCGACCAGGCAGGCAAAATTGCCTACATCTTCAATTCCATGAGCGGAGCCACCGACCACGTGCGCAAAACCAAGGAAGTGCTGCGCGGGCTGGTGAGCCAGGGCTAGCCCAGCGTAAGGAGGCTGGCCGAATAGTAGTACTTAATTATCTGATGCGCAAACTACCAGGGCAGCTGTGCGATAATGCGGCCGTTTTTTACTACCACCGGCAGCGCATCAAGAAGTATGGGCCCGGCAGCCCCGGCGCGCTGGGCTGGCAGCCCGATGGCCAGCTCATTCGCTTCGAGGTGCTGGCTCAGATTGGCGACCTGGCGCACTGCTCGGTACTGGATGTGGGCTGCGGCTACGCCGACCTGTATCCGTTTTTGAAACAGCGCTTTGCCGGCGTGCAATACGTCGGTATCGAGCAAATGCCCGAGCTGCTAGACCTGGCCCGCGCCCGCTATGGCGACGCCCCGGAGGTGACCCTAGCCACGGGCGATTTTCTGCGCCAGCCGCTGCCCCGCTGCGACTACGTGCTGGCCAGCGGCTCGCTCAACTACCGCCACCGCAATTCGCGCTTTATCTACGAGGCCATCGCAAAGCTCTACGGCAGCTGCCGGCGCGGCCTAGGCTTCAACCTGCTGAGCTGGGAGCCGGTGGGCGGCGGCCCGCTCGCGGCCTACAACCCGGCCGTTATCGTGGCCTTTTGCCAAACGCTCGCCCCTAGCGCGCAGCTGGTAGAGGGATATCGCGACGGCGATTTTACGGTATTTATGCGCCGCTAATGGGCTGAAAACAGCGGCATTGGCCGCGTGAAAGCTACCTGGTTGAGAGTGCACGGTGCAGATGCTGGTGCTAGACTAGGCATAAAGTCTTACAGGCTATTGAACTGCTGGTATAAGTATCTTTAGGGCTAATGCCGCTATTCCTTAGCTATCACCACGTTGAAGGGGCCGATTCTATGCCGATGGTTTTATCGGCCAGTGCGCTCGTATTCGTTTTGATAGCTAAGGTATTAGCATGGAGTAGCGCCGCCGATAAGCCCCGCCAGTTACTTGGCAAACTGCTATTTGCGGGGTTGATAGTAGGGGTATTTTTTTGCGCTTTTAAGTTTGTGGAAGCACTTGTAGGCCACTAAAATTTAATCCGCCGCTAAGTCCCTGGTGAGCTATCACCAAACGCTTAGCTGCGGCTATCCAGGCCATCGAGGGCTGGGCTCCTACGATGAAGTGGCCGCGGATACTAGAAATATGGCGTAGAAGAGGGCTGCCACAATGCCGGCGTACTTGAGCACTTCGTGGAAGGACTCCCCATATTTTTTGTTAGCCCAGTGGCCCAGGGCTACCACCACGAGCAGTAAAATACTGGAACCCACTATGGCTATCCCACCCATAAGGAGAATGGCGATGCCTTCGCCGCCCCCGCCGTAGCTGCGCTCCAGCAGCAGAGGTTGATAGGCGAGAAGCAGGCCGGGGGCGCTGACGAGGGGCATGGGCTCACATGTACTGGAAAAGTGCTGGGTCCTTCAACAGTGGCGTATGCTGGGCCGCTAGTGCTAGCGCCAGCCGCCGCCCAGCGCGTGGTAGAGGTCCGTCACGGCCTGGCGCTGTTGCAGCTGGTCGTTCACGCCGTTGAGCTGGGCTTGCAGCAGGGCCTGCTGCGAGGTGAGCACCTCGGTGTAGTTGGCGAAGCCGGCACGCAGCAGTTCCTGGGTATAGTCCACGGCTTTGTTGAGGGCTGCTAGCTGCCGGGCCCGAATGTCGGCCTTTTCGGTGGCGCTTTGGTAGGAGAAGAGCGCATTGCTGACCTCCTGGCCAGCCACAAACATCGTTTGCTGATACGTGTAGAGGTACTCCTGCTGCAAAGCCTGCGAGCGGGCTAGCCGCAGGCGGTTGATACCCTGGTTGAATATCGGTTGGGCTAGCCCCCCCACGATGCTGGCGAAGATGGCCGTGGGCGAAAACAAATTCTCCAGCGTGGTGCTGGTGAGGCCACCGTTGGCCGTGACCGTGAAGCTGGGGTAGAAATAGGTGCGCGCCGCGTTGGTCTGCTCGAAGGTGGCCTCGAAGGCATATTCGGCCTGCTGCACGTCGGGCCGGTTGCGCAGTAGCTGGCCGGGCACGCCGGTAAGCAGGGCCGGCGGGGCATCTTGCCCCGCTAGGGTGCCCCGTGCGATGGGGCCGGGCGCGCGGCCCAGCAGCGTGGCCAGCAGGTTTTCGGCCTCCCGGATGCTGCGCTGCAAATCGGGAATGGTGACTTCGGCGGCGTAGCGCTGGGCCTCGCTCTGCACCACGGCGGCGCCGGTTACCACGTCGCCTTCGAGCAGCAGCTTCATCACTTCCACGTCGCGAATGCGGTTTTGCACCGTTTGACGGGTTATTTCGAGTTGGGCATCAAGGGCCAGCAGCGCGTAGTAGTTGTCGGCAATGTCGGCGATGAGCTGGGTTTGCACCACGCGCCGGTAGGCTTCGCTCTGGAGCACCGAGGCGGCGTATGAGCGCCGGGTGCTGCGCAATTTGCCCCACACGTCGGCCTCCCAGCTGCTGCTCAGGCCTAGCAAATACTGGTGGGCCGCGCCGCCCGTCACGATGCTCGACTGGTCGGTGGTGGTGGTGCCGGTGGTGCCGCCGGGCGTGGTGGTGCCGCCCGTAGTGCCCCCGCCCGGTGTGGTAGTGCCGCCGCCCGGCGTGGTAGTGCCGCCGCCCGGCGTGGTAGTGCCGCCGCCCCCAACGGTGCCTCCGCCGATGGTGCCGCCACCCGTGGTAGTGGTGCTACCACCCACGCCAGTGCTCACAAATGCCCCGCCCGCCCGCGAAAGAGTAGTGGTGGCGCGGCCGCTCAGACTCGGCAAAAAGGCGGCCCGGCTTTGGGCCAGCAGCGCCTGCGCCTGGGCGATGCGGGCATCGGCCACCTGCAGGTTGCGGTTGTTGGCTAGCCCTTCGGTGATGAGCTGTTGCAGCAGCGGGTCGGTGAAGAGCTGCTGCCAGGGGCGGCTGGCCAGGGTGGTGGTGTCGGTAGTGGCTGCGTCGCGGTAAAGGCCGGTGGTGGGCGTATCGGGCCGGCCATACGGGTGCAGAATGCCACAGCCGCTCGCCGCCACGAGCAGGATAGGAGCGAGCCAAGCTAATTTGTAAGTGCTCATTATAAGGTAGTTACTGCCTGGTGTGCGGCGGCTGGGTAGGAGGATAGGCAAAAAACGGGGCTAGCCCTACGCCATAGCCGGCTGCCCGGCCGGCTTTTTATCGCCCTCAGAAGCGGGTGGGCCGCCGCCGGCTTCCTCCTCTTCGAGCTGCTGCTTGGTTTTGGGCGGGCCGCTGAGGCGCTCCTGCAAGCCTTCAAAAATCACGAACAGCACCGGGATGAAGAATACCCCGACCAGCGTGCCAAACAACATGCCGCCGATGGCGCCCGCCCCAATGGCCTTGTTGCCATTGGCACCCGCGCCGCTGGCAAACAGCAGCGGCAGCAGGCCGAAAACGAAGGCAAACGAGGTCATCAGAATGGGTCGCAGGCGGGCCTTGGCGCCTTCGAGGGCCGCGTCGATTATTGCGAGGCCGTGGTCGCGGCGGCGGGCTAGCGAGAATTCGATAATCAGAATTGCGTTCTTGGCCAGCAGGCCGATGAGCATAATCACCGAAATCTGGAGGTAGATATTATTGTCAACCCCAAAAATCTTGGCGAATAAGTACGTGCCGCTCAGGCCAATCGGGATGGAGAGCAGCACCGCAAACGGCAGAATGTAGCTCTCGTACTGCGCGCTCAGCAGCAAGTACACGAACACCAGCGACAGCGCAAAAATGTAGAGCGACTGCTGCCCGCTGCCTTCTTCCTCGCGGCTGATGCCCGAAAACTCGAAGCCGTAGCCGGCCGGTAGCTGCTTGGCCACTTCCTGAATGGCCACTAGGGCCTGCCCCGAGCTGGTGCCTTCCTTGGGCGAGCCGTTCACCGAAATAGCGGTGAACAGGTTGAAGCGCGACAAGCTTTCGGGCCCGTAAATACGCTTGAGCGTGACGAACTCGGTGATGGGCGCCATGCTGCCCGTGGCGTTGCGCACGAATATTTTGCTGAGGCCCTCGGGGCTGGCGCGGTAGGCCGTGTCGGCCTGCACCATTACCCGGTATTGCTTGCCAAACTGGTTGAAGTTGGAGGCGTAGGAGCCGCCGTAAAACACCTGCATGGCGTTCAGAATATCCTTTTCGGTTAGGCCGGCCTCCTTCACCTTGGCCACGTTCACCGTAAGCTGGTACTGCGGAAAGCCGGGGTTAAAGGCCGTGGTGGCAAACTGAATTTCGGGCCGCTGGCTGAGCTTGGCCAGGTAGTCCTGGGCCACTTTGTAGAACTCGGCCGTGGTGTGCCCGCCCTTGTCTTGCAACTGAAACGTGAAGCCGCCCGTGGAGCCGAAACCCGTGATGGTGGGCTGCGAGATGCTGCGAATATCGCCGGCCCGGATGTGCGCCGTGAGGGCGGTTATCTTCTTGATAACGGCCTCGTTATTCATATCCTCGCGCTCATCCCAGGGCTTGAGGCGCACAATCACCATGCCGTAGGCGCTGCCCGCGCCGGCCAAAAAATTCTGGCCCGTGATGCGCAGCGTGCCGCGCACCGCCGGAATAGTCCGAATCAGGCTATCGACCTCGTTGTTGACGGCCGTGGTGCGCTCCAGCGTGGAGGCGGGTGGTAGGCTCACGTTCACGAAAATGGTGCCCATGTCCTCGTTGGGCACGAAGCTGCTCGGGGTGCTGGTCATCAAAACGTACAAGGCCACGCCGAAGCCCGCCACGCCGGCCAGGGCTAGCCAGCGCTTGCCCACCAAAAACTGTACGGCGCGGGTGTACTTGCCCACCAGGGCATCATACGCCGCGTTAAACGCCACGCCGAAGCGCTGCATAAGGGTCTTTTTCTCGGCTTGCTTGTCTTCCTCGTGGTGGGGCGGCAGCAGAAACATGGCCGCTAGGGCCGGGCACAAGGTTAGGGCGTTAACGGCCGAAATGAGAATGGCGATGGCCAGCGTTATCCCGAATTGCTTGTAAAACACGCCCACCGAACCCGTGATAAACGTGACCGGCAAGAACACCGCCGCCATCACCAGCGTGATGCTCACAATGGCCCCGGTTATCTCGCTCATGGCGTCGATGGCGGCCTTGCGCGGCGAGGTATAGCCACTTTCGAGCTTGGCGTGCACGGCCTCAACCACCACAATGGCGTCATCTACCACAATGCCGATGGCGAGCACCAAGGCAAAGAGCGTCAGCAGGTTGATGCTGTAGCCGAAGAGTTTGAGGAAGAAGAAGGTACCGATAATTGACACCGGCACCGATACGCCGTGGATGATGGTGGAGCGAAAATCCTGGAGAAAGATGAAAATCACCAGGAATACCAGCGCGAAGCACTCAATCAAGGTGTGAATTACCTTGTCAATCGAGGCATCCAGAAAGTCGTTGATATTCACTAGGTTGGTGTAGTGAATGCCGGCCGGAAAATCCTTTTCCGCCGCTTGCAGCACCTTAATGGAGTTCTCGATAACCTCGCGGGCGTTGGAGCCCGGCGTCTGGTTTACCGAGATGCCCACCGAAGGCTTGCCAAACGTGGCGCTGTTGCTGTTATAGGCCTGCGCCCCTAGCTCGATGCGGGCCACGTCTTTGAGGTGCAGCAGCTGGCCCTGGGCCGTGCCCTTGAGCACAATGTCGCCAAACTGGTCGGCCGAGAGCAGCTTGCCGGTGTACTTGATAACGTACTGAAAGCTCTGGTCGGAGTTCTCGCCAAATTTGCCGGGGGCGGCCTCCACGTTCTGGTCGGCCAGGGCGGCCGTAATGTCGGCCGGCGTGAGGCCGTAAATGGCCATTACATCGGGCTTGAGCCACACCCGCATGGCGTAGTCGCGCGAGCCAAAAGCGTTGGAGTCGCCCACACCATTCACCCGCTTAATCTGCGGTACTATGTTAATCTGAGCGTAGTTCTGCAGAAAGGTCTGGTCGTAGGCCGGGCTGTCGGAGTAGAGCGCAAAAATCAACAGGTTGCTGCTCTGGCGCTTGCGCACCGTCACGCCGGCTAGGGTTACCTCCTGCGGCAAGAGGCTGGTGGCGCTGGCCACCCGGTTTTGCACGTCCACGGCCGCCTGGTCGGGGTCAGTACCCACGTTGAAGTACACCTGGATGGAACCCGCTCCGTCGTTGGTGGCCGAGGACGTCATGTAGGTCATGCCCTCCACGCCGTTTATCTGCTCCTCCAGCGGCACAATCACGCTCTTCAATACCACGTCGGCGTTGGCGCCCGCGTAGCTGGCCGACACCTGCACCGTGGGCGGCGAAATATCGGGGTACTGCGCAATGGGCAGCGACAGCAGCCCCAGCACCCCCAGCAGCACGATAATAACCGAGATAACGGTGGAGAGCACGGGGCGCTCAATGAATATTTTTAGCATAAGAGTTTGATAACGTGGCGCCTCACGAAACCCCCGTGGACCGGCTCCGCTCCGAAGAGGAGCGGGGAGCTGAATGGGGTAGGAATACTTCTTTGTTTTCTGAAGGACATTTTTAACGCTAGGCTTTCCCACTCCTCGAAGTGGGGGGCCAGGGGCCGGTGCCACGTGCCACGCAGGGGGAAGCTAGCCCACCGTTTCCGTTTTAGCGCTCTGCACCAGTTTGGGGCGGATTTTTGTGCCTTCTTTGAGCCCGCTGATGCCTTCGAGCACTACTTTCTGGCCGGTTTTCAGACCTTTTTGCACCACAAACGAGGCCCCGTCGGGCGTGGGCACCACCGTAATGGGCACGGCGTGGGCCGCCGTGTCGGTGCCCACCACGTAGGCAAAGCGCTTGCCTTGCAACTCATACGTGGCGCTCTGCGGAATCAGCAAGACATTGTCCATGGGCTGAAACGTGCGTACCGAGCCGCTGCTACCGCTGCGCAAAAAGCCCTGCGGATTAGGAAACGTGGCGCGGAAGCTACTAGCCCCGGTTTCAGTATTTATCTGACCAATAGCGGTTTCGACGCGGCCGGGGCGTGGGTAAATCGTGCCGTCGGCCAACACCAGGCGCACATCGGGTACCTTGGCCAGCTTGTCTTGCAGGGTGTTGCCGGCGCGGCGGCGCGTGAAGCTGAGCAGCGCCTTTTCGCTGAGCGAAAAGTAGGCGTACACATTGCCAATGCTCGAAATCGTGGTCAGCGGGTCGGCCGAGGTACTGCTTACCAGCGCGCCAATTTTGTTCGGGATGCTGCCCATCACGCCATTTACCGGGCTCGTGATGGTGGTGTAGCCGAGGTTGGTGGCGGCGTTGGCTAGGGTAGCCTGGGCCTGGGCCAGGGCCGCCAGCTTGCTTTCGAGGGTGTACTGCGCGGCCTCCAGCTCGTACTTGCTGATGATACCGCGCGCCACCAGGGGCTGCACTTTGCGCACGCCCATGCGGGCGGCATCGACCTCAGCCTGGGCGGTTTTGATGCCTGCGCGGGCCGTGCGCACTTCCTGCTCATACTGCGGGGCCGAGATGTGGAAGAGCTTCTGGCCCTTCTTCACGCTAGCCCCCTCATCCACGTAAATGGCTTCGACGAAGCCATCTACCTTGGGCCGGATTTCAACATTCTGCTGGCCCTGAATAGTGGCCGGATAGTCTTGGTATAGCGTTACCGTATCGGGCTTCACGGCCAGCACAGGGTAGTCTTTGATGGGCTGCGGCCCATCTTTGCCACCTTTGCCGTCGGCGGAGTCTTTGTCTTTATCGCCGCAGGCGGCTAGGCTCAACAGGGCCAGCAGCCCGGCGGCGAGGCCCGGTAATCGAGTGTGCATCGTCATGAAACGGATAAGTCGGGCCGGGCGGCTAGGCCAGGCGCTCCTCAGAAGACGAGGCCCCCAACTATCCCGGCAGAAACCCCTATACGGCCGACGGGGCAAGAAGAGTTATGAGGTAGCAATGAAGTAGTGCGGGCGGCTGCGGCGGCCACCGCCGCCCCACCCGAAAGTTGAGCGCTCGGCCATAACTACGTTGGCTCATACTATCGTAGTATGCTAGCCGATAGCTGCTTAAGGCCAAAAGGCGCAACCTCTGAATTTTAGTTTTCAACGCAGCCTTCCCGGCTTTTGCCGGCTGCCGGCCTAGTGATGGTGGTGGTGCCCCGGCTCGGCGGGCTTGCCAAAGATGTTGACCAGCGCGCCCACCACAAAAAGGGCGGCCCAGCACACGTAGAGCCAGCCATAGCCGGCGGGCAGCGGCCGGCGCACCAAGTAGCGAATCAGCAGTTCGGCCCCGCCGCTCATCAGCAGCCCGGTGAAGGCAATAAACTGCCACGAATTGAAGTGGTTGGGGCGATAGAGCTTGGCAAAATCCATGGGGAAGGCGAAAAAAACGGAAGGCAAAGAAAAGGTACGGCCGGGCTCAACTTCGGGCTGGCTGGCGCGTACACGTTGGGGCGGCCGCCCGGCGCACGTTAGGAGCGTGGGGTAGGGCCATTAACCAGCACTACGTAAAACCTCCCACCCCGATTTATGATTCTCAGCGACGAGCTATTCGAAGAAGACGGCACCACGCCCAAAAAAGACGGCCAGAAAATTGACGCCCCCAACCAGAACCCTACCAACCAGGTGGGCCCCGGCAACGAGGAACTGCAGAAGCAAGCCGACTACCAGCGCGACCAAAGCAACAATAAGCAGAGCGACGACGCCAGTGCCCACCGCAACGTAGGCGCCAATAGCTACACCCAGCGCAGCGACCAGAAAGACCAGCTGGCCAACCTGCACATCGGCGGCTCAGAAACCGAGCCCCAGGGTGGCAATAACCACACGACTGCCGGCGAGCAGGCCCAGGGCCCGGGCTTCACCGAGGAGGGCAGCTATGAGCTTGATGAGCAGGGCGAAGGCATTCGGATGCACGAGCAGAAGCTCGGCGATGATAAGCCCGGCGCCTCGGTGCAGCGCACCCAGGACGAAAGCAGCCGCTAGGGCCGCGCTTATTGTAAGGTACAAGCTCCGGCAACCAGCTCCTGGCTGGTTGCCGGAGCTTTTGTTTTGCAGCCGCGGCGGCGCGGTATCTTGGGGCACCAAAACGAGTTGGGCAGCCAGGGTAAACTTTCACATTTTTTATGTATTTATCCTTTTTAGTACGTGGCCTGCGCGTTGGGGCAGCGCTGCTGGCCGGTGGGCTAGCCAGCTGCAGCCGTGGGCCCGAGCTGGCGGCCGCCGCGCCGGCCAGCGCCCCCGTGCGGGCCTCAGTGCTGGCCCCGGTGCCCGCGCCTGCCGCCAGCGGCGCGGCAGCCCAAGCATCGGCTGGCTCCGTGGCGCGCACCACAGCGCCAGCCCTGGCCCCGGAGATACCCCTAGCCACCCCGCTGCCCGCCGCCACAGCTTCGGTGCGCGGGGCCACGTACATCCAGGCTGGCCGCGTGCTCGACGAAAGTGGGCAGCCCCTGGTGGGCGCCACTGTGCTACTGCGCGGCAGCACCTACGGCACCAGCACCGATGCCACTGGTAGCTACATGCTGGAAGTGCCCAAGGGAGAAAACACCTTCGTAATGGGCTACGCGGGGTATGAAAACGAAATGGCCAGCAGCCACGACGGCCAGCCCCTTACTGTGACGCTGCTGCCCGTGCCCGCCGCTAGCCCCCGCCCGCCGGCTAAGGGCCACCGCGGGCGGCGCTAGCCTCGCCAACGCGCTAGGCCCGGCGGCCTGGGGCAAGTGCTCAGCGAGGCGGTTGCCTAGCCAGGGAAGGTGGACTGTAATGTCCGGTAAGTGGCCGGCGGCTAGCTGCAAATGGGAAGATTATCGGCTGGCGACGCACCCACCGTCAACGGGCTGGCGCAGCCGGTACGGGGACTTGTAAGCTGAGCATCAGGCGTAATAGTCTGAAAAAAACGGCTTTTTTTGCTGTAGGAACTAAGGGTGAGCCTTGGGTAGAAGTGTATTATGGCGAGTGCTGGTGGCAGCCGGCTCCCGGAGGGGAGCCGGCTGCCACCAGCACTATTCTGCCTTCTCTCTCACTCTTTTCCCACCCTTATGCGGAGAAAAATTTTACTCATGGCCCTGGTGGCCTCAGGCCTAAGCCAGGCGCACGCGCAAACCCCCGCCGTACGCTCGATGCTCATCGACTTTGGCCCCAACGACGGCACCAACGGCAACATCACCCCTAGCCCCGATGCCAACGGCAGCTACTGGAACAACCTGCTGAACAACACGGGCGTAGCCGACACGTTTCGGCTGGTAGACAAGCAAAACGCGGCTACTGGCGTGAAGGTGAAAGTCGGTCCCAACTTCCTCACCAACGGCATTCAAACGGGTGGGCTGCTAGCCCCGAGCGCCGCGCTGCTGGGCGAATATGCCATTGCCACCGCCACCCAGGACTATTTCTTTGTGCAGGGCACGGGCAGCACCAGCATGGCCACGCTGCGCTTTAGTGGCCTGAGCGCCAGCCGGCGCTACGTGTTTCACGTGTTTGGCTCGCGCCAGACTGCGACCGAAACGCGTACCTCGCAGTACAAATTCACGGGCGGTAATGTCAGCACCATCACCCAAACCACGTCGGGCGCCGGCGTGGGGGCCAATGGCTACCCCGGCAACAACAACACCATCACCAGGTCGGATACGCTGACGGCCGATGCGGCGGGCGGTATTACGATGGAGCTGAGCAAGCTAGCGGGTTCCTTTGCTTATATCAACCTGATGCGGATGGACATTGTGCCGGGCCGCGCCACTACTACGCCGCCCGTTTACACTACCTTTCAGAACCCTGGTTTTGAGCTGGGTAACCTAACGTACTGGACCACCTTGGGAGGTAGCACCGGGGGCGCCACCACCGTGCAGACGCCGCGGCACAGCGGCTCGTTTGCGGCCCGGCTTACGGGGGCTAGCAACCAGGTGCTGGAGCAGCGCATCAGCTACCAGGCCGCTAGTGGCGTGAGCACTTATCGCCTCAACGGCTGGTTTCTGAACGCTTCGGCCAGCGCGCTGAGCGGCGCCCAGGCCACCCACCTGGAGCTGCTGTTCTACAGCTCGGCTAATGCGTTGCTCGGGCGCTTCAAGTCTGATTCGGTGCAGGCCGGCACGCCCACCGATACCTGGGTGCGGCTCTCGGCCGTGGGGGCTATTCCGGCGGGCACGGCCTTTGTGAAAGCCGCCGCCGTGTGGCGCAACAGCGGCGGGCTAGCCACGGCCAGCGTGTATTTCGACGACCTGGCGGTGGAGCCCTACGTGCCGGTTAATACCAACAAGCTGACCTACATCGGCTCGTCGGTGCCCTTCGGTACGGGGGCCACTGGCAACCGCGGCTACACCACCCTGTATGCCGATGTGCTGGCGGCGCGTGCGACCGCCGGCCTGGGCGGCCCCTGGGTAACGGCCAACGTGAGCGTGCCCGGCAACAACACCATCGACGTTACCAACCGCTTCGACAACGATATTTTTCCGCAGAACGGCAAGTACGTGTTCATCGGCTTGTCGCTGGGCAATGAGGGCATCTTGAATGGCAATAAGGACAACACGTACGCGCAGTTTCGCGACAATATGCAGGCGCTCATCAAGCACGCCCGCGCCAATGGGTTGGTGCCGATAGTGGCCGGCAACTACGGCCGCAACGACTACACGGCCACCGAGTACGGCTACGTGCAGCGCATCAATGCCCTGCTCAATGGCTGGGCCGTGCCCACCGTGAACCTGCTCGGCGCCGTGGACGACCTCAGCGGCAATGGCCGCTACACCACCGGCTACTGGTTTGATGCCCTGCACCCCAACGACGCCGGCCACGCCGAAATGGCCCGTGCCATCGTGCCCTCGCTGCTCGATGCCCTGGCCGCGGCCAAGCCCCAGCCCCAGCGCCGCCCCAGCGCGGGCATCACCCTGCGCAACTCGGCCACCGCGCCCGCGCCCCTCGTGCGCTTGGTGCCCGAAGACGTGGTGCATCCCTTCACCACCACGCTGCGCTTCCGCACCGCTAGCCCCGGCCGGCTGGTGCAAGTGCTCGATAGCGCGGGCCTTCAGGCCGGTACTATTCAGGTAGCCAGCAGCGGTAAGCTGCTCTACACCTCGGCCAAGGGCCGCACTATTGCGGGCACTAAAGTGGTGAACGACAACCGCTGGCATAAGCTGGTGCTCACCCACTACTACGCCCGTGGCCTCACGCGCCTCTACGTGGACAGCACGGCCGAAGGCACGGCCGCCGAGCGCCTGCGCCCCACTCGCTTCGACCTGGGCGGCAACGCCGCCCCGGCCAGGGTACAGCTGCGCGATTTCATGTTCTATCGCTCGGGTATGAACGAGGGCGAGGTGCTGACGATGGCCGCCGACTCGCTGCTAAAATCCAGCCTCGAAATCTACGCCCCGCTCGACGGTAGCCGCGCCGTGGCCGCCGACTCGCTCACCAACCTGGCCCAGAGCCTCAACACCCTGAGCCGCCTGGCTGCTACGCCGCTCGCCGCCCGCGAAAGCGCCCGCGCCGCCACCGTCGGCCTCTATCCTAACCCCAGCACCGGCCTAGTGCAGCTGCGTGCCCCGGCTAGCCTCGAAGGCACGGCCGTGCAGCTTTTCAACAGCTTGGGCCAGCTGGTATTAACGACCGCCGTGCGCCAGGGCAGCCTCCACGTGGGCACCCTGCCAGGGGGCGTATACACGCTGCAATTTGAGCTAGGGGGCGAAACCATCCGCAAGCGCCTGGTGCGCCAGGCAGACTAGTTGCGTAACGTGCTTCGGCGGGGCGCTGCTAGCCCGGTGGCTAGCTCGCTCTTTGCCGGCGGAGCGCTCACAAAAAAGGCAGGCTGCGCTCGGCGCGGCCTGCCTTTTTTGTGAGCGCCTGGCAAGCGGCAACCGGGCCCGCTCGCCAGGTAAGCGGGTGCCGATACTACCTTTCGCTTCCTAATAAAGCCGCTTTACCGCCGTTTTCTATGCAAAAACTCTTATTAGCCTTCGGGCTGGCTAGTACCCTAGCCGGGCCGGCGTGGGCCCAGGCGCCGCCCGTGCTCACGGCCCAGGACTATGCCCGGGCCGAGCGCGCCATGATTTATAACACCCAGCCGCTGGTCGACCACGGCCTGGGTCAGCTTACCTGGCTGCCCGATGGCCGGTTTTGGTACCGTACCCAAACGGCCCAGGGCAGCGAGTTTATCGTGGTGGACCCGGTGCGCAAAACCCGCACCGCCGCCTTCGACCAAAGTAAGCTGGCCACCGCGCTGGCCACGGCCAGCGGCCGGGCAGTGGCGGCGGCCCGGCTGCCGTTTCGCAGCTTCAGCTACTCGCCCGATGGGCGCGCCGTTGCCTTCACCGACCAGGGCAAGCGCTGGCAGTACGAGCTGGCCAGCGGCCAGCTAACGCCCGACGCCGCGCCCGAGGCTAGCTCCCCCGCCAACCCCAACGCTGCCAACGAGGTGGTGTCGCCCGACGGCCGGCTGGCCGCCTACATCCGCGACTACAACTTGTGGGTGCGCGACACGAAAACCAACCAGCTCACCCAACTCACGACCGATGGCGTGAAGGACTACGGCTACGCCACCGACAACGCTGGCTGGACTACCAGCGCCGCGCCGGTGCTGCGCTGGTCGCCCGACTCGCGCAAAATCGCCACCTTTCAGCAAGACCAGCGCAAGGCGGGTGCTATGTACCTGGTAACGACCAATGTGGGCCACCCGCGGCTGGACAGCTGGAAGTACCCGCTGCCCGGCGACCCGGATATTATCACCATCGAGCGGGTTATCATTGACGTGAACCCGGCCAAGGTGGTGCGCCTACAGGTGGCCCCCGACCCGCACCGTGGCTCGCTCTCGGACGATATTTCGAGCAGTGGCACTTTCGACGACGTGGACTGGAGCGCCGACGGCACGCAGCTAGCCTTCGTGTCGACCTCGCGCGACCATAAGCAGGAGAAAATGCGCGTGGCCGACGCCGCCACCGGCGCCGTGCGCGAGGTGTTCCAGGAAACTGTAGCCACGCAGTACGAGTCGGGCCAGCGCGCCATCAACTGGCGCTACCTGCCGAAAACCAAAGAAATTATCTGGTATTCGGAGCGCGACAACTGGGGCCACCTGTACCTCTACGACGCCACTACGGGCAAGGTTAAACACCAGATTACCAAGGGCAGCTGGCTGGTAACGCAGCTCTTGAAAGTGGATGAGCAAGGCCGTCAGCTTTACTTCCTGGCCGGTGGCCGCGCGGCCGCTAACCCCTACTTCAGCCAGCTCTACCGCATCGGGCTCGATGGCAAGCGCCTGACGCTGCTGACGCCGGAGGCCGGCAACCACCGCGTTACATTTGCGCCCTCGGGCCGCGCTTTCGTAGATAGCTACTCGCAGCCCAACGTGCCGGAAGTGAGTGTGTTGCGCGGCCTCGATGGCAAGCTCATCACTCCGCTGGAGAAGATGGACATCTCGCGCCTCACCGCCACCGGCTGGAAGGCGCCCACGCCCATCACGGTGAAGGGCCAGGACGGGCAGACTGATTTGTACGGGCTGCTGTTTACGCCCACCGCGCTCGACCCGAGCCGGAAATACCCGATTATCAACTATATCTACCCCGGGCCGCAGGGGGGCGGCGTGGGCAACTGGTCGTTTGCCACGGCCCGCAACGACAACCAGGCCCTAGCCGAGCTGGGCTTCGTGGTGGTGGTGATTGAGGGTAGCTGCAACCCGCTGCGCTCCAAGAGCTTCCATGATGCCTGCTACGGCAACATGGCCGAAAATACCCTCGGCGACCAAGTGGCCGGCATGCGCCAGCTAGCCCAGAAATATTCCTACATCGACCTGGAGCGGGCCGGCATCTGGGGGCATTCGGGGGGCGGCTTTGCGGCGGCAGCGGCCATGTTCCGCTACCCCGATTTTTTCAAAGTTGGCATCTCGGAATCGGGCAACCACGAAAACCGCAACTACGAGGACGACTGGGGTGAGCGCTACGTGGGCCTGCTCAAAACCGGCCCCGACGGCACCAGCAACTACGATTCGCAGTCCAACGTGCCCCTGGCTAAAAACCTGAAGGGTAAGCTGATGCTAGCCCACGGCCTGATGGACAATAACGTGCCGCCCTACAACACCTGGCTGGTAATCGACGCCCTCACCAAGGCCAACAAGAGCTACGACCTGGTGGTGTTTCCGCAGGCCCAGCACGGCTTCGGCCAGTACGCGCCCTACATGACGCGCCGCCGCTGGGACTACTTCGTGCAAAACCTGGCCGGCGCCACCCCGCCCCAAAACTACGAGATGAAGCCCCGGCCCGACCCGCGGAATGAGGCCCAGTAGCCGAGTGAACGGGCGATAGATTTACAGAAAAACAAGCGTGCCCCTGGCTTCTGATTGAAGCCAGGGGCACGCTTGTTTTGGCAAAAACCTACCCCGCTAGGCCCTGCCCATGCGGCGGCCGAAGAGGAAGTACACCGGCAGCCCCAGCGCCACCAAACCCAAACCGTAGCGCGAATATTCGGCCGTGTCGGGCGCGATGAGCAGGATGAGGCAGAAGGCCGAGGCCAGCACCACGTAGATGCCCGGCAGCACCGGGTAGCCCCAGGCGCGGTAGGGGCGGGGCGCGTCGGGCCGGGTGCGGCGCAGCACGAAAATGCCGATTATCGTGATGAGGTAGAACAAGATAACCGAGAACATCACGTAGTTGAGCAGCTGCCCGTAGCTGCCGCTCAGGCACAGCAGGCAGGCCCACAGGCACTGCACCCACAGCGCCCGGCCGGGCACGCCGGCCCGGTTGAGGCGAGCCAGGCTAGGGAAAAACAGGCCGTCCTTGGCCATGGCGAAGTAGGCGCGGGCGCCGCTCAAGATAATGCCGTTGTTGGCGCCGAAGGTGCTGAGCATGATGAGCACAGCCAGCACGTAGGCCCCGGCCCGGCCCATCACCGACTCGGCTACGGCCGTGGCCACGCGGTCGTCGGTGGCGTACTGGATGCCGCGGCCGGCCAGCGTGGCTGCCTCGGGCGAGCCCTGCAGGGGCAGCACCAGCAAGTACACCACGTTGATTAAAATGTAGAGCACCGTGACGATGGCCGTGCCCAGCGCCATGCTGCGCACCAGCGTGCGCTCGGGGTTCTGGATTTCCTCGCCCGCAAAGCCGATGTTGTTCCACGAATCAGACGAGAAGAGCGAGCCGGTCATGGCCATAGCGATGGCGATAACCAGGCTGCCCGCGCCCAGCGGCACAATGCCGCCTGTGGCGCCCGGCGCGGGCGAGCGCGTGGCCGTCCAGAGGTCGCCAAAATTGGCGTGCACGGCGTCGGCATTCAGCCCCAAAAACAAGCCGAACAGAATGAGCAGCGCCAGTGCCACGAGCTTGGTCGAGCCCAGCACGTTCTGAATGAGCTTGCCGGCCTGCACCCCGCGCGCGTTGATGGCAGTGATACCGATGATGAGCGCGATGGCGAGCAACTGCACCGTCGAAAACTCGAAATGCCAGCTGCCGATATACGTCTCGTATAGAATGTTTTTAACTGAAAACCAAGGCCGAAGCACGCCCGTAAACTTGGCAAATGCCACGGCCACGGCCGCGATAACGCCGGTTTGGATGACCAGAAACAGCGTCCAGCCATACAAAAACGCCACCAGCCGCCCGAAGGCCTCGCGCAGGTACACGTACTGCCCACCCACCTTGGGGAACATGGCCGCCAGCTCGCCGTAGCTGATGGCGCCGGCCATGGTGATGAGGCCCGTGAGCAGCCACACCACCAGCAGCCAGCCCGCCGAGCCCACCTGCCGGGCAATATCGGCCGACACGAGGAAGATGCCCGAGCCAATCATGGAGCCCGTGACGAGCATGATGGAGTCGAATAGCGTGAGGGCACGCTTGAAGTGGCCGGGCGCGTCGGTGGGAGCGGAGGGAGGTGGTAGCGTATCAGCCATAGAGAAGGTGGAAAGGGCGGTTATTTGCCAAAGAAACTACCGGCGCTCGCAATGCAACCCTTAGGCAGCCCAAATACATCCTTGGTCATATTTGGGGCATTCCTGGCCAAAGTCTTCACCCTCGTTACTTTATGCGGTTTATTCTACTCTTTTTGACCAGTGGCTTTTGCCTGACCTGCTTGGTAGCCTGCGAAAACAATGCGCCAGCCGACCAACTCACCGTGGTGCAGGGCACCGTGACGAGCGCCGCCACCGGCCGGCCGGTGCCCGGCGTGCTGATGAGCGTGGGGAAGTTTCAGCGGGGCTTGATTGGCAGACCTTACCCGGTACCTACCGGCGATTCAATCCGCACCAATGCGCAGGGCAAGTACGAGCTGGGTTTTCGCAATACCAAGGGCCTGTACTACGCGATTACCCTGGAAACTTATACTAAGGCAAATTATTCGGGCGTGCGGCGCTACACGTTTGATGATAGTCAGCCCGGTGACCAGCTATTAGGCCCCGGCAGCCGGGAGGTAACCGTGGGTAAAACCAACACCGTTGATTTCAGGCCCAGTGAGTTGCGCACCATAGCCGTGCGTATTCGCAGCCGCAATACCGGTTACCAGCGCCTAAGCTTCGACTACCAAACGTTGCGCGGCAATAACTTAGACACGCTAGCCTATCTGCGGGGTTTCTACCTGCCGCCTGCGGGCGTGAAGTTTCACTATTATAACTCAAGCGCTACGGGTGCCCTAGAGAAAGACACGGCCGTGGCCTTGGTAATCCAGAACCCCACCGCGCCGCTGCCCGATACGCTGCGCGCCACCCTCACTTTTGTGCGCTAGGCTGGCCCACCTCGCGCCGGGCGGGCTACTTTTGCCGCATGTCCCGCAAGCTTCTGGCCCTGCTGGTGGCCGCTTTCCTGCTGCTCTCGCTGGCTACCTACGTTTATTACCGCCGCACGCTGGCCGCCCGGCCCGTGGACCCCTACGCCCTGGTGCCCGACGATGCGGTGCTGGTGCTGGCTACCCGCGACCACGCCGCCCTGGTGCAGCACTTGCAGGAAGCCGGCGTGTGGGACAACATTACCGGCGTGCGCTACTTCCAGCAAGTAGCCGGCCCGCTGGCCCTGGCCGACAGCCTCGACAACGGCGGCCGGCCCGCGGTGGCCAACCCCGTGACCGGGCGCCCGCGCGGCCTGCTGAGCTTGCTGGGCAAGAAGCTCGTGCTCAGTTCGCTGCACCTCACCGGGCCGGGGCAGGTAGATGTGCTCTACCAGATACCCCTGGCCAGCGTGCGCGAGTACCGCCAGGCGCGGGGCCTGCTCGAAACCCTGGGCCGCGACCCGCGCTACCACCTCAGCCTGCGCAATGTTGAGGGCTACGAGCTTCAGGAGCTAACGGCCCGGGCCGGCGGCACGCTCACGGTGCTCAATTACCGCAACCACTTGCTGCTGAGCACCCACGCGCCGCTGATTGAGGCCGTGGTGCAACGGCTAGCCCACCCCGACGCGCCCACCGTGCGCGCCGGCTTCGGGGCCACCGATTTGTTGCGCCTGCGCGATGTGGACGCCACGCTGCTCATCAACTTCCGCCGCGTGCCGGCGCTGCTCGACGTGCTCTTTCAGCCCGGCACCCACGCCCTGCTCGACCAGGCGCTGGCCCTCACCCACGAGAGTTTGCTAGGTATCAAATTTGGTCCCGGCCAGGTCACGCTCACCGGCTTCGCCAACCCCGAAACCGCCGCCAACTCGTGGCAGCAGCCCCTGCGCGGCCAGCCCGCGCAGTCGCCGCGCCCGCTGGCCGGCGTGCTGCCCCTGCGCGCCGCCTTGGTGCTGGCGGTGGCCGGCCGGCTAGCCCCCACACCCGCCGCCGATACGGCCCGCGCCGCCCACCTGGCCCTCGACAGCTTGCGCGCCACCCTGGCGCCGGGCGCCACGCTGGTGTACTTGGCCACGCCCGCGCCGGGCCAGCCCCCGGCGCGCCTCACGCTGGTGCGCAGCGCGGCCCCGGCCCGCACGGCGCAGTGGCTGGCCCGGCTGCGGCGGGCGGGCGGCGCCTCGCCAGCTTTTGGGCGAGTGGGCACTTATGAAGTATATGGGGCGGGTTTTCAGGCGAATGCCTTACTGGGGGCACTGGGGGCTAGCCCGGCGGTAAGTGCAGGTGATAGCCCGCTGAGTACGACCATGGTGGGCGAGTACCTGGCCCTGGGCGACAACACCATCCTGCGCGCCTACCTGACCGAGGTGGTGGCCGGCCAGGTGTGGAGCCGCTCGGCCGCGCAAGTTGCCTTGTTGCAGCAAACCCAGCCGCTGGCCCGCCTCACGGTGCTGGCCGACGTGCGCCAGGGTTGGAACGCCCTGCTGGGCACCCTGGCCGAAGACCGCCGGGCCGGCCTGCTGCGCAACGAAAGCCTGCTGCGCCACTTCTCGCAGGTGGCCTGGCAACTGGTGCCCCCCGAGCAGCCCGCCGAGGAAGCCCGCCCCGGTAGCCAGTATTTTGCCCAGCTCCTGCTGCGGCGGCCCGGCCAGGGGCCGGCGGCCGATTCGGCAGGTCGGGGCGGGGGCGTGCGCCTGCGCTTTCGCACGCCGCTGGCCGGGCAGCCCTTCTTACTACCCGCCCAGCCCACTGCCGATGGCACCCTAGCCGCGCCCGTGCTGGTGGCCGACTCGCTGGGGGTGCTTACGCTGCTGCCGGCCGGCACCGCCAGCCGGGCCTGGGCCGATACCCTGCCCGGCCCGGCAGTGAGCCGGCCACGCCTGCTGCGCGGGCGCCTGCTGCTGGCCACCGCCCACCGCGTGCACTGGCTGAGCCCGGCCGACGGCCAGGAGGCGCCTGGCTTTCCCCTCAACCTGCCCGACTCGGTAACGGTGGCCGACGTAGTGGCCGGCTCCTCGTCGCGTATTCTGGTGGCAACCACCACTAATAGCCTGCTGCTCTTCGATACCAATGGCCGCCGCTACCCCGGCTGGCCCCACCGCCTG
The DNA here is from genome assembly GCA_964385095.1 of uncultured Hymenobacter sp. Taxonomy (GTDB): domain Bacteria; phylum Bacteroidota; class Bacteroidia; order Cytophagales; family Hymenobacteraceae; genus Hymenobacter. The sequence continues at coordinate 33,688 of CAYLNN010000023.1, forward strand.
GAGGCTCCCCTAGCCGGCCCGCCGGCCCTGCTCACCGTGGGCGGGCGCGATGTGGTGGTGGCCGCCCTGCGCAACGGCTACGTGTACGCCTTCGACCAGGCGGGTAGCCGCTACCCCGGCTTCCCGGTGAGTGCCGGGGCGCGGCTGGCGGGGCCGCTGCTTACCACGGCCGGCCCCACGCTGGCCCGCAGCGGGCTGCGGGTGGTCAATCAACACGGTGAACTGCTGACTATTACGCTCAGCGGCGACATCAGTGCCCGGCGCCGGGTGGCTACCTGGAGCCGCACGGCCAGCTTCCGGCTGGTGCCCGAGGCTAGCGGGCGCGCCGGCTCGTTTGTGGTGGTGCGCCAGGACGGTGGCCAGCTCGATGTATTTGCGCCCCTGGCCACCGGCACGGCGCCGCTGCTGAGCCGCCAGCTGCTTACCTCCGGCGACAAGCCCGTGCAATGGTTCGATTTTGGGCCTGGGCGCCAGGTGCTGGCCCTTACCGAGCCGCTGCCGGGGCTGGTGTCGCTCTTCGATGGGCAGGGCCGCCCGCTGGGCGCCGGCGCGGGCAGCCCGACCCAGGCGGGCACCTGGCCCAGCACTGGCACCGGCGTGGCCTTGCGCTACGAGGCCGCCCGCCAGCGCTACCAGCTGGTGCGCCTGCTGCGCCGCGAGCTGCGCCGCGACGAGGTGCGCGAGTAAGGAGGCGGCGCGCGGCGCGATAGATACAGAAGACTTACCTACCCCGACAGAATACTTAAAAAGTAAAAAGGAGGAATTAAAAGGCGCCTCCTGCCACGAAGCACCAATTCTTAATTCCTCCTTTTTGCTTTTTAATTAACCGTCGAAAGCCGTTGCGAACAGTAAAAATTATCCGCTCATGCCCCTGCCCCAAAACCCCGCCGAAGCGGCCAGCTACGCCGAGCTGCTAGCCTGGCAAGAACAGATGCAGCGGCTCCCCTCGCGGCTCGATAAATTTACCAGGCGCGTACAAATCCGGCTCAACGGGTTGCTGCCCGAGCGGGTGCACCAGGCCATTACGGGCACCATCAAGCAGCTGGTGCGGGGCGTATTGTTTGGCTCCACGCACCTCACGCGCCGGCCGCTTGAGGCATCCTCGCTGGCCGCGCGCGAGGCCGCCGTGCGCGACCACCTGCGTGACTATCGCCTCATGGCCACCGCCGAGGGCGCCGTGACGGGCGCGGGCGGCTTTCTGCTGGGCCTGGCTGATTTCCCCCTGCTGCTGGGCCTCAAGCTCAAGCTGTTATTCGACGTGGCCGCGTGCTACGGCCGCGATGTGCGCGACTACCACGAGCGGCTTTATTTGCTGCATATTTTTCAGCTAGCCTTCAGCAGCCAGCACACCCGCAACGAAACCTACGACCGCCTGGCCCACTGGGACGCCTACCGCCTAACCCTGCCCGCCGAAGCGGCTGATTTCGACTGGCGCACCTTTCAGCAGGAGTACCGCGACTACATCGACCTCGCCAAAATGGCCCAGCTCGTGCCCGTTATCGGGGCAGCCGTGGGCGCCGTGGCCAATTATCGCCTGTTGCAGCAGCTCGGGGCCACGGCCATGAACTGCTACCGGCTACGCTATTTTGCCGCTCCGGCCGCTGCCCAATTGCCCCCCGCCGAGGTAGTGCCGCCCGCGCCCGAACTACGGCCCACGCATTAGTTTGCGCCGCGTGAGCACCCTAGCCCGTCGAGGGGCTAGCCACCTTGTTACGAGGCCGTGCCGCGCGGCGCGCGGTGCTGCTAGGGCCGAAAGCAGCGGCAAAACCACCCTGGCCACCGCGCGGCACCGTGTGGGTGCCCAAGTATGGCCGCCTCCTGCACGAGCAAAAAACGGCGAGTTAAAGTGAGAGGACCTGCTTTGCATCGGCCGGCACCAATTCGAATTAGAAAATAAAGCCGCGCCTCATGCCCGCGGCTGGCTTGGCTGCGACACCAACGCGGCTACCACGGCTTTGTATTCCTGCGATTATTTTCACCGCTGCGACCCGACGCTGCTGGCCCTGGCCAGGGTGTGCGCGCAGCGTTGTAAGGGAAAGTTGTAATTAATTAGTTGGAGGAAATGTTCTTTGGGATTTTAATTATTTTTCTGCTTTTTCTTACCGCTGCGCTATTAGCACTATGGGCAGTTAGTGAACGAAGGCTTTTTGGCGAAATACTAGCAGCTGTTTGGGGCACTATAATAATACTGGCTGTGGTGGGTAAGGCAAGGAGTTTGCTGGCAGCGGATAAGATATTGGAGAAGGGCGACTAGTATGGGCAGTACGTAATTAATCGAAATTATTTTCCGGGCAAGTAATCCGACTGGCAGTATAATAGATTTCGATTTGAGATTAAGAATAATGACTCTGTCTACTTCTATGCTACTGAGAAGCAAAAAGTAACGCAGGTTTTTAAAGGCACTATTTCTGCCGTAAAGCCAAGCGTTTCGGCGCGGCTTGTGCTCCATATGGCGCCGCCTACGTACCATATTTTAGTCGGCAATCCCACGACCTACCGGAATGCGCGGGGTTTTTACCTGGTATTTAATTCGCCTAAATTTGGCAACGTATTTTTTAAGAAGGGCAAGTGGAAGCCGCTGGATGACTGCTTGATAATTTTAGTGCTTTAATGCAAGAGCTGATTGGCCTGGTCGTGCTGGCCGGACTGCTGCTAGGGGCCGCGGCCGGGCTACTGCTCTACGGCTTGGTGAGGCGCCGCAAGCGCAGCCTCTACGTGGCTGGCGCCAGCCTGGGGCTAGGGTTGTTGGTAGCGGGCTGGGCAGTTTATCGCACGTCTCATAAGGTTTATCGGCACCTGGCCGAGGCGGTGCGGCCCCGCACGGGCGAGGAAATCTACGCGGCGCTATTTGGCCGCCCCCGGCCGGGCTGCCTGCAAGTTATTGCTTATCAAGACCAAGTAATACCGCGCATCGACGTGGCCATCTGGCTACACTACCGCACCTGCCCGCCCGAGCTGCGGCGCGTGCTGGCCCGCCTGCCCTACGCGCGCCGGACGGTGCCCACGGCCACCCTAGCCGCGGAGCTGGCGCCTAGCCTGCCGATAAGCTGGTTTGCGCCCCGGTTGCTGGGCGATTCGGCCCGCGTGTATGAGTACGCTACCCCCGACAACCGCAACATTCGCACCCTTTGGGTGTCGCCCGATAGCACCGAGGTCTTTTACCGGGATATCCTCGATTGACTTTTTGGCCCGGCGAAAACGGGCGCTGCCGCGCCGCGCTGGCCGGTAAAATATCGCAGGGCTGGCGGCGTCTTGGGCTGCGTGCGGGCTTTGCATCCGGCCGCCGCTTTCGCAATGAAAATACCAACGCTACACGGCCTCATCGACCGGCGAATACTCGTCAATTTTACGGCCGACCCCGCCGACGTGGCCCCGTTGTTGCCGACGACCTTTCGGCCGCAGCTGTACCAGGGCCGGGCAATAGTCGGCATTTGCCTGATTCGGCTTAAAAACGTACGGCCCAAGGGTTTTCCTAAATTCGCAAGTATTTCTTCGGAGAACGGCGCCCACCGGATTGCCGTGGAATGGGAAGAAAACGGGCAGCTGCGGGAAGGCGTGTACGTGCCCCGGCGCGACACCTCGCTGCGCTGGAATGCCCTAGCCGGCGGGCGCCTGTTTCCGGGCAAGCACCACCTGGCAAAATTCGCGGTAGCGGAAGCCGCCGGGGCCTACCGCGTAGCGTTTAGCAGCGCCGATGGTACCCGCGTAGCTATCGAGGCGCAGGTAGCGGCCACGTTCAGCCCCAGTTCTGTTTTCGGAACGTTGGAAAATGCCTCCCGTTTTCTGAAAAAGGGCGCCATCGGGTATTCGCCAAACGGGCAAAAGTTGGAGGGCCTGCGCCTGGCCACGCATACCTGGGCCGTGCAGCCGTTGGCCGTGAGCCAGGTGCAGTCCAGCTTTTTTGAAAATGAGGCTTTATTTCCTAAGAACTCCGTTCAGTTCGACAATGCGCTGCTAATGACCAATATTGCGCACGAATGGCACCCGGTAGCAGCAAAGTAGCGCGGGCTAGCAGCGGTTGGCCTCGCCTGCATCCGCTAGCCCGCTGCCCCAAACTCCAGCACGAACGCCGTGCCCTTGCCCACTTCCGACTCGGCCCGCAGCGTGGCCTTGTGGAAGCTGGCGATGGTTTGGGCGATGGGCAGGCCTAGCCCGTAGCCCTCGGGCGCGCTGGGGCCAGTGGCGTGGAAGCGCCGGAAGCGGTCGAAGAGCAACGGCAGGTTTTCGGCCGCAATGCCGGGGCCCTCATCCTCTACGCGTAGCGCGTAGCCGCCGCTAGGCGTGGGGCGGCCCAGCACCCGAATCTGGCCGCCCTCGTGGTTGTACTTGATGGCGTTGGAAAGCAAGTTGCGCAGCAGCGTGTGCAGCAATGTGGCGTTGGCGTGGGGCACCACGTAGTCGGGCTGGAGGTCGATGCGCAGCTCGATTTCGCGCTGCTGGCGGCGGTCGTCGAGCTCCTCGGCCACATCCTGCACGGTTTGGGTGAGGGGCACGCTGGCATCGCGCAAGTACTGCTCGTTTTCGATGTTGGCGATGAGCAGCAGCGTGCGCACGGTGTTGCGCAGGCGGTAGAGGGTGCGCTGGCTTTCCACTATCTGCTGGGCGTGAGCCTCGGGCAGGGTGGGGTCTTGCAGCATGTTCTCGAAGCGCGATTGCAGAATGCTGGTGGGCGTGAGCAACTCGTGGCTCACGTTGCTCATAAACTCGCGCTCCTTCTCAAACGAGGTTTGCAGCTGCCGCATGAGGGCGGAGAGCGAGTCGTCGAGCCGCCGAAAATCGGTGGTGTCGGTTTCGAGGCGGGCAAACGAAAACTCGCCCGGCTGCCGGATGCCGCGCAGCTTGCGCGTAATCAATTCGCGCAACGGCCCCAGCAAATAGTGCGCAAAGGCCGCGTCGGTAAACACCGTGATGAGCGCCCCGGCTACCAGCACCCACAGCGCCAGCCGCCGCAGCGTGTCCGTCAGCAGTTCCACGGTGGCCAGCGAGGAGCCGATTTCGAGGCGGTAGCGGCGGGGCTCGGCGCCGGCCGACTCGGCGGCATCGGCTGGGCGCAAGGTGCTCAGCGGGGCTACGTAGCTCAGAATACGGAAATCCTCAATCTCCTTGTCCACCTGCCGGGGCTCCTCAAAAATGCGCTCGGTGGGCGGCCCACTGGGCCCGTTAGGGTAAGCCGGCAGGGGCGTAATGGTAATGTATTCCTGCTTGAGAATATTATAATCGGCGTAGCTCTCGTCGTGCTCGGCCCGCAAAAAGGCGGCTAGCCCATCGCGCTCGATGAGGTGCAGCAGCTCGGTCTTTTTATCGAGCAGGCGCTCATCGGTGTGGCCCACGGCCACGCGCTGCACGATGGGCGGAATCAGGAGCGCCCCCAGCACCACCAGCAGCAGCTTGGAGAGACCGTTGAACAGGCCGAGCTTGGTTTCTAATCGCATTTACTAGCCTACTTAAAAAGCTAAAGCTAAACCCATCAGGCGGCGCGCCCCGCCGCCTGACGGGTTTAGGTTAGTGCCGGTAGCTTCCCTACACCGCCCGGTAGCCAATGCCGCGCACGGTTTCAATAAAATCGGGCGAGCCGAACTGGGCCAGCTTCTTGCGCACATTTTTGATGTGCACGTCGATGTAGTTCGAATCCGAATCGTCTTCTAACACGTTGCCCCACAAGTGCTCGCCCAGCTGCAGGCGCGTGAGCACGCGGCCCCGGTGCAGCAGCAAATAGTGCAGCAGGTCAAACTCCTTTTTGGTGAGCGGCACCTCGGGGCCGGGCGTTTCGGGGGTGCTGCCGTGGCGCACGGTGCGGGCCGTCACGTCAAGCACGAAGCCGTCGCCAAACGTGATTTCGGGGCGCTTGAGGCCAAATTTGCGGCGCGTAATGGCCTGCATCCGGCTCGTCAGCTCCAGCAGCGAGAAGGGCTTAGGCAGGTAATCGTCGGCGCCCAGGTCGAGCCCCTTAATGCGGTCGTCGAGGGCACCGCGGGCGGTGAGGATGATAAACGAAGCCTCCTGCTTTTCGCTCTGGCGGGCGTCGCGCAGCAAATCGAGGCCATCGCCGCCGGGCAGCCCCAGGTCGAGCAGCACAAAGTCGTAGGAATTCACAAACAGCTTCTCCGACGCCTCGGCATAGGTAAAGGCCGAATCGACCAAATACTGGGCCTGCGTCAGGAATTGGCGCACCTCCTGGTGGAGGCTTTTTTCATCTTCAACGAGCAGAACGTGCATGGAGCGGGGAGGGGTGAAGGCGGAATGATGATGCAACATTCGGGCGGCGGTCGTTAAATGAAGATGAAGATTAGATGTTGATTTGATGAAGATGAAGAAATAATCTGGTAGTTCCCTCGCCGGCCAGCGCTGGTTGCAGCGGGCCGCGGGCCGGGGCTAGCGAAAAATATTGCCGGTAAACCCTGGTTTTTGATTGTTTTTTAGCCCGTGCGTTGCGCCCAGCCGTGGGCCAACCAGGGTGCTAGCCCCGGAAATTGCACAACTACCACATGTGTGCTAAGTGTAAAGACCAGGCATTTTGTGGGTTGCTGGGGCTGAAAGGCGCTTTTTTGCAGTTTGGTAAATACCGGGTAAAGTTGGATATTTGAAATCGTTAACCCGGTGCTGGCCTACGCGGCGGCCCAGGGCTAGCGGTTCTGTTTTTCCCACCTACTCCTTTTCCACATCCTTTATGAAAGGTACGCTTACCTCCCTTTTGGGCGGGGCGGCGCTGTTGCTCGGCGCGTCCCAACCCGTACTGGCCCAAACCTACCAGCAAGTCTGGGCCGATGAATTCAACGGCACGGCCGTCAACACCTCCAACTGGGCTTTCGAAACCGGCGGCGGCGGCTGGGGCAACAACGAGAAGCAGTATTACCAGGCCTCGAACGCCACGGTAGCCAACGGCGAGCTCGTCATCACGGCCCGCAAGCAGACGGTGGGGGGCATGCCCTATACCTCGGCCCGCCTCAAAACCCAGGGCCTCAAGCAGTTCACCTACGGCCGCATGGAGGCCCGTATTAAGGTGCCGCTGGGCCAGGGCCTGTGGCCGGCGTTCTGGATGTTGGGGTCGAATATCAGCTCGGTAAGCTGGCCCAAGTGCGGCGAAATCGATATCATGGAGCAGGTGAACGCCGACAGCCGCACCTACGGCACGGCGCACTGGGACAACAACGGCCACGCCCAGTACGGCCAGAACACGGCCATGAGTGCTAACACCTACCACGTGTACAGCGTGGAGTGGACCCCCGACTATATCCGCTGGTTTGTAGATGGGGCCAAGTACAACGAGATGACCATCACCGGCGGCACGGGCGGTACCGAGGAGTTTCAGCGGCCGTTTTTCCTGCTCCTGAACCTGGCCGTGGCCGGTGACTGGCCCGGCCAGACGGTGGACGAGAGCAAACTGCCCGCCACCATGAACGTGGACTACGTGCGCGTGTACCAGCTCTCGGGCGCCAGCACCGGCACGAGCCGCACGCTGCAAGCCGAAAGCGCCAATGTAAACAGCGGCATGGCCGTCGAAACCTGCTCCGACACCGGCGGCGGCCAGGATATGGGTAATGTGGACGCGGGTGACTACCTGGTGTTTAACAATATCAATTTCCCCGTCACGGGCACCTACACCATCGATTACCGGGTGGCTAGCCCCAACGGCGGCACCGTGTCGTCGGACCTGAACGCGGGCGCCACGCAGCTCGGCAACACGGCCATTCCGGCCACTGGTGGTTGGCAAAACTGGACGACCGTCACCAAAACTGTGAACATCAACGCCGGCACCTACAACTTCGGCGTGTATGCCCAAACTGCCGGCTGGAACATCAACTGGGTACGCATCACCAACCCCAGCGGCGCCCGCATGGCGCTGGCCACGGCGCCCGCTGCCGCTAGCCCCGCAGTGGCCGGCCTGTACCCCAACCCCGTGGCGGGCAGCGACTTGCTGCGCACCGAGCCCGAGCTGGTGGGCCAGGCCTACCAGATACTCGACGCCGTGGGCCGCGTGGCCGCGCAGGGCACCGTGGGCGTGCAGGGCCTGAACGTGGCGCCGCTGCGCGCTGGCCAGTACACCCTGCTGCTCACCGGGCCCGCGCAAGAGCGCACAAGCCGGCATTTTACGAAAGAGTAAGCTTGTCGAAAACGCAAAAAAAGCGGGTTGCCTACCGGGCGGCCCGCTTTTTTTGCGGCTACCTTTGGGTGGTAGTTAAGCGAAATAAATACGGGATTATGCTGCTGAAAACGGGCTTGTTATCCATACTTTGCTGCTTGTTGCTGGGGCTGGCCACGGCCGCCGCCCGGCCGCCGCGCACCATTATCTACCTCGTGCGCCACGGCGAAAAAGACCTTACGCCCGGTCTCGCCGACCCCGGCCTCACGCCCGCCGGCGAGGCGCGGGCCCAGCTGCTGGCCAAGCAGTTAGCCCGGCGCCACCCGGCCGCGCTCTTCACCACCGATACCCGCCGCACCCGCGCCACGCTGACCCCGCTGGCCCAGGCCACCGGCCTCACCCCCGAAGCGTACAGCGCCAAGGAGCCCGCCGCGCTGGCCAGCCGCCTCGGGCAGCAATACGCCGGCAAAACGGTGGTAGTGGTGGGCCACTCCAACACATTGCTGCCGCTGCTGGCCGCGCTGGGCGTGGCCCCGCTGCCGGGTGAAATCCGCGATGAGGAGTACAACTACCTTTTCAAAGTGACGCTGCGCCAGGGCCAGCCCGCTAAGCTGATAATGAGCCGCTACGGCGCCGCGCCGCAGAGCGTGAGCACCAACACCATGCGGTAGGAGCAAGGCTATGCCTATTACTATGAGCAGGCTGTGGCGAATGGGCTGGGTGGTGAGTTGGCTAGCGGTAATGGTTGGCTGCCAAGACTCCACAAAGCCTAGTAAAGAAGAAGCGGCTGCCGCGGCAATCGCCGCGCCGCCGGCTAGTCCGATAGCCATAAGCTCGCCCTACACCGGCTACCACCGCTACCAGGGCACGGTGGGCGGCCAGCCCGTGACTATAATGCTGACCATCGGCTCTGATCAGTACGACAGCACCAAAACCGTATGCACCGGCGCTTACTACTACGGCACGGCTCGCCGCGGCCTGCTCGACCTGGTAAATGCCGGTCCCTACCACCCCCGCCAGCCGCTGGCGCTGGATGAGTCGGATGCCAGCAAAGTAATGGGCACCTGGCGCGCTACCCAGCCGGTGGGGCCGCTGCTGGTGGGCACCTGGACGAGCCCCACCGGCCAGCAACTGCCCTTCGAGCTGCGCGAAGCCTACCAGGATGCGCAGGGCCGCCAGCTGGCCGTGCGCTACGAAGTGCTGCGCGAAACTACCTTCGGCCCGATGTGCCTGCCCGCCGGCGATGACGCTGCCGACGGCACCCCCGCCGATGAAGCCGACAGCGCGGCGGCCGACGAGGAGCTTACCAGCTATGAGCAGCAGCAGCGCCGCCCCTCCGAACTCCACCGTGACTACTTGCACCTGCTGGGTCCCGATACGCTGCGCCCCGCCCTGCGCGCCTTGCAGTGCCCGGGGCCCCGGCAGCGCCGCCAGGCCGACCGTGCCTATGCGGCCGGTGACGGCTCGTGCGGCGAAAACTCGGAGTCTATTGCCGTCACGTTCAATGATTTTGGCTTGCTATCCGTAAATGAGCCCAGCTACGTGTATTCCTACGGCGCTGCGCACTTCAACCACTCGGCTGGCAGTAACATCTACGACCTGCGCACCGGACAATACGTGGGCCTGGAAAACCTGCTGCGCCCCGGTGCCGAAGCTAAGTTTCAGCGGCTGCTGACCCGCCACTTGCTGCGCGACCCGCATACTGAGGGCGACGCCACCGTGCGCGAGGACACCTATTCGCTAGCCGGCGAGCTGGTGCCGCTGCCCGCTGGCGTGGCGCTTTCCTACACCGGCCTCGCCTGTCTGTATGGCGAAAGCAACTTAAGCGCCTCGCTAGGCTATGTGTCGCTCGAAATACCCTGGGCCGAATTGCAACCCCTGCTGCGGCCCAATTCGCCGGTGGCCCGCATGTTGCGCGAGCGCGGCTTGTGGCGCCCGGCCCAGAAATAGTAGGAACCAAAGCCGCTAGCCTGGTACTTTTGGCCGAATCCGTTTTCTGCCGCTTCCCTTTTCTTCTATGCGTTCACTTTCCTCCCTGCTGCTGGCTGGCCTGCTGGCGGGCGGCCTAGCCCCCGCCCGGGCCCAAACCACGGCCGCTAAAGCCGATTCTGCCGTCATTCGCAAAATCTACGACGAGGCGCTGCTGCGCGGCCAGAGCTACGACAACCTGCGCTATCTCTGCCAAAAAATCGGCGCCCGCCTCTCGGGCTCGCCGCAGGCCGCCCTGGCCGTGCAGTGGGGCAAGCTGACGATGGAAAAAGCCAACTGCTTCGACAAGGTGTACTTGCAGGAGTGTATGGTGCCGCACTGGGTGCGCGGGGCCAAGGAGAAGGGCCAAATTATTGGTAATAAAGGCAAAGGAATTTCGGCGGCGGTATGCGCGCTGGGGGGCTCGGTGGCCACGCCCGGCAACAAGCCCCTGCGCGCCGGCGTGGTCGAGGTCAAGAGCCTGGCCGAGCTTAAGGCCCTGCCCGACGACCAGGTGCGCGGCAAATTCATCTTCTTCAACCGCCCTTTCGATGATAAGCTAATTGAGCCCGGCGCGGCCTACGGCGGCGCTGGCGACCAGCGCCGCTCGGGCCCTGCCGAGGCCGGCCGGCGCGGCGCGGTGGGCGCCCTGGTGCGCTCGCTTACTGCCGCCCGCGACAACAACCCCCACACCGGCGCCACCCAGTACGGCGACACGCCCACCAAGGTGCCTGCCGCCGCCCTCAGCACCCAGGCCGCCGACCAGCTCAGCCAGCTGCTGGCCGCTGACCCCAAGCTACAGTTTGAGCTGGAAATGAGCTGCTTGCAGCTGCCCGATGAGAAAAGCTATAACGTGGTGGGCGAGATAAAAGGCTCGAAATACCCCGAGCAGGTCATCACCGTGGGCGGCCACCTCGACTCGTGGGACCTGGCCCAGGGTGCCCACGACGACGGCACCGGCGTAGTGCAAAGTATGGAGGCCCTGCGCTTATTGAAAGCCACTGGCCTTAGGCCCGAGCGCACGGTGCGCGCCGTGCTCTTCATGAACGAGGAAAACGGCACCCGCGGCGGCGACAAATACGCCGAGCTGGCCCGGCAAAACCACGAAACCCACCTGGCGGCCATCGAAAGCGACGGCGGTGGTTTCACGCCACGCGGCTTTAATGTAGAAAGCACCCCCGCCGTGTTCCAGAAAGTAGCTGCCTGGAAGCCCCTGCTAGCCCCGTACCTGGCCGGCCAGCTTACGCCCGGCCACGCCGGCACCGACATCGAGCCCCTAGTTGCGGCAGTGAAGCCCGTGGCCCTCTTCGGTTACGACTGCGACTCGCAGCGCTACTTCGACCTGCACCACTCGGCCCTCGACACCTTCGAGCAGGTTAACCGCCGCGAGCTGGAGCTGGGTGGCGCCAGCATGGCCGCGCTCATTTACCTGCTAGGTAAGTACGGGTTGTAAGCGGGGCTAGCGCCAGTTTCGCCGGCAAAACGTGCTGCTTAGGTCCGGTGCGTAGCCAGCACTACAGGGATTTTCGGCGCAGCTCCCGGCTGCGCTGCTCATCCAGTAGCTTGAGCAGCACGCCGTTGGTCCAGCCAAAGCCGTCTTGCAGCGGATATTCGCCGCCGCCGGCGATGCGGCTGAGGTCCTCTACGTTGTACTTCTCCAGCAGCCGGCCGGTGCGGTTGAACACGCGCACGTTCAGGGTCACCCAGCGGTGAGCAATGGTATCGGCTAGGGCCGGCAGCTGGTAGCGGCGCAGGCCGGCCACCGTGATGTATTGCAGCGGCGCCCAGCCATTGGGCGCATCCCACTGCTGGCCGCTGGCGTTGGTAGTGGTGAGCACGCCGCCGGGCCGCAGAAACTCGCTTTGCAGGCGGCTAGCCACGGCGCGGGCCTGGGCCGGCGTAGCTACGCCGTAGGTCAGTGGGAACACTCCCGCTAGGGTGCGGAGGCTAGCCAGCTTCTTCTTAGGCAAGTCGTAATCGACAAAAAAGCCGGCCTGGGCGTCCCAGCAGTAGCGCTGAATGGCGGCGGCGCGGGCCAGCGCCTTCTGGCGGTACTGGCTTGCCTCGGCGGGCTGGCCGACGGCGCGGCTGGCGCGGGCCAGGGTTTGCTCCAGCACCAGCAGCAGGCAGTTGAGGTCAACGGGCACCAAATCAGTGGTATGGATGGAGCTGAGCTGCCCATCGGGGCCAAACCAGCGGGTGCTGAAATCCCAGCCCGAGGCAGCAGCGGCCCGCACATTGTGGTAAAACTGCGCGGGCGGCTGCTTGTTGAGCTTGGCGGCTTCCACGTCTTCGCGGTACGACTCTTCGCGGGGCTGGTCGCTCTCGTCCCAGTAGCGGTTCAGGCGTTCGCCGCCGGGTAGGCGCACGGCGCGGCGGTCGGCCTGGCCAGGCTTGAGCTGGTCGGCGCCGGCCATCCAGTAGGCGTACTCGCGAGCTAGCGCGGGGCGGTAGCGCGCCAGCATGGCCGTCGAGTCGGAGCCAGTGGCGAGCAGGCCTACCATTTGGGCGAAGAAGGGCGGCTGCGAGCGCGTGAGGTAGTAGGTGCGGTTGCCGTTCGGAATAAAGCCCAGTTTGTCAATGAGGTAGGCGAAGTTGTCGGTCATGTCGCGTACCTGGGCTAGCCGGCCCGCCTCGCGCAGCCCGAGCATCGTGAAGTACGAATCCCAGTAATACACCTCCCGAAAGCGCCCACCGGGCACCACGTAGGGGCGCGGCAGCGGCAGCAGCGACGAGTAGGGCGGGGCCGCGGCCTGCGCCGGCCGCTGCAACACCCGCCAGAGCGTATCGAGGTGCGCCCGGATGCCAGCCTGAATGTCGCTGCGATACGTAGCCGTGTCGGTAGCGGGCAGGTAGAAATAGCGCGTGGCAAACGCCTTCAGGTCGAAGCCCGGCTGACTTTTCTCCTTGGCGTAAGCAGCCAGTACCACGGCGGGCGCGGCCGTAGGCAGCAGGTCCACGAAGGTTTTGCCATCGGGATACACGCGGTTTAGCTGAATAGCCTCAAACAAGCCGGGATAGAGCTGGCGGGGTGTGGGCTGAGCGGCCGGCTGCGCCAGGACCGGGGCCGCTAGCAGTAGCAGCGCGCTGGCCCACAGATTTTTAGTAAACATAGGAAAGACAGGGATAAGCATGGAAAGCCAACCGTAGGCGAGTGACTAGCCTCAAAAAAATAGCAGCGGCCGGCCCAGGCCAACCGCTGCTACTGTCAGATAGGCAAGTTGTTAACTAGTACCCGGGGTTCTGGATAATATTCGAGTTTACGTCAACCTGCGTCTGGGGGATGGGATAGATAAGGTATTTCGCGTCGCTCTGGGGCTTGTCCTTACGCGCCTGCAGAAACGTGCCGAACCGAATCATATCCTGCCGGCGCCACGACTCACCATACAGCTCCCGGCCCCGCTCATCGAGCAAGGTGCTGAGGCTGAGCGAAGGCAGGGTGCTAGCCCCGCGCGAGGGATGCGTGCGCAGCGAGTTAACAATGGCCAGCGCCGTAGCGCCGTAGGTACCAGCGCTGGTGGCGGTGCCGCCGCGCATAATGGCTTCGGCCTTCATCAGCAGCACATCGGCTAGCCGGAAGCTCACGTGGTCGTTCTCGCAGCCATTACCGCCTTTAGCCTCGCTTACGTAGTCGACGGGGTATTTCATCGGCCGGATGCCCTTGGCTTCCAGGTCTGCGCCGGTTTCGAAGAGGTTGATGTCGCTGGTGAAAACCAGCGGGGCCCCGCCCCGCGTGATAAGCGCCGCCCCAGTAATTAAGTTATACTGCTGGCCCACGAGAAAGCCGACATTGATGCGGCCACCAGGGTTAGCGGGCCCGCCCGACGTTTGGTATGCCACGCCCCGGCGCTTGTCGTTCGCCTCAAACAGGCTGTAGAATGCGGCCGTGGTAGCTGGGCCGTTGTAGCCGTTGACGGGCACCATGTTGTAGTGCGACACAAATTTCCAGGAGTCGCGCGTGGGGCCGCTGTTGCCGAACGTGTTCTCTTGGGTGAAAATGTTTTCCGAGCCGATAGCCGTGTTGTTGGGCGCGAAATTGTCGAAGAAGTTGGTCGTGAACGAGTACTTATTGCTGTTGATAATTTGGTCGGCCAGCGTAATGACCTGGTTCATGTCGGCCGCAGCGAAGGTCGGGGTCTGCCGATTAGCATACACCCCTTTGTTGAGGTAGCACTTCATCAGCAGCACGCGGGCGGCGTCTTTGTTGGCGCGGCCAGCCGGGCCGTCGGGCAGGTTAGCCTGCACCGCCGTTATTTCGCTGATGATAAAGTTGAGGGCTTCCGAACCCTTGCGCACCCTAGCCAGCATGCTCAGGGTTTCGCCCGGCTCGCGGTACAGCACCTGGTCGTAGAGGTCAAGCACCAAGTAGCTGGCCCAGGCCCGCAAAAATCGAGCTTCGGCTTGCTGCTGAGTAGTGGGCGCGAAGCGCAGCAAGTCAGTAGCGGCGTAGATAATGCCGTTGAGCTGGGTATAGGTATCGCGTACCCGCTCGTTCTGGGCGTCCCAGGTGTGGTTGTAAAGGGCGCGCCACTTGCCGTTGTCGTCCCAGTCGGGCCCGCGGGTGGGCATGATGCGGGCATCGGTGGATACCTCTTCGAGGGCAAATACGCTCACGCAGCCCTGAATGGGGTCGCGCTGCGAGTTGTACACGCCCTGGAGCAGCGCCGAGGGGTCGCCTTTCGGAATCTGGTCCTCGGTAAGCTGGCCTTCCAGCTTCTCATTGATGGCGCAGCCGCTGGTCATCTGGAGCAGTGCCAGCACGGCCGCCGCTCCGCTAATCTTAAAATATCGCATGGTGGGTAATGGAAGAGAGTATTACAAAGAGAAGTTGACGCCGAACGTGAAGGTGCGGGCGCTGGGGTACGCCAGGTAGTCGATGCCTACCGATGGCACTTGGTTGGCGCCCTGCTTAATCGTGTTGATTTCCGGGTCGAAGCCCGTGTATTTGGTAATCACGAACAGGTTCTGCCCGGTGGCGTAGATGCGGGCACCCTTCACAAACCCAATGACATCGCCTAGTGAGTAGGAGAGGGTCAGGTTGGAGAGCTTGAGGTAATCGCCTTTTTCGAGGTAGCGCGTGGAGGCGGCCGTCGGGTTGCCGGTCGATTCCTTAATCGGATTCTCGAAGGTGGAGAGGGCAATGTTTTTGCCGGCTCCGATGCCGCCCACAGCGCCGATGGCGTTGAGGGTGTTGTTGTAAATCATCTGGCCGAATACGCCGGTCATGTTAGCTACCAGCGAGAGCTTACCATAGCGAGCATTCAGGCCCAGGCCCAGCAGCGTGCGGGGGTTGGGGCTGCCGGCATATACGATGCTGCCAATATTGTTCAGGCCGCGGTCAGTCAGGCCATTGTACTGGGGCAGGAAGAAGGCGTTGATGGGGTAGCCGTTGCGAATGCTCTGGCCCAGGGCTCCCGAAAGACCCTGGCCGTTGATGGCGCCGGTCGGGATGGCGGCGCCCACCAAATCGGACACCTCATTACGAATAAAGGTGGCGTTGGCGTTGAAGCCCACATCCACTTTCTCATTGCGCACAATGGCGGTCGATAAGCTCAACTCTATGCCCTTGTTAACGATTTTGCCGTCGAGGTTTTCCCACCGAATGGCCGCGTTGGCGGGCCGAGGCTCGCCGGGCGTGGTCGGAAACAGCAGGTCGGTGGTGGTTTTGTAGAAGTAGTCGGCCGAGAACGTGAGGCGATTCTCAAATGCCCCGATATCGATACCCGCGTTGTACTGGGCATCCGACTGCCACTTCAGGTCGTCGTTGCGGTCGTTGAGCGGCGACTGGGCGCCGTTGTTGTCCAGCGTGTAGCGGTACTGGGCCGAGCCGGCCGGAAACTCCTGGTTGCCGGTGCGCCCGTAGCCCGCCCGAAACTTAAGCTGGCTCAGGCGCTCGGATGGGAAGAAGGCTTCCTGGCTCAGGTCCCAGGCGGCCGCAAACGAGGGGAAGTAGCCCACGCGGTTGTTGGGGCCAAACTTGGTGCTCTCATCGCGACGCAACGTGCCGGTGAATACATAGCGGTCCTTGAAGTTCAAAATAGCCCGCCCAAATACCGATTGCAGCGCCGACGAGGGGTCAACGAACGACGATATTCCGCGGTTGCCGCTGCCCGAGTACTGAATGTAGTTGGTGTAGTCGAGGCCAAATGAGCCGAAGCCACCGGCATCCCGGTTGCCATAGGCGTTGAGGTTAGAGCCCGAATTAGCAAACTTCGTGTACTCGTAGCCCAGCAGCGCATTTAAGTTGAAGCTGCTGTTTATCTGCTTGTTGAAATTGAGGGTGTGCGCCATCTGCTGGGTTAGCAGCTCGTTGTGGCTGATGCTGGCAAAACCCTGCCCCTCAATGCCAGGGTAGTTGATGAGGCGCTGGTCGATGGAGGTGCGTCGCTCGCCGGTATTGTAGTTCACGCTCACCAGCGCCCGGTACTGGAGCCAGTCGGTAAACTTGTAGTAGGGCGCCGCGCTGGCCAGGATGGTCGTTACGCGGGAGTTGTCATTGTAGAGCTCCTGGGCGGCTAGGGGGTTTACTACGTCGCCGGCCTGAATGAAGAGCGAACCGTCGGCATTGCGCAGGTTCTGGGTAGGATTCCACTGCAGGGCCTGCCCAATGAGCGAGCCCCGGTAGCCGGCATCGGTAGTGATGGGGGCTAGCTGCTCCCGAAACTGGCTGGTGGCAATGTTTACGTCTAGCCCTAGCTTCTTGCTTTCCAGAAACTGGAGGTTAGTGGCTAGGTTGGCGCTAAACTTCTGGAAGCCCGTTTTGCGCACGATACCATTTTGGTCGAGGTAGCCAATCGATAGGCGGTAGCGGCCCGTTTCGCCCCCGCCGCTCATGGCCACGTTGTAGTTCTGCAAAGTGCCCGTGCGCAGAATTTCCTTCAGCGCGTCGGCATCGCCGCCTTTGTCGCCATTGGTCACGCCGTAATACGTGAGGGCCTGGCGGTACTGGCCGGCATCCAGGTACTTAGGCCGGCGTAGCAGCGTGGAGAAGCCGCCGGAGGCCCCTACGGCCAGCACTGGGGCGCCCGTTTTACCCTTTTTAGTGGTGATAAGCACGACGCCATAGGCCGCCCGCGACCCATAGATGGCCGTGGCCGAAGCATCCTTGAGCACCGTTACCGACTCTACATCGTCGGGGTTGAGGAAGTTGAGCGGATTGCTGTCGGCACCCGTGCCTACATCGGTCGAGGCCACCAGGCCCGGGCGGGCCGAGCGCCCGTCGAGCGGCACGCCATCTACCACGTATAGCGGCTGGCCCGAACCCGTTACGGCCGAGTTGCCCCGAATTTTGATAGTGGCCGCCCCGCCGGGCTGCCCGCTGCTATTGGTAACCTGCACGCCCGAGGTGCGCCCCTGAATGAGCTGGTCGGGCGAGGTAAAAGTGCCCCGGTTGAAATCTTTCTCACCTAGCACCGCTACGGCGCCGGTCACGTCCTGCTTGCGGGCCGTGCCATAGCCAACTACTACCACGTCGCCCAGTGCCTGAGCGTCGTCTTTCAGTGCTATCGTTACCGTGTTGCGGCCCGTAATCGTCACCGTTTGGCGAGCGTAGCCCACAAACGATACCGTGAGCGAAGTAGCGGTAGCGGGTACCTGCAGGCGAAACTCGCCGTCGGCCCCGGTGCTGGAACCAATAGAAGTGCCCGTTATGAGCACCGTTACACCGGGCAGGCCGGCGCCGGCAATGTCCGTCACCTTGCCCGATACTTCGCGCGCAGTTTGGGCATGGCCGATGATGGG
>CAYLNN010000024.1:0-49847 GCA_964385095.1 uncultured Hymenobacter sp.
CGGGGCGCACGGCCTCGGCCCAGGCAAAGGTGTTGCGCAGCAGCGGCAGCGAGGCATTGCCCTTGTTGGTGTTGCCCGGCTCGTTATACAAGTCCCAGAGCACAATGCGCTTATCGTGGGCAAAGCTCGTGAGCACGTCGGTCACGTAGGGCCGCAGCTGCATGAAGGTGGCCGAATCGCGCGAGGCGGGCTCGCCCGGGTCCTGGGCCCAGCCCGAGTTGTGGATGCCGGGCTTGGGCGCGGGCTGCGGGCCGGCCTTGGGGTCCTTGTTCCAGCAATCGTCGAAGAACACGAAGATGGTGCCGATGTGGTGCTTGTCGGCTAGGGCCAGGTAGTCGTTCACGCGCTTCTTGAAGCCCGCTGGGTCTTCCTTCCAGGCCAGGCTGTGCAGGAACACCCGCATGGTATTGAAGCCGATGCCCTCGGCCCAGCCTAGCTCCCGGTCAATGGTTTGGGGGTCGAAGGTGCTGGCCTGCCACATCTCCAGCTGGTTGATGGCGGTGCTCGGAATGAAGTTGGCACCCGTCATCCAAGGCCGGGCTTTATACCAGGCATTGGCTTGGTCGGCGCTCCAGCGGCGGGCCTGGCCAGTGGCCAAGGTAGCGGAAGTGCCTTTTACTTTGGTCTTAACTTTCTGAGCCTGGGCCAGCGGCGCGCTAAGCAGCGCCAGGCCCAGTAAAAGCAGCGAAGAGTTCTTCATGCGGAAGGGAGAGAGGGTGGGTAAAGAAAACAGAAATAATAGCCGCGCCGCTACTCGCCCGAGGGTGCGGGCTGCGGGGTGGCCAGGGCCGCCGGCACGCCAAAATCGGGCGAGCCGTCGGGGCGCCAGGTAAAGCGCTGGGCGCGGGCGCTGCGGCCCTCGCACTTGCCATCGGCCGCCGCCTTGGCATGGTAGATGAGCCAGCTTTCGCGGCCGTCGGGCGAGGTCACGAAGCCGTTGTGGCCGGTGCCCCACACCCCATTTTCGGCCGAGGGCTGAAAAACCGGCGTCGGCGATTTCACCCACGAGGCGGCCCGCAGCGGGTCGGCCCCAGGCCGCGCCGTGAGCATCCCCAGCGAGTAGTTATCGTCCCAGCACGCGCTGGCCGAGTACACGAGAAAAAGCTGCCCCTGCTTACCCGCCAAAAACTCGGGGCCCTCCAGAATCTGGCGGCCGCCGCCTTTTTCCCAGGCTAGGGTAGGGGTGGCAATGATGGTTTCGCGGGTCGCGTCGAGCGTCCACGGGTTGCGCAGCGGCGCGATGGCCAGCACACTCTGCGGCCCCACGTAGGCCGAGTACGCAAAGTAGCGCCGCCCGCCGTGCTCGAACACCGTGCCATCGAGGCCCGAGTAGCTGGTATTGACGCGGCCTTTATCAACCCAGGTGCCGGTGGTGGGGTCAGGGCTAGCATTCTCCAGCACAAACACGAAGCGCGTGTTGTCGCCGGCCCTGGCCCGGTCGGTGGCCGTGTAGTAGAGATACCACTTGCCGTCGAGAAAGTGCAGCTCGGGCGCCCAGATTTGGGTCGAGTTGGGGCCGGCGGCGGGCGGCGTCCACACCACCGCGCCGGGCTCGTTTTTTACGCCCGCCAGGGTTTTCGATTTCCAAAGGGTACTATTCTGCCCCGTGGTATTGGTGTAGTAGTACTGTCCGCCCCGGCGAATAACCCAAGGGTCAGGGCCGTTCGCTTTCAGTGGGTTAGCAAACGTAGGGCGGGGCGCCTGGGCCAGCACGCCCGGCGCACTGCCTAGCAGCAGGCTAGCCAGCAGCCCTGCCCCACCCAGCCGGCGCGCCAGCCGGCCAGCGGCCAGCGAAAAACGACGAACACGGGGCGGGCTAGGCATGAGTCAGAACAGCGCGGGGTGGAACAGTAGGCGAAGGTAGGGGAAGGGAATGCAAACGTTTGCACTTCCGATGCCTTTTTCGCGCTGGCGCCGGCTGCTGCCCCGGCCCCGCTAGGCCGGTGCCTCGTTGCGCAGCGACGAAGCCCGCACGAATAAATCGGGCTGCAATACCACGTGGCGCGGGGCAAAATGCGGCTCGCGCTCCTCCATCACTTGCAGCAGCAGGCGCGTGGCGGTGCGGCCCATCAATTCGCAATGCTGGTCGAAGGAAGTAATCTGGGGCACGGTGAGGCGCGCAAACAGCTCGTTGCTGAAGCCCACCAGGCCCACGTCCTGGGGCACGCGCAGGCCGCGCGCGCTAAGCACTTCCAGCGCGCCGGCGGCCGAAAAATCGCTGCCCGAAAACACGGCGTCGGGCGGCTCGGGCAGGGCTAGCAGCTGCTGCATACCCGCGCTACCGGCCTCTATCGTCATCTCGCCGATAATGATAAGCTCCTCGCGGACTGGGAGTTGGTATTCGCGGAGCGCATCTTCGTAGCCCTGGCGGCGGTGCTTATAAATATTGAGCTGCTGCGGCCCGCTGAAGTGCGCAATGCGCCGGTAGCCCTGTTCCAGCAGGTGCCGGGTGGCGCGGTAGCCGCCCGCGCGGTCGTCGAGCACCACCGCGTTCACATCGTAGCCTTCCAGAATGCGGTCGAAGAATACCAGCGGAATATCACGCTTGCGCACTTTTTCGAAGTGCTTGAAATCGCGGGTGTTGCGCGAGAGCGATACCAGAATGCCCTCCACCTGCGCGTTCATCAGCGTTTCAAGGTTGGCGCGCTCGTGGGCCATGTCCTCGTTCGACTGGCAGATGAGGACGTGGTAGCCGGCCTTGCTGGCGGCGGCCTCAATCCCCTTCACCACCTGCGAAAAGAAGTTGCCATCGATGTGCGGCACCACCACGCCCAGCATGTTGCTGCGGCCTTTGCGCAGGCCCGACGCCAAGCTATTGGGTTGGTAGCCAAGCTCCTTGGCCAGGGCCGCCACGCGCTTGCTGGTGGCCTCGCTGATGGCACTGTGCCCGCTGAGGGCGCGCGAAACGGTGGAAGCGGAAATATTGAGCTGCCGAGCCAGGTCCGTGATGGAAGCGCGTTTTTTGGCCACGAAAAGAAGAGGGAATTAAGCCCGCTGCGGAAGAAAAATCCGACCGCTGCCTGCAACAAGTTGTGCAACGGGCTACGCAAAGGTTGCACAGGTTTGACGTATCTGGGCGAAGCAGCGCGTAAAATATTGTTAGTGCAAACGTTTGCATAAATAACGCTCATTTTCTTACCTTGCGTCTCTGGCGCCACCTCTGCCCTAGCCTTGGGCGCGGGGCCAGCTACACCTCCTTTGTCCTTTTCCATGTCCCACCCCACTCCGGCGGCGCCGCTGGCTGGCCCCGTGCTAGCCCCGGCCGCGCACTTGGCGCCCGGCAAGCCGCCCCAGCACTGCATTCTTTAGGGGAAAATTTATTGCGGCGGCTAGCCCTGGCTGGGCGCGGGCCGCTGCGCACACGCAACCTGCACGAGCTATGCAACTAAAAACTAGTTGGTTTATTCTGATTGCGAGCGGCTTGAGCCTGAGCCAGGCGCTCGCCCAGTCGTTGCGGCCGCCGGCCTATCCACTGCTCACGCACACGCCCTATTTCAGCGTGTGGGCTTTTCAGGAGGGGCTAGCCAGCGCCCCCACCCGGCACTGGACCGGCGAGCCCCAAAGCCTGGAAGGCGTGGTGCGCGTGGATGGCCAGGCCTACCAGTTTCTGGGCCAGGCCGGGCCGCAGCACCGGGCGGTGGTGTCCACCGTGCGCGAGCAGCCTTACCGGGCCCGCTACACCTTTAAAAAGCCGGCGGCCGGCTGGGAAAAAGCGGGCTTCGCGGCCGCCAGCAGCTGGCAGGAAGGCCCGGCGCCTTTCACCGACAACCAAAGCGAGCACGGCACCGCCTGGACCGAAGGCGACATCTGGGTGCGGCGCACCGTGCGCGTGGCCAACCCCAAAACCAGCGGCGAGCTGCGCCTGCTGATGCAGCACGACGACGATGTGGAGGTGTACCTCAACGGCGTGCTGCTGACCAGGCAAGCGGGCTTCAATAGCAAATACGACTTCTTTGCCGTGCCCGCGGCGGCCCGCCAGGCGCTGCGCGCCGGCGACAACGTGCTGGCGTTGCACGCCACGAGCCCCCAGG
Source organism: uncultured Hymenobacter sp. (assembly GCA_964385095.1). GTDB lineage: Bacteria > Bacteroidota > Bacteroidia > Cytophagales > Hymenobacteraceae > Hymenobacter. Next base: position 4,032 of record CAYLNN010000024.1, read on the forward strand.
GCGGCGAGTACCTCGACGCAGGCCTCTACGAAACGCTGCCCACCCCGGCCGCGCTGCCGCTGGCCCGCCAAACGAGCGTAGTCCTCACGGCCACTCAAACCACGTACACCTTTGCGGCGGGGCCGGTAACGCTGAAAGTCAATTTCTTGTCGCCGCTGCTGCTCGATGAGCTCGAAACCGTGGCCCGACCCGTCAGCTACGTCACCTGCACGGCCACGGCCACCGATGGCAAGCGCCACCCCACCCAGGTGCTTTTAACCGAGGCCGGTACCCTAGCCGCCAACACGCCCTACCAACCCGTGGCCACCAAGCCCGGCCAAGTCGGCGGTCTGCGCTGGCAGGCGCTGGGTACCACCCAGCAGCCGGTGCTGGGCAAGGCCGGCGACAACCTGCGCATCGACTGGGGCCAGGCCTACCTGGCGGCGCCCGGCGCGGCAACGCTAGCCAGCGGCAACCCGCAGGCGCTGAAAGCGGCCTTCGCCAAAACCGGTACCCTAGCCGCCGGGGCGCCCACCCAGGGCCAGGCCCAGCGCGTGGCGCAGGCCGCCGTGCTCGACCTGGGGGCGGTGGCCACTACCCCCGCCGAGCAGCACCTGCTGCTGGGCTACGATGAGCAGTACGCCGTGCAGTACTTCGGCCAGAACCTGCGGCCCTGGTGGCGCCGCGACCCGGCCATGACTATGGGCAAGGCCCTGGCCGCCGCCGAGGCCGACTACCCGCGCCTGCGCCGCAAGGCCACCGCGTTTGACGAAAAGCTGGTGGCCGACGCCCAGGCTAGCGGCGGCCCTAAATACGCCGATTTGTGCCAGCTAGCTTATCGCCAGGCCATTGCGGCGCACACCATCGTGGCTGGGCCCAAGGGCGAGCTGCTGTTCTTCTCGAAGGAGAACTTCTCGAACGGCTCCATTGGCACGGTAGATATTACCTACCCTTCGGCGCCGCTGTTCTTGCTGTATAATAATGAGTTGATGAAGGGGATGCTGCGCTTCATCTTCGACTACTCGGAGTCGGGGCGCTGGAAAAAGGATTTCCCGGCCCACGATGTGGGCACCTACCCTCTGGCCAACGGCCAGACCTACGGCGAGGACATGCCGGTAGAGGAAGCCGGCAATATGCTGATTGCGACCGCCGCCGCGGTGAAAGTGGATGGCAACGCCGACTTTGCCCGCGCGCACTGGCCCACGCTCACCAAGTGGGTGGGCTTCTTGAAGCGCGACGGCTTCGACCCGGCCAACCAACTCAGCACCGACGACTTTGCCGGCCACCTGGCCCGCAATGCCAATCTCTCGGTGAAGGCCATTATGGGCATTGCCTGCTACGGCCAGCTGGCTCGCCAGCTCGGTGATACCAAGGCAGCCGACGAAAACCAAGCCCTGGCCCGCGAGCTAGCCCGCAAATGGATGCAGATGGCCCAGGACGGCGACCACTACGCGCTCACCTTCGACAAGCCCGCCGGCTCGTGGAGCCAGAAGTATAACCTAGTGTGGGATAAGGTGCTGGGCCTGAATGTTTTTCCGCCCGAGGTGGCGCAGCAGGAGCTGGCTTTCTACCTCCGGCACCAGCAGAAATACGGCCTGCCGCTGGATAGCCGCAAGACCTACACCAAATCGGACTGGATAATCTGGACGGCCACCCTAGCCGGCAACCCGGCCGATTTTGCGGCGCTCATCAACCCGGTGTGGCAGTTTGCCAACGACACCCCTAGCCGCGTGCCCCTCACCGACTGGCACGAAACCACCGATGCCCGCCAGGCGGGTTTCCAGGCCCGCTCGGTGGTAGGCGGCTACTTCATGAAAATGCTGAGTGATAAGCTGACGAAATAAGGAGCTGCCAGGGCAGGAGTTGAAAATTTACCGGTTTCAACTCCTGGAGCTGACTTAACAAATTGCTAGTAACCAAACGTTTGACAAGCAACCGGCGTTTGCCGGGCGAGTTTCTTTCTTAACCTTTTCCCCACCCACAACCTATGTCGATAGCTTTACTGTCTGCCCCCGCCGTGCGCCGGTCCTGGGGCCTGCTAGCCCTGCTTTTGCTGCTGAGCCTGCGGGCTGCGGCCCAAACCAGCGGCAACCCGATTTTGTCCGGCTACCAGGCCGACCCGGAGATGAGTTATTTCAACGGGAAGTACTACATCTACCCCACCACGGACGCTAATTCGAGCGGGGGGCAGTTTCACGCCTTTTCCTCGACCGACCTCACCAACTGGACCGACCTGGGCACGGTGTTCAACCTGGGCCAGCAAACCAACTGGGCCACCTACAACGGCTGGGCACCCGCGGTGGTGACCCGCAACGGCAAGTATTACTTCTACTACACCGCGCGCAACAACGCCGCCAATACGCCCTCCATCGGGGTGGCCGTAGGCAATAGCCCCACCGGCCCCTTCACCGACAAAGGGCAGCCGCTGCTGACGCCCGCGCTCAGCGGCAACCTCACGCAGGATGTAATTGACCCGATGGTGTTTGTGGATGACGACGGGCAGGCTTACATCTACTACGGCGGCTCGAACGGCTCGCGGCTGGTGGTGCGCAAGCTCAATGCCGACATGGTGACCCTCACGGCCGATGCGCCCCGCGACATTACGCCCCAGAACTACACCGAGGCGCCGTACCTGATAAAGCGCAACGGGCTGTACTACATGAGCTACTCGAACGGCTCGTATACCAACGACAGCTACAACGTGCAGTACGCCACCAGCACCACGCCCACCGGCCCCTGGACCTACCGCGGCTCGCTGCTGAGCAGCGACGCGCAGAATTTTGGCCCCGGCCACCACTCCATCACCCAGATTCCGGGCTGCGACGACTACTACATTGTGTACCACCGCTACCCCAACCGCAGCTACACCACCCGCCTGGTAGCCATCGACCACCTGACGTTTAACTACGACGGTACCATTCAGAAAGTAAACATGACCAACTACGGCGTGGCCCCGCGCACCGCCAGCGGCCCATGCCCGGTGAGCCCCACCTTCGCCTCGGGCGCGACGTACAAGCTCCTGCACAAGGGCACCAACCAGGCCCTGGAGGTGCCCAGCAACTCGGCTAGCCCCGGCGTAGCGCTGCAACAGTACACCGACAATGGCAACGATGCCCAGCGCTGGACCATCAGCCTGCAAGCCGATGGCTACTACAAGGCGCTGCACAAGGGTACCAACCAGGCCATGGAGGTGGCCGGCAACAGCGCCGCCGCCGGCGCCGTGGTGCAGCAGTACACCGACAACGGCAACGATGCCCAGCGCTGGCGCCTCGAAAACATGGCCCAGGGCTACTATAAGCTCACGCACAAGGGCACGCCCATGTGCGTGGATGTGGACAACAACTCGGCCGACCCCGGCACCAAGATTCACCAGTACACCGACAACGGCAACGATGCCCAGCGCTGGCAGTTCACCCTCACCGACCTGCCCATTGCATCGGGCGGCGTGTATAAACTGACGCACAAGGGCACCACGCAGTGCCTCGAAGTGCCCAGCAACTCGGCTAGCCCCGGCACCGCCGTGCAGCAATACACCGACAACGGCAGCGATGCCCAGCGCTGGGTTATCACCCTGATGCCCGATGGCTTCTACAAGCTCACGCACCGCAATACCAACCAGGTGCTGGAAGTGGCCAGCAATAGCACCGCCACCGGCGCCACGGTGCAGCAGTACACCGACAATGGCAGCGACGCCCAGCGCTGGCAAATCGTATCGACCGGCGATGGCTATGCCAAGCTCGTTCACAAAGGCGCTACGCTCTGCCTCGATGTCGATAACAACCTCTCGAACCCCGGCCAGGGCGTGCACCAGTTCACCGACAACGGCAACGACGCCCAGCGCTGGCGCCTCGACCTGATGCCGCAGGCCGCCACCGGCACCCCGCTCAAGGCCCTCGCCAGCTCCTCGGCCACGGCGGCCCCCGCGCCGCTGCTCGTGTACCCTAGCCCCAGCACCGGCCGGGTAAACCTGGTGGTAACGCCCACCCAAACCGGCAGCCTGACCCTTGACGTGTACGACGTGCAGGGCCGCCTGGTGCGCCACCTGGCCACCAGCACTGGCACCACCGGCGTGGCCACCGAGTACGCGCTCGACGGTAGCACCTGGGCCGCCGGCATCTACACCGTGCGCCTCACCACCGCCGGCCAAACCACCCATGCCAAGCTGGTGCTGGTGCACTAGCCCGCTAGGGTCGGCCACCACAAAAAGCCCCTGCTACGCACGTAGCAGGGGCTTTTTGTGGTGGCCGACCCTAGTAATACGCCCGTCATGCTGAGCTTGCCGAAGCATCTTGCCCAACTAGCTGGGCGAGCACCCTAGCGAACCGGACAAGATGCTTCGGCAAGCTCAGCATGACGGGCGTTTGCTAGTGCCAGCATAAGGGGCACTGAATTAGTCGCTTGCTAGGTGATTAGGTGATAAGCTACTCGTTCGTCACCTCAAACCGCTCGAACGTGGCCGTGGCCGACGCGGGCCCCTGGGCCACTACGCCCACGCGCACACCGCGGTCCCAGGGCGGGAGGAAGGCGCCATCGGCGGTTTGGCCGGCGGGCAGCAACTCGGTCCAGGTGCGGCCATCGGGGCTGTAAGCGAAGCGGTAGTGGCTACCCCCCTGGTCGTGCACCCGCAGGTGCAGGGCCGTAGCAGCGGGCAGGGAGGTTTCGGCCAGGGTGCGGGTTTTGCCGTCGCGGCGTTCCTCAATTCGGAGCTTGCCATCGCCGGCCACTAGGCTCAGGGCATTGCTAGGGTCGCCGAGCGCGGCCAGGCCGGCCGTGGTGCCGGTGGGCAGGCTAGCGGGGTTGAGAAGGGTAGTGGTGGCCGAGTAGTTGGCGGCCAGCGTGGCGCGGCCCAGTGCTGCGCCGCCCTTGTCGGGCCGGGCACTCAGCTGCAGCCGGCCGTTTTGCAGGGCAAACTGCGGTTTGTCTTCCACCGGCCACACCCAGCTGGGGGCTAGCGTGGCGCTGGCAAACTCGTCGGCCACGGTGCCCGGCATGGGCGCAGCGGCCGTGGGCGTGCCGTGGTTGGCCAAAAATTCGGGCCAGCCGGCCGCCGTCCACACAAATTCGCTGAGCACGCCCTGGCGGCCTACGTACTGCTTGCTGCCGGTTTGGTAGGCGTGGTGGAGCATGTACCAGTGGCCCTGGCGCTCGATGGCCGTGCCGTGGCCGGGGCAGGTCCAGGTGTCGTTGTTGGTAAGGATGGGGTTGCGGTCGTACTTTTCCCAAGGGCCAAGCAGATTCTTGGCCCTGGCTACGCCAGTGGCGTAGGTGCAGCCCGCACCGCAGCAGCCGTTGGCGGCGTAGAACATGTAGAAGTAGCCGCCGTGGCGCACCACGCCGGGGCCTTCCACGAGGTTGCCCTCCCAGGCGGCAGTATTGCGGAAAAGCTCGGTTTTCTCGCCCACCAGCTGGGTGCGGTCGGCGCTCAGGCGCTGCGCCCAGATGGGCGTGGGCTTATTAACACTGTTGCCGTCCTCCTTCCAGATGAGGTAGGGCTGGCCGTTTTCATCCTGCATCGGGAAGCCGTCGATAGAGCCGTCGGGCTGGCCCACCAGCGGGCCGTGGTCCTGGTAGGGGCCCTCGGGGCGGTCGGCGCTGGCCACGCCCACGGCCAGGTTGCCGCCGCGCTGGTGGGCGGTGTAGAAGACGTAAGTCTTGCCATTGGCGTCGTGGCTGATTTCGGGCGCCCAGAAGTAGTAGTCGGCCCAGGCCGGCCGCTCGCCCGGAAACACGTGCCCCACTAGGTTCCAATGCTGCAAATCAGTCGATTTCAGCAGCGGAAACGTCGGCCCCCAGTTCGACGACGTGGCCGTGGCCCAGTAGGTATCGCCCACCTTCGTCACCGACGGGTCGGGGTAGTCGCCGGCCAGCACCGGGTTGGCAATGGGTGTGGGGGCTAGCTTGGCCGGCGCCGGCGCGGCGCGCTTGAGCTTGGTTTTGACTTTGGCCGGGGCCTGGCCGGCGGCCAGCATTGGGGCGGCGCCCAGCAAGGCCAGCACCGCGAGCGAGCGAAAAGAAGCAGGTAGTTGCATTGAAAACAGGTAACAAAATGGCCTGCGCGAGGCAGGCCATCCTTGACAGTAAAAGGTAATAAGTGGAGCGGGCTCGCTAGCCCGCTACTCGCCGGCTGGCCGGGCGATGGGCGTGCCAATGGCTACCGGCGTGCCGAAGTTGGGCGAGCCGTCGGTATTCCAGGTAAACTGCTGCATGCGCGGGTTGCGCGGGTTGCCGCAGCCTTCGCCAGGGTTGCTGTTAGCGTGGTAGATAAGCCAGTCCTGGCTACCATCCTTGGAGGTAAAGAAGCCGTTGTGGCCCGGCCCATAGGCGCGGTTGGCGGGGTTTTTTACAAATACCGGCGTCTGCGACTTAGTCCAGGAGCTAGCCACCATGGGGTCGGTGCCGGTAAGGGTGAGCTGGCCCAGGGCATAATCGTCGGTGCTGCAGTGGCTGGCCGAGTAGATGATGAATGTCTTACCATTGTGCTGCAATACCTCGGGGCCTTCGTTCACCTTGGGGTAGCCGTTGAGCTCCCAGCCCAGCTCGGGCTTGCTGAGCATCGTGCGCGGACCGGTGAGAGTCCAGGGGTTGCTCATGGCCGAGATGTAGAGATTCTGTTGGTCCGAGCTGCCGTCCTGGCCGCTCCACAGGGCGTAGCGCTTGCCGTTGAGGTCCAGCACGGTCATGTCAATTGACCAGAAATCCTGGGTCGATACACTCAGGCGGGACTTCTCGGTCCAGGTGCCCTGGGTGGGGTCGGCGTTGGCGTTTTCGAGCACCCACGAGCGCTGGCCGCCGCAGCAGTTCTGGTTGGCCGGGCCGGCGGTGTAGTAGATGTACCACTTGCCATCGAGGAAGTGCAGCTCGGGCGCCCACACGTTGTTGGTATTGTCGCTATTGGCCTGGGGCCGCCACACGGTGTAGGAAGGTGCCGAGCTGAGCTCCGACATCTTGGCCGTTTTGCGAATGGTCACGTTGTTGCCGGTCGTGGCCATGTAGTAGTAAAAGCCATCCTTCTGGGCTACCCATGGGTCGGGCCCCGATGAAACCAGCGGATTGGTGAAGGTGGTAGCCGCCGGGGCCGTCGGATTGGTGGGCGTGGGCGATGTGCCGCCCCCACCCGAGTCTTTGCTGCACGAGAGCAGCCCAAGTAGCAGCAGTGGAAACAGCATGCGCGGGGAAGAAAAGAAGTTCATATAAAGAAAAAGGCTTTGGTGGGCAGTCAGACAATGCCAGCCGGGGCTAAGAGGTTCATTAGCTGGCTGGCACCCAGCAAATGGTAGAGCCGTAGCCCCAAGTAAAAAGGACCGTTGGTTACCGCCAACGGTCCTTTTTACTTGGGGCTACGGCCCCGGGGCTAGCCCTACCAGCCGGGGTTTTGGGTCAGCTTGGCCAGGTCCACGTCGGTCTGCGGAATGGGCAGCAGGCGCGACTTATTAAGCTGAAAGCTGCTGTAGTCGGCATCGTGGGCGGCTAGGGTATTAATGCCATCCTGGGTGTCGAAATATCCCCAGCGGCGCAGGTCAAACCAACGGGTACCCTCGCCGGTAAGCTCAGTCACGCGCTCGTGCATAATCTGGGTGCGCAGGCTAGCCTGAGTGAAGGCGCTGGTGCCTAGCGCGGCTAGGCCAGTGCTGGTTCGCTGGCGCACTTGGTTGATGAGCGGAATAGCGGCGGCCGTTTGGCCTTGCTCGTTCAGGGCCTCGGCCTGCATCAGCAACACGTCGGCGTAGCGCATAACTCGTTGGTTGATAGGCGAGTCAAAGTCCTCGAAGGTCCTGTAATAGTCAGTTTGGTACTTGCGCCAGTACACACGGGCCAGGTTGCGGGCATCGCCAGCGTAGCGCGTTTCAAAATTGCCGTTGCCGTACACGCCCCGGTCGTTATCTATAGGTAGAGTGCTCGGAAACTGCGTCCGGTCGAGGCGATTATAAAATACCGTGGAGGCTAGCCGCGGGTCGCGCTGGCCGGCGGTAGTACCCTCCTTCAAAAACTCGTTCACAACCCAGGGCCGCACCTCGCCGTCGTTGAAGCCGAAGCCCGGCACGCCGAAGAACTGCGAGCGCTGGCCACCTTCCGACGAAGTAGCGTCGTCGCCGTCATTACCGCCACGCTTGGTGTCGCTGAACTGCACCTCAAAAATCGACTCGCTGTTGTTCTCCGTAGTGTGGCGGAAATTGTCGGTGTAGTTGTCAGTCAGCCGGTACTGGTTTGAGCTGATGACGCTGGCAAACTGCGCCGAGGCATCGGCCCAGCGGCGGTTTTGCATGTAGGCTTTGCCGAGCAGCGTTTGGGCGGCGCCTTTGGTAGCACGGCCTAGGTCGTTGCCGCTGTAGCTTAGCGGTAGGTCCGGAATGGCAGCCTGCAAGTCGCTGTAAACCTGGTTCCACACCTGCGCTTCGTCGGTAGCCTGCGGCGGAATGGTGCCCAGGCTGGTTATCTGGTTGAGCACCAGCGGCACGCGGCCATACAACGACACCAAGTTGAAGTACTCCAGGGCCCGGATGAACTTGGCCTCGGCCACAATCTGCTTTTGCAGGGTAGCACCTTGGGAGGTAGCAGCCATGCTCGCGATGTTGGGCACGTTGTCAATTACCTGGTTGCAACGGGAGATGCCTCGGTAATGGTCGCGGTAGATATTGAAATTCACCTCAAAATCGTAATTGCCGATAATGAAGCGATTGAAGTCGCGTAGCTCGTTCCAGGGGCTCTGGCTGAAGCCTTCGTCGTCGCGGATGTCGAAGGCAAAGTTGAGCCAGCGGCGGTAGGTGCCAAGCTGCTGCAAGCCGCTGTAGGCGGCCAGCACCCCCTTGGTAGCATCGTTAGTGTTTTGCCAGAACGAAGTCGTGGTGGCCAGGTTCGGGTTGGGCTGGTTCAGGATGTCCTTCTGGCACGAAGTGGCGCCTAGCAGCAGGCCACCGGCCAGGCCCAGCGCTTTAAGATTAGAGAATTTCATATCGGGCGGGAATTGTAAAGCGTAGATTACGAGAGTGCTGGCGCCTTAAAAACCAGCCTGAATGCCGAGCGTGAACGAGCGCAGGTTGGGGTACTGGCCTTCGTCGAGGCCGCGCACCAGAATGCCGCCCGTGCCACCTACCGTTTCGGGGTCGTAGCCACTGTACTTGGTCACCGTGAACACGTTTTGGCCGGTGGCGTAAATGCGCAGGCGCGAGATTATCCGCATTTTCTCAATCACCGATTGCGGCAGCGAGTAGCCAATCTGCACGTTCTTCAGGCGGAAGTACGAGCCGTCTTCGAGCCAGCGCGTCGAGTTATACTGCGAGTTGTTGACGGCCGAGGTACCGGCGGCTACTAGGCGCGGCGTGTTGCTGCCAGTGTTGGTCGGCGACCACGGGTTGAGGTCGGTGCGGTAATTACCGGTTTGGTCGATGCGGTCGGTCCAGTAGCGGGTGTTGTTGAATACGTCGTTGCCCTGAATGCCCTGGAAGAAAGCCGCCGCATCGAAGCCGCCGTAGCTAGCCGTCAAGTTGATGCCGTACTGAATTTTGGGGAATACCCGGCCCGTGTGAATCCGGTCCTTCTCGTTGATGATGCCGTCGCCGTTGGTGTCAGCATACTTGGCATCGCCAGCCTGTAGACCCGTCGGAATGTTGGTGTCGCCCTGCTGGTACACACCCTGGAATTGGTAGAGGTAGAACGAACCCACCTCGTAGCCCTTTTCGGTACGCGTTACGCCGCTAGGGCCCGCGTTGAAGTAATTGGCTTGGTCGCCCACGGTACCTACGTCGAGCACGCGGTTGCGCAGAGTCGAGAGATTGCCCGAAATGCCGTATTTAAAGGCGTTGCGGTTCTCGTTGTAAGCAGCCAGAAACTCGAAGCCCCGGTTTTCAATCTTACCGATGCGCTGGTAAGGATTGTCGCCATTATTGCCAAAGAGCAGCGGAATGGGCGGCGCCACGAGCGCGTCGGTGGTGCGCGACACGTAGTAGTCGGCGCCGAAGGTCAGGCGATTGTCGAGGAAGGCGATATCAAGGCCGAAGTTGGCCGTGTTACGGGTTTCCCAGCCAATACCTGCGCTGGGCAGCGCCGTTTGAATGGCGCCATTCAAGATGGTTTGCGACGGCCCTAGCGGATAATTTACGTTGGGGTTGATATTGCCCACGTAGAGGTACGAGCCGCCATAAGCGCCATTCAGCTGGTCGTTGCCAAGCCGGCCATACGAGGCGCGCAGCTTCAGGTCGCTGATAGCCGTGATGCCTTCAAAGAAGCGCTCTTTCGACACGCGCCAGCCTAGCGAAGCGGCGCCGAAGTTGCCACGGCGGTTGTTGGGGTCAAAGCGCGACGAGCCGTCATTGCGGTACGCGGCCGTTACGAGGTAGCGCTGGTCGTAGTCGTAGGTAAGCTGGGCGAAGTACGACTCCTTGGTGTTCACGTACGACGAGCCGATAACCTGCGGGTTTTGGGTGCCCGCATCGAGTGCCCAGTAGTACACTGGGCCGGTACCGTAGCCAAAATTCACGCCGCGCGTAAACTCGTTGCTGAAGTATTGGCGGCTGTAGCCCACCAGGGCCGTTACGCTGTGCTTATCAAAGCTCTTGTCGAAGGTCAGCGTGTTTTCGGCCTGCCCAAACAAGTTGTTGCCTTGGTTCTCGGCATAGGAAGAAAGTACCGTGGGGTCGCCGATGTAGCGTAGCAGGCCAAACTGGTTCTGCGAGCGGTCGTGGAAGCCCAGATACTCCAGGCCCAGGTTGAGGCGGTAGCGCAGCCAGGGCGTGAAGGAATACTCGCCAAAAATGCTGCCTTGAATGCGGTTGTTGGTGGTCGTGTTTACGTTGAGCTGCTGCGCCCCGATGGGGTTGGTGCCGTACGACACGGCATTGGGCGTGCTCAGGCCGTAGCCGCCGGGGTTGTTGGCGTCAAATACGGGGGTTACGGGTAGCATGCGCACCACGTCGATAAACGGCAAGCCGTTGACAAACTGCTGGTTCACGCGCGACAGCAGCAAGCTTTCCCCAATCTGGAGCTTGCCGCTGGTCAGGCCCGTGTTCACGCGTATCGTGTAGCGCTCAAATTGCGGCCCTTTGATGGTGCCCGACTGCCGGAAGTAGCTGCCGCTCAGGTTGTAGTTGGTGCGCCCGCCGTTGTCGTTCAGGCCCCCGCCCGAGAGGCCGAGGTCGTAGCTCTGCACCGCGCCAGTCTGAAACAGCTCCTTCTGCCAATCGGTGTCGATGCCGGCCGGGAGGGCGTTGGCGTAGGGTTGACGCGGTAGGCTTGCATTGTCGTAAGCCTGGTTGGTGATGGCTGCCCACTGCGCCGCATTGGTGAGGCTCAGGCGCTTGGCAATATTCTGGGGTCCGCCGTAGGCGTTGAATTGCAGCTGCGGCTTGCCGGCTTTGCCGCGCTTGGTCGTCACGATGATAACGCCGTTGGCTCCGCGCGAACCATAGGGGGCTAGCGAGGCGGCATCTTTCAACACCTGAATCGACTCGGCATCCTGCGGGTTGAAGTCGCGCAGGCCGTCGGTCCAGAGGCCGTCTACCACATAGAGTGGGCCGCTGCCGCTGGCCAGCGTACCCAGCCCCCGGATGTTGACCACCGGCGCCTGGCCCGGCGCGCCCGAGTTGGCGATGGTCACGCCCGGCAGGCGGCCCTGAATACCCTCGGCCAGGGTAGCCACCGGCGCCCGGTTGGCATCCACGGCCGATACCGAGGCCACGGAGCCCGTCACGTCTTCACGCTTCTGGGTGAGATAGCCCACTACTACTACGTCGCTCAGCGCCTGGTTGCTCTCGCTCAGGGTCAAGTTGATAGCCGTGCGATTGCCAACCGGAATCTCTTGGCCGGCAAAGCCTACCGACGAGAAAACCAGCGTTGCATTGGCCGGCGCATCGATGGTGTAAGAGCCGTCGGCGCCCGTGGTGGTGCCGTTGGTCGTGCCTTTCACCAGCACCGTTACGCCGGGTAGGCCTTCGCCTTTGGTATCGGTTACGCGGCCCGTAATGGGCGCGGTGGGTTGGCTGGCGCGGTGCAGCTCGGTGGCGCGGGCGGCCACCGGGGCAGTGGCGGCCACGGCCAGCGGCAGGTAGCAGGCGAGCATTGGAATCAGCAGCCGCCCGTGGGGGGGTACTAGCTTTTTCATATGGGTGGGAGTAAAGTGAAAAGAAGCGGGGAGGGGGACGGTAGCGCTGGCCTTCGTGCAATCGTTTGCACAAAGGACTAAAAAAAAGCAGCTTTCGCCAGCTGGATAGCGGCAGCCGGGGCGGGGGCGGCCGATTGCCGCCCTTTTGTCAGGCTGAAGCGGTCGGCTCACGGCTGGCTAGCCTTGCTGAAAAAGAAAAGCCAGCCGGGCTAGGTAGTTGAATTCGACCCTACAAGATGCCGTAAAAGTAAAACTGGTTTCCTAAAAAGCAAGTGCACAACGGTAATAATTAACGTAGGTAAGTTTTTCTTGCATATTCCGGCTATACTGCTAAGCCCAAGCATGCTGAAGTTGGCTAGGGTGCTAACCCAGGCGTAGGTCGCCGCGGCCGCCTGTAAATCAGCCGGCCGCGGGTATGGGCAAGCAAGGGCCCCGGGCGGCAAAATCAGTAGCTGAGCGTTCAGCGACCGGCTAGCCCAGGTGAGGGCCGCAACGGCGCGGCGCGGCTAGGTAATGAGCTGATTATGAAAAAAGTATTCTTAACCCGTGGCCCAAGCGCCCGGCTTTAACGCGCTGGTAAGGCAGGCGCCGAAAAGGGGAATCTATGCAAACGTTTGCATTTGCTCGGAATAATCCGGACTTTTAGCTTTTCATTGGCTTCGATTGGGCCACTTTTACTGCTTTCGTATGCTTGCTACTATTATCCCAGACAGCTTTCGGCAGCGCTTTGGCTACGCGCCGCTGGTGGTGCGGGCGCCGGGGCGCATCAACCTCATCGGCGAGCACACCGACTACAACGAGGGCCTGGTGCTGCCGGCCGCCATCGACAAGGAAATTGTGTTTGCCATTGGCCTGAACGGCACGAGCTCGGTGCGGCTGCTGGCCCACGACAAGAGCGAAACCCACGAAACCACGCTGCCCGTGCGGGCGCCGGGCCCGGTGCAGTGGGCCAACTACCTGCTAGGGGTGGTGGCGCAGTTGCAGGGCCAGGGCGTGGTAGTGCCGGGCTTCGACTGCGTGTTTGGGGGCAACGTGCCGATGGGGGCGGGGCTGTCGTCGTCGGCCGCCGTGGAGTGCGGGCTAGCCTTTGCCCTGAACGAATTGCTGGGCACCGGCCTCGACCGCCTGGCGCTGGCGCGCCTGGCGCAGGCTGCCGAGCACGAGTTTGCCGGCGTGCAGTGCGGGCTCATGGACCAGTTTGCCAGCTTGTTTGGCAAGGCGGGCCACGTGGTGCGGCTCGATTGCCGGTCCACGGCCTACGAGTATTTTCCGTTTGAGACGGCGCGCTACCACCTCGTACTCTGCAACTCGGGCGTGAAGCACGCGCTAGCCTCCTCTGAATATAACACGCGGCGCCAGGAGTGCGCGCAGGGCGTGGCTGTGTTGCAGCGCCATTACCCGGCCGTGGCTAGCCTGCGCGATGCGACCCTGGCTCAGTTGGCCACGCACGAGGCTGAGCTAGGCGACCTCATTTACCGCCGCTGCCGCTACGTGGTGCAGGAAAACGAGCGCGTGGCGCAGGTGTGCGCCGCGCTGGCCACCGGCGATATGGCCACCGTGGGCCAGCTGCTCTACGCCAGCCACGCCGGCCTGCGCGACGATTACCAGGTGAGCTGCCCCGAGCTCGACAAGCTGGTGGTCCTGGCCGCGGGCGCGCCCGGCGTGCTGGGCGCCCGCATGATGGGCGGCGGCTTCGGCGGCTGCACCCTCAACCTGGTGGAGGCCGACAAGGTAGCCGAGTTTGTAGCCACAATGCAGGCGCAGTTTTTGAGCTTCTACCGGCGCGGACTTGAAACGTACGACACTACCATTGTGGGCGGGGTGAGCATCGTGCACCAGCCCGCGCTGGTGGCCTAGCCCCGACACTGCCCGCCGCTTTTGGCTTTACCTTTCCTTGCTTTCCATGCCCACCCGCCGTCACTTTCTCACGGGCTCGCTCACGGGGCTCGCCCTGCTTGCCATGCGCCCCACCGCGTTTGCCGCCGCCCGCACCTACACCAACCCGGTGCTGGCGCGCAATTTTCCGGACCCCTTTGTGCTACGCCACGCGGGGCAGTACTACGCCTTTGGCACCACCGGCCGGGGCCGCACCGCCGACGGCCGGGTGTTCACGCTGCTCAAATCGAAAAACCTCGTGGACTGGCAGCCGCTGGGCGGCGCCCTCACGCCGCCGGCCGGCAGCGAGGAGTTTGATTTTTGGGCGCCCGAAGTGGTCGAGCACCAGGGCATGTTCTATATGTACTACTCGCGGGGTGGCGGCGCCATCGGCGCCACGGTAGGGCACCAGCTCAAGGTGGCCACCAGCAAGCGCCCCGAAGGGCCGTACACCGAGGTGGCTAGCCTGCCGGTGGCCGACAGCCAGTTTACCATCGACGCCCACGCCTTTCAGGATACCGATGGGCAGTGGTACCTGTTCTACGCCCGCGATTTCACCGACACCGCCGAGGGCTACTACCCCGGCACGGGGCTAGTGGTGGACCGCCTCACCAGCATGACCCAGCTGGCCGGCACGCCGCGCACCGTGCTGCGCGCCCGCCACAAGTGGACGCTCTTCGAGGCCAACCGCACCATGCCGCTCTACGGCAACCGCACCTTTGCCGAGTGGCACACCCTGGAGGGCCCGTTTGTGCGGCGCCACGCGGGCAAGTACTACTGCTTTTTCAGCGGGGCTAATTTCCTAACCGACCGCTACGGCGTTGACTATTGCGCCGCCGACCACATCATGGGGCCGTATGTCGACTCGGGCTCCGATGCCGGGGCCAGGGTCTTGCACTCGGTGCCGGGCCATGTGCGCGGCCCCGGCCACCACTCGCACGTGCTGGGCCCCGATGGCCGCACCGAGTACCTGGTGTACCACGCCTGGAACGCGGCCATGACCGAGCGCCAGCTCTGCATCGACCCGCTGGCCTGGACGGCCCAGGGCCCACGCTGCCAGGGGCCCACCTACACGCCGCAGCCCATGCCTAAGTAGCGCCGGCTTAAAGTAAAACCCTGCCTCGAACGTCTGGTGGTGCTTAGCGCCGCCAGGCGTTCTTTTTATGGCCCTGCTCATGGGGTGTACCTTTGGGGCTCGTTAGTTATCTCTAGGTGATGTATAAATATCCTCGGCCACTATCTGCGTTTGGCCGCTTCGTGCTGTTGATGCAAATGATGGTAACCCGCCCCGAACGCCGCCAGGTGCTCTGGCAGCGCACCGTCGACGAGGCTATTGAAATCGGGGTCGATTCTATCTTTATCGTGGGGCTGGTGGCCACTTTCATCGGGGCCGTAACCTGCGTGCAGATTGCCTACAACATGGTAAACCCGCTCGTGCCCATGAGCACCGTGGGCTTTATGGTGCGCGAGATGACGATTCTAGAACTCGCGCCCACCATTATTTCGGTGGTGCTGGCGGGCAAAGTAGGCTCGGCCATTGCGGGCGGGCTGGGCACGATGCGCATCACGGAGCAGATTTCGGCCATCGACGCCATGGGCATCAACTCGGCTTCGTACCTGGTGCTGCCGCGCATTCTGGCGTCCATCTTCGTCTTCCCGCTGCTCGTTATTCTGGCCATGAACCTGAGCATTCTGGGCGGCTACGTGGCCACGCAGCTGGCGGGCGTGATGCCGGGCGCCGACTACATCGAGGGCATCCGCTACGCCTTCAAACCCTACACGGTGCTCTTTTCGCTGATAAAGTCGGTGGTATTTGCCTTCCTGGTATCGGCCATTTCCTCTTACAAAGGCTACACCCTCAAGGGCGGCGCCCTCGAAGTAGGCAAGGCCAGCACGGCCGCCGTCACCAACTCCATCATCTCCATTTTGCTGGCCGACTACGCGCTGGCTAGCATCCTGCTGTAGCCAACGGCTACGTAGCCAACCAGCCTGCGCCAAGGGTTAGCTCCTGGCAAAGGCCGGTTGGCGGTTGGCCAGAATGGTTTTGCCCCTGGCGCCGGCCCGCTGGCCCTAGCGAGGCCACGAGCCAGGGTAAGCTCGGCAACCCCGCCCCCCGCCTGCCGCGTACTTTCGGCTAGCCATGCCGTTTGCCCTGCCCCGCGTGTCGCGCCGCGACCTTTCGTACTTCTTTTTCAGCCAGCACTTTTCCGATGGGCTGCGCACCACGCTGGCCATTCTGCTGCCCGCGGTGCTGGGCGCGCAGTGGGGCGAGTTTGCCGCGGGCATTACCATCTCGACCGGCGCCGTGTGCCTGAGCGTGACGGACACGCCCGGCCCGCTGGCGCACCGTCGCAATGGCCTGCTGGCGGCCCTGGGTCTGGTGTTGGCGGGGGCGTTGCTGGTGGGCTGGCTAGCCCCGCACCGGCTGGCGTTGGGGGTCGTGCTGGTGGGCCTGAGCTTTGGGCTAACCATGCTGCTGGTCTGGGGGGCGCGGGCCGGCGCCGTGGGCTCGGCGGCGCTGCTAGGCATGGTACTGACGCTAGCCCACCCCCCTGAGGGCGGGCCAGCCAACGTGCTGCACGCCGGCCTGCTGGCCCTCGGCGGCCTCTGGTACCTGCTGCTGGCGCTGGTGCAAAGCCGGGTGCAGCCCTACCGCTCGGCCCAGCAGGCGCTGGGCGAGTGCCTGCACGCGGTGGCGGGCTTTCTGCAAATCAAGGCCGAGTTTTACAATGCCAGCACCAACCTCGACGACGATTACCGCCGTTTGGTGGCCCAGCAGGTGGTGGTAAATGAAAAGCAGGAAGCCGTACGCGACCTCATCTTTCGCTCGCGCCAGATAGTGAGCGAAAGCACCAGCGCCGGCCGCCGGCTGGTGCTCACCTTCACCGAAACGGTAGACCTCTACGAGCACATTACGGCGGGCTACTACGACTATAATGCCCTGCGGGCGGCTTTTGGCGAAACGGGCATTCTGGCCGAAATGCAAGCCTTTATCAACCGCCTGGCCGTGGACCTCGACTACCTGGGCAGCGCCATTTTGGTGGGCCATGCCTACGGCACCTCGCCACCCGACCGCCTGCCCGAGCTTACCCAGCTGCAAGCCCGCATCAATGCCCTGCCCGCACCCGACCCCAGCACCGGCCTGAGCACGCTGGTGCTCAAAAAAATACTGGTGAACCTGCGCGACCTGCACCGGCGCGTGCGCAGCATCCGGCGCTACTTCGACGAGGGCCAGGCCGCCGCGCTAGCCCCCGATGCCGGCCGCGTGGCCAGTCATACCCAGTTTGTGGCCCGCCAGGAGCTGGAGTGGAGCGCCTTTCGCGAAAACCTGACGCTGGGCTCATCGGTGTTTCGGCACGCCGTGCGCATGGCCGTGGCCTGCTCGGTGGCCTACGCCGTGGCCGAGCTGCTGTGGCACGGCCAGCACAACTACTGGATTTTGATGACCGTGACCTTCATGCTCAAGCCCGGCTTCAGCCTCACCCGCGAGCGCAATATTCAGCGCATCAGCGGCACGCTGGTGGGCGGGGTTTTGGGGGTGCTGGTGCTGTGGGCCGTGCCCGATGGCGACGTGCGCTTCGGCTTTTTGCTGGTATTTATGGTCGTCGCCTACTCGTTTCAGCGTACGAAATACCTGGTAACGGTGATTTTTCTCACCGCCTACCTGCTCATCATGTTCAGCTTTTTGGGGCTAGGGTACCTGGGCGTGATTGAGGAACGCCTCACCGATACGGCCCTAGGCTGCGCCATTGCCCTAGCCACGGCCTATTTGCTGTTTCCGCGCTGGGAGGGCGAGCAGCTGCCCAATTTGCTGGCCGCTACGCTGCGCGCCAACCTGGCCTACCTGCGCCAGCTAGCCGAACGCCTGGCTGGCCGCGAGGTACCGCCCACCACCTACCGGCTGCTGCGCAAAGATGTGTACGTAGCCTCGGCCAACCTGGCGGCGGCCTTCCAACGGATGCTTTCCGAGCCGCGCCGCACCCGCCGCCACCCCACCGAGGTGCACGAGTTTGTGGTGCTGAACCACATTTTATCGGCTAATATCTCGGCCCTCACCTCCACCTGGCAGGACGAGGCCACGCCTAACCCCAGCGTGCCGCCCGAAGCCCGCCGTGCTCTCACCAGTGCCCAGGCCGCGCTTGGCAAAAGCCTGGCTAGGCTAGCCGCCACCCCGGCGGCGCCCGCCGCCGAAGCTCCGGTGCCCGCGGCCACCGTGCCCCTCATGCAGGAAGTGCGCGCCGATGCCCTGGCCGACACCGCCAACCCCGACCGCACCCTGGCCGAACAGCTGGCTTTCCTGCAAAAAGTAAGCAGCGACCTTGGCCGCGTAACCGAGGCGCTGGTAGCGTAGGATTTCTAGTAAAAGGTGTAGTGGTACTCGTAGTGGGTGCCGAGGCCATCGGTTTTGCCGCGGCGCAGGCCGTTGGGGAGGTAGTCGTAAGTGGTAGTTTGCGGCGGGGCCGGCTTTTCTGACTGGGACCAGTGCATGCCGCTGAATGTTTCGCGCAGCAGCTGGCCGTCGGCGCCACGCTGGTAGGTGGTAGTTAGCGTGTCGGGTGAGGATTTTATTGTCATGCTGCCCTGGCCATCGTCGCTGGTTTGGGTAATAGACTTGTCGGCCAGCGACGCTGGGGCCGGCAGAGACTGCGTGCGAATCAGCCGGCCCGCTGCATCGAAGGTGCTGCGCCGGTTGGGAATAAACCGGCCTTCCAGCGCCCGGGTGGCGCGCCCAGCGGCCGGCAGCACGATGGTGCCCCCCTCACGCTGCTGGCCCGCACTAACAAGGGCGTAGTATGCCTCGGCATTTACCACCTCCTTGCCCTGGTAACCCAGCATGTCGATGCGTATTGTGTCGCCACTCAGCGCAGTTCTGGTCAGCAACACGCGGTCTACCGCCGGAGCGGGCAGGCCGGGTACAGTAGTAAGCAGTGTTTCGGAGCTGCTGGCCCCGGCCCGCTTAATGTTATGTCCGGTCTGGTAGAGGGCTAGCGTGGCCGGCGTGGGGCCTATGCGCGTGGTGGTAGTCTGGCTAGCTGGGTCATAGTCAGCTTGTATTATAAAGGCAAAGCCCGGTTCCGCATCTTTAGTAAGGCTGATAAGCCGGTGCTGCCGGTTGTAGCGCAGGTGGGTGCGCGCCCCAAACATGGGTTTAGCCGTGAGTACGGGGTAGCCAGCCCGGTCAAGCACGGTGTAATCGCTGGTATCGCGCGCCCCGCCGCTGGAACTCAGCAGCATCAGTGCCACGGTTTTCACCCGGTTGCGGGCGTGGGCGAGCCGCGCCAGCGAGTCGTCGAGCGAGGCCCGGTGCGACGGCATCATGCTGGCGAGCGCAATCAGCGGCATTGGCAGCGGCGGCCCAGAAAAGGACATCAAAATTTTCTTGTCGCCGGCGGGGGCCGTGCCTTGCCCCGAGCAGTCGTGCCCGAGGCCTAACAGCAGTAAGGTAGGTAAGGCAAAGCGCATGGAGTTACGAAGATGTATCTTGTCAAAAGTAGTTCGGCCCAGTCGCTTTGGCTGGGTCTTGTGCCTCCTCCTACCCACTTTGGCCTCACTCGCTCTGCGCGACAGCGCCCGGCTGCGCTACGCCACCTTTTTTTACCTGTACATTATGCAGGGCATTCCGGCGGGCTTCGGCCTTACGGCAGTGTATAATTACTTGATTGGAAGCGGGTTGTCGGCCAAGTCGGTCGGTTCGTTCGCGGCCATTGTGGGCCTGCCCTGGACGTTCCAGTTCGTGTGGGGACCGCTTATCGACAAGTACCAGTATTCCGTTATCGGGCACCGCAAGCAGTGGGTGGTGCTCACGCAGCTGGTGGCGGCGCTGGCCTCGCTTTCGCTGCTGCTGGTGCGCGAGCCGGTGGCCCAGATTAAGCTCATGGGGGCCGTCTTCTTCCTCCACAGCGTGTTTGCCTCCATTCAGGATGCCAGCGTCGATGCCATTGCCATTGCGGTGGTGCCCGTAGCCGAGCGCGGGCGCGTAAATGCCTTTATGCGAGGCGGCTTTTTGTTGGGCTGGGCGATGGGCGGCGCGGCCCTCTCGTGGGTGCTGCACCACGGGGGCTTTGGGCGGGCGGCGCTGGCGCAGTCGCTAGCCCTGCTGGGGTTCACCGTGCTCACATTCTTCATCAAACTCGAGCGCACCGACCACCTGCTGCCGCGCTTCGGCCCTAGCCCGCGCCCTATGGCCGCGGGCCAACCCGAGGCCGAAGCCAACCCACCGCTCGCCTGGCTTTTTGCCGAGCTATGGCGCAGCCTGGTCGAAAAGCACAGCTTGCGCGCCTTCGGCATCATCTTTCTGGGCTACCTGGGCAGCTACCTGTTTGGCAATGCCTACTTGTTTCACCTTATTCACTCGCTGCACTGGTCCGATGCCGAGGTGTCTATTTTGCAGGGTAGCTGGGGCAGCCTGGTGTCCTTTGCAGTGCTGCTGGGCGGCGGCGTGCTGGTCGACCGCATCGGGCCCGGCCGGCTGCAATATTGGGTGCTGGTGGGGCTAGCGGGCTTCTTGCTGTTGTTCAGCGGGCTAGCGCCTTTTTGGGTTAATAAAACCATCAGCTTCAGCGGCTTGGTCATCATGAGCCTCGCTGACCCCATGCTGAGTGTGGCGGCCATGCCGCTGCTGATGGCCTTTTGCCGGCCGCGCATCGAGGGCTCGCAGTTCACGACCTACATGGCGCTCGTCAACCTGTGCGGGGTGGCCAGCAGCTACCTCAACGGCTGGCTGCTTGAGCTAACCACGGCGCCCACTATTGGCCTGGGTTGCGGTGTGCTGCTGCTGGGCCTGGTGGTGGTGCTGCGCCGGCTCAGGCCCCACGCGGCAGTAGTGCCGGAGTCGGCCCCAGCCTAGCGACTCAAAAAAGCAGCGGCCAACGCCAGCCGCTGACGTTGGCCGCCGGGGCGGGGCCAGAGTAAAAGGGCTATTGCTTGCGGCCGGCGCCGCCGGGCTTTTTGCCGCCGCCATCCTGCTTGTTTACCGTGGCCCAGGCGCGGGCTTCGGCTTCTTCGGCGGGCACGCCTTTTTTCTCGTAGCCTTCTTCGATGTGCTCGGCCTGGCGCTTCTGCTTGTCGGTGTACTTCGACTTATCTCCCTGGGGCATGGCTGAAAATGGTTAAAAACGAGCTAGATGCGGCCGGCCCGTGCAGGCTAGCCCTGGGTTTTATACGAGGGGGCCGGGGTAGGCGTTAAGGCGGAGCTACCCCGGCGGGGTGGGGCAGGGGCAGTATCTTCGGCCTACTTTCTGCTCGCCACTTTATGCGCCACGTTGCCGACATCCCGTATCCGCAAGTCAAAATCACCCTGCTGGCCTGGAACGGCAAGTACCTGCTCAAGCTGGAGCAGGGCCCGCTCGAACAAACCTACAAGGTGGCCGACCTCGACCTGAGTGGCGTGGCCGCGCCCGACGTGGAAATTCGCCAGCTGCTCGACGATGAGTTTCTGGCGGCGGCCGTGGCGCGCTTCCAGCTCATGCGCGACGATTTGCGCGCCGCCTTTGCCCGCCACGACCTTCGCTAAGTTCACTCACCCGCTTTCCCTGCCGCTATGCTACGCCGACTTCTCTTATTGCTGACCCTAAGCGCTTTACTAGTTCCCGCCGCCCGGGCCCAAACCTACGAGCCTGGCCAGAACTACGTGGTGCGCCAGGGCCAGCTGCCCTACGCCGGCCGCACCCAGTACAGTGTAAACGTGGTGGTGGATGGCAACGAGGACAAGACCCGCGATTTCTTGCAGAGCTACCTGAAGGAAACCTACCGCATTCCGCTCAAGAACGGGCTGGTGAGTATGGTGACCAAGAAAAATGGTATCCTTACCGCCAAACAGGTGATGGTGAGCGGTATGTCGAGCCGCGCTGTGGACATCTACGCTGCCACCACGGCGCTCACCGATTCGACTACTGAGGTGGCGCTATTCGGGGGATTTGGCGAGAAGACGTTTTTCTCGCCCGACCTCACGGCCACCGAGTTTAAGCGCCTGCAAGCCATGCTGGAGCGTTACGCCCCCGCTGCCCGCGTCAATGCCTTCCGCCAACAAGTGCTTGATGCTGAGGCTCAGGTGACGGCCATCGACAAGGAAAAGGAGAAGATTAACCGTACTATGGACAACACCCGCGCCAACACGGCGGCCAACCTCAAGCGCATTGAGGAACTGCTGCGCCAGAACCAGGCCAACGCCCAGAGCCTGAGCCAGGACAGCCTGCGCCTCATCAGCAACGGCCAGCTGCGCGAAACGAGCGTACAGGTGCTGGAGCGCCGCAAAACGCGCCTGGCCGGCGTGGCGGGCAAGTAGTTTGTTTTTTCTGCCTCTATGAGTCCTTCCGACCCGCATTCATCTCTCGCCGCGCTGCGCCAGCTCAAGGAAATGCTGGATGCGGGCACCCTCACGCCCCAGGAGTTTGAAACTCTCAAGCGCCAGCTGGTTTTTGGGGCCGAGCCCGCGCTGCCGCTGCCTTCGCCCGCCCAGGACACCCTAGCCCCAACCCCCGCGCCCGAGGCGCCGGCCCCCGCCCCCGAAACCACCTTGGCCGCCTACGATGCGGTGGCCCCCAACCCGGCCGAGCTGCCGCTGCCGCCGCCCGCTAACCCCAATTGGCTGGCCGCGCCCGCGCCCGTCCTTGCCTCTGCCGAGGAAGAAGCTGAGGAGCTGCCGCCCGCCGAGGAGCGCCGCAACCCGCTCAATCTGGTGTTTGCTATCGGTGGCCTGCTGGTATTTTTGGGCGTGGTAGCCTACCTCATGCTAGGCCGCCCGGCCCAGCCCAACGAGCACCTGACCAGCGGCACCCAAACCGCCGCCGACTCTACGGCCGTAGTACCCGAGGTAGGCCCCCAGGCCGAGCAGCTAAACCTGCCGCCCGTGGCCGCTCCCGAAACCATTCGCGTGGCGCCCGTGGTACGGCCGCAGGTAGTCCCCAGCCAGTTCAGCTCCGATTCGGCCGCGGCCCCCGCCGTGGCTAGCCCCACCCCGGCCGCCCCCGCCCCAGCCAGCAAGGCGCCGGCGGCTACTCCCGCCGCTGGCCCTGCGGTGGCCGATACGGCGGCTAAGACACCCTAGCCGCTGATGCGTTGCAAGTTCTGTTCCTATAATTGCTTCGTCATGATGAATGGATTGGTAGGGAATTTTTTGGAAAGCAATTGGTACTCTTGCCAAAAAATATCCTCATCGAAGCCTTCAAAGTTAATGGATGAGAAAAATGCTAGCTTTTGAAACCAGCGAGTAAAAGCGCTCATCGTTTTTGCTAATCGGTAGCACCTAAGCCACGAGCGCAAATCATATATCCTAAAATCTTCTAATTCGCAACAAATAGAAACAGTGCGCAGGCCCATCTCAATGATGGTGCGCAATGCAAATTTTTTATGTGCTGTTATTTGGTCTTGACTAAGCATATCCACAAATAAAAAGCCCGCTGGCGCAAGGCCAGCGGGCTTTTATTTTACCGTTAGGGTAGCTACAAGCTACGCGCCGATAGCTACGCGCTTGAAGTCCGATACCGTCATGCCCTTCGACTCTTTGTCGAGCAGCTGGGCGATGGTTAGCGAGTTGTCTTTTACAAATTCCTGGTTTAGGAGGGTGTTTTCCTTGTAGAATTTGTTGAGCTTGCCCTGGGCAATCTTCTCCAGCATCGCCTCGGGCTTGCCTTCGGCACGCGCCTGCTCTTTGCCGATTTCAATTTCGCGCTCTACCGTAGCCGAGTCCACACCGTCTTTGTCAACGGCCACGGGCTTCATGGCTACGATTTGCATCGCTACGTCGCGGCCGATAGCGGCTACGTCGGCGCTGCCCACGTTCTTCAGGCCCACGAGTACGCCCTTCTTGTTGTCCGAGTGGATGTACGAAGCCACTTTCTCGGCGCTCAGGGTGGTGTAGGTCAGGTCGAGCTTCTCGCCGATTTTGCCGGTCAGCTCGGTGATGTGCTCCTGCACGGTGCGGCCGTCGGCCTCCGTGGCAGCCAGCAAATCTTCCTTGGTGCCCACGTTCGTTTTCACGGCCGTGTCCAGAATTTGCTGCACCAGCGTGCGGAAGTCAGCTACTTTAGCTACCGACTCAGTTTCGCAGGCTAGGGCCACCAGCTTGCCGGTAGTGCCGTCGGCGCTCACGTTCACTAGCACGAGGCCTTCCGACGTAGCGTTGTCAGCGCGCTTATCTGCGATTTTCTGGCCCTGCTTGCGCAGGATGTCGCGGGCAGCCTCGAAGTCGCCATCGGCTTCGGTCAGGGCTTTTTTGCAATCCATCATGCCCGCGCCGGTCATGGTGCGGAGCTTGTTTACGTCTGCGGCGGTGATAGCGGCCATAGTTGTAGCGCGGACTTTTAGTCCGCGAGTTGGGGGTAAGAAGGATTTTTACGTTCGGCGTCGCGGACTGAAAGTCCGCGCTACTGCAAAATGAAAAAGGGAACCGCCAAGCACTTGCCTCGACCGTTCCCTTTTTCGTCAAGCGATTAAAAGCGGCTTAGGCTTCGTTGTCAGCTTCGGTTTTCTCGGCAATAGCCGCCTCATCGGCTTCCTTGCGGTCGGCATCTTCCTTGTCAACCTTGCGCTCCGACAGGCCATCTTCGATAGCCTTGCCAATCACGTTCATGATGAGCTGAATCGACTTCGAGGCGTCGTCGTTAGCTGGAATCGGGAACTGCACCAGCTCGGGGTTCGAGTTGGTATCCACGATGGCAAACACCGGAATACCAAGCTTTTGGGCTTCCTTCACGGCAATGTGCTCACGCTTCACGTCTACCACAAACAGGGCAGCGGGCAGGCGGCTCAGGTCGGCGATGCCGCCCATCACACGCTCCAGCTTCTCGCGCTCACGGTTCATCATGAGCTTCTCGCGCTTAGCGAGGGCAGCGAAAGCCGTGTTTTCTTTTACCATCTTGTCGATGGTAGCCATTTTCTTCAGCGACTTGCGGATGGTGGCGAAGTTCGTCAGCATCCCGCCCAGCCAGCGGTCCGTTACGAAGGGCATCTTGAGGCGCAGGGCCTCCGTGTGCACAATCTCCTGGGCCTGCTTTTTGGTGGCTACGAACATGATTTTGCGGCCGCTTTTCGCGATGTTGCGAATAGCAGAGGCAGCATAATCCAGCGAAGCCAGCGTCTTGTTCAGGTCAATGATATGGATGCCGTTCTTCTCCATGAAGATGTACGGCGCCATTTTCGGGTCCCACTTGCGCGTAAGGTGACCAAAGTGGGCACCCGCGTCAAGCAGCTCTTTATAAGTGGTGGACTGAGCCATGATACTACTACGGTTAAACGATTAGCGCTTAGAGAACTGGAACGAGCGACGAGCCTTGCGCTTGCCGAACTTCTTGCGCTCCACCATGCGGGGGTCGCGCGTCATGAAGCCTTCCTTGCGGAGCGCCGGCTTGGCTTCGGCGTTGTCGGTTACCAAAGCTTTCGAGATGGCGAGACGGATAGCCTCGGCCTGGCCAGCGATGCCGCCGCCCTTCACGTTTACTTTGATATCGTACTGGCCCACCTGCTCGAGGGTAGCCAGTGGCTGGTTCACAATGTTCTCCAACAATTCGTTGGCGAAGTAGGACTTCATGTCCCGGTCATTGATAGTGATATTCCCTTGCCCGGCCTGCATGTAGATGCGGGCCACCGAGGTTTTTCTTCTACCAGAGGTGTTAGTAGCTGCCATTATGGTGGAAAATAGTCGGCCAAAATCGGCCTGAAAGCAATGATTTACAGGTTCTTCAGCTCGTACACGGTGGGCTGCTGCGCTTCGTGCGGGTGCTCGGTACCAGCGTACACGTACATGTTGCGGTACTGCGCGGCGCCCAGGCGGTTGCCCTGCAGCATGCCTTTTACGGCGTGCTCGATAGCCTTGCGCGAGTCGCGGCCCATCTGCTCGCGCAGGGTGCGCTGCTTCTGGCCACCGGGGTAGCCCGAGTGCGAGATGTAGACTTTCTCTTCCATCTTCTTGCCCGTCACACGCAGCTTGTCGGCGTTGATAACAATCACGTTATCGCCGCAGTCGGAGTTGGGGGTGAAGGAAGGCTTGTGCTTGCCACGCAGAACGTTGGCAATTTGGCTGCACACGCGGCCCAGCGGGGCCACGCTGGCGTCGATGATAACCCAGTTTTTCTGGGCGTTGGCCTTGTTGACGTGGGTCGTCTTGAAGCTCAGGTGGTCCATGCGGATTTGGTAAAAATTACCGGCTAAACAATTGACAATAAACCCCAACCCGTTCAGGGATGGGGAAAAACGGTCACAAAGGTACGGCTTTCCGGGCAGAATATCAAGTGGTAATCTGCTTTTTAGCCGGAAAGTCACTTTGGGTAGCGCGGGCCGGCCCCGGCCGGCTACCTTGGTGGGCTACTGGGCGGGCGCTGGGACTAGCCGGCTGTGTGGCCGCTCATAAAGCTCAAGCAAGCGGTTGGGCGAGCGGTACCGCAACTGGTAGCGAAAATGGGCCAGGTAGCTGGTAATAAAAGCGGCATTGGCGGCGCTGCCGGGGGTAGCCAGGAGCCGGTTTTGAAGCAGCACGTAAGTTGGGAGGTGCGTAGGCTCGGCCAGGAAGGGCGCCGGGCGGGCCGGCCGTTGCTTGCCCGCCAGCAAGGGCGTTTTGCCGGGCCGCCACACCAGCGGAAAGTAACCGGTGAGCGCTTCGTAGTTTTCGTAGCTTAGCAAAGCGTGCTCTACGGCCAGGTAGTTCACCGCCTCCCCAAGAACGGGGATGTACGTGTTGGTGGCCAACGCCTCGGGCAAGCCGTTGGCCTTATCGTAGGCAATGGGTAGGATAGTGGCGCCGGGGCGCAGGTAGGGTGCCAGCAACTGATACTCTGCGAGGCCAGCCTGGAAGGCCCGGAGCTTAGGCATTCTGAAGCCGAGTAGTAATGCGGCCACCAGCGTGCCGATACCTAAGCCAATAAGGCGCCACCTGGGTAGCCAGGGCACTGCGGCCAGGCCAGAGAGCAAGGCTAAGTAGCTCAGCAAGCCCCAGCGCGGCCGGGTGATGCTGCCCCCCGCAATGGCATCGGGCAGGGCAACGTAGGCAGCGGCTAGCAGCAGGGTGCCCAGCGCCCACGGCAGCACGGGCCAGGCCGCCGCTTGCCGGCGCAGTACCCGTGCGCCGGCCACGCCCACGGCTACCGTTAGTAGCCCCGCCAGCAGCCAGCGGTAGGACCCCTCGGCCGACCCAAAATAGTGGATGGGTTCCAGTCGAAACCACTCCCAAAGGTTGGCGCCGTAGCTGAGGGCGGGCGCGCTGGTGGCCGTGCCTTTGTGGGCGGCGTACCACCCCAGCAACAGCAGCGTGGGTAGATGGGCTAGTAGCAGCACCCCTAGCTCGGTAAGCCGGCGCCGGGGGTGGGTGCGGTGGGTGGCCAGCGCCAGCAGCCCAAGCAGCAGCCCCGACGCTAGATACGTCATCGGGTGGGCAGTGTATAACAGCGTGAGCAGCCCGGCAAACCCGGCTAGAGTGGCCGGGCGCCACCGGCCGGTGTGCCGCTGCCAGTAGCCGCTGGCTAGCAGCAGCAATAGCAAGCTCAGGCAAAAATTATAGAAGCCCCACACCAGTACCACACTGTATACCAACGGAAACCCCAGCACGGCCAGCCAGCCCGTGCCCGCCTGCCCGGCGCTGCGTAGCGCGTAGCGCAAGGCGAGCGGCAGCCCCACCACGTAAAGCACCAACAGCGTCTTCTCAGCCAGCCAGGCAGGAACCAGGGATAGCAGCCCCACCAGTAGCAAGTGGCTGAGGTAGTTGGGCTCCGGGTTAGGATTGAAGGCCAGTACTTGGTGGGCGGGGTGGCCGGGCTGCAAAAGCATGGCTTTCCAGAGCCAGGCATTGTAGAGGTGCGTGGGGCCGTCGGCCGTCGGAAAGTAGCGCCCCCCGCATAGCGGGGCCAGGTGCAAAACCAGCAGCAGCCAGAAGGCCGCTTGCTCCCAAAAGGTGATGGTGCGGTAAAACGGCGAGGCAGCGTGGACTTGCTTCACGAGGCGGTGGGTGGGGCGCTGCGGGCAGCTAGCGGTATTGCTGCAGCGTTTCGACCAGCACCCGGAAATCCTTCGGGTAAGGGGCTTCAATGCGAATGTCCTCGCCGGCTAGCCCTTTGAAGGCTAGCTCCTTGGCGTGCAGGGCGAAGCGCTTAATGAACGGCTGCTCGGTTTCCCCCTCCTTCAGATTGAATTTCTTCTTGAGCGACGACAAGAAAAAATCCTCGCCGCCGTAGAGGTGGTCGCCCACAATGGGCGTTTCGACATACGCCAGGTGCAGGCGAATCTGGTGCATGCGCCCGGTCACGGGCTCGCACTGCACCAAGGCGTGGCGGGCGTAGGTTTCGAGCAGCGTAAAGCGCGTTTCGGCGGGCTTGCCCTTGAAGGCCAGCCGGGCCTTGCCGCTCTTGGTGGTTTCGATATTGCGCTCTACCACAAACTTATCCAGCGGCGGGGCGCCCCAGGTTACGGCGTGGTACACTTTGTTGACCTCGCGGTTCTCAAACTGCATCGAGATGTGGCGGTAGGCCTCGGGGTGCTTGGCCAGCACCAGCGCGCCGCTGGTGTCGCGGTCGAGGCGGTGGCCCACCTGGGCATCGTCGGCGTATTCGCGGGCTAGCCGCAGCAGGCTGGCGGCCACGCCAATGCGCTCGTCGAGCGTGGACAGGAACGGGGGCTTGTTGACGACGATGTAATCGTCGTTCTCAAACAGAATGAGGTCTTTGAACTTGGGTGGCTTCATGCGAAGCGCAAAGGTACGCCCCGCCAGTAGCTTGGCCTCGGCGAGTCCGGGCGCGCGCAGCCAGCAACCACGTTCGCTAGCATACAGCAAGCGCGGTTGCTCATTCATGAGCCAAAGCCTACGCTACTTCACCTCCTTGGGGCGAGGCAGCTTAAATTCCATTGTGGTGCCTTCTTCCAGCACGCTCTTAATGCTGATGGTGGACTTGTGCGCCTCCACAATATGCTTGCTGATGGCTAGCCCCAGCCCCGTGCCGCCAGCCGCGCGCGAGCGGCTTTTATCAACCCGGTAAAAACGCTCGAAGACGCGCGCCTGGTGCTCGGGGGCGATGCCGGCACCGTTGTCGCGCACGGCCACGCGCACCCCTTGGCGGCTGGGCGTGAGGGTTACCACCACGTGGCCGTTGTGCACTCGCCCGTACTTTATAGCATTATCTATCAGGTTGGTAAGTACCTGGCGGATGCGGTTGCGGTCGGCAATGACCAGGATTTCCTCGTCGGCCAGGTGCGGCGGAAACAGCTCCAGCGTGGTGCCGCGCCGCTCGGCCTGCTGCTCCAGCAACTCAAACAGCTCCTGCACCAGGGCCACGAGGTCGAAGCGCTGGCGGCGCATGCGGATAACACCTTTTTCGAGCTGCGAAATCGTGACCAAATCCTGCACCAGCGTATCGAGCGCATCGAGGCTGGCGGCGGCGCGCTGCAAAAACTTGCGGCGCATGGTGGGGTCCATGCCGTCCTCGTTGTCCTCCTCCTCGTCAAGAATAGTGTGCACGAAGCCCTGAGCCGCAAAAAGCGGCGTTTTGAGCTCGTGCGAGACATCGGCCAGAAACTCGCGGCGCAGGGCTTGCAGGCGCTTGAGCTCGTCGAGCTCCTGCTGGCGGCGCTCGGCCATCTGCACTATCTCATCGCCGATGCGCTGCAGGGGCTCGGGTCGAAATAAAAACTTGTTGCTCAAGCGCTTGAACTCCTTGCGTTTGATGTGCTCCAGGCGCGAATAGATGCCGTTTATCTCCCGGAAAACTAGCGCCTCAAAGGCCAGGTACACCAGCAGAAAGCACGCCGCTACCGTGATGCCGCCCGCCAAAAAAGCCTGGTGCGTAGGCAGCCTGGGCACCCAGTACGTGCCCGTGCCAAGCACGCCCGCCACCAGCAGCGCAATGAGAACGGCAATGGTGCGGGAGGAGAGGTTCATCTTTCGTAAAGGTGGAGATGCGGTAAATGGGAGAAGGTAAAAATGGTAGCTGACGCCGCTAAGGAATCTAACTAAAAACAAAAAAGACCGTCATGCTGCGCTGGTCGAAGCATTTCTACCGAACGACACCCTAGCGGCGCGGTAGAGATGCTTCGACCAGCGCAGCATGACGGTCTAAATAGGCAAAAAGTTAGTCAGCGTTAAACTTATAGCCCACACCCTTAATGGTTTGAATGTGGTGGTCGCCCACTTTTTCGCGCACTTTGCGCACGTGCACGTCCACGGTGCGGGCTAGCACAAATACGTCGTTGCCCCAGATGTTTTGCAGCAGCTCGTCGCGGCTGAACACCTTGTGCGGCGCGGCCGCCAGAAAGGCCAGCAGCTCAAATTCCTTTTTGGGTAGCGTGATTTTGCGGCCCTCCTGGTACACGGCGAAGGCCGTACGGTCGATGCGCAGGCCGTTGATGTCGATGGCATCTACGCCGGCGTGGGGGTCCTGGTCGCGGCGCACCACGGCGGCCAGCCGGCTCAACAAGGCCCGGGGCTTGATGGGCTTCGAGAGAAAGTCATCGGCGCCAGCCTCGAAAGCGGCCACTTCCGAAAATTCCTCGGCCCTGGCGGTGAGAAACAGGATGTAGGTGTCCTTGAACTTGGGCTGCTCGCGCAGGGCGCGGCAGGTGGCGATGCCGTCGAGGTGCGGCATCATCACGTCGAGCAAAATAATGTCGGGGTTAAACTCCTGAGCTGCCGCTAGGGCCTGCTGGCCATCGCTGGCCGAGGTAGTGAGGTAGCCTTCTTTCTTAAGGTTAAATTCGAGCAGTTCGACAATGTCCGGGTCATCGTCAACTACTAGAATCTTGTAAGTGCCGGCCTTGGCCGACGCTGACTTCTGACTGGTGGGAGTAGCCACGGGGCGGGCGCGAGGGGGGAAGAACCTTCGCGGTGCAAAATTACCCTAGCCAGCCGGGCCGCCATGTTACGTTTGTGTGACGTAGTAAAACGGTGAAAAAGTGGTGCGGTAAGGAGGTGATGAAGTTATTTAAGTAAGCAGTGTTGGGGTAGCAAGGGGAATTTCTATCGCCTCAGCGCCGCACATTTTTCCGCCTTGATTACCCCAGCGCCTTATCAACCCATCGCTTATTTACCACCCTAGCGGGCCATGTTGAGCCGGTACTTCAGGCCGTCGTACTTATACATATCGACCTTCACCGAGCCCACAAACAGCTCGGCTTGGAAGAGCACCGGAATCTTGTTGCGGTCATCAGATAAATAAATCTTGATGGCCTCCTCGCCCCGAAAAATGCGGTTGTTGGGCATTTTGGGCACCAGCTTTAGCACATGAACGGGACCGGCTTTGGTATCGACTACTTCGCGGCCCCGGAAGGTAACATCCAGATTGAACGTGGATTCGTCGAAGAAGCCGCCCATGTGAATGACTTCGCCGAGCTTCATGTGCTCGTAGTTGAGGGTGCGCAGGTAGTAGAAGCCGCTCACGAGCTCCTGCACATTGTTGGGCACTTTGAAGGTGTAGCGGATAGGCTCCTTGGTGTGGGTTTGCAGCACGTTGACAAGGTCGTGCGCTTGGTCGAAATCCACGACTTCCTTCTTGCGATAGGTGCCTTCCTCGATATCCCGGCTAGAGCGCATGGGCAGGATGCTAGCCGTGTCGATGTAGGCGCGCCACTGGTCTTTCACGTGCAGAAAGAAGTCGAACGAGCCCGTGGTGCGGCCGCTCACGGTGGCTTTGTAGCAGGGGCGGTCGGCCACACGTTCGAGGCTGCCAGAGGTTTCGACGGTGGCTTCGGCGGCGTTGATGACGCCGTAGTGCACCTTGTATCGAATGGTTTCGCCGGCTTTAAAACTGGTATTGGGCCAGTGCCGCACCGGCTCGGCCAGGCCAATGGGCTGGGTCCAGGCAGTGCAGAGCAGAAAAAGCGGGAGTAACCAGCGGCGCATACAAGCAGAAACGAAGGCGGAGGCAAAAGTGGATTTGCAAACAAAGTGCCAGCCAACAAAAGTAGCGGCTGCGCGGCCCCCGCCACGTTTCGCTAAAGTATAAAAAAAGCCCCACTGCCAGCGGGCAGTGGGGCTTTAAAAATGCAATTTGTGCGAAGCGTTTACAGCGTGTCGTCGCCGTCTTCGGGGCCGCTCATGTCAATGGGGATGATGTCCTCGTCGCCCTTGGCCATGGTGCGGATTTTGGCTTCAATCTGGTCGGCTAGCTCGGGGTTGTCGAGCAGCAGAGTCTTAACAGCCTCACGGCCCTGGCCGATTTTGTTGCCGTCGTAGCTGAACCACGAGCCCGACTTGCCGATGATGCCCATATCAACGCCGAGGTCGACAATCTCACCGACTTTCGAAATACCCTGGCCGTAGATGATGTCAAACTCGACCACCTTGAAGGGCGGCGCTACTTTGTTTTTCACCACCTTCACCTTGGTGCGGTTGCCGGTTACGTTATCCTTGTCTTCCTTGATTTGGCCGATACGACGGATGTCGAGGCGCACCGAAGCGTAGAATTTCAGGGCGTTACCACCGGTCGTGGTTTCGGGCGAGCCGAACATCACGCCGATTTTCTCGCGCAGCTGGTTGATGAAGATGCAGAGGCAGTTCGTCTTGTTAATCGTGCCGGTGAGCTTGCGCAGGGCCTGGCTCATGAGGCGGGCGTGCAGGCCCACTTTCGAGTCGCCCATGTCGCCTTCGAGTTCGCCTTTCGGCACGAGGGCCGCCACGGAGTCAATGACGATGATATCAATCGCGCCCGAGCTGATAAGCTGGTCGGCGATTTCGAGGGCTTGCTCGCCGTTGTCGGGCTGCGCGATGAGGAGGTTATCCACATCGATGCCCAGCTTCTTGGCGTAGGTCGGGTCGAAGGCGTGCTCGGCGTCGATGAACGCGGCGGTGCCACCGGCTTTCTGGGCTTCGGCGATGGCGTGCATCGTTAGGGTCGTCTTACCGCTCGATTCGGGGCCGTAAATCTCAATGACGCGGCCGCGGGGCAGGCCGCCGATGCCGAGGGCGATATCTAGCGAAAGCGAACCCGTGCTAATAGCCGGAATGTCGTTCACCTTCTGGTCCGAAAGCTTCATGACGGTACCTTTGCCAAAGGCTTTGTCGAGCTTTTCCATCGTCAGCGCGAGGGCTTTTGCTTTCTCGGCAGCGGGGCTGGAGGGACCGGTTTTGTCAGCTTTTTCTACCATTTCTGGTTTTTCGGCTTTTTTGGTTGCTAAGGCCATGAAGGGGAGGGGGAAAACTAAAGAGTTGTAAATCTACGGTATTTTGGTTTACCGCCGCAAGGCAGAAAAGCAGCGGGCTAGCCCGGCTACCGTTCTGTTTTGCGGCGGCCATTTGTAACGCAACGCACCCCGGTTTTGTGCCGGAAGAAGCGCAAATTTATGGGGAAATTTCTAAAAATTTTAGTTAGCCTTGGGGCTGTGTTGGTTATGGCTAGCCCGGCCCAGGCGCAACTAGATAATCGGGCGTTTACGTCGCCTACGCCAGGAGTTTTACGAGAAGGAGTAGGCAGACCAGAACCTTCTGATTATATCAGGTACAGTGATTCTGTTGGAGCTGCTCAAAATCGTCGTATTCTCATACATTCAGCTGCACAAGGCGACCTCCGCATTTCGCTAAATGCCTTCACCTTCTTCAAGGACAACGAATATTTCAACGATATCGTCCAAGGCTATACCCTAACTGGCACGCAGCTAAACCCGCAGCTCGTCTATTACCCTACCAAAGAGTTGCGCCTCGAAGCGGGCATTTTTCTCTGGAAAGACTTTGGCAACCCTCGGCTGCAACAGGTGCGGCCTACCTATCGCGCCACCTGGACGCATGGCAGCAGCCAATTCATTTTCGGTAATATCAAGGCCAATCTCAACCACGGCTACA
This sequence comes from uncultured Hymenobacter sp., assembly GCA_964385095.1. Classification (GTDB taxonomy): domain Bacteria; phylum Bacteroidota; class Bacteroidia; order Cytophagales; family Hymenobacteraceae; genus Hymenobacter. The sequence continues at coordinate 37,727 of CAYLNN010000024.1, forward strand.
TCGAGCCGCTACTCGACTTTGAGCGCGTGATGCTAAAGCCGTTGGAGGAAGGATTGCAGTACCGGCTCAACACTAAGCGCGTGTTTCTGGATGCGTGGGTTGACTGGCTAAAGCAGGAGTACCCGGGCAGCAATTACCAGGAGCAGATTGCCGGCGGCCTCAGCAGCAGCTTCCGCCTCACGGACGATGCTAGCCGGGTGCAGCTGTCCGTCCCGTTGCAATTCACCGCCCGGCACTTTGGTGGGCAGATTGATACACTCCGCGCGCCCATCCAAACGCTATTTAACTACGCCGGCGGCCTAGTGGCTAGGGTGCCACTGGGCGGCGGTATCGTGCAGGCCGTGCGGGTGAACGCTTACGGCTTGCTCTTCGACGACCATTCGTTTGCCAACTACCGCCTGCCTTTTCAGGCGGGCAAGGGCCTGTATATCAATGGCACGCTCGAAACCAAGTACGTGGACCTGATGCTGAGCTACTGGCAGGGCAGTAAGTTTTACGCGCCGCTAGGGGGTAATTATTACCAATCCATCGCCTCGCGCTACGGCACGCCGGGCTACACCGACGCCGAGCGCCGGCTGTTGCTGGTGCGCCTGCTGCGCGACTTTCGCATCTCCGATGCCGCGGCGCTCACGGTGCGCGTCGAGCCGGTGTATGATTTCAACCGCAGCCTGCTCGACTTCTCGTTCGGCTTCTACCTCAATTTCCGACAAGAGTGGCTGCTTGGCAACATCGGCCGGCGCGTGCGCACGGGGCAGTAGGTAATGAGTAATGAGCTTATCAGTGAGCAATTCTCTAGTGCGAATCATGCATTGGTCACTGCACATTGCTCACTGGTAACTCCTCCCGGTCGCCCGCGGCCCAGTGGCGCACGAAGTGCAGGATGGGTGGCTGCGGCGGGCGGCTTTCCCAAAAGCTGAGGCGCAGCCAGGCGGGTTGCTCGGGCTTTTCGGGGCCCTGGGGCGTGAAGCCTAGCGCGCGGGCCACGGCCTGGGCACGCTCGTTATCGGCAAAGCAGCGGATAAGCAGGCGCTGCGCCTCTACGATGCGCCCGAAGCCAAAGCGGCACACGGCCGCCAGGGCCTCGCGGGCGAAGCCGTGGCCCTGGGCCTCAATGGCCAGGTAGTAGCCGATTTCGGCCTGGCCGTGGCGCTGGGGCATCAGGCAGATATCGCCGATGTAGGCGCCGGTGTCGCGCCGCCAGATACCGAATACATAGAAGCGACCCGCGCGCCAGTCGTCGGCGAAAGCGGCGAGCTGGGCGGGCGCGGCGGCTAGGGTCGGCACAGCCCGCAGGCGGTCAGGAAAAGAGGCACTAAGCCGCTCCCGGCTCTGGTCGAGCAAGGCGAAAAACGCCTGAGCATCGGTCGGCTCGTAAGGGCGGAGCAGCAGGCGAGCAGTTTCGAACACTGGAAAAAGACTTGGGTAAGCAGCGGCGCAGGCAAACAATAACCCGGCCGCAGAGCCAGGGTTATGGGGCTAGCCCCATAACCCTGGCTATCACTCCAAAAGTAAAGCTAGCCCCTGCCCAACAGCAAGGTCGGGCAGGGGCTAGCTTAAAATTAACCTTTAGGCTGGGGTTGGCCAGAGGTTAGCCCTGAACGTATTGGCGGGGGCTGCCCAGCGCCTGCTGGGTGCGCATCACGTTTACCTGACGGGCCGCCTCATTGAAAAATTCGAGGCGACGAATCAGCATTTCCTTCGTGAAAACACGGCCTTCGGGCGTGCGCATGACGGCCTGCTTGTCGGCTAGCACGCGCTGCATAGCGCCTAGGGTCTGGTCCTCGTGCTTCATAAACTGCTGCTGAAACTCGGCTAGCCGCGCCACGCCGGTGGCAGTAAGCGTGAAGTGCTCGCCAGCGCCCTGGTTCAGCACCTCGCACAGCACGTAAACTTCAATGGGCAGGCTGGTTTCGAGCGCCGTGGTGCGTAGGTCGAGGCCGGCGGCCAGGGCATCGAGGATGACGCGCACGTTGCGCTCAAATTGCTGGTAGTAGGCTTGGGCTTCCATGTGGCTTTTGTCAGGCTGAGCCTGCGAAGCATCTTATCACGCTTGCAGTGCTCGGATTCTCAGAGCTGGCGAAGGCAGCCGCGATAAGATGCTTCCTTCGTCAGCATGACAGTAGGTTTTACAATAATTCCTTGATAATCTGCTCCACGCTCATGCCTTCGGCCTCGGCCTTGAAGTTGCGCACAATGCGGTGCCGCAGAATGGGCAAAGCTACGGCGCGCACGTCTTCGATATCGGGCGAGTACTTGCCGGTGAGCAGGGCGTTGCACTTGGCCGCTACTATCAGGTACTGGCTAGCCCGGGGGCCGGCGCCCCACTCCAGCAACTGCTGGGCGCGGGGGGCCGTGCGGGCGGTGTTGGGACGCGTTTTGTGCACGAGGCCCACGGCGTATTCCACCACGTTGTCGGCCACCGGCACGCGGCGCACCAGGGCCTGGTACGCCTGGATGTCGTCGGAGTGCAGCACCTTACCTACAGTCGATTTGCGGTCGGAAGTCGTGTTTTTTACGATGTTCAACTCCTCTTCGTAGCTCGGGTACCCTAGCTGGATATTAAACATGAAGCGGTCGAGCTGCGCCTCGGGCAGCGGGTAGGTGCCCTCCTGCTCAATCGGGTTTTGGGTGGCTAGCACGAAAAACGGGCGCGCCAGTGGGTAGCGCTGCCCGGCCACCGTCACGGCGTATTCCTGCATGCTTTCGAGCAGGGCAGCCTGGGTCTTGGGCGGCGTGCGGTTGATTTCGTCGGCTAGGATGATGTTGGCGAAAATCGGCCCCTTCACAAACTGAAAGTCGCGCTGCTGGGTCAGGGTTTCCGAGCCCACAATGTCGCTCGGCATCAGGTCGGGCGTGAACTGGATGCGGTTGAACGACAAGTCGAGCGAGTCGGCAATGGTTTGGATGAGCAGCGTCTTGGCTAGCCCCGGCACGCCCACCAGCAGGCAGTGGCCCTGGGCAAACACCGCCGTGAGCACCAGCCGCACAACCTCATCCTGCCCCACGATGACCTTGCCGATTTCCTGCCGCAGCTGTTGGTAAGCCGCTTTCAGCGAGTCGGCCGCCTCTTTATCGTTTTGAAATTGCGCCATGAGCTAAATAAGACAACGAATACACAAGAACGTCATGCTGAGCTTGTCGAAGCATCTCGGCCGCACCGCTAGGGTATTGACCCCAACGATACGACCAAGATGCTTCGGCAAGCTCAGCATGACGTTCGGTAATGGAAAATAATATACTTACTACTCGGTGCTGGCCGTCAGTACTTTACACTGCGCGTACTCGGGCGAAACTTCCAGGTACACGGTGTCGCGGTTCTTCTCGTACCAATCGTCGAGGGCCTTGCTCTTCTTCTGGCTCAGCGCGGCCTGCGATATCTTCTGGTAATCGTCGAGCAGGTTGGCCTGGTGGGGCGGGGTATTGCTTTTGAGGTACAGAATGCGCATGGCTTCCTTCCCATCGTCGGTGCGGTAGGGCATCGGCGGAGTAATGTGACCCACTTTCATGGTGTCGATGACGAAGAAGATGGCCGGGTCGAGCTTGTCGAGCGGCATGCGGGTGCCGCCGTCCTGGCGGTTGGCCAGCAGGCCGCCGTTGGCCGCCGTCATCTTGTCGGTGCTGAAGTCCTTAGCTGCCTTGGCGAAGGAGATGCTGTCTTTCAGAATCTGGGTGCGAATGCGCGTGAGCTTGGTGGCGGCCACGCTGGCGTCGGCCGTGCCGGTAGCGGGCTTCAGCAAGATGTGGCGCGTAGAATACGAATCACCCTTGCGCTCAATGAATTGAATAAGGTGGAAGCCGAACTGCGACTCCACTACCGGCGACAGCTGGCCGGGCTCCAGCTTGCGCGAGGCGGCCTCGTACTCAGGCACTAGCTCGCCCTTCTTGAAGTAGCCCAGGTAGCCGCCCTGCGCCCCCGAGCCGGGGTCTTGCGAGAACTGCTTGGCTAGGGTCTCGAAGCTTTCGCCGGCCAGCACACGGCCCCGAATATCGTTAAGCTGAGCAATGGCGGCCTGCTTGGCAGCGTCGTTTACTTGGGCGGGAATGACAATCTGGCCCACTTCCACCTCGGTCGAGAAGTACGGGATGCTGTCTTTGGGCACCTTGTCGAAGTATTCCTTCACCTCGCGGGGCGTCACGGCTACTTTACCCGAAATCTGCTCCTGCATTTTCTGCTGCACCAGCTGGTCGTGCACCTGGCCGCGCAGGTCCTCCTTGAGCACGCGCACCGGCTTGTTGTACATTTCCTCCAGCTTTTTTTCCGAGCCCACCTGCTGCACGAAGTAGTTCATGCGGCGGTCGAGCTCGCCGTTTACCTGCTGGTCGGTCACGGTCACGGAGTCAACCTCTGCGCGGGCAATCATGAGCTTGTTGAGCACCAGGCTCTGCACAATTTTGCAGCGCAGGTCGGGCGGCAGGGGCTTGCCCTGGGCGCGGGCCGCCTCCTGCACCATAATGCCCTCAATTTCGGAACGCAGAATAATCTGGTTATCAACCTTTACCGCAATGCCATCGAGCAATTCCTGGCCCACCGGGCGGCTGATGCCGAGCTGGGCGTGGCTAGCGTGCGGCAGGGCCAGCAGGGCCCCCAAAACAACTACTGAAAGGGCGGACAAGCGCCGGGCGATACGTTGCATAAACTAAAGAGGCACGGGGCCGGCCAGATGGTTGCCGCCCGCTCGCCGATAACGTTGAGTAGCGGGCAGAAAATTCGGCCGCCCGCCGGGTAACCGCATTTATTTGGTCACGAGCTTGCTCACCTCATCCTCGTTTACCTTAACGGGGTGCTGCTGGCGCAATTGCTCAATCCACTGCTTTTCGAGGTAATTCTGGTAGTCGCTGGTGGCCTGGCCGCGGGCGTCGCCCAGGGCTTTGGGGCCAGCAGCCAGGCTCTGCTGCACAATGATGGCGTAGTAGCGGCCATCACGCTGCACGGTATAGGTGCCAGCCGGGCGAGCAAAGTAGTCGTCCATCACCTTGTTATCACCCTTCTGGAAGGTGCGCTGCTGAATCTGCACGGCTAGGGGGTTCTGCTGGTTCAGGCTGGCTTCGAGTGCAGCGGGCGAGTTGCTGAAGAACGCCACGCGGGTATCGCCGGTAGTCGTGGTAGCGGCACCAGTGGCAGCAGCTACCAAGCGGCGCCGCTCGATTTTGCCGGTTTTAGCTAGGTAGTCGATGGCGGCCGTAGCCCGCTGGCGGGCCAGCGCCGCAGTTTCGCCCCGCCGAATGTGGCCAGCCACCGTCACGGTCAGCGCCGTGTCCTGGCTGAGGCGGCGGGCCACATCGTCGAGTACGGCCGAGCCGTTGCGGTTGGCGGGCGTAGCCGTGCCAGGGTTGAAGTGTACTAAGGCGGCGCCAGCCTTGCCAGCCACCGGGTAGCGGCTAGCCTTCAGCTCGCGCTGGGCGCGGGCCAATACTTGCGGCGAGGCGGCCGAAATAACCGTGCCCCGCACACGCTGCCCAAACTGGTAATTGGCCTGGTTAGCCAGGAAAAACTTGCGCAGGCCGGCCGTGTCCTCAATGGCCTTGCTCCATACTTTTTCATCCATCAGCTGGAAGAGCAGAATGCCATCGCGGTATTCCTGCACCAGCATGCGGTAGTCCTCATACTTCGTAGGCAGGCTAGCCTTTTCAAACTCGGTTAGGCTCTGGTCCACGTACTGGTCGTAGAGCTGCTGCATGGCAAACTCGGGCTGCGCAGTAGGGCGCGGGCGCTGGTTTTGCTGGGCAAAGGTTAGAAAATCGGCTACCGTATAGGGCTTGCTGCTGATAGTGAAGAGCGGCAACTTGTCGCCACCCGTTTTCAGTGTTTTGGGTCCGCCGGTTTTGGTACCTGTTGTGCGCATGGTAGCGGCTCCACCGAATTTGTAGCGGCCGTGCACCAGCGCCGTATCGGCCTGGGCGAAGGCTAGCGCCTTGGCGGCCGGAATTTCCACAAACTGGTCTTCCTGGCGAATGCGCTTGAGGAAGGCTGCGCGGTTGAGCTCCGAGCGCGAGTCTTTACCCACCTTGCTCTTGAGCGTGGGCTCCATGGCCGCAAAGGGGGCTAGCGGCTGCTTCTCCACCAGCTTAATGATGTGCCAGCCGTAGGGCGTCTGCACCGGGGCCGAGATGTCGCCGGGTTTTTGCAGCTTAAAGGCTACTTCCTCAAACGACGGAATCATGCGGCCCGTGCCGAAGGGCGGCAGCTCGCCGCCGTTGGGCGCCGAGCCCGCATCTTCCGAAAACTGCGCCACGAGCTTGCCCCAACTCTCGCCCTTGCGCAGGCGGGCGTAGAGCTCGTCGATTTTTTTGTGGGCTGCCACCGAGTCAGTACGGGGTGCCTGGGGCGTCACGCGCACCATCAGGTGAGCCACTTTTATCTCGCCCTGGGCGGTGCGGCGGTCGTTTACCTTGATAATATGGTAGCCGAAGCGCGTGCGAATGGGCTGGCTAACCTGGCCCACCGGCGTGCGGTAGGCGGCCGTTTCAAACGGATACACCATTTGCATAGCCGTGAAATAGCCCAGCTTGCCGCCGTTCTCCTTGGCCGAAGGGTCTTCGCTGGTGGTGCGGGCTACCAGGCTAAAGTCCTCGCCGCCGGTCACGCGCTGGCGCAGGGCCACCACCTTTTGGTAGGCGGCCAGGGTATCGGCCGGCGTAGCATCGGGCGCCACGCGAATGAGGATGTGCGAGGCATTCACCTCCTGGCCCATACGGTCGTAGGCCTCGCGCACTAGCTGGTCGGTCACGCCCTTCTCGGTGAGGTAGGGCAGGGCTAGCTGCTGGCGGTAGCCATCGAGCTCGCGCCGAAAGGCCTGGGTGGTGTCGAGGCCGCGCTTCTCGGCGTCCAGCACTTTCAGGCGAAAGTTGGTGTAGAGCGTGAGGTAGTCCGTAACGCTGGCGCGGGTGCCGTAGTCGGCGGCCGTGCCGTTGTTTTTCTTGTACACATAGGCAAACTCGCGGGCCGAAACCGGGTAGGAACCCAGGGTTTCGATGGCGGGGCCGGGCGCTACCGGCGTGCCGAGCGGCTGGCTGGCGGCAGCAGAGGTGGCAGTGGTAGGCTTGCTGGTTTGGCAGGCGGCCAGCTGAAGCAGCGCGGCAGCAGCGGCACCAGCCAACGGGAGGCGGGAGTGCATAGAAGAAGAAAAGAACCGACCTAAAAAGCGTGCAAAGACAAAGCGCAACGCATCAGGCACAATACTGGTGCAATTTTACGAATAAAACCCCGGCCAACGGGCGCGGTCGCCCTGGCTAGCCCGCCCGCCGCCCCTAGCCCCGCGGTGCCCCGCCCCAAAAACAGCGGGCGAACGGCCCCTGGTGCCGTTCGCCCGCTGCGAATAAGTGCGACTAAAGAGCTGGCCGTCCGGTGGCCGCTAGCCCAGCACCTTGCTCAAGTGGCATACCGTATGCGAATTGCGCTCAAAAAACTCCACTTGGTCCATAATGCGCGACACTAGGGCCATGCCCATGCCACCCTTGCGGCCCTGCTGAATGTAGGCGCGCATATCGGGGTTGGCTACTTTGCCCGCCGGCAAAAAAAGCGTGCTGCCGTAGTCCTCAATCTCAATATCGAGGTTGGGGCCGGCCAACACCAGCAGCAGCTCCAGAAACTGGGTGGTATCCTCGCCGTTGGCGTGGATAATAAAGTTAGCCACCACCTCATCTACTGCCAGCACCACTTGGTTTACCACGAGGTCGCTGCGGTCCGCACTCAGCAAAAAGTCGCGCACAAAGTCGCGCACCTTCTGCAGGTTCTGGCGCGAACAACTAATGCGGATGCGGTCTTGCATGGGGAAGGGGAGAGGAAATTATAAGGTATAGCGTATAAAAGATGAATGGCTCTTGCAGGTTGGGCAAATCACATTTTATACGCTATAGCTCATAACTAAAGCTACGCGGCTAAGGCAGCCTGCTCGGTGGGCACGATGGTCATGAGCGAATCAAGGCCGAGAATTTCGAATACGTTGAAAACTTTCTCTTGCATATTGAAGAAAACCAATTTTACGTTAGAATCCTGCAGGCGCTGCAAGTGGGAGATAAAAACACCCAGGCCCGCGGAAGAGATGTAGCTAAGGCGCTGACAGTCAATCAAAACTTTCTTGTACTTGAGTAGCTCGGGCTTGTTCAGCTCGGTATCGAGCACCACGGCAGACGAGGCATCGAGCTCGCCATCCAGCAAGAGCGTGAGGGTAGTATCGGCGGGTTGAGCGGTTACTTTCATAATAGGGCCCATACGGGGGGGCTAGCCCTGGGGTTGGGACGATTTAAATTTGATAACCAGCAGGGTTTGGTCGTCGTGCAGGGGCAGGCCTTTGCTAAATTCCTGCACATCGTGGCGAATGTGCTGGTTGATTTCCTCGGCCGACTGGTAAAACGACTCGCCCAGCATCCGGGCCAAGCGCTCCTCGCCGTACTCGTCGCCGCTGGCGTTGCGCGCCTCCGGAATACCGTCGGTGTAAATCACCATTACGTCGCCGGGGTTATAGTCCCAAAACTGGTTTTTAACGTGGCGGCCGTAGCTGGCATCGCGCAAAATACCCAGCCCTAGCCCCTCGCTGCGGAAGTAGCTAACCTCCTCCTTAATAGAGTGGTAATAAAGCGTGTGACAGTGCCCAGCCCGCGCAAAGCTGAAGCCGCCGGCCTCGTAGTCGATGAGGTAAAAAGAGGCCGTGATAAACGACGAGCGCTCCAGGCAGTGCGTGAGCGCCTCGTTGGCCAGCACCATAAAGCGGTGGGGGTCGGGGTAGCGCTCGCGGTCCTTTTTGGCCAGCGGGTTGGGCTGCATGAGGGCGTGAAAAATCCCCTTCATCTGGGCCGTGTGGAAGGCCGCCGTCACGCCCTTGCCCGACACATCGCCGATGAGCACAGCCAGGCGCTGACCCGGCAGGTGCAAAAAGTCGTAGAAATCGCCGCCTACTTCCTTGGCCGCCTGAGCGTAGGTGCTGATTTCAAACCAGTTGTCGGTGGGCAGGTGCTTGGGTATCAGTCGCTCCTGCACCAGGGCCGCGATGCGCAGCTCGTCCTGCGCACTCTGGCTGATGCGCGCCTCTTGGGCGAGCTGCAGGTTTTCGAGGCTGAGAACGGTTTGCGTGGTGAAGGTGTGCAGAATACTTAGGTCTTCGGGGTCGAAACCGGCCTGCTCTTTTTTCAGCAGCACTAGCACCCCGTAGTCGTGCGTGGAGCTACGCAAGGCCAGCACCGCGGCCGAGCCGTAGGGTTGGCTCAGGCCCGCCAGGCGCTGCGAGCGCACCAGGTCGTTGTCGGTAATCTCGGTTTGGCCATCTACGAGCAGGGTAGCCAGCTGGGTGCGCAAAACCGGCAAGTCGGCCGCCGGGAGCTCGTGGGTGAGTGGCGCCGGGAGCGGCCCTAGCTGCTCGGTGGGCTGCAATTGAGCATCGAGCCAGGCGGCATCGGCCCGAATGGTTTGCACGGCCGAAGTGAAGAGCGCCTGGTAGATTTCGGGCGCCGTCTGGCCGCGCTGAATAATTTGGCTGAGCTGCTGCAAGCTCAGAATTTCGGCCCGGCGCTGCTCGTACACATCGGCGATGGGCAGGTTGAAGAGCGTGACCAGCAAGCCTGCCAAGGCGTAAAAAACTGCAAAAAACGAAGTCAGGACTAGGAAGGCCTGTTGGGTGGGCGGTGCCAGCAGCACGGGGTCGGCCTGCGCGTCGCGCAGGTACACCAGAAATACCGTCAGGAACCCCAACACCCCTAGCTGCAGCAAAATGGCTTGCATCTTCTGGCCCTGGCTCAGGTAAGCCACCCAGCGCTGGTGCCCGCTCAGGTACACGCCAAACAACCCTAGCCCTGTGATGACGCCCACCTGCAGAAAATCGGGCGACTGCCACACAAACAGCTGAAACAGCATCACCGCCCCTAGCAGCAGTTCGAAGGCCGTCCACTCGCGCCGGAGCCGGGAACTGCCCCGAAAATTGACCAGTGAGCGCCAGATATAAAGCGTCTGAGCTAGCAGAACGATAAACAGCGCCAGGCTGATGGCGTAGCCCACGGTAGCCGTGGCATCGCCCGGCTGGGGCAAGCGGCGCTCGGCCGTGAGCTGCCCAAATTGTTGCACCGCCACAAGCAGGGCCGTGAGCACCAGCCCGCGCCAGAACAGGCGCCGCAGCAGCGACAAAAAGCCGTGCCCCACCAGCGGGTTGGGTTGCAGGCGCGCGTACAGAAACACGCTCGCCGCAAAGCCGCCCTGCGCCAGCAGCAGCAGCCAGCGCGGCCAGTCGGCCGGCAGGCCAAGCACAGTGCGGCCCTGGCTAAGAGAGCTCAGCAGCAGCAGCAGCCAGCAGGCGGCAGCGGTACCTATCAGCCAGGCCGAACGGTGAAGTTTGGGCATAGAATAAAAGTAAGGGCCGGGCGCGGCGGTAATTAGGTCGCCGGCTACACCATCGGGCCAAAAAAGACAAAGCGCAAAACTACAACGGCGCCCGCTAGGTATGGCCAAGCCGCCGAAGATAGCGCGCCGGCCCCTAGTCAGCTTGGTAGCCCTTCTGCGGCGCTGCTGCGGGAGGCAATAAAAATCGCCTGCCTTGGCCAGGTGGCGGGGGCAGGCGATTTACTTAGTAAACAGGCTTCGGCTAACTTGGGCGGGGCCGGGGGCTAGCGGCTCGAGTAGTTGGGCGCCTCGCGGGTAATCTGCACGTCGTGGGGGTGGCTCTCGCGCAGGCCCGCCCCGGTGATGCGCACAAACTGCGCGGCTTGCAGAGTGGGCAGGTCGGCGGCGCCCACGTAGCCCATGCCGGCGCGCAGGCCGCCCGCCAGCTGGTACAGCACTTCGCTCACGCTGCCCTTAAATGGCACGCGGCCCACAATGCCCTCGGGCACGAGCTTCTTCACATCGTCCTCGGCATCCTGAAAGTAGCGGTCCTTCGAACCGTCTTCCATCGCCTCCACTGAGCCCATGCCGCGGTAGCTCTTGTACTTGCGGCCTTCATAAATAATGAGCTCGCCGGGGGCTTCTTCGGTGCCCGCCAGCAACGAGCCCACCATCACGGCGGCGGCGCCGCCGGCCAGGGCCTTCACCAGGTCGCCCGAGAATTTGATGCCGCCGTCGGCCACGATGGTGGCGCTGGTGCCTGCTACGCCGCGCGCGGCTTCGAGCACGGCCGAGAGCTGCGGCACGCCGATGCCGGCAATAATGCGCGTGGTGCAGATAGAGCCCGGGCCCACGCCCACTTTCACTACCTCCGCGCCAGCCTCGGCCAGGGCGCGGGCGCCAGCGGCGGTAGCCACGTTGCCGGCCATTACGTCCACGCTAGGGTAGTTCTTTTTCAGCATGCGCACGGCGTCGAGCACGCCCTTGCTGTGGCCGTGGGCGGTGTCGATGCTGATGATATCGACGCCGGCCTCTACGAGGGCGGCCACGCGCTGGAGCAGGTCGGCCGTGACGCCCACGGCGGCCCCCACGCGCAGGCGGCCCAGCTGGTCTTTGCTGGCCTGGGGCGAGCGGCGGCGCTTGCGGATGTCCTTATAGGTCATGAGGCCGGTGAGGCGACCGTTGGCATCCACGAGGGGCAGCTTGTCGACCTTGCGGTCTTGCAGCATGTTTTCGGCGGCGGCCTGGTCGATGCCGGCGGGGGCGGTCACGAGGCGGTCGAGGGGCACCATCACGGTAGTCACGGGCGCGCTGAAATCCTTCTCGAAGCGCAAGTCGCGGCTGGTGAGAATACCCACTAGGCGGTGGTCAGCCTCCACCACCGGAATGCCGCCGATGTTGTGCTTGCGCATTAGCTGGCGGGCCTCGGTGAGGGTGGCGGTGGGCGGCAGCGTGAAGGGGTCCTGGATGAGGGCCGACTCCGAGCGCTTCACGCGGCGCACTTGTTCGGCCTGTTTGCCGATGCTCATGTTCTTGTGAATGATGCCCAGCCCGCCGGCCTGCGCCAGGGCAATGGCCATCTCGGCCTCGGTCACGGTATCCATCGCGGCCGAGATGAGGGGCAGGTGCAGCCGGATGCTGGGGGTGAGCTGGGTGCCGGGGTCGCAGTCGCGGGGTAGGACCTCCGAGTAAGCGGGCAGCAGCAGGACGTCGTCGTAGGTCAGGGCCTCGAAGGCGATTTTGGGGGTGGCGTGGTCGGCCATAGCAACAGGGGGTTTAGCAGAAAACCTTATTGCCAGACAAATATACGGCGCA
>CAYLNN010000025.1:0-46897 GCA_964385095.1 uncultured Hymenobacter sp.
GCGTTTTGAGGGCGTGCTCGGCGCGGTGGCGCAGCTCGCGCAGGATGTCGGCCGAAAGCTCGATGGGCGAGTAAAAGCGCTCGCCTACCCGCACCTTCACCAGCCCTTCGGAGTCGTCGTCGATGACCTTGTAGCCAAGCTGGCCGGCGTGCTGGCCCAGGTCGCGGTAGCTTTTGCCCAGCAGGCGCTTCACCGAGTAAATGGTGTGGGCGGGGTCGGAAAGCAGGAAATCCTTGGCCTCGTTGCCGATGAGCGGCGCGCTACCATCGGCCGGAAAATGCACCACCGACGGCACGATAGTGCCGCGCCCCAGGTCGTTGATGGCGGCTGGCTGGCGGGTTTCGGGGTGCACGTAGGCCACCAGCGAGTTGGTGGTGCCGAGGTCAATGCCCACAATCAGCTCTTCCTGCTGAATGGCGCCGGTAGCGAGGTTGATGGCAACTTTAGCCATAAGAAATAACGGAGGGCCGCGCGTGCGCCGCCCCCAAAAAACAAGTAAAACAAACTGCCGCCCGGCCCGCAAAAGTACGCCCGGCCTTTCTACTAGGCCCGCCGCAGTGGACACTCCTTGCTAAGTAAGCCGCCCCTATAAAAGTTGGCTAGTATAAGATTCGGGCATATTAAGCTTCGTGTAAACCATAGTTGTCGCCACACCGTAACTTCGCCAGTAATAAAAAGTAAGTCGTTTATTTACAAGCAATACGGCCTTCTTTTTTGGGTTGCCTCCTCAATCACATTTTTCCACCTATTTCCCCAATATTTCCCCTTCACATGAAAAGAAACCTTACTCGCCCGGTTCTTAAAGTAGCGCTGGTAGCGACCGCCGTAGGCGGCCTACTTGCCTGGAGCGGCCACAACACCTACTTGGAAGCCAGTAGCCACCGCGAGGCGCCACTGATTGCCGACGACCCCCTGGCCGACAACACGGATGTGTACGCTTTCCGTGACCCCAATAACTCGGAGATGATTAACATCATCGCTAACTTTATCCCGTTTCAACTGCCGCAAGGTGGGCCGAACTACTACCACTTTGGGGAGAACATCCGGTACGAGATTCACATCAAGAACGACGCTACCACGGCTGGCGACGATATTACTTACCGCTTCACGTTTACGCGCACCAACGAGGACCCTACCACCCACTTCAATATTCGGTTGGGGAAGGAAAACCTGAAGACGACTTACAAGCTGGAGCAGATTCTGCGGGGCGGGGCCACTACTACGCTGGTAGCGGCCGGGGTAGTACCCGCCTACAACGTTGGGCCCCGGGCTATTAGTGGCGCAGCCGGCTTGGGGGCGGCCAATTATGATGCCCTGATAACGAGCGCCATCACGCCCATTGGTGGGGGCAAGGTCTTCTGCGGCCCCGTAGATGACCCTTTCTTTGTTGACATTGGTGCTATTGAGGATTTGGGCGGCTTACGCCCGCTAAACGCTCGCGACGGACTGGCCCGTAAAAACGTGAATACCATCGCGTTGCAAATCCCGATTTCGACGTTGCAAAAAACGGGTAAAACCGGTGCAATGGCGGCCAATATCCTGGACCCCGACTACGTGATTGGCGTGTGGGCTTCGGCTAGTCGCCCGTCGTTGAGAACGCTGGTAGAACCCGGTGCTAACGGGGCAACCACCGGCGCGCAAACCTTCTCGGGCAACTACGTGCAGGTGTCGCGCCTGGGCATGCCCCTCGACAACGAAGTAGTGAACCCGATAGGTAACAAGGACGAGTTCAACGCGCGAACTCCCTATACCGAGAACGCGGCATTCCAAGCCAATTTTGTGAACCCCGAACTGGCGCTGTACATGGCTGATAACACGCCCATGAACGGGGCCGCCCCCAAGCCCGCTGGCCAAACGTACTACGGGGAAGCGGTGCCGGCCTTCGGCAAGCTCCGTATTCAATCAAAATCATTGGCCGGCCGGCCCGGTTTGCCAGCCAACGGCTTTGACTTCCGCAACGGAGCAGATGGTCTTTCGGTGCTGACGACTGCCCAGCGGGCAGGTACTGTATTTGCCGACGCTACGTTCGGCCCCATTCTGCTGCAAGCCGGTAAGCCGCGCTCGGTCGACCTGCTGCCCATCTTCATGACTGGGGTGCCCAACATGATTCCGTATCAGTTGGCTACCGGTAAAAACGGTAATCCCCTGGCTGCTGGTAAGCCCTTCATCAACAACTTCCTGCCCGTAGTCGGCGATATGCTGCGCCTGAACATGGCCGTGCCAACTACCCCGCGCAATTCGCCCGACTTTAGCTCGGAAGGCTTGCTGGCCGCCGCCAAACTTGGCCTGACCGACCCGCGCTACAACGGCAACACCAGGCTCGAATTCATTCCAAACATGGACGGCTTCCCCAACGGCCGCCGCTTGGAGGATGATGCACCCCGCATCGAATTACAGGCGGTGAGCGGCGTAGTACTGGCTTCGCTAGGCCTATGGTACGACGACTTTAGTGCTACGGCTACCGACCCAGTGACGATGCAGCTGGGTAATGTGCTGACCTTCACGACTGGTGTTGAGAAGAACGACACTACTTTCAAGGCGAATTTCCCCTACGTGCAGGCTCCCTGGAGTGGCACTGCTGCTCAGCGTGTGGCGTTGGCGCAGTTTGCCCCAACCCAGAACCTGAACCTGGCCCCGAAAGTAACGCAAGCCAGTGTTTACCCCAACCCATCGACCGGCAGCACTACGATACACTTGGAACTGGCTATCGCTACCCCGTTGACCATCCAGATTCGGGATGTTTTGGGCCGTCAGGTAGCTACTATCCCAGCCAAGCAGTACCCTGCCGGCACGAGTGAGGTTAAGTGGCAGCCCAACGCCTCGGTAGTACCGGGCCAGTACATTGCCTCGATTTATTCGGGCAGTACGCTGGTGCAGTCGCTCCACATCGAGCGCCAATAAGCAACCCTAGCCCGGCTGCCGGGTTCGGAAGTTAATTTAGTAAAAGAGCCGTCAGCTAGCTTACCAGGCTGGTGGCGGCTCTTTTACCTTTAGCCCTTGCTGCCCTGCCTAGTCCGGCACGCTAAGCGCGGTGCTACTTCTATAATGTTCCCTTTGATGTTTATGCGTAAAAAGCTTTACCCTGCGCTCCTGCTGACTTTCGGGCTAGCGGTGCTGGCCATTATTTTCTTTAAAAAACAGGGCCCGCCCGGTTTGCCCGAGCCCAAGGACCGCACCGGCCGCCTGGCCTTGGGCGGCGAGTGGGTCAATACCAAAGCCTCGATGCAGGGCCTGCTGGCCAAGCTACGCGCCAACCCTGGCGACCAGAAAAGCCGCCTGCTGCTGGCCGAAGCCTACATGCAGGAAGGCCGCGTGACGGGCAACCACCCGTACTACGACGCGGCGGCGGTGGAGCTTTTGCAGCAGGTGCGCAAAGCCGACCCCGAAAACTTTGAGGCGCTGTGCTGCGAGGCCTCGCTAAACCTCACGCAGCACCACTTTTCGCAGGGACTAGCCCTGGCCCAGCAGGCGCAGGCCCTCAACCCCAACAGCGGCTACGTGTATGGCCTGCTCACTGACGCCAATGTGGAGCTGGGCCGCTATGACGAGGCTGTGAAAATGGCCGACAAAATGAACCAAATACGCCCCGACCTGACGGCCTACGCCCGCGTGAGCTACCTGCGCGAGATTTTTGGCGACGTGCCCGGCGCCATTCAGGCGATGGATATGGCCGTAAAAGCCGGCTACAGTGGCCTGGAACAGACCGAGTGGAGCCGCGTGGCCCTGGGCCACCTCTACGAGGTGAGCGGCCACCTGCCCGAAGCCGAGGGCTACTATCAACAGGCGCTGGTGCTGCGCCCCAACTATGCCTATGCCCTGGCCGGGCTGGCCCGCGTGGCCGCCGCCCGCCACGACTACGCCACGGCCATAAAAGACCTGCGCCTGGCCCGCGCCCTAGTGCAGGACTACGCATTTACCGACGAGCTAGTAAATGTATACCGCCTCAACAACCAGCCGGAAGAAGCCGATAAAATGGCCCGCGAGTCGGTGAATATGCTAGCCGATGCTGCTCAGCAAGCCAACGACAACGAGCAGCTAGGCCACTACACCGACCGCGAGCTGGCCTACGCCTACCTCAAAACCAACGAGCTGGACAAGGCCCTGGCGCACGCCAAAATAGAGTACACTCGCCGGCCCGATAACATTGATGTGAACGAAACGCTGGCCTGGGTGCTCTACAAGCGCAGCGCCTACGCCGAGGCCCAAAAGTATATGCAGGTGGCGCGCCGCACCCATTCGCAAAACCCCGTGCTGCTGTGCCGCGCCGGCCTCATCCTCACCAAAACCGGCCAGGTGGCCGAGGGCCAGGCGCTGATTACGAAAGCCTTGAACACAGCGCCTTATTTGAATCCCGAAGTGGAGGCCGAGGGTAAAAAAATGCTGGCCGTGCGCTAGCCGCTTAGTTAGGCCAGCTAATGCACACGCGCCGCACATCGCCACGTAGCAGGGCAGGAGGGCGGAGGGCCGGCTGGCTGGCCTTGGGCCTATGCCTGCTGGCGCTGCCCGCCGCCGCCCACGTCATCGACGCCGACCTCAGCAAGCTGTCGCGCACCGAAGTGCTGGGTACCTACCTGCGGCTGGGCTACGAGCACATTCTGAAGCTGGGGCCCGACTACCTGCCCCTGGGTCTCGACCATATCCTGTTCATTGTCAGCCTCTACATTCTGGAGCCGCGCCTCAAGCCGGTGCTGTGGCAGGCCACGGCGTTTACGGTGGCGCACTCCCTCACGCTGGGGCTAGCCATGTACGGGCTCATTCAGCCGCCGAGCAGCGTGGTTGAGCCGATTATCGCGCTCTCCATCGTGTTTGTGGCGTTGGAAAATATTATTACCAAGCGCCTTAGCCCGTGGCGGCTAGCCATCGTCTTCGGGTTTGGGCTGATTCACGGCATGGGCTTCGCCAGCGTGCTCACCGGCCTGGGGCTGCCCCGGCGGCACTACATTGGCTCGCTCATCTCTTTCAATGTGGGCGTCGAGCTGGGGCAGGTCACGGTCATTTTGCTCTGCTGGCTGCTGGTGGGGCGCTGGGCTGCCGGCCGCCCCTGGTACCGGGCGCGGGTGGTGGTGCCGGTGTCGGCCGCCATTGGCCTGCTAGCCGCCTATTGGACCGTGGAGCGCCTGCTAGCCTAGCCGCCCAGCTAGCCGGGTAGTTTCTGCCGCTTACCAATTGCCCGGCCCTGGCGGCCGGTTCGCTGCCTAGCTTTGCCTTTGTTTTTGTAATGCTCCGTCCGCTACTCACTTGGCTGTTGCTGCTCAACTACCTGCTGGTAGTCGGCGCGGGCTTGCTCGTGAGTCGGCCGCCGGGGCCGCGTTTCAGCGCCGCGCACCCCTACGTGCACCACAAAGACTGCCAGCGGCAAAACTACCTGCGCCTCGACTGCTTCGAGCGTTGCAACGGCGACCAGCCTTTTGTGCGCCGCCACTTGCCCGTGGGCACCGGCCTGCACTACCTGGCCCAGCTGAAGGGCCTCGATGTGCATTGCCCGGCCCCGGCGGTAGCCATTACCGGGGCGCCCGTGCTTAGCGCCCGCCTGGCGCGGCACCAGCGGCTAGCCCAGCCCCGGCTGCTGCCCGGCTTTGCCGGGCGCCGCTACCCTCCGCCCCAACTCGGCTAAGACTACCCGCCCCCGCGGCCGCCCAGCCGCGGGTTGCTCTGCGCGCGGCCCGCGGGCCGCGTCAAGGGCCTTTTTGTGGGTGTGTGCCAAGGAGCTGCTGCCGGTGTGCCGGCGGGGTGCCTGGTGCAGTTTTAAAAGCTGTATGGATTTTATTTACAAGGGAATAACTACGAAGCTGCGTCTTGCTGGGCGGTGGCTGTTATTGCTTAGCGCGCTCTGCCTGCTCGGGCCGCGGGCTTGGGCGCAGCGCCCGGCTAGCCTGCGCGGCACCGTTACCGACTCGCTTTCGGGGCAGCCGCTGGCGGGGGTGGGAGTGGGCGTGCTGGGCCAGCCCGGGGGCACCGCCACCGATGCGCTAGGCCAGTTTTATTTGAAGAATCTGCCCGCCGGGCCGGTTGCGCTGCGCGTAAGCGCCCTGGGCTACCGCGCCAAAAGTGCGCCAGTAGCGTTGCTAGCCGGCGAAACGCGGAGCCTGACCCTGGCGCTGGCCCCCGCTAGCCTCGACCTGGCCGAAGTGACCGTGAGCCAGCCCCGCGACCTCAACCAGACGCTGGCCGCCATCTCGCACATCGACCAGACGCTGCGGCCCCTCAACTCGGCCCAGGACCTGCTGCGCCTGGTGCCGGGCCTGTTTATTGCCCAGCACGCGGGCGGCGGCAAGGCCGAGCAGATTTTTATCCGGGGCTTCGACGCCGACCACGGCACCGACTTTTCGGTGAACATCGACGGCATGCCGGTGAATATGGTGAGCCACGCCCACGGCCAGGGCTACGCCGATTTTCACTTTGTGATTCCCGAAACTGTCGAGCAGCTTAAGGTCTACAAAGGGCCCTACACGGCGCGTTTCGGCGACTTTGCCACGGCCGGCGCAGGCGAGTTCAGCACCAAAACCAGCCTCGACCGCAGCCAGGTGAAGCTCGAAGTAGGGCAGTACAACACGTATCGCGCCTTGGTGATGCTCGACCTGCTGGGCACTCACCACTTGCTGAGTAAGAAGGCCGAGAGCGCCTATGCCGCCGCCGAGTACAACTTCACCAATTCCTACTTCGATAACCCGCAGCACTTCAAGCGCTTCAACGGGCTAGCTAAGTACACCGGCCAGCTGAGCGATAAGACCTCGCTGGTGCTGCTCGGCTCGCACTTTCAATCGAGCTGGGATGCCAGCGGGCAGATACCCGAACGAGCCGTGGCAGAAGGTATTATCTCGCGTTTTGGCAGCATCGACCCTAGCGAGGGCGGCAACACTAGCCGCACCAATGCCTACGCCATCCTGACCACGGCGCTGCCCCACGCGGCGGTGCTGCGCCAGCAAGCCTACTACTCACGCTACTACTTCAACCTGTACTCCAACTTCACCTTTTTTCAGAACGACCCGGTAAGCGGCGATGAAATAGACCAGCGCGACACCGGCCGCAACCTCTACGGCTACACCGCCACCTACGACCGCGACGACGACCTGGGCCCCCGGGCCCTGCACTCCACGCTAGGGGTCGGCACGCGCCTCGACCAGGGCGGCCTGCTGCTGCGCCGCGCCATGCAGCGCGTGGCCGGCGATACCCTCAGCACCGGCCGCCTGCACGAGCAAAACGTGTACGCCTACCTCGACGAAACCCTGTCCCTCAGCGAGCGCCTCACGGTGAACGCCGCGCTGCGCGCTGACTTGTTCGTGTTCGATTTTCGGGGGCAGGTGGCCGACTCAGTCGGCACGGCCGGGCCGCTGCGGGGGCGGGTGAACGCCGCCCGGGTGTCGCCCAAACTCAATTTCTACTACCAGCTGTCGCCGGCCGTGCAGCTATTTGCGCGCTCGGGGCTGGGCTTTCACTCCAACGATGCGCGGGGTGTGGTGAGTGGGGCTAGCCCGCGCCAGGCGCTGCCCCGCGCCACCGGCGCCGAGGTGGGCAGCACCTGCAAGCCCCTGCCCAGCCTGGTGGTGAATGCCGCCCTGTGGTACCTGCGCCTGACCGACGAGCTGGTGTACTCGGGCGATGAGGGCACCACCGAGAGCGTGGGCGCCACCCAGCGCTTCGGCTTCGACGTGTCGGCGCGCTACCAGCTCACGCCCCGGCTTTTCGTCGATGCCGATGCCAACTACAGCCACGGCCGCTTGCTCGGGCGCCCCGAGGGCGAAAACTACGTGCCGCTGGCGCCCACCTTCACCAGTATCGGCGGCCTCACGTGGCGGCAGGCTAATGGCTTGGGAGCCAGCCTGCGCTACCGCCACATCGACAGCCGCCCGGCCGTAGAAGACAACAGTGTGCGGGCCCGGGGCTACTTCCTGCTCGATGCCGTGCTCAGCTACACCCGACCGCGCTACCAGGTGGGGGCCACCGTGCAAAACCTGTTGAATGTGGCGTGGAACGAGGCGCAGTTTGCCACCACCAGCCAGCTGCGCGGCGAGGCCGCCCCGGTCACCGAGCTCAACTTCACGCCCGGCACGCCCTTCTACCTGAAACTCAACGGCAGCTTCTTTTTTTGATGCAAAAGGTGTGGCCCCGGCCCCAGGTAGCCGTATTTTTGAGCGGATGAGCACTCGCAAGCATTTGCCTAAAGCCACGATTTGGCTCAGTTTAGCCCTGCTAGGGCTGTTGCCACAGCTCAGCAGCTGCTCGCGCACCAGCCACGCCGAAGGCCGCGCTACGCCGCTCGCTACCCAGCCCGCCCCGGCCAGTGTAGCGCTGCCCGCCGCCCTGCCCGACTCGCTGCAACTAACGCCCGTGCTGCCCGTGGCGGGTGTGCCCGATACCCTGCACCACGTCATTGCGCAGCTGCACGCCGCGCTAGGTCCCGAAGCCGCCGAGCTGCGCCCCGAGGTGCTGGAGCAAGCTTGCGTGGGCTACCTCACGCTGCACCCCACCGGCCGCATCGAGCGGGGCGGCGTGCTGGCCGTGGCCGATATGGACCTGCCCAACACCACCGAGCGCCTCTGGGTAATCGACTTGAAAGAAGCCAAAGTGCTGCACCGCAGCCTGGTGGCGCACGGCCAGGGCTCGGGCCACCTGCGCGCCCGGCGCTTCTCCAATGTCGAAAGCTCGGAGTGCACCTCGCTGGGGTTCTACCGCACCTCGGGCACCTACGACGGCACTCATGGCTACTCGCGCCGCCTGCAAGGGTACGATAAAGGGGAGAATACCAATGTATTTGACCGCTACATTGTGCTGCACGCGGCCGACTACGCCAGCCCCGATTACGTGCGCGAGCATGGTCACCTGGGCTATAGCCGCGGCTGCCCGGCGCTGCCTCCCACGCAGTACAAGGCCATTATTAGCACGCTGCGCACGGGCAGTATGCTGCTGGTGAGCGGGCCGGGGCTAGCCTCGCGCTGGCTCGATGGGCCGGCTGCCGGACGGCGCTTTGCGCAGCGCGGCTGGCGCTAAAAAGGAATTTTTCTCGCTATCGGGCTGTTTACTGTTATCTTAGCACAAAGCACTGCGTATAACGGTGCTGGAAGGCTAGCCTACTCCGGCGAACGTCTTTCAACGATTCTTTCACGCCGAATTTGTCATGAAAAAGCATCATCATTCCAGCGTAGTTCAACGCCAGCGCGATGGCCGTCGCCGTTCGCAGCGCCTAGTGCGGCGCGTGCTGCCCTTCGTGGCCTCCCTGTTTTTGGCTACACCGCTGGCCGGCCCATTGCTGAAGTCGTCGGCCCATGCGCCGGCTACCTCTGCTATGCACCGCACGGCACCCGTGGTTGCCTCGCCGCTGGCGCGCTTTGATGCTACGCTGCGTGAAACCTACGACCGCCTCGGTGCCGAGCAGCAAGGCTTGCGCTTCGAAGTGTTTCAAAAGGCCATGACTGGCTACCTCAACCTGCGCGAAACCGGCCACCTGGCCGCTGACCAGCAGCACCTGACGGTAGTAGACTTTGATTTGCCCTCGACCGAAAAGCGCCTCTGGGTGCTTGACCTGGCCAGCGATAAAATATTGTTTCATACCCTCGTAGCTCACGGCCACAACTCGGGTGAAAATGGGGCTAACCAGTTCTCGAACACCAACGAGAGCAATATGAGCAGCCTTGGCTTCTACGTGACGGGCCACGAGTACGAAGGCAAGCACGGCCACTCGTTGCGCTTGCAAGGGGTAGATGAAGGCTTCAACACCAACGCTTTTGCCCGTTCTATTGTAATGCACGGCGCAGATTACGTAAGCGAGAGCTTCATCAAGCAGACCGGCCGTTTGGGCCGCAGCCTCGGCTGCCCCGCTTTGCCGCTCGACCAATACGCCCAGATTATCGACCAAGTAAAAGGCGGTAGCTGCTTGTTCCTGAACAAGTCGAACGCTGGCTACACGTCGAAGTATCTGAACCAAAACATCGCCTTGGCTGCGCTATCGCTCAAGCCCGCCAGCAATTCATAATAGCTATTTAGCTACTAAAGAAGCCTCTTCCTCGACAGGAAGAGGCTTTTTTAGTGCCCTGAGTTGAACCTGGCTAGGGTAGTCGCACTAGCCGCTGGTGCTGGCCGGCCAACTCGACATCATAAAGGCCGGGCACGGCGGGGCGGCCCTGGGTATCGCGGCCATCCCAGGTGGCGGCGTGCGCGCCAGCCTCAGTAGCGGTGGGCAGCTCGCGCACTACTTGGCCGCGCGCATCGCGAATACGCAAGACGGCTGGGCTAGCCGCTGGGCTATACCGCTCGTAGTGCAGCCCCGCTGCGCCACTGAAAGTGCGGCTGTCGGGCACGGTCAGCGTCAGGGTTTCGGGGTCCGTTTGGGCGGCGGGCTGGGTGAGCAGGCGCAGATTAGGGATGGTGATTTTGGCTTTATGTGTAAGTGGAAATTGTACCCGCAACTCGTGGCGAACTGCATCATACTGCCATTCGGTAGCAGCTAGCGGTTCACCGTCCAGCCGCACAGAGATAGGTGCGGTGGCTACTCGCGCAAGCTGTAGCTGTACTAACCGCCTTGCTGGGGCGCCGGGGTAGCTGCCGGAGACAACAGCTGTGAAAGTAACAAAATCGGAGGTGGCAGTTCCGGTTAGTTCTACTAAAGCAAATTTTAACTGTCTTAAAGATTGGGCCGACCGACCATCGTCTTCGTGCATGGTAAAACTTGATTCTGGAACTTTAAAGTCAGGAAAATAGCGTACTGTTAGTGTGTCGGGCCGGTAGGCAGCTGTGCTAGAGCGATAGGCCGTCATGGGCACAATGGCTCCGGCCGGGGCCAGTAGCGGAATATGGCCTAGAGGCGCATTTAGTCCCACCGTTTGGCCGCCGGGAAGCGTTTGGCCAGTCTCAAAATCGACCCAGCCACCATGTACGGCGGAGAGTGCCACATTGCGCCTCCGTTGGCCGGGCTGACTAATGGGAGCGACAAGCAAGTTAGGGCCCAATAGGTACTGGGAGTTCAGCAGAATTTCTGGCACAGGGGCAGTAGTCGCTGCCGAAGACATTGCCGCACCTAATGTGACCGGAACAACCCGTACGCGCTGGTCCGTAGCATCGGTAGCCTGAGACTCTTTTTTTAAAGAAGTATCGGTATAATCCATGGCCCTAGCCAGCGGCGCGCCAGTGAGCGTATTCTCGGCGGCTAGGGTGTAGAGGTAGGGCAGCAGCTCCATGCGCAAATGCGCGTACTTGCGCACGATGCTGCGGTACGGCTCGGGGTAGGTGTAGGGCTCGGGCGCTACCACCTGGTCGGAGTGCGGGCGCATGATGGGGCAGAGCGCCGCCAATTGCAGCCAGCGCGTGTACAGTTCGGGGTCCTGAATGGCATTGGCCCCGAAGCCGCCCGCATCGGAGTGCATGTAGCCTATACCGGCCTGGCCCATGCCCAGCATAATGGGCACCTGTGCCTGCAAGCCGCTCCACGAGCGGTTGATGTCGCCGCTCCATGGAAATACCGAGTTGCGCTGCATACCCGCCCATCCCGAGCGCGCCAGGTTAAAGAGGCGCTCGTTGGGGTAGTCTTTGGCGTAATTATCCTGAAAAATCTGCGCCCAGGTCATGCCGTAGGCGTTGTGCACCTGCGGCGTAGTGCCTAGCTGGTGGTGCATAGCGAGCGGGTGGTTTTCGGGCTCGCCGAGGTCGCTCCACCAGCCGGCGGCACCTTGGTCGTGCAGGCGCTTATACTGCGCCCATAGCCAGGTGCGCGCCTCGGGCTTAAACACATCGAGGATGCTAGCCGGCCCCGCCCAAAACGAGCCCACCGTAAACGGCCGCCCGGCCGCGGTGGTGCCCACCAGGCCCTGCGTGCGCACGAGGCTGTCATTCAGCGAGGTACGCATCACGTAGGGTTCTGAGATAAGTAGCGTGTTCACGCCCTGCGCCTTGAGGTCGCGCATCATGCCGGCGGGGTCTGGAAAATGGGCGGCGTCCCAGGCAAAGTCACCCTGCCGGGTGGTGCCGCCAAACCAAAACAGGTCGAGCACCAGCGCATCGAGCGGAAAATCAGCGCGGCGCATCTGGCTAGCCACGCGCAGCATCTCGGCCTGGCTGCGGTAGCCAAAGCGGCTCTGGATGAGGCCCAGCGCCCAGCGCGGCGGCAGCGGCTGCCGGCCCGTGAGGGCCGTGTAGCAGTTCAGGATTTCAGCCTGGCTATTGCCCGTCACTACAAAGTAGCTCAGGCTGCGGAGACCCTGCGCCCCGTATTCGAGCACATTGGGCTGCTTTTTTCCCAAGTCCAAATAACCCGGCGCGTAGTGGTCGAACAGCAACAAATAGCCCCGGCTGCTGAGCACCACGGGCAGCGTCACGTTCAAATTTTGCTCGCCGTTCTGGTAGCCATAATGAGCTTGGTTGTAGAGTTCCAGCCGGTAGCCGCGCCTGTCGAGCGGCAGGGCGCGCGCCCCCGTGCCGTAGAGCCGCTCGCCGGGGGCTAGCCGGAAGCGCACGCCCGTGCCGGCCAGCTCATCGGTGCGGCTAGGGGGCGTGTCTTCCGCGGTGGGGGAGGCGGCCAGCGGCTGGCGGCGAAAGGCGGGGCTAGCCTCACTAAAAAGCGGCTGCTCACTGGCCCCATCGCCATAAATGGTGACCGCCAGCGTTTTCTTATCAATGAAAATGCCTTGGCAATTTACCCGAAACGCGAGTTTGTCGGGGTACACCTCCACGCCGGCGCAAACGTCGGTGCCGTACTTTTTGGTAACCTCCGCTGGCGGGGGGCCATCGCAGCCGCGGTTGCAGCGCGACTCGTATTGGATGGGCTGCGGCGGCTGCACCACGCTCAGCGACGAATCGGCCACGGGCGCGTGGCCCGGCGCGAAGTAGCTGATTTTGACCACGCCCGGCGCCCAGGGCTGGATGCGCCGCACGCTGCCGTCGGTGGCGCGCACTTCCAGCAGCAGGCGCGTCCACTCGTGCGTAGCGGCATCATATTCGTGGACAACCCGGTGCGACTGATACCGCCCGCCCGGCACCTCGGGGGCTAGCCGGGCAGGGCGGCCAAACGGGTCTTGGGTAGGGGGGCGGTCGCCCACTTGCTGGGCGTAGGCAGGGCTAGCGAAAAGCAGGGCGGCGGGCAGCAGCGCGCCGGCCCGGCGCAGTAAAAATCGGAACATAAGCAAACAGCGCAAGCCGCAAAGGTCCGCACCCAGCCGGTGCGAATGGCCGCGCCCGAATTTTTTAGCCGGGCTAGCCGATTGCCACCGACCTTTGCATACTCTTGGTTTTTCGTTGTCGCTCACTAGGTTATCTAGTTGGGTAGCAGCCTATTTATGTACCGATAATGTCTACTCCCACTACTTTTTCGGCTGCTCCACCGGCCGCGGCCACTTCGCCGTACGCGGCCGTCTTTATCGATTTTGAGAACGTTTACTACTTCCTCAAAAACCACTACCTCGACCCGCAGGACCCCCACGACTACGCCCTCGACCTGGTGCGCGCCCTGCGCGATACGCTCAAGCGCGAGCTGGGCCTCGACTCGCTGGTGCTCAATGCCTACGCCGACTTCGACAAGATACCCACCGGCCCGCAGGGCCCGCTCTACCTCATGGGCGTGAGCACGCGCAACGTGCTGGGCACCGACCACAAAAACGCGGCCGACATGCAGCTCTGCATCGATGCGCTGGAGGTGCTGTATACCCGGCCCGCCATTGGCACCTTCGTGCTGGTGGCCGGCGACCGCGACTACATTCCGGTGCTGCAACATTTGCGCCGCCAGGCCCGGCAGGTAAAAGTGGTGGGCTTCCGCGAAAGTGTATCGGGCGACCTGCTCCAGATGCTGGGCCAGGAACACTTTATCGATGCCCGCGCCCTGCTGCCTGCCGAGCGCCTGCAGGCCCTCGAAGACCACCGCGCCGCCCGCCAGCGGCAGGGCGAAGAACTGCGCCGCCTGCGCGCGCAGGGGCTGGCGGGCGTGCAGGCGCCCGCTGCCCGGCAGGCCGCCCACGATGCCGCTAGCCTGCCCGCCGCGCCAGCACCGCCCGCGGCCGCCGCGCGCCCCGCCATGCTCGAGCAATTGCTGCCGGAGGCCCCGGCCACGTTCGCGCCCGTGCGCCGCATCACGCGCACCGACGAGCGCCGCGTGCTGGAGTACCTCTTGCAGCAGGCGCAAAAGTTTAGCAGCCAGCAGGCTACGCCCGAAATCTGGGCTAGCCCCTTCCTGCGCCGCCTCACCGATGTGCTGCCCGAGCTGCCCGACTGGGAGCGCCGCCAGCTTCTCAACCAGCTGCGCGATGCCGGCGCCGTGCGCCTCGAAAAGCGCGAGGGCGAGCCCCACCCATTTTCGGTTATCCTCGTCAACTACCAGCACCCCGATGTGCGCGAGCTCAACCCCAGCCCCGCCGAGGACAAGCCCGCGGGCTAGCCCGCCACAAAAAAGGGAGCGCCGCGCGGCGCTCCCTTTTTTGTGATTGCAGGTCGGCTCAAGAACCTATTTAACGGTGGTAGACGGAGCGGCGGGGCCCGTGCCGCACCAGTCGAGGCGCGGCTTGGGGTCGTCCTTCTTGTTATCGCCGAAGCAGGAGGTGAGGGCGAAGCTCGTGAGCAGAGCTAGCAGCGGCAGGCGCAGGTAGGTAAGGGCTTTTGGCATGGGGTAGGAAAAAAAAGAGGGGTGAAGCTATTATGAAGAGCTTAGCCAACGGGCTAGGGTTGCAACCGCACCAAAAGATACTCTTTTTTTGCTAACTTCCAAAGCTCTCAAGCTATTGGGCTATTTCGAACAGGGGCAGGGGCTGTAAGTTGGCGTATTTACCGCCCATTTTATTCAACTCCTCGCCGTGCACTTGCAGGTAGTTATTGTAGTTTTTGGCGGCGGCATCGTAGTGGGCGCGGTAGCCCACCACGTTGGCATCGGCCAGCTGAATGGCCTCCACGTAATTGCGCACGCGCTCGGAGGGGGCGTTGCCGCCGGGCGCGGCCAGGGGCAATACAATTTTCAGCACCGAGTCCTGGGCCGTGTCGTAGCGGTCGATGAGCGCCGACGAGGCCATGCTGCGGCGGTCGTAGCGCTGCTTGGGCAGGCGGGCGCGGGCGGCGCGCAGGCCTTCGAGCTGGGCCTGGTTGGCACCGGGATACTTGCTGAGGTCTTGCAGCAGTTCGCGCAGGTCGGCAATTTTTTGGTCGTCGCTGGCCACCATGCGCTGCCAGTTCACGTCGGCCGAATCGCGTAGAATGTCGAACTGAGCGCGCACGGCGGCCGGCGAGGCCGGGCTGTCGGTGGTGGCTGTGGCGGTGCTTTTGGAGGCGTCGGGCTTGCACATGGGCAGCACGGCCAGCACGAGCAGGCTAGCGAAGAGGAGTGATTTCATGAAAACCAAACGGTGAACCCGCCGGTAATAATGCCCCGGCGCAGTGCTCAAATTTACGGCCGCGCCAGTGGCTCGCCCGAGGCAGTACCTTTGCGGCCCGGCTTTTCGCTCGTTTTTCTTCGTTTTTTATGGCTGATTTAACGCCCATTGCCCAGCTCGGCGAGTTTGGCCTCATTCGCCGCTTGCAGCGCGACCTTGCCCTCACCCAGCCCAGCACCATCCTGGGCATCGGCGACGACGCCGCCATTCTGGCTCCGCCGGCCGGGCAGGAAGTCGTGGTTTCGACCGATTTGCTGGTCGAGGGCGTGCACTTCGACTTGTCGTTTTCGCCCCTGCGCCACCTGGGCTACAAGGCCGTGGCCGTGAATGTGTCGGACGTGGCCGCCATGTTTGCCACACCCACCCAAGTAGTTGTGGGCCTGAGCCTGCCCAGCCGCTTCACCGTGGAGGCCGTCGAAGAGCTGTACGCCGGCGTGCGCCTGGCCTGCGAGGCCTACGGCGTGGACCTGGTGGGCGGCGACACCACCGGCAGCCGCGGCGGCCTGGTTATCAGCGTCACGGCGCTAGGGCTGGCCGAGGCCGGCCGGGCTGTGCGCCGCTCGGGCGGCAAGCCCACCGATATCTTGTGCGTAACCGGCGACCTTGGCGGCGCTTACTTGGGCCTGCAAGTGCTGGAGCGCGAAAAGCAAGCCTTTCTGGCCGACCCCGACACGCAGCCTGAACTCGACAACTACAACTACGTGGTGCAGCGCCAGCTCAAGCCCGAGGCGCGCCTCGACGTGGTGCACGAGCTGCGCGAGCTAGGGGTGCACCCCACCGCCATGATTGATATCTCCGACGGGCTAGCCTCTGAGGTGCTGCACCTGTGCGCCGCCAGCGGCACCGGCGCCCGCGTCTTCAGCGAATATTTACCCCTAGCCAACCCCACGCTCGAAGCGGCGGCTGAGTTCAACCTCGACCCCATTATGGCCGCCCTCAACGGTGGCGAGGACTACGAGCTGCTCTTCACCATTCCCGTGACCGACCACGCCAAGATTAAAAACCACCCCGACATCACCGTTATTGGCCACCTCACCGAGCAGAGCGACGCGGTGAACCTCATCACCAAAGCCGGCCAGGCCGTGCCGCTCACGGCGCAGGGGTGGGAGCATTTTTAGGTTTCAGCAAAAAGCAAACACGTCTGTCATGCTGAACGCAGTGAAGCATCTCTACCGCACCGTTGGACCAACCCGGACGATGCGGTAGAGATGCTTCACTGCGTTCAGCATGACTCGTTTTTAGTAGCTGATGCTAATCTTCAGGGTAGGGGATGTACACGAAATTCGTAAACTCCTCATCCACCACGAAGAGGCAGCAGAACTCATCGGGGTTTTTCCAGGTGCCGATAAAGTCTTCGGCTTTCTCGGGGTCCACGATGCCTTGCTGGGCCAGGATTTCGAGGTAGCTGGCGAAGACGTGCCACTGCAAGTCCTGCTCGTCGGCGTTGATGAGCAGGCTGCCGAGCTGCACCGCCTGCCGGGCAAACACGAATACCGGATAATGCGAAATCTCGCGCTTGCGGATTTGGTACGAGGCTTCCTTAATGGTGTCGGAAGCGGTGGCAAAATCCTTGGTAATCGTGCCTAGGTATTTGCCGTTTAGCTCGGGGTCGTTGAAGTAATCCATTTTAAAAGTTCTTTGCTAAATAAGCTTGTGCCTCATCTGTGAGTCGCTCCCACATCGGATTATCTGAGCCAAGTGATTTGCCCAAATTCTTCAAGAAGCCGCGAGGCGTAAGCCAACTCCAAGGCTTAAACAATGGACGTTGAGCTAATTCTTGCGGGTAGACAATGAATGAGTGCCAGTTTGTTTCCTCAAAAGGTGTATTCGGCAACTCTTCGAGTCTGATATCGAAAATGCTTTTAAGCTCTGCTATCGTTACCTTGTCAGCAACATCAAGGTTGAAGTAATTAATAATTCCAGTTTTATTTACCAGTACCAGGAAGCCTGATTCATCATCTACAACTATTCTCGGTACATAACCAATAATCTTGATTTCAACCAAGCGTATTGTGAAAGAAGGGGTATAGCGAACCACCCCTGTTTTTTCAACTGGAAGAGCTTGGTAGGTTATCTCTTCGTTATTGAGAAAAAGGGCATTTTTCATTCTACTACCTACTTCAGCTCCAGCAGCACCACGTTCTCCACGTGGTGGGTGTGGGGGAACATATCCACCGGCTGCACGCGGGTCACTTTGTACACCTCGTCGAGCAATTCTAAATCGCGGGCTTGGGTGGCAGGGTTGCAACTAATATAGACGACGCGGGGGGCGCGCAGTTCCACGAGGCGCTTCACCACGTCTTCGTGCATGCCAGCGCGGGGCGGGTCGGTGATGATGACGTCGGGGTGGCCGTGGTGGCTGGTGAAGGCTTCGGTGAGCATATCCTTCATATCACCGGCGAAGAACTCGGTGTTCGTGACGCCGTTGATTTCCGAGTTCACCCGGGCGTCGAGCACGGCCTGCTCCACGTATTCCACGCCGACCACGCGCTTGGCCTGGCTAGCCACGAAATTGGCGATGGTGCCCGCGCCGGTGTAAAGGTCATACACGAGGTCAGTGGGCTTGATTTCGGCAAACTCGCGGGCCACTTTGTAGAGGTTGTAGGCGCCGGCCGAGTTGGTCTGGTAAAACGACTTGGGGCCGATGCGGAAGCGCAGGCCTTCCATCTCTTCCTCGATGTAGGGCTTGCCTTTGTAGCACACCACTTCGAGGTCGTGGAAGGTCTCGTTGCCCTTGTCGTTGAGCACGTAGTTGAGCGACGTAATCTGCGGGAACTTCGCATACACGGCATCCAGCAGGGGCTCGATGGCCTGGTGCTCGCGGTAGCATTGCAGAATCACCATCGTTTCGCCGGTGCTCTCGGCGGTGCGGATGATGAGGTTGCGCAGCAGCCCGGTTTGCTTGATGATGTTGCCGAAGCGCAGCATATTCTCCCGCGCGTAGTCGCGGATGAAAAGGCGGATTTCGTTGCTCGGCTCGGGCTGCAAGTGGCAGTGCTCGATGTCAATAATCTTGTCGAAGCGGCCCGGCGTGTGGAAGCCCAGCACACGGCGGTCGTACTCGGCAGTCTCGTCCTTAATCTGCTCCTCCGTCAGCCAGCCCATGAAGCTGAAGGTGTATTCGAGCTTGTTGCGGTAGTAGGTGCGCTCGGGCGAGGCCATGATGCGGCGCACTTCGGGTATCTCTACTTTGCCGATGCGCTGCAAGGTGTCTTCCACCTGCTGGTGCTTGTAGTTGAGCTGCGCGTCGTAGCTGATGTGCTGCCACTTGCAGCCGCCGCACACGCCAAAGTGCTGGCAAAAGGGCGTGGCCCGCAGCTCCGAATACTTGTGGTACTTGGTGGGCATGGCCTCCATAAAGCGCTTGTGGGCCTTGCTGATGCGCAAGTCCACCACATCGCCGGGGGCAACCTGATTGACAAAAACTACTAGGTTATTAATACGAACTAGGCATTTGCCTTCGGCCACCATGTCCTGAATCTCAACGTTCAGAAGGGCTTCGGGCGGAATAGAATTGGCTAGCTTAGTGGCTTTGCTGGGCATAGACCGCAGATTTAACGGATGTAACGGATTGCGCGGATACGCTTGCTGGCGCAAGCTGACTACGCGAACGGCGCAAGCGGATACGAACCACTTGCAGAAAACGTATTCACCTAAAAAGCCGCTCAAAAAGCGGCTTTTTAGGAGGACAAAAGTACACTACAAGCAAGCAGCGAAAATAACCAGGCTAGCCACCAAGCAGTCAGCCACCGCAGGTGGCGTATCCGCGCAATCCGTTAAATCCGCGGTCACGATGGGGAGTGGGGGAAGGGCTGCGTATCGGCCGGCTTCACCTGAACAGCCAGCCAGCTGGCCGGCGGCAGAAATCTGGCGGGCGCGGCGGCAAGGGCTAGCCCCGCCGTAGGTTTGCAGGCCGGGGCCAGCCCCCGGGAAATGACTTTTATTCTTTGCGTATGACAACCAGCGTAGTTCTGATTACGGGCGGCACCTCGGGCATTGGCCGGGCCTGCGCCCTGGAGTTTGGCCGGGCCGGGGCCAGCGTGGTTATCACGGGCCGCGACGCGGCCAAGCTGGCCGCTACTGCCGCCGAGCTGGCGGCGGCTGGCATTGCCCACCGTACCGTGCAGGGCGACGTAGGTGTGCTGGCCGACGCCAACCGCGCCGTGGCCGATACCATTGCGGCCTTCGGCCGCCTCGATGTGCTCCTCAACAACGCCGGGCTGAGTATGCGGGCCAAGTTTGCCGATGTCGATGTCAAAGTCATCGACCAGTTGATGCAAACCAACTTCTTCGGCACCGTGTACGTCACCAAGGCCGCGCTGCCGCACCTGCTCGCCAGCAAGGGCACCATCGTGGGCATGAGCAGCATTGCGGGCTTCCGGGGGCTGCCGGGGCGCACGGGCTACTCGGCCTCCAAGTTTGCCATGAACGGCTTTCTCGAAGCCCTGCGCACCGAGTTGCTGCCCCAGGGCGTGAACGTGCTCACGGCCGCGCCGGGCTTCACGGCCTCCAATATTCGCCACACCGCGCTGCTCGCCAATGGCCAAACCCAGAACGATACCCCGCGCGACGAGGGCAAAATGATGACCAGCGAGGAGGTGGCCCAGCACCTGCGCCGGGCCGTGGCGCAGCGTCAGCGCACCATGCTGCTCACGGGCGAGGGCAAATTAGTGGTTTTTTTAAATAAGTGGCTACCCGGCCTGATGGACAAGATGGTACTAAACAAATTCCGCAAGGAGGAAGGCGAATTATAGCAGGCCGGGGCTAGTGCCTCACGCACGGTTCATTTTCTGAGGCGGTCCTTTGCCGGTCCGGCGCTTCTAAAACAGATGCGCCGGACCGGTTTTTTGCGTTCCCATTTTTCAGTTTAGATGAAGCAACTGCTATTTCCCGTCGTGCTTGGCACGGCTCTCACACTGCCGGGCCTAGCCCAGGCGCAAGCCCCTACCACCCCGCCGCCTACCCAAACCCAGGCCGACCAAGCCACCGCCTACCCGCAGCCCGCCGTGGCCGCGCCCACGTTTTTTCTCAAAGACGGCAAGCTGCCGCTCAACGCCGACGCCAGCCGCTACGTCAAGTTTACGCTGCTCAACCAGGTGTGGCTGCGCTACAACGAGAGTAACCCCGGCACCACTGTGGGCGGCTACAATGTGCCTAATACCTACGACATCGGTATCCGGCGCTTCCGCATCCAGTTCTACGGCCAGCTCACCGACCGCGTGTTTATCTACTCGCAAATCGGGCTCAATAACTTCAGCTACAATGCCGACCGCAAGAGCGGCGGCACGCCCGGCGCCAGCCAGAGCGGTACCGGCGGCTTCTTCCTGCACGATGCTGTGGTGGAGTACGCCATTGTCAAGAATAAGCTCTCGTTCGGTGCCGGCCTCGGCGCTTGGAACGGGCTGGCCCGCTTCGCCTTCTCCTCGGCCGGCACCATCATGGGCCTCGACCTGCCCACCCTGGAGGAAGCCACCAACGACGTAACCGACCAGTTTGGCCGCAAGCTCAGCGTGTACTTCAAGGGCAAGCTCGGCAAGCTCGACTACCGGGTGGCCCTTTCCAACCCGCTGCTCTACCAGAAAGCGCCCGGCTTTGTGACCACGCCCGGCCCCAACGCCTCGTTTGCCCTCACGCCGCCCAAGCCGCAGTACCAGGGGTATTTTTCGTACCAGTTTAAGGACCAGGAAAGTAACCTCACGCCCTACACTGCTGGCACGTACCTGGGCAAGAAGGCCGTCTTCAACGTGGGCGCCGGGTTCGTGGTGCAGCCCGAGGCCGTGTGGTACACGCTGGGCAGCCCCACCAACGTGCAAACCAAGGCTATGCAGCAGTACGCCGTCGACGTGTTCTACGACGCCCCGCTAGCCCCCGGTTCCGACGCGGCCAGCCTGAGCTTCTACGCCGCTGCCATCCACTACGACTTCGGCCCCGGCTACATTCGCAACGGCGCGCCCATGAACCCCGCCACTGGCACCTCCAACCCCAGCAGCAACAGCATCGGGGGCTTCGGCAATGCCTACCCGCAGTACGGCACCGGCAACTCGGTATATTCGCAGCTAGGGTATAAATTCAAGGATAACCTATTGGGCAGTAGTACCTTTATGCCCTACGTGGCCTTCCAGCACTCGCGCTACGGCCGCCTGGCCGACGACGTGAACTTCTACGACGCGGGCGTCAACTGGCTCGTCACGGGCCACACCTCCAAGTTCAGCCTCGCCTACCAGAACCGGCCGTACTTCATCACCAACGGCGCGGGCGAAAACGTGGTAGACTCGCGCCGCGGCGCTGTGGTACTGCAATACCAGGTGTATTTCAACTAGGCCGGCAATTCGCCGCACTAGCCCTCAATTACCGAAAAAGCCCGCTTTGCTTACGCAGAGCGGGCTTTTTTCTATGAAAAATTGCCTGGAAGCGGCTGCCTACTCCACCACCAGCGCGTCGGTAGCGCGCAGGTAGGCAGTGCGCTCCTGCCAGCGCACGCGCAGCCAGATATCGGTGCGGCCCAGCACGGGCAGGCGGTCGCCGGGCGCTGCGGTGCTCAGCCAGCCCGCCCCGGCGCTGGGGCCCGCCATCAGGGCCGCCCCAGCCCGCGCTACCACGCCCACCGGGCCGGGGCGCAGCAGCACCAGATAGGCGCCCGCCCCCAGCAGGCAGGCCCCGTAGGCTAGCCACGCGCCCGGCCTGGTGCGCCGGCGCCGCACCAGCAGCAGGATGCCCGCGCCCACGGCCCCGGTTAGCAGCACTTGCAGGCCGGGGTAGTAGTAGCGCTGGGCCTGCACCCGCAGCTCCTGCTGCCAGGTGCTGGGGTAGCCCACCAGCCGCTGCCGCTGGGCTAGGGCCACCAGTTGCCGCCAGGTACTGAGGCGCGGCTGCCGGGCCTGGGCCAGATTCAGGTACAGCAGCTCGGCGGGGTAGTGGCCTAGCTGGTGCTGGGCGTAGGCCATGCGCAGCAGCAGGCGGGGCGAAACCTGCTGCTGCCGCCACACCTGCTGGCGGTAGAGCGGGGCCGCCGCCGCGTACTGCCCCCGGTCAAAAAGCGCATCGGCCTGGGCGAGCGGGCCCGCAACCGGGGCCTGGTCCGAAAAATTTATTGGCCCGCAGGCCGTAGCCAACCCCCACAAAGGCAGTAGGATAAGCGCCCCGCGCCACCCGGCCCGGCCGGCCGCCGTAGTTTCTTTTCGTGCCGGTGTTGTCAGATTCAAAATGTCGCTGTACTTTTGCACCCACAAAAACGGTAACACACCGCCATTGTAACACAAAGATATTGGTTCTGTAGCTCAGCTGGTAGAGCAGTACACTTTTAATGTACGGGTCCTGGGTTCGAATCCCAGCGGAGCCACCACCTCCTTTTTAGCCGCCCGCTAAGAAGGATTTTTTATCGGGCAGCCAGTATTGGTTCTGTAGCTCAGCTGGTAGAGCAGTACACTTTTAATGTACGGGTCCTGGGTTCGAATCCCAGCGGAGCCACAAAAAAACAGCCCCGGCCAGCAGGTCGGGGCTGTTTTTTTGTGGGTCTACAATAGAAATAAAGCAGCTTTCCCTACCGCCAACGCCTCACCTGCGGCCCGCGGCTTTTGCCAGCGGCCCGCTAGCCGCCGCGCCCGCTTGCAAAAGCCGCGGGCCGCCGTAAATTCAGGAATGGAATACCTCCTAAAAAGCCTGGCCCAGCACGGGGCGCTGAGCCCCGCCCACTACTGGCACCTGCGCTTGCTGAGCGCCATTTTACTAGGGCCGCTGCTGGGTATTCTATACCTCGTATTTTTTGGTAAGCGCCGGCGGCCGCCGCTGCCCACCGGGCCCACCATGTGGGTCAACAGCAAGGGCCAGCTATACCAGGCGAGAAGCTAGCCAGCACTAACCGCCAGCGTCTGGCTAAGGAGTTTACCAGGCAAGCCGGCCGCCGCGCCTATACACCAGAGACTCAACGGGCCTCGCCAAGATGCTGGCGAGGCCCGTTGAGTCTCTGGTTTGGAAAAGGAAAATGTTGGAAAGGGCAGTCACCCAGCGTAGTGGGATGGTATACAAAGGAAGGTTGTTTTTGGTGCCCCAAAAAGGAAAGCCAGCCATATTTTGTGACATTGAAAATTATGTGCAAAGGCTTTTTTATTAAAAAAATTATGGGTAAAGTTTAATTATAGGGGCTGTTTTCTCATATGTAGAACGCCAGTCGTTAGCTACCAGTAAGTTGCCGCTACGAAGGAAAGCGCAGTAGCTGGCCACAGCGTGACTTTTAGGAGTATTTCAGGGCACTTTTGCATCCCGCCGGCCCACCTGTAGAAGTGGCCACTCGCTGGCTAGCCCCGGCTATTCTGGTCGCCCCGCTGGTGGCGGGCAGCGGGCAACCTGCCAGCCAGGTGCTTACGTACAATACTAGATGGAACAAAAACCATTGTGCCCGCCCTATTCGCCGTCTCTCGGCGCACTGCCGCTAGCCCACGCGGAGCCCGCCGAAATCGACCTGATTTTCGTGCAGAACCTTGGTATGGTGCCTAAGCGCCTGGTAAGCGCCAGCCAGTCGGCCACGCCGCCCGCTGCGCAACGTAAGTGGCTGGGGTCAGATTTTTCGCACATTATCATCTCGCAGTAAGACACTTGCGTTAAATACTTTGCTGTCCGCGCCCGCGGCTGTTTTGGCTGCCGCTTAGGTATTTAATGAGGTGGGAGTGAGGGATGGCTAGGGTAGGGGGGTGTGGCTGCTACCTTTGCGGCCCGCTAGGGCCAGGGCCGCGGGCCTTGGTTTGCTTTCTGCCTCATGCTCAAAAACGACCTTCTCCTCCGCGCCGCCCAGGGCGAAACCACCGAGCGCACTCCCGTTTGGCTTATGCGCCAGGCTGGGCGCATTCTCCCGCAGTACCGCGCCCTGCGCGGCCGGCTTTCTGGCTTTAAGGAGCTAGTGGAAACGCCGGCCCTAGCCGCCGAGGTAACCATTCAGCCCGTGGATGCGCTCGACGTGGACGCGGCCATTATCTTTTCCGATATTCTGGTGGTGCCCGAGGCGATGGGCCTCACCTACGAAATGATTGAGGCCAAGGGCCCGCTCTTTCCGGAGGTGGTGAAAAGCGCGGCCGACGTAGAAAAGCTGCGCGTGGCCGACCCCGAGGAGCACCTGGGCTACGTGCTGGAGGCCCTGCGCATCACCAAGCGCGAGCTGGCCGGCCGGGTGCCGCTCATCGGCTTTGCGGGGGCGCCGTGGACTATTCTGGCCTATATGGTGGAGGGCCACGGCTCCAAAACCTTCAGCAAGGCCCGCCGGATGCTGTACCAGGAGCCCGCGCTGGCGCATCAGCTGCTCGAAAAAATCACGGTTACGACCATTGCCTATTTGCAGGCGCAGGTGGCGGCCGGGGCCGACATTGTGCAGATATTCGACTCGTGGGCCGGCATTTTGCCGCCCACTCACTACGCCGAGTTTTCGACCCGCTACATCAACCGCATCAGCGCGGCGCTCGCCCCGCTGGTGCCCGTTACGGTGTTTGCCAAGGGCGCGTGGTGGGCCGTGGAGGACTTTGCAAAATCGCCCTGCCGCACCATCGGGCTCGACTGGAACCAGTCGCCCAGCCAGGTGCGCCAGCTAGCCCCCGGCAAAACGCTGCAGGGCAACCTCGACCCCTGCGCCCTCTACGGTACCCCTAGCCAGGTAAAAACCGCCACCGAAGCCATGCTGGCCGAGTTTGCCGGCGGCCCGCACATCGCCAACCTCGGCCACGGCGTGTATCCCGATACCAATCCCGACAACGTGAAGGTATTTGTGGAAACGGTGAAGGCCTGGGGCGGCGGGCAGTAATAATCGGTTGACAGTCAGCTTATGTCCCTGCTTCGTAACCTAAGGCTGCCGGCAAAATTTCGCCATACGGACCGCTATTTTGCCGGCAAGTCGTTTCGCCTGCTCGACATCGGGGCGGGCAACCACTCGGCTAGCGTTACCAAAAAATGGTACCCGGGCTGCGAGTACTACGGCGTAGACCTCGACAAGCACTACAACAACAACGAGGAGGACTTTCGGCTCATGTCGGCGTTCTACGAAATGAATTTGGAGGAGCTGGATTACTCAGCGATTCCGGACAATTATTTCGATTTTATCATGATGTCGCACATTCTGGAGCACCTCAAGAATGGCGACGCGGTGGTGGAGAAGCTGTTGCCCAAGCTGCGGGCGGGCGGCATCATCTACATCGAGTTTCCGGGCTTCACGTCCACCACGCTGCCGAGCATGAAGGGCACGCTGAATTTTTTCGACGATGACACCCACCGGCGGATTTATTCATTGCAGGAGTTTTACAACCTGCTGATGCGCCAGGAATTTCGGGTGCTGGGCGGTGGCACCATGCGCCGCTGGCACACTATTGCACTCATCCCCTTCAAAATACCACACAATTTGCTGCGCTACGGACGCATCGTGCCCAGTATTTTCTGGGACTTGCTGGGCTTTGCCGAGTACGTGATAGCCCGCAAGCGCTAGCTGGCTAGCCCCTTCTCCGTTTCAGCCAACGGTCAACCAAGTTTTTTTGCGCTAATGGACGCTCCTACCAAAGACAGCAATGGCACGGTACTCGCCGAAGGCGACGCCGTCACGCTCATCAAAGACCTCAAGGTGAAAGGCTCGTCGCTGACGCTCAAGCGCGGCACGCTGGTTAAGAATATCCGCCTCACCAACTCGCCCGCCGAAATTGAGGGCCGGGCCGGCGGCAGCACCATGGTGCTCAAAACGGAGTTTCTAAAGAAAGCCTAGCCCAGGATGGAACTTGTCAAGCCGGCCGGAATCTGCTTCTACGTAGTGTCGCTGGTAGTGTCGGGCCTGTTGTTTTTTGGCTGGCGGCGGCTGTTTCGGCGCGTATTTAAAGCCGAAGCACTGGTGGTAATAGCCACTGCAATGGCCGCCATCATTACCACGCCGCTGGTGCTGCTGGCCCTGCTGTGGGTGCTGCACGCGGCGGCCAGCTAGCCCCTTAACTAACTACCCTGATGCCTGGCGAGGAAGAAAAGATGCTGGCCGGCGCGCTCTACGCCGCCTTCGACCCGGCGCTGCTGGCCGCCCGCACCCGCGCCAAGCGCCTGCTGCACCGCCTCAACGTGACGGAGTACTTGCTCACCGACGCCGCCCGGGCAATTTTGACCGAGCTGCTGCCCCACGCGGGCGAAAATCTCTACATCGAGCCGCCCTTTCATTGCGACTACGGCAGCAATATCTACTGCGGCAGCAACGTGTATTTCAACGTGAACTGCGTGGTGCTCGATGCGGCTAGGGTCACCATCGGCTCCAACGTGCTGTTTGGGCCCGGCGTGCAGCTCTACGCCGCCACGCATCCGCTCGACGCCGGGGTGCGCCGCACCCTGGAACTGGCCCAGCCCATCAGCATTGGCGACGATTGCTGGCTAGGGGGTGGGGTTATTGTATGCCCCGGTGTGCGCATCGGCGCGGGCTGCGTTATCGGGGCTGGGTCGGTGGTTACCAAAGACATTCCGGCTTACTCACTGGCGGTAGGTAACCCGGCCAGGGTGGTGCGGAGTGTAAAGTAGCGCGAACTGGAAAGTTCGCGCTACAGGCCGGCTGCCTCCGCCTCGGCTAGCAGCAGCGGTTTCTCGATGGGCACTACGCCCACCTGCTCGCACACCAGGCCGCCGCCGAGGTTGGCCAGGGCTGCGGTGAAGGCGGCGGGCTGGCCCAGCGCCACGCACAAGGCGGCAATGCTGATAACGGTATCGCCCGCGCCCGACACGTCGGAGATGGTGCGCAGATGGGCTGGCAGGTAGGTTTTCTCGTCGTTTTGCTGGGCAAAAACGCCGTGCTCGGAGAGCGTAACGAGCACAATTTCGGGCGTCAGCACCTCGCGCAGGCGCGCCACGGCAGCCTCGAAGCCGGGCCGGTCGGTGGTGGGGGCGCCAAACTCCAGCTTCAGGCCCTCGCGCAATTCTTTCAAATTGGGCTTGAATAGCGTGCAGTAGCGGTAAGCCAGGAAGTTCTTCTTCTTAGGGTCAACCACTGTGGGCACCCCGCGCTCGCGCGCCTGGGCAATGCACTGGGCGATAATGCTTTCCGAAAGTACGCCCTTGTCGTAGTCCTCGAAAATAACCACGTCGGCGCGGGGCAGCAGGTCGGCAAAGGCGGCGAGCAGTTGGCTGGCCTCCTCGGCGTTGAGGTCGGTTTCGACCTCCGAGTCGATGCGCACGAGCTGCTGGCCGTGGGCCAGAATGCGCTGCTTGAACGTGGTGGGCCGGTGCGCACTGCGGATAATGCCAGTGTCGGGCAGGTGGTGGGTGTGCAGCAGTTGCAGCAGTTGGTCGCCGCCCTGGTCGTCGCCCACTACCGCGCACAGCAACGGCGTGGCCCCGAGCGCCTGCACGTTGAGGGCCACGTTGGCGGCGCCGCCGAGGCGGTTTTCGGTGCGGTCAACGTTCACGACGGGCACCGGCGCCTCGGGCGAGAGCCGGCTGGCGCGGCCCCACACGTAGGCATCAACCATGACATCGCCCACGATGAGCACGTGGAGGTTATTGAAATCGGCGAAGAGCTTGGCGAGCGAAGTAGGGGCAGACATGGGCGCAAAATTAGGCCTAAAGAACAATGAGCAGTAAGCAGTGAGCGAAGAGCACTCGTCATTCGTGCCCTTCGCTCATTGCTCACTGCTCATTGTCAGCTACTTCTCACCCCTCGGCGCGCAGCACGGCCAGCGGCGGCTGGCTCAGCACCGAGCGGCTATTGAGCCCCCCAATGAGCGCCGTGAGAAAGGCTACTAAGACCACCAGCACCGGCAGCGGCCACAAAGCGCTCAGTGCAAACGGCGTTTCAAATACCCACGTGGCCAGTGCCCAGGCGGCCACGCTAGCCAGCAGCACGCCCGCAAAGGCGGCCAGCGACCCTAGCAGCGCATACTCAAGCAGCGTGATGCGCAAAATCTGGCTGCGGCTGGCGCCCAGCGTGCGCAGCAGCACGCTTTCGCGGGTGCGCTGGTAGCGGCTAATGAGTACCGAGCTAGCCAGCACCAGCAAGCCGGTGAGGATGCTGAAGCCCGCCATGAAGCGAATAACAAACGAGATTTTGGTCAGAATCTCGTCCACGGTTTGCAGAATAAGTCCCAGGTCGATGGCCGACACGTTGGGGAAATCGCGCACCAGCGCGCGCTGCGCGGCGGCCAGCACGGCATTGCTCGGGGTGCGGGTGAGAATGACGTGGAACTGCGGCGCCCCTTCGAGCACGCCAGTCGGAAACACCACCAGGAAATTGGTTTGCACGCGGCCCCAGTCAACTTCGCGGGTGCCACCCACTACCGTAGAGATGGGCGCGCCCTGCACGTTGAACGTCAGCGTGTCACCGAGCTTGAGCTTCACGCGCTCG
This sequence comes from uncultured Hymenobacter sp., assembly GCA_964385095.1. Lineage (GTDB taxonomy): Bacteria > Bacteroidota > Bacteroidia > Cytophagales > Hymenobacteraceae > Hymenobacter. The sequence continues at coordinate 28,669 of CAYLNN010000025.1, forward strand.
AAGTAGCCGGCATCGACCGATACGCGGGGCAGGCCACCGGCTGCCGCGCGCTGCGGCGCGGTGCCGGCCATTAGCTTCTCGGTTTGGCTGAGCGTGTCGCGGTACGTGACGCGGTACTCGCGGGTCAGGGCCCAGGGCGGAATGCCGTTGGCGGTATCTTTTTTAAGCGCCGAAACCGACTTGCCATTGATGGAGGCTAGCCGCATCGTTACGATGGGCACGCGCTGCAAAATGGGTAGCTTTTGCCGGGTTAGCAATTGCTCCACGCCGCGTTCCTGCTCAGTTTGAATGTCAAATAGCACCAGATTAGGCTGGTTGCCGGCGCCCGATAGCTGTACCCGGCCCAGCAGCACCGACTGCGTGAGGTAGAGCGTAGCCAGCAAAAACGTACCCAGCCCGAGCGACAAGATGAGCGTAACCGTCTGGTTTTGGGGCCGAAAAAGGTTGGCCAGCCCCTGCCGGGCTACGTAGCTCCAGCCGGTGGGGAAAAAGCGGCGCAGCGCCCAGCGCAGCCCCAGCCCTAGCGCCGCCAGGGCGCCCAGCGCCACCAGCAGCCCCGCCGCAAAGCCCAGCGCTAGCTTCCAGTCGCGGGTCTGGTAGTACGAAAAGCCCAGTATAAAGGCCCCGATGCCCGCTAGCACCAACCCGCGCAGCGGGTCGGGCGTGGTGGTGTCCTCATCGAGGCTAGCGCGCAGCACCCGCAGCGGCGACACCCGCCGGATGCTCAGCAGCGGCAGCAGCGCAAACAGCACCGCCATGGCTAGCCCCGTCAGCAGCCCCAGGCCCACCGAGGCCGGCGATACCGAAACGGCCACATCGACCGGCAGAAAATTGCCCAGCACCCGCGGCAGCAGCAACTGCACCACCGCGCCCAGCCCCGCCCCGATGGCCGCGCCCAGCAGCCCCAGCCCCGAGGTCTGAATGAGATAAATAAGCAGCGCCTGCCGCCCGCTAGCCCCCAGGCAGCGCAGCACGGCCACGCTGGCTAATTTCTCCTTCACGTACAGGCTCACGGCGCTAGCCACGCCCACGCTGCCCAGCAAGAGCGCCACAAAGGCCACAAGGCTGAGAAACCGCGTAAGGTCGCGGAAGGCGCGGCCGGTGGCTTGCTGCCGGCTAGCCACCGTATCAGTGTCGATGCCCGTCTGGTCGAAACGCGTTTGCAGCGGCTTGATGGCGGCGGCCACATCAACGGTGGGCGCAAACTGGTAGTAGGTGCGGTATTGCACCCGACTGCCGCGCTGCACAAGGCCGGTTTTGGCAAGCAAGGTGATGGGCAGAAACACCTTGGGCGCCACGGCGGCGCTGAAGCCACTCTGGCCCGGCGTCTTTAGCACGCGGCCCACGATGGGCACCGTGAGCGCGCCCACCTTCACCGAGTCGCCCACGCGGGCGTTGAACTGGTCGAGCAGCACGTCATCGACCAGCGCCCCGCTAGCCTGTCCGGCCCGAAACTGCGCGCTGGCCTGCGCCGGCTGGGTTTCCCAATCGCCGTAGTAGGGGAAGCCCGCGCCCAGCGCCCGCACCTGCGCCAGCCGCACCCCCTGCGTGCGCGGAAACGACACGAGCGAGGCGAACGACACCTCCTCGGTGCGCGTGCGCCCTAGCCGCTGCAGCGCCGGCCGCAGCGTAGAGTCAAACGGCTGGCTCGACGAGAGTACCAGGTCGGCGCCCACCAGTTCGCGGGCCTGCGCCGAGATGCTGCGCGCCAAGTTGTCGCCAAACGAATTGATGCCCACCAGCGCCGCAATGCCCAGCACAATGCTCGACATAAACAGCGCCAGGCGCGAGCGGCTGCGGCGCGAATCGCGCCACGCCATGGTAACTAACCAACTGAAATTCATAATAATTGGGGGCTGGCAAATGCTGGCTGACTACTGGCGCGAGTTTAGGCGCAGCCGTAACTCGTGCCTGGCCTTGATGCGGAGGCTGTGCCTCCGCTGCCGCGTAAGCGGCAAGTGTCGTTTACTTAGTTGAGAGTCATGCTGTACTCCCGCAGGATGCCGCTGGCGCGGCAGTGCAGGCCCAGCCTGCACTCATAATGGGCACGAGTTACGGCTGTGCCTAAACTCGCGCCAGCGTCCGCTGCAAGTGCTACAGCTACACTGCCTTTGCTACAGTTTCTTCCACCACCTTGCCGCCGCGCATGCGCAGAATGCGCTGGGTTTTGGCGGCTAGCTCTAGGTCGTGGGTCACGAGCACGAGCGTGGTGCCGGCCTCCTTGTTGAGGTCGAAGAGCAGCTGCACCACCGTGTCGCTGGTGTCGGGGTCGAGGTTGCCGGTGGGCTCGTCGGCGAAGAGAATCTGCGGGCGGTTGGCAAAGGCGCGGGCCAGGCTCACGCGCTGCTGCTCGCCGCCCGAAAGCTGGGCCGGGTAGTGGTGGCCGCGCGCCCCTAGCCCCACGCGTTCGAGCAGGGTTTGGGCCTGCTTGGCCACGTTGCGCTCGCCGCGCAGCTCTAGCGGAACCTGCACGTTTTCGAGGGCCGTGAGGGTGGGCAAGAGCTGGAAATTCTGGAAAATAAAGCCCACGTGCTGGTTGCGCACCGCCGCCCGCTGGTCCTCGCTCAGCTTATCGAGCTGAATGCCTTGCAGCCACACGCTGCCGCTGCTAGCTCTATCCAAGCCCGCGCACAGGCCTAGCAACGTGGTTTTGCCACTGCCGCTAGGGCCCACAATGGCAAAGGTGTCGGCCGGCTGCAAGCTGAAGCTGACTTCGTGCAGCACCGTGAGCTCGCGGCCGGCGCTGATATAGGTTTTGGTGAGATTCTCGACCTGGAGGCTAGTCATTTAGGAGTGATTTCGGAGGAGGCCCTAGCCCGGCTTGCCGGGTGGCAACGGCTACGCTGACCACGGCCAGCAGGCGATTAAAAACAGGTAACAATCTTTCGGGAAGAAAAACGTCATCCCGGTGGTTATACGCTACGTAGGACGCACAACGCCGGCCTATACTTTCGCCTGTTTTTGCCTTTCCCCATGAAGTACCTGCCTGGAAGCGCGCTGCTGCTAGCCCTGCTGGCCGCCGGCTGCCAATCCGACACCAAATCTGCCCAAACTACCCCTAGTGCCCCGGCCACTGCCGCCGAGGCGCCCGCGCCCAAAAGCCAGGCAGCCATCCTGTTCTTCGGCGACAGCATCACGGCGGGCCTGGGCGTGGAGCCCGATGAGGCCTACCCCGCGCTCATCGAGCAGCGCGTCGATTCGCTGCACTTGCCCTACACCGTCGTCAATGCCGGCCTCAGCGGTGAAACCACGGCCGGTGGCCGCTCGCGCATCAATTGGGTGCTGAGCCGCCAGCCGGTGGGCGTGTTTGTGCTGGAGCTGGGCGGCAACGACGGCCTGCGCGGCTTGCCCCTCGCCGACACCCGCAAGAACTTGCAGGCCATCATCGACACCGTGCGCCAAAAATCCCCGCAGACTAAAATCGTGCTCGCCGGCATGCAGATTCCGCCTAACATGGGTGCCGCCTACGCTGCCGATTTCAAAAAGCTCTACGCCGAAACGGCGACTAAGAACAAGCTGACGCTCATCCCGTTTCTGCTCGAAAACGTGGGCGGCATTGCCAAGCTCAACCAGCGCGATGGCATTCACCCCACGCCCGAGGGGCATAAATTGGTGGCGCGTACCGTGTGGCGCACGCTCCAACCCATTCTGTAAGTGACCATTCCCGTTCTCGAAACCGAGCGCCTGCGCCTGCGCGGCCATTATCCATCCGATTTGGTGGCCTCCCTAGCCATGTGGCAGGAGCCGAAGTTTTACCAGTACCTAGCCGGCAAGCCGTTGCCCGAGGAGGAAATCTGGACTAAAATGCTGCGCCACATGGGCGTGTGGTACTTATACGGCTATGGTTTCTGGGCTGTTGAAGAAAAAGCGACGGGCCACTACATCGGGGCCGTAGGTTTTGGCGAATGGCAGCGTGCCATTACGCCCTCGCTCAAAGGCTTTCCGGAAGTAGGCTGGGTGCTGGCCCCGCACACGCACGGCCGCGGCTATGCCACGGAGGCCGCGCGGGCAGCCCTGGCCTGGGGCGATGCCCACCTGCCCCAGGCCCGCACCGTGTGCCTCATCGACGTTGGCAATGAGTCTTCGCTACGCCTGGCCGCCAAGCTTGGCTACCAGGAAATTGCCCGCGTGCGCTACAAAGACATTCCGGTGGTACTGCTCGAACGGCTGGCGACTAGCCCCGCCGCCGGCTAAATCACCCGCAGGGCGTCCACCTCTACCTCGTCGCGCAGTAATTCCAGGTTGCGGTAGGTGAGGGGGCGGCCGGCGTCGGTGCTGAGGCTAGCGGGCGCACCGAGCAGGGCCACATCCAGCGTAAGCTGCGTAAACTTGCGCACGCCCAGGTACACGGCCACCGGTCGGCCCTGGTGCCGGGCCGCGTAGCTAGCCAGCGCCTGGTCTATCTCCCCTAAGATTACGCTCATAGCGACTTGACTGCTACTGCTAAACGACGGCGAAAAGTAGCTATAAACCCTGGTCCGTGCAAGCCTGGCTAGCCCCGCCCACTCGCGCAAGCGGCGCGGCGCCCCGACCTTTGCCGCTACCTATGACGACTTCTGCTCCTGACCCGGCCGCCCGGCCCATTGGTATTTTCGACTCCGGCATTGGCGGGCTCACCGTGGCCCGGGCCGTGGCCCAGCGCCTGCCCCACGAGCGGCTGGTGTACTTCGGCGACACCGCCCACCTGCCCTACGGCGAGAAAAGCACCGCCGCCATCCAGGCCTATTCCATCAAAATCTGCGATGTGCTGCTGCGCCAGCACTGCAAGCTCATCCTCATCGCCTGCAACTCGGCCTCGGCGGCCGCCTACGAGCTGGTGCGCGAGTACGTGGGCTCCAAAGCCTTGGTAGTGGGCATGATAGACCCCGTAGTGGCGCACGTGGGCCGGCACTACGCCGGGCGCCCGGTGGGCCTCATCGGCACTAAGCAAACGGTGGGCTCCAACATTTACCGCAAAAAAATCGACCAGCTCGACCTCGGCGTGGACCTGCATGCCCTAGCCACCCCACTGCTGGTGCCCATGATAGAAGAAGGCTTTTTTGAGGGCCGCGTGTCGGAAGAAATCATCCGTGCCTATCTCGACCATCCGGCCCTGCAAGGCATTGAGGCGCTGCTGCTGGCCTGCACGCACTTTCCGCTCATCAAGCCCCAGATGGAGGCGCACTACCAGGGCCGCGTGGCCGTGGTGGACCCCTCCGACGTGGTAGCCGCCACCGTGGCCGAGGCCCTGGCCGGGCGCCAGCTGCTGGCTAGCCCCGCCCCGGGTGCCGGCCCCGCGCACCACTTCTACGTCAGCGATTTCACGCGCTCGTTTGAAGAAAGCACGCGCCTGTTTTTCGGGCAGGAAGTGCAATTGGAGCACTACCCGCTGTGGGAGTAAGGGCTAGGGCTACCAAGCCGGCGGGCCTGGGCTGGGGACTGATAAAGGGCGCCTTGTTGCTAGGGCTAGGCCTAGGGCCGCTGCCCGGCCGGGCTTCGGAGATAGACCATGTCATGGCCGGCGCCACGACCGTACTGGCCGGGCTGGTAGGGCTAGCCGCCGGCCTGGGCGCACTCATCGCGCTGGTAGTGGTGGTGTGTACCCCGGCCGGGCAGCGGCGCGCGGGGCTGGTCTGGCTGGTGGGGCTAGCCCTGCTCGGCGAGCTGAGCCTGAGCCGGGCCGGGGTCTTTAAAGGCATATCCCTGGGGAGGGCCCAATCCGAAGAAGCGGGACCACCTTTCGGGTTGGTGCCGGCCAACCGCCGGCCCGTGCTGTCGTCGGCCATCCTGGCTGAGCTGGCGCGGGCAAACTCGGCCGATACGACCCGGCCCGCCCAGTACTACACCTACGTGGAGGAGATGCCGCACCAGGCCGGGGGCGACAGTGCGGCGAGCCGGCTGGTGCGGCAACGACTGCAATACCCAGCTGCCGCGCGCCGGCGCGGAATTAAAGGAACGGTGTACATCAGCTTTCTAGTGGGCACGCGGGGCGAGGTTCTTAACCCGCACGTAGTCAAGAGCATGGGCCACGGCTGCGACGAAGAAGCCTTGCGCGTGCTTACGTCGCTACCGCCTTTCGTGCCCGGCAGGCAAAGTGGCCAGCCGGTGGTAGTGGAGCTGCTGTGGGTCTTTTCCTTCCGGCCGCCCGAGGCACTAGCCTAGCTCCCGGCAGCCGCCCGGCGAGTGGCTAGCCTGCTGCTGCCGGGCCCGGCAGCACTACCCGGAAGGTGGTGCCCACGCCCGGCTGGCTCTGCACGGTGATGGTGCCGCCCGCGTTTTCCACGATTTTCTTCACCATGTATAGCCCCACGCCCGAGCCCTCCACGTGGCTGTGCAGGCGCTGAAACATGCGAAACAGCTGCTGCTGCTGCCCCTCGTCGAGACCCAGGCCATTGTCCTGCACCTCCAGCACCACCTCGGGCTGGTGATAGTAGCACCGCAGCCGCACCACGGGTGGCCGGTCGGGGGCGCGATACTTGAGGCCGTTGCTGAGCAGGTTGTAGATGATGCTGCGCAGGTTTTTGGCCGAGAACGCGACCGTGGGGCAAGCAGCCACGTCAACCAGCAGGGTAGCGCCCTGGGCTAGCTCGGGCGCAAGGTCGAGGCGGATGTCCTCAACCAGCGCGGCCAGCCCAACCAGCTCGGTTGAGTGCAGGTGCGCCTGCTGCAGCTTGGAAATATCGGTGAGCTGGGCAATGGTTTTCTGAAAGCGCTCGACTGAGTTTTGCATCATGGCGAGCAGCGGGGCCACTTGCTCGGCCTGGCGCACTGCCGGGGGCAGCTGTTCGAGCAGGGCTTCCAACAGACCCTCGATGTTGGTGATGGGCGCCTTGAGGTCGTGCGAGGCGGTGTAAATGAAGTTGTCGAGGTCCACGTTGGTGCGCACCAGTTGCTGGTTGGCCTCGTCGAGCTCGGTGTTGATAGTCAGCAGTTGCTCATTGGTTTGGGCCACGTGCTGGCGGGCCGCCACCTGCTCGCTTACCTCGGTGGCCACAATGGCCACGCTGCCGATGCGCCCGGTTTCATCGCGCAGGGGCTGGTACACAAAGTTGAGGTACACCAGCCTCCGCTGCCCGTGCCGCTCTAGGTGTACAGCCACCTCCTGGGCCAGAAAAGCCTGGCCATCGGCAGTCACCTTAGCCAGGATTTCCGGAAACCCCTGGCTGCGGGCTTCGGGCAGGGCTTCGAATAGTGGCTGGCCTAGCAGGGGCTCCTGGGCGCGGCCCCAGATGCGGGCAATCAGTGGGTTGGCTACTTCGATAATGTAATCGGGACCCCGCACAATGGCGATGGCCACGGGCGCCTGTTCCAGCACGGCTTGCAGCTGGGCCTGGGCGGCGGCCCGCTGCTGGCGGGCCAGCACCTGCTCGGTAACCTCGGTGGCAAACACGGATATGCCCGCTACCGTATCATCATCATAATAAGCCTGATAAGTAAAATTGAGATACGCCGTGTGGGCGGGTTCCGCACCCTGCGCAGGTAACCACAGCGGTACCTCCACGCCAAAGTGCGTTTCGCCCGTTTCGTACACGCGGTCGAGTAGCTTGACAAAGCCCTGCGCCTCGGCTTCGGGCTGAATATCGATTACCGTGCTGCCCCGCACAACGCGCCCCCCCAGCAGCTGCTGATAGGCCACATTGTGGTAAACCACGCGGTGCTCGGGCCCACGCAGCAAGCCGATAACGGCGGGCGTGTGCTCAAAAACCCGGTAAAATGTTTCGCGCTCCTGCACCTGGCGCTGGGCGGCGGCCAGCACCTGGGCCTGCAGGGTTTCGGCCCGCTGCTGGGCTAGCACCTGCGCCGTAACATCGAGGGCAAAAACCAGCACCCCGTCGATGCGGCCCTGCTCATCGTAGCGAGCTTGCTGAATATAGTGAAAGTAGAAATTCTCCAGTGGCCCATCCTCGTACTTCGGCATGGGCGTGAGAATATCCCGTTCCTCGTTGGTGCGGCCCGTCGTATACACCTGGCGTAACATGTGCCACACCGGGTGGTCTACCATGCCAGGCAGGGCTTCCAGCAGCGGGCGGCCCTGCAGCCGCCGGCCTGGGAAAAGGTTTTGATAGGCCGGGTTTACCAGCTCAAACACAAAGTCGGGCCCGTCGAACATGCAAATGGCGGCTGGCACCTGCATAAAGAATCGCTCCAGGCGCTGGCGTTGCGTGTCGGCATCGGCGCGGGCCTCCAGCAGGGCCTTGGTGCGGGCCAGCACCCGGGCTTCGAGTTGCTGGTTGAGCTGCTGCAACTGCGTTTGGGTGTGCGCCAGCTCGGCATTGCCGGCCAAAAATTCTTCGTTGGCGGCCATGAGCTCCTCGTTGGTAACGGCCAGCTCTTCGTAGAGATTCTGCACCTGATGGCGAGCGCGGACCTGCTCCGTCACGTCGGTCGCAATATCGAGCACCCCTAGCAGCTCGCCCTGGCTACCGTAAAGCGGCTGGTACACAAAGTTGAAATAAGCCGTTTCCAGCCGGCCCTGCTGCACTAGCTGGGCGGCTACTTCGCGCCCGATAAATGGGACGCCCGTGCGCGCTACTTCGGCAATTTGCTCGGCAAAGCCCTGGCCTTGCAGTTCGGGCACGCTGTGCAGCAACGGCTGTCCCAGCACCTGGGCCGGCGTGCAGCCCCACATGGCGCAAAGCAGCGCATTGGCCGCCACCACGCGCTGCTCGGGGCCCTGAAACAGCCCAATGGCTACCGGAGCCTCCCGCAGCACGGTATCCAGCAAGTTGCGCTCGCGCTCGGCGGCCAGGCGGGCAGCCTGCTCGCGGGCCTGGCTGGTGCGCAGGGCCTGCTCCACGGTGGCCGGCTGGTGGGCGGCGCTGTCGGTGAGGCTCACCACGAGCAACTCACCGCTGCGCTGAGCCGCCACCAAGTAAAAGCCCTCGTGGCCGTTGACTTGGTGCGTGAAATCGTAATGGCTGGCCTCGCCGGAGGTGTACACGCGCCGATAAAAATCGAGCAGCCCGTTGGCAACCACGTGCGGAAATAAGGTGCGCAGCGTGCCGGCTGGCCGCTCGGGCAGGTCGGCCATGCGCTGGGCGGCGGGGTTGAGGTATTCCAGCGCAAAATCGCTTATTTCCTCCCCAGGTTCCGACAGCGGGCGCAGCAGGTTGATAGCCGTTAGCGAAACGGCCAGCGTAGCCCGCAGCAGGTCATCGGCCGCCGAAAATGAAAGCGTGGAGGGCGCAAGAGCCATTAACAGAAGTAGGACAGCCGCTGCCCCAGCGAGCCGGCCAGGCTCGGCCAACGGGGCATTTCAGTGCGCAAGGTATAAAAAAAGGCCTTCGCGCAGAACGCGCAAAGGCCCTACGAATAGGAATGAGGCAGGGTTATGCAGGAGCTATACCGAAAAACTCTCGCCGCAGCCGCAAGAGCGTGAAGCGTTAGGGTTGTGAAACTGAAAACCTTTTCCGTTCAGGCCATCCGAAAAATCGAGCTCGGTGCCGGCCAAATATAGAAAGCTTTTCATGTCCACCACCACGCGCACGCCCTTATCCTCAAATTCCTGGTCCATGGGCCGGGTTTCATTGTCGAAGTCAAGCTTGTAGCTCAGGCCCGAGCAGCCACCGCCCGCCACCGAGGCGCGCAGCCGATAGGTGGCATCGAGCTGCGAGTCGCGCATCAGATGCTCCACTTTTTCCTTGGCTTTGTCCGAAACGGTAATCATAGTAAATAGGTCGCTAGGGGTCGTAGAAAGAATAGTAGCCGGCTAGGCCCGGTAGGCTAGCGGCACCTTCTCAACAAAGATACCACTAAGAAGGATTCTAAATAACGAGAAAAAGTGAAGATGCAACCAGTGAGGAGGTGATGGGGCCAGCAAACGGCTACCAGTCAGCTCTCCCACTCTGCCGTCCCAAGCTAAAAGGGTGATGAAGCAACGCGACAGCCGAGCGGCTACCTCATCACTTCATCACCCTTTTACTTCGTTACTGCTAGCTCTAGTGGTGCGACTTCTCCAGCTCGAGAGCCGGCAGGCCGTTTTTCACACGGTAGTCGTTGATAGCCATTTTGATAGCATCTTCGGCCAGTACCGAGCAGTGAATCTTAACGGGCGGCAAAGCCAGCTCTTCCACAATCTCCATGTTGTCGATGGCCAGAGCCTCGTCAACTGTTTTGCCCTTCAGCCACTCGGTGGCCAAGCTCGACGAAGCAATGGCCGAGCCGCAGCCAAAGGTCTTAAACTTGGCGTCCGTGATGGTATTGGTAGCTTCGTCCACCTCGATTTGCAGGCGCATTACGTCGCCGCACTCGGGGGCACCAACCAGGCCGGTGCCTACCGTTTTCTTGCTTTTGTCCAGCGTGCCCACGTTGCGGGGATTGCTGTAATGGTCGATTACCTTATCGGAGTAAGCCATGAGTTGTTGATGTAAAAATTAAAAATTATGAATTAGAAATTGAGGGGTTAAAGATGGTCTTAGCAACCATCTTTAATTTTTAATTCTCAATTTTTAACTAAACGCTAGTGTTCCGCCCACTCGATGGTGCTGAGGTCAACGCCTTCCTTGTGCATTTCCCAGAGCGGCGACATTTCGCGGAGCTTGGTTACGGCTTCTTTTACGTGGTTGATGGCGTAGGCGATTTGCTCGTCGGTGGTGAAGCGCGAGAGGCCGAAACGCAGGCTGCTGTGGGCCAGGTCGTCGCTCAGGCCCAGGGCCTTGAGTACGTAGCTAGGCTCTAGCGAGGCCGAGGTGCAAGCCGAACCCGACGATACGGCGAGGTCTTTCACGCCCATCATTAAGCCTTCGCCTTCTACGTATTTGAAGCTGATGTTAGTCACGTGCGGCAGGCGGTGCTCGCGCGAGCCATTCACGTAGCTTTCTTCCAGAGTCAGCAACTCAGCTTCGAGCTGGTCGCGCAGCTTGCTGAGACGCTCGGCATCGGCGGCCATTTCCAGGCGGGCTAGCTCGCAAGCTTTACCAAAGCCCACGATACCCGGCACGTTGAGGGTGCCCGAACGCATGCCGCGCTCGTGGCCGCCACCGTCCATTTGGGCGGTTACTTTCACGCGCGGGTTTTTGCGGCGCACGTAGAGCGCGCCCACGCCTTTGGGGCCATACATTTTGTGAGCCGTAAAGGCCATGATGTCAATGCCATCGGCCTGCACGTCAACCGGAATCTTGCCAACTGCCTGGGTGCCGTCGCTCATGAACAGGGCGCCGTGCTTGTGGGCAATCGCAGCAATTTCGCGGATGGGCTGGATGGTGCCCGTCTCGTTGTTGCCGTACATGATGGTTATCAGGATGGTCTGGGGCGTCATGGCCGCCTCCAGCTCTTCCAGGCTGATGAGGCCCTGCTCGTTTACGGGCAGATAAGTTACCTTGCCGCCGAGCTTTTCGATGTGCTTGCAGGTGTCGAGCACGGCCTTGTGCTCGGTGGTAGTAGTGATGACGTGGTTGCCGCGCTGGCTATACATCTCATACACTCCCTTGATACCCAGATTGTCACCCTCAGTAGCGCCGCTGGTGAAGATAATCTCCTTCGGGTCGCAGTTGATAAGCTGGGCAATCTGGTTGCGGGCGTAGTCAACGCCTTCTTCCGCTGCCCAACCAAATGGGTGGTTACGCGAAGCGGCGTTGCCGAATACGTCGGTGAGGTAGGGCATCATGGCCTCCAGTACGCGCGGGTCGAGCGGCGTAGTGGCATTGTTGTCCAGGTAGATAGGTAGCTTAAGCATGGCGCTGGGCTGTAATGACTGGTAGAGGCTAAAATTAGGCGGTGTACTGCGGATGAAACAGAATTTTGGCCTAAACAGTTTTTTCGAATCCACAAAAATAGCTGGAATCTGTCTAAAAACGTGCACCTGCCCCCGAGCGGGCCCCGGCAGCCGGTAGCTTTGCGCAGCTGGGCTAGCCAGCTATCCTACTGTTATGCTTACCAACCTCGAACACTTGGGCCTAGCCGTGCGCGACCTGGCCGCCGCCACCGACCTCTACACCCGCCTGCTGGGCCAGCCGCCCTATAAAACCGAGCACGTGCCTAGCGAGGCCGTAGACACGGTTTTTTTTCAGGTTGGCGGCTCCAAAATTGAGCTGCTGGCCGGTACCAGCCCCGACAGTGCCATTACCAAGTTTCTGGAAAAAAAGCCCGAAGGCATTCACCACGTAGCCTTTGAGGTCGATGACATCGAGGCCGAAATGGCGCGCCTGCGTGCCGAGGGCTTCACCTTATTAAATGACAAGCCCAAGCGCGGCGCCGATAATAAGCTGGTATGCTTCGTGCATCCTAAAAGCGCGGGCGGCGTGCTCGTCGAACTCTGCCAGACCGCAGCTTTAACGGATTAAACGGATTGCGCGGATACGCCCGCGGCGCGGGCTGGCTAGGCTAGCGTAGTAAAGCAGCTTCGCTGACTCCTGTGTCTAATCTTGTTTCTAAATAGTCAATAGTATTGTTGTTGAATACTATCGCGTTGTTGAATAATAATGTTACGGCTGTTCGATTTTTCGAGCAAGGCAGCCGCCAGGAAGGCTAGCCAAGGGCAGCCAGGGCGCTAGCCTAGCCAGCCCGCGCCGCGGGCGTATCCGCGCAATCCGTTTAATCCGTTAAAGCTGCGGTCCTGGGGGTAGTGCGGCTACGATGGCAGCGGGTGCCTCGCGGGGTATGTAGTGGCCCACGCCGGGCAGCACACGGCGCTCATAGGGGCCGCTGAAGTACTGCGCTTTGCCCTCGGAAGACGCGACGAGCGCGGCTCCATCCTGCTCGCCGTGGAGCACGGTGGTGGGCACGCTGATGGTGGGCTGGGGCTGAAGCCTGGCTTCCAGGGCGGCGTAGCGCGGGTCGGGCGCGGCAGCGCCCCAGCGGAAGCGGTAGGAGTGGAGCACTACTTCCACCCAATCGGGGTGGTCCCAGCTGGCGGCGGTGCGGGCGAAAGTGGCGTCGTCGAACTGCCAGGCGGGCGACCATAGGTGCCAGATATAGCGGCAAAACTCACGGCGATTGTCTTGTAGCATCTCGCGGCCCCGCTCGGAGTGAAAAAACCACTGGTACCAGTAGGCGTGTACTTGCTCGATGGGCAACTGGTCGCCCGGCTTGCTACCCGTTTCGTAGCCCACCGAAACCGCCACCATCCGCTCGATGCGCGCGGGCCAGAGGGCAGCCAGCACGTAGGCAGCGCGGGCGCCCCAGTCGTGGCCCACTAGCACCACTTTGTCGATGCCGAGGTGGTCGAGCAAGTCGATAGCATCCTGAGCCAGCGCCGTGATTTGGCCGCTGCGTGGGGTGCCAGGGTTTAAAAAAACGGTGTCGCCGCAGCCCCGCATGGAGGGCACCAGGGTCTGGTAGCCGGCGGCCACAAGCTGCTCGGCCACGGCATCCCAGGTGCGCAGGTCGTCGGGGAAGCCGTGCAGAAGCAGCGCTACGGGCGCGGTAGCGGGGCCGCGCCGCTCGTAGGTGATGCGGAGCGTGGGCGAATCGAAGGTGTGGGCCGTGGGGTGGGCAGGGGACATGCGGGAAACCCGCATCTTTGCGGGCGTTTAATTGAACGGCCCGGGCGCCGCGCAGTTGCACGCCGGGGGCTAGCCCCGTATAAGGAGCCTGGGGATAGCTGCCACCTATTTTTACTTTCCGTCTTATGTCGTCCATGAATTTTTTTCGCCAGGAAGTAGATAGCGCCGTCGATGTGCTGCTGGCTCAGCAGGTTATTTTGTATCCCACCGACACGGTGTGGGGCCTGGGCTGCGATGCCGAAGTGCCCCGCGCCGTAGCGAAACTCTATAAGCTAAAAGGCCGCGCCGAGGGCACGCCCAGTATTGTGCTGGTGGCCGACCTGGAAATGCTGCGCCGCTACGCCGCCGAGGTGCCCGCCGAGCTCGAAGCCGCCCTGGCCGCCCAAACCCGGCCCACCACCTACATCGTGCCCGCCAGCCGCGCCGTGGCGCCCAACCTGGTAGCCCCCGATGGCACCGTGGGCCTGCGCGTGGCGCAGGATGAGTTTTGCCACAAGGTGGCACGCCGCTTGGGCCACGGCCTAGTGAGTACCTCGGCCAATAAAACCGGCGAGCCCACGCCCACCGTGTTCAGCGAGGTTAGCCCGGCCATCGAGCGCGGGGCCGACTACGTGGTGACCTGGCGGCAGGACGACCAGACGCGCGTGGCGCCCTCGCGCATTGTGCGGCTAGGCCCTGGCGGCGCGCTGGCGGTAGTGCGCGAGTAAGTAGCGCAGCCGTTGCGAGGCCGCGCGCAGAAACGCCAGCCTGATGAAACTACTCGCGGGCCCGCAGGGTCCACGCTGCAACCGGGCGTAATTTTGCGCCCATGACGACGCCCACGCTGCCCGACCTACCCATTTTTCGCACCATCGCCGATGCGGCCCACGAGCTGGGTCAGCCGGCCTATGTTATCGGCGGCTACGTGCGCGATTTGGCTTTACAAAGAGCTAGCAAAGACATTGATGTGGTGACGGTGGGCGACGGCATCCGGCTGGCCCAGGCCGTGGGCAAGCGCCTGCCGGGACGCGGGCGCGTCACGGTGTTCAAGAACTTTGGCACCGCCATGCTGCCCACCGAGGAGGCCGGCGAAATCGAGTTTGTGGGCGCCCGCCGGGAAAGCTACCGCGCCGAAAGCCGCAAGCCCGAGGTAGAGGCCGGCACGCTGGACGACGACCTGGCCCGCCGCGACTTTACCATCAACGCGCTGGGGCTGAGCTTGAACGCCGAAGACTTTGGCACGCTCGTGGACCGCTACGACGGCATAAAAGACCTGGCGGCTAAAATCATTCGCACGCCACTCGGGCCCGACATTACCTTCTCGGACGACCCGCTGCGAATGCTGCGCGCCATTCGCTTCGCGAGCCAACTCAATTTTGATATTGAGCCCGATACCTACGACGCCATCACCCGCAATAAGGCGCGCATCAAAATCGTGTCGCAGGAGCGTATCACCATTGAGCTCAATAAGATAGTAGAGTCGCCGGTGCCGAGCTACGGCTTCAAGCTGCTGTTTCAAACGGGCTTGCTACACCTCATTTTCCCCAAAATGGCGCTGCTGTACGGCGTGGAAAAAGTGGGTACCCACGCGCACAAAGACAATTTTTACCACACCCTGCAAGTGCTCGACAACGTGGCCGCCGCCGGCGGCGACCTGTGGCTGCGTTGGGCCGCCATTCTGCACGACATCGCCAAGCCCGCCACCAAGCGCTACGACCAGCGCGTGGGCTGGACCTTCCACGGCCACGAGGACAAGGGCGCGCGCTGGGTGCCCGGTATTTTCACTGACCTCAAGCTGCCGCTAGGGGAGGAGATGCGCATGGTGCAGAAGCTGGTGCGCCTGCACCTGCGCCCCATTGTGCTGAGCAAGGAAATCGTAACCGACTCGGCCGTAAGGCGTTTGCTGTTCGAGGCCGGCGACGATATCGACCGCCTCATGGTGCTGTGCCGGGCCGATATTACCAGCAAGGACCACCAGCGCAAGGCGCGCTACCTCCAGAATTTTGACGTGGTGGAGGAAAAGCTGCGCGAAATCGAAGCCAAGGACCACCTGCGCAATTTCAAGCCCGTCATCACCGGCGAGGTTATCATGGAAACCTTCGGCCTCAAGCCCTCACGCCAGGTCGGCGAGCTTAAAGAAGTCGTGCTCGAAGCCATCCTGGATGGCGAAGTGCCCAACGAGTGGGAGCCCGCCTACGCCCTGCTGCTGCGCCGCGGCGCGGCGCTGGGGCTAGCCCCGGCCGCTCAGGGGCAGCCGCCCGCGCTGCCCGTGGGGTAGTGGCTGCATTTAGGTATTCGCAGTAGGCTGATTGCGAGTTGTTTGGGTAAGAACGCTGGGTTGAGCCACCCACCGGGCGGCCCGCTAGCCGTAAGAGGTGGCGCTACTTTCTCCTGCTTATGCTCCCTACTACTACGCCGGCCGCGCCGCTGGGCCGCCCCCGCCTGGGTGGGCGCCGCGAGGTGTTACTAGCCCTGCTGCCCACCCTCACGGTGCTGGGGCTGCTGTGGCTGCTTAAAGCCCTTAGCAACCAGCAGCTGCTATTTGCCTCGCTGGCCAGCAGCTGCTTTTTGATATACCTCGACCCTAGCCACCCGGCCAATAGTGCGCGCACGCTCGTTATCAGCCAGCTAAGTGCTGCGGGGCTGGGTTTTGCGTTTCATACCTGGCTGGGGCCGGGCTACGGCAGCGCGGCGCTGGCGCTGGTGGGCATTATTGGGGTGATGATTGCGACCAATACCATGCACCCGCCGGCCGTGGCTACGGCGCTCAACTTCGCGTTTCGGGCCGGCACGGGCGAGGGCAACCTGGCGCTTTTTGGGCTAGCTGTGGGGCTGGTGGTGGTGCTGTTGGCCGTGCAGCACGGTTCTGCGTATCTGGTGCGGCGGTTCACGGCCGCCACTTAACGCTCCTGCCTTATGCTACCTCGGGTCGAAAATCCGATTACGTTGTTTGCCCGCACCGAAACGGGCGTAGTAACCGGCGTGCAGTGGCTGAAGCTGGGCGTAGAAGTGGTGGGCGCGCTCATCATCGCGCTGGGTATTCTCACGGCGGGCGGCCTGCTGGTGAGGGCGCTGCTGGCCCGGCGCACGGCCGATTTTACGGCCATCCGCCTCACGCTGGCCCGCTACCTGGCCCTGGCCCTGGAGTTTCAGCTCGGGGCCGATATTCTGAGCACGGCCATTGCCCCAAGCTGGGAGCAGATTGGTAAGCTCGGCGCCATCGCCGTTATCCGCACGGCGCTCAACTTCTTTCTCTCCAAGGAAATGGAAGCCGAGCGCGAGCAAACCCACCACGAAAAGCGCGTAGTAGCCCGCTCGAACGGCACGCCCGCCCCGCCCGACGATTCGGCCCGCTAGCCGCTAGCCCACCCCAGCCGCTGGCGCGCCCGCACCACGTCCTCGGGCGTGTCGATGCCGAAGGCATCCAGCTCGGTAACAACGGTGTGAATGGGAAAGCCGGCCTCCAGCCAGCGCAGCTGCTCCAGGCTCTCGGCCAGCTCCAAGGGCGAGGGTGGCAGCTGGGTTAGCCGCCCTAGCGTGTCGGGGGCGTAGGCATACAGGCCCAGGTGGCGGTAGTATGGGTGGTGGGCCAGCCAGGCGTGGCTAGGGTGCTGGCGCTGGTAAGGCAGCGGATGGCGGCTGAAATACAGGGCCCGGCCCTCAGCATTGACGACTACCTTGGGCAGGTGCGGGCTAAACAGCTCTTCCTCAGTAAGCACCGGCTTGATGAGCGTGGCAATGGCCGGCGCCGGGCTTTGGGCGAATAAATCGACCAGCGCGTTTATCTGGCTAGGGTCGATAAACGGCTCATCGCCCTGAATATTAATGATGCAGCTCACCGCGGGCTGGCCCAATTGCTGGTAAGCCTCCCACACGCGGTCGGTGCCGCTGGGGTGGTCGGGGCGCGTGCGCACCGCCTCGCCGCCGAAACCGCGCACGTGGTCGAGGATGCGCTCATCGTCGGTGGCCACCACCACGCGGGCCAGGTTGGCCTGCTGCGCCTGCCGCACCACGCGCTCAATCATGGACTGGCCCCCCAGGTCTACGAGCGGCTTGCCGGGCAGGCGGGTAGAAGCGTAGCGAGCCGGAATAATGCCGAGAGCAGCCATAAGGAGTGCGCAGTGAAGAGGGAGTATTGAGCCCGAAGGGCCGGGTGCGGTGGGCACTAAGCAGCGCCCGCCCCCCGTTATGAAAGCCCGAAATTACGGTCACCCGGCCGCTAGGTAGTTACTTTGCCTACCGCTGGCCCTGGGCCAGGGCTGGCCGCCGGCCGGTTTTGGTACATTTTTAGCCTTGCTTCTGCGCATGAGTCTGCTTGCTTCTTTGCTGATACTTAATTCCCTGCACGGCCCCCTGGCCCCGCTGCCCCCTAGCCACCGCCTGCCCGCCGACTCCATCGGCCAGGAGGTGCGCGGCGGCCAGCGCTTCGTGCGCCACCGCGTGGCCCAGGGCGAAACCA
Organism: uncultured Hymenobacter sp.; assembly: GCA_964385095.1. GTDB lineage: Bacteria > Bacteroidota > Bacteroidia > Cytophagales > Hymenobacteraceae > Hymenobacter. The sequence goes on from CAYLNN010000025.1 coordinate 46,528, forward strand.
TGTTTGCCCTCAGCCGCCGCTATAAAGTGACGGTTGACCAGCTTACCACCGCTAACCCGCAGCTTAAGGCGGGCCTCGGCATTGGCGAAGTGGTGCTTATCCCGCGCCCCAGCGCGGGCGGCGCCCGGGCGGCGGCACCCGCCGCTAGCCCCGCCCGGCTGCCCACGGCCGGCGCCGCTACCGCTGTGCCCGACCGCTACACCGTGGCCAAGGGCGAAACGCTCTTCGGCATTGCTCGCCGCTTCAACCTGGCCCCGGCCGACCTGATTCTCTACAACCACCTGCCTAGCGGCGCCGTGCGCGTGGGCCAGGAGTTGCTGCTGCGCCCCGCCGATGGCAGCGCCCCGGCCACCGCCGCTAGCCCGGCGCC
>CAYLNN010000026.1:0-43191 GCA_964385095.1 uncultured Hymenobacter sp.
CGGCGGCCCGGCGGGCGCGGTTTTCGCCTTCCGTGATGGACGAGCCCATTACGGCTGCGCCCGAATCCTTCATCACCGTTTTCACGTCTTCGAAGTCCACGTTCACGTCACTGGTCACCGTAATAATCTCGGCAATCGACTTGGCGGCTGTGGTCAACACGGTATCAGCCTTGGCAAACGCTTGGCCCATCGTGAGGTTGCCGTAAAGCTGGCGCAGCTTATCGTTGAGAATCACGAGCACCGTATCGCAGTGCTCGCTCAGCTCCTTGATGCCCTGCTCGGCCTGGTCGCGCTTCTTTTTGCCTTCGAAAAGGAAAGGAGCAGTCACAATACCCACCGTCAGGATATTCAACTCTTGCGCCACTTGGGCAATAACCGGCGCCGCCCCCGTGCCGGTACCACCGCCCATACCGGCCGTGATAAAGAGCATCTTGGTGCCGTTGCTCAGTAGCTCCCGAATTTCTTCGCGGCTTTCCAGCGCCGCCTGGCGGCCGCGCTCGGGCTTGGCCCCGGCCCCTAGCCCTTCGGTCAGGTCCACCCCAATCTGGAGCTTGTTGGGCACAGTGGAGCTTTCCAGCGCCTGCCGGTCAGTGTTGCAAATAATAAACTCCACATCCTTGATGCCCTGCTTATGCATGTGCTTCACGGCGTTGGAGCCCCCGCCCCCTACCCCAATCACCTTGATGATGGAGCGGCTCTGGGCAGGAATATCGAAGGTAAAATTCATCTTTAATTAAGCTGTTAGCTGGTAGCTGCTGGCTGGTAGCCTCGGCTAAAAGGTGATTCAGAACAAAAGCTAATAGCTACCTGCTATCAGCTAATAGCTAAAGTTAATATTGCTTATCGTCAAAATCGTCAATCAGAATCCCCTTCAGCTTGCGGGTGATGTCACCCAAAAACTTAAGACCCCGCTGCTCTTTCGGCGGCTTAGACGGCTCGGGGGTAGTAGCGGCGGGCACTACCGGAGCAGCGGGCACGGCTGGGGCCGGCACGAAGCTGGGTACTACCGGCGCCGAGGTAGGCGTGGCGGGCTGATAGCTGTAGGCGGCGGGCATTTCCTCCTCACCGTAGCCGGGACGGGCAATGCGCTCATCCTGAGCTTGGTAGCCGGCTAGCACGAGGCCCACACCGGTAGCGTGCATAGGCGACTTCACAGCTTCGATTTTGCCCTTGCCCAGGTGCTGGTTGGGGTAGCCAATGCGCGTGTCGAGGCCGGTGAGGTACTCAGTTAGCTGCTCCAGGTTCTGGAGCTGCGAGCCGCCGCCCGTTAGCACGATGCCGGCCGAGAGGTGCTCTTGCAGCCCCATGCGGTAGATTTCGGCGTATACCAACTCGATAATCTCCGACATGCGGGCTTCGATAATATACGCCAAATTCTTGAGCGACACCTCCTTAGGGGGACGGTTGGGCAAACCCGGAATGCTCACAATTTCGTAGTCGCTAGCCTCCTCGGCGATGGCTTTGCCGAATTTTACCTTCAGCTGCTCGGCCTGATTGGGCGTCACGTTGCAGCCCTGCTTGATGTCCTGGGTGATGATGTTGCCGCCAAACGGCAGCACCGCCGCGTGGCGGATGATACCATCCTTGAAGACAGCCAGGTCGGTGGTGCCGCCGCCAATGTCAATCAGGGCCACGCCGGCTTCCTTCTCCTCGTCGCTCAGCACTGATACGCTCGAGGCGAGCGGCTCCAGAATGAGGTCCGCGATGGCTAGCCCCGCTTTGGTCACACACTTGTTAATATTATTGATAGCCGCACTTTGGGCCGTGATAATGTGGAAGTTGCCCTCCAGGCGCACGCCGGCCATACCGATGGGGTCCGTCACGCCACCTTCAAAATCAACTTTATAATCCTGCGGCATCACGTGGATAATCTGCGAGCCGGGGGGCGTCACCAAACGGTACATGTCAGCCGTGAGGCGGTTCACGTCGTCCTGGGTTATTTCGTTGTCGCCGCTTGGGCGTGTGATGGAGCCATTGTGCTGCAGCGACTTGATGTGCTGCCCCGCAATACCCACGTTCACCACCCCAATGTCGATGCCCGACTGCTCTTCCGCCTGCCGGATGGCCCGCTTAATGGCGTCCACGGTTTTGTCGATATTAAGCACGACGCCCCGCTGCACACCCTCCGAAACGGCCTTGCCCATGCCCAGAATTTCGAGCTTGCCGTACTCGTTTTTACGGCCCACCAAGGCGCAAATTTTCGTGGTGCCAATGTCGAGACCGACGACTATTTTATCTTGTTGCATAAGGACGGAATGGGCAGTGAAAGAGCAGTAGCTAAACTAGTTAGCAAAATGTATAAAAATCAGATTTTTGATTGCCAAGCAGTTACTACTCGCAAATTATTTGGTTTTGGTATTCTACGTTGACGCGATGGTATGTATCCCAGCCCAAAACCGAAGGAATCTGCCGGTAAAATACCATCAATTTCGCGAATTTTTCTGAAATATTCTCCGGCTCCCCAAACTCGATGCGCTGGTCGCCGACCTGCTGCGTGAAGCTGAGCTTGCCGCCGGGCTCCACAAAAACCTCGGCCACCTGCGCCTTCCAGAAGGGATGCTCATCGACGTAGCGCAAAAATTCCAGGTAGCCGTGGCTGGTACTATCCTGAAAAAAAGTGGTGGGCAACGCCCCACCGCCGGCCCGGCTCACCGTGGCCACCCTAGCCGTGTAAAGCGGCGAGAGCGGCAGGCGCCGGCCTTCGGCATCAACGTAGCTGTCGAGGCGGTCGTCGGGGTGCACGAGGCGGGCAATGGGGCGGTTCTGGTGCACATCAGCGTGCAGGTTGCCGGCTAGGTCGCGGTATACCTGCGCGCTGCGCACAAACGGGTGCGCCCGCAGGCGGCTTTCCAGCTCGCGCAGGCGCGGCCCTTCGGGCGTGGTGCCCAGCACTGGCTCCTTGCCACCGTTGGTGAGCAGGGCCGTAACCCCGCGCTCGCTGATAAAATAATTGTCGAACTCGTTAGCCACGTTCACCACAATATTTTGTACCGGGCGGTGCGCCTGCCGCAAGGCCGCAAACGCGGCCATACCCCCTAGCCCCAGCAGGCAGGCAAGCGCGACGAGCAAATTGCGAACTGACTTATCCATTTTTTACCTAACAAACTACCACCTACTAACCTGAGTACTACTCCCAAACCCAACTCGCTTAGCTCTAAGCCCTCCTGCGCACTAATTCTGCCCTTCTAGTATTTTCTTTAGCTGCGGTACCAAAGTATCAATATCGCCGGCACCTACGGTAGCCAAGATATCAAATGTAGAAGTATTTTTGGCATTTTCTAGCACTTGCGCTTTGGTTTGCAGCGATTTAGCGGGTGCTGTGATTGCATCGAGCAACATCTCTGCCGTCACGCCCGGCAGCGGCAATTCGCGGGCCGGATAAATATCGAGCAGCACCACCTCATCGGCCAGGCTCAGGCTTTGCGAAAAACCCTCGGCAAAATCGCGGGTGCGGGTAAATAAATGGGGCTGAAAAACGACGCGCAACTTTTTCTCCGGGTACAGCGCCCGCAGCGAACGCAGGAAGGCCTCAATCTCGCGCGGGTGGTGGGCATAATCGTCTACGTAGACCCTAGTGGGGCCGGTTACGATAAATTCAAAACGTCTTTTTACGCCCCGGTAGGCGGCCACGGCCTCAGGCAATTGCGTTTCAGCTACGCCAAATAATTGTGCCGCCGCGGCCGCCGCCAGCATGTTTTCCACGTTGTGAAAGCCCGGCACGGCCAGCCTTAGCCCCGGCAGCACTCCTAGCGGGCCGTGCAAATCGAAGCGAAACGCGTGGCCTTCGGCCGTGATATTCTCGGCGAATAAATCGGGACCCTGCGCGGCGCTCAGGCCATAGCGTAGCACCCGCGTGCCGGGCGGTACGGCAGCGGCTACCCGCGCATCGGCCGTGTGGTTGAGCAGCAACGTGCCGCCGGGCTTAAGCTGGCTCACGAACTGGCAAAACGAGTCGATGAGGGCGCTTTGCTCACCATAAATATCGAGGTGGTCGGCATCGGTACTCGTCACGATAGCCACATCGGGGTGCAGCGTCAAAAAGCTGCGGTCGTACTCATCGGCCTCCACCACCACGGGCGCGGCGGGGCTTTGGGGCAGCAATAAATTGGAGCCCAGGTTGACCGCAATACCGCCTAGGAAGGCGCCCGCATCAAGGCCCGCGTGGTGCAGTAAATGCGCCACCATACTGCTGGTGGTGGTTTTGCCGTGGGTACCGGCCACCGCGATGGTGGGCCGGCCCTGCGTGAGCACCCCCAGCACCTGGCTGCGCTTGCGAATATCGTAGCCCTGCGCCCGCAGCCACGCCCACTCGAGGCTAGCGGCCGGAATGGCAGGCGTGAGCACTACGAGCGTCTGGTCTTTATTCTCCCGAATTTCCCGCGGAATATTCTCCACCGCATCGGCGTAGTGCACGGCAATGCCTTCGGCCTGCAAGGCGAGTGTCAGGGGCGTTTCGGTTTTATCGTAGCCGCTCACGTGGTGGCCGTTGGCCCGAAACCAGCGGGCGAGCGCCGACATGCCAATGCCCCCGATGCCAAGAAAAAATATGTAGGGAAACTGCTGCATCAGTAATAGTTAGCCAGCGCGTCGGCTTATTTCAGTAAGCTAAATAATTCGTCCACAATCGCCGTCGTGGCGCTAGGCCGCGCCAGCGCGTGCACGCGCTGGCTCAGCTGTTGCTGGCGGCTAGGGTCGGCAAGCAGGCGCAGGGCCTCGTCGTAGAGGCGGGTGGGGGCGTGCTCATCAGTGATGAGCACGGCGGCGCCCTTGCCCACCAGCGCCAGGGCATTTTTGGTTTGGTGGTCCTCGGCCACGTTGGGCGAGGGCACCAGCACGCTCGCCTTGGCCGTAAGGCAAAGCTCTGACACTGAGAGCGCGCCGGCCCGGCTGATTACCACATCGGCGGCGGCGTAGGCCAAGTCCATGCGCCCGATAAACTCCAGCGCCTGCAAGTGACTGGCGGCGTAGGGCGCGGCCTGCTGCCGGGCTTCGGGAAAATATACCTTGCCGGTCTGCCACAGCAGCTGCACGCCGGCTTCGCGCAGGCGCGGCAGGGCAGCGGCGGTGGCCAGGTTGAGAGTGCGGGCGCCGAGGCTGCCGCCGATTACGAGCAAGGTTTTCTTGCTAGGGTCAAGGTTGAAGAATTGCTGCGCTTCGGCGCGGTTACCGTGGGCAATTTCGGTGCGTACGGGGTTGCCAGTGAGCACAATTTTATCGGCTGGAAAAAATTTATCCATGCCCTCATAGGCCACGCATATTTTGCTCACGCGGCGGCCGAGCAATTTATTAACCAGGCCGGCGTAGGAATTCTGTTCCTGAATTAAGCTCGGAATACCGCGCGACGTGGCGGCTAGTAATACCGGTGCCGAGGCGTAGCCACCCACGCCCACCACGGCATCGGGCCGAAACTCCTGAATTAATTTCCCAGCCTTGCGCACCGACCGAAATACCCGCACCGGAAACAGAATATTCTGCGGCGTGAGGCGGCGCTGCAAGCCCGTAATATCGAGGCCCACAATGGGGTAGCCGGCTTCAGGCACGCGCGTCATTTCCATGCGGCCGTTGGCACCCACAAATAGAATATCGGCGTCGGGCTGCCGCCGCCGAATTTCATTTGCGATAGCTACCGCCGGAAAAATATGCCCGCCCGTGCCGCCGCCGGAAATAATAAATTTCATAAAAATCGCTGAACTGGTAAACTGCTAAACAGTTGCATTGATTTAGCCGGGGTTCCAGCTAAAATCAACTCAACTGTTTGGCGCTTCACTCATTTAACTAATTCATTACGCGTACTGCGCCCGCTGGCTCGGAATGCGTACTGTGTCGGCGGGCTCGCCTTTCATGGGGCGGGTTTCGCGCTCACCGCGGCTTACCGCCAGAATAACTCCAACACTCAAGCCCGTGAAAATGAGTGAAGTACCACCCATACTTAGCATGGGCAGCGGCAGGCCCGTAACGGGCCCTAGCCCCACGGCCACGCCCATATTTACCATCGCCTGCAATACCAGGCTAAAGCTCAAACCCGCCGAGAGCAGGCCGCCGAACGCGCCCTGGCTATTCATCACGGTTTTTAAGCCGCGATATAAAAAAGCGAGGTAGAGGAAGAGCACGAACAGGCCGCCAATCATGCCGTACTCCTCAATAATAATGGCGTAGATAAAGTCGGAATACGGGTGCGGCATAATATTGCGCTCGGTGCTTTTGCCGGGCCCTTTGCCAGTGAGGCCGCCCGTGGCAATGGCGATAAACGAGTGCTCAAGCTGGAAAGCTGGCTTCTTGGTTTTGTCGGTGAAGCTGGTGACGCGCGACATTACCGTGCCCAGGCGCTGGCCGGCCGCTAGCCCCGCCCCACCCAAAACCACGCCGATAACCACCATCACGAGCATTTGCTTGATGGGCACGCGGCCAATAAACATGAGCAGCAGGCACGTCAAAAACAGCAGCAGCGCAGTTGAAGCATTCGATAGCACAATCAAGCCACAAATAACTCCTACCCAAAGCATTACCGGGAAAAGTGTGCTCCAGAAGTCGTGCAAGTGCTGCTGGCGGCGGCTAAGCATGCTAGCCAAGTGCGAAATCAGCGCCAGTTTGGCCAGGTCGGAGGGCTGGAAAGTCTGGTTGATTACCGGAATGGTGAGCCAGCGCGAGGCACCGTTCATTTCGCCGCCCATAAAATAAGTAAACAACAGCAGCGGCACCGAAATGAGCAGCGCATAGAGCGACAGCCGCGAGTAGTGGCGGTAGTCGATGCGGTGGGCTAGCCACATCAGTCCTAGCCCAATGAAAATCAGGCTACTGTGCTTGAGCACAATAAGCTCGACCGAGCCGGTGCGGCCGTGCAGCTCATTGCGATAGGCCAGCGTGCCGGTGGCCGAGTACACGACCGCGATACTGATGAGCGAAAACAGGATGACGATGGCCCACAAGATGGGGTCGCCCTTGAGGTTGCGCTGCAACCAAGTGTGCCGAGTGGTTTCCATAGACCGCAGATTTAACTGATTTAACGGATTTCGCGGATACGCTTGCTGCGCAAGCTGACTGCGGTTGGGGGTTGGGAGCTAGGGTAGGGCCTGCACGGCAGCGGCAAATTGCTGGCCCCGGTCTTCGTAATTCTTGAATAAATCGAAGCTGGCGCAGCAGGGTGAGAGCAGCACCACGTCGCCGGGGCTAGCCAGGGCGGCGGCGCGCTGCACGGCGTCGGCCATGCGCTGGGTTTCTTCCACGTGCGGCACTTTGCTGTCAAACGCGGCGCGCAGCTTGGCATTATCCACGCCGAGGCAAATTAGCGCTTTTACTTTTTGCGCGGCTAGGGGCTCGATGCTGGCGTAGTCGTTGCCTTTATCAGTGCCGCCGGCAATCCACACAATGGAGCTCTTTATGCCGTCGAGGGCGTACCAGGCGGCTTCCACGTTGGTGGCTTTGCTATCGTTGATGTACTGCACGCCCTTAATTTCGGCCACCAATTGCAGGCGATGGTCAGCGTTGTGGAACGTACCTAGCGCCTGCTCGATAACGGCGCGCGCTACCCCCGCCACGCGGGCGGCGAGCACGGCGGCGAGCACGTTTTGGCGGTTGTGCTCGCCGATGAGCGGCGAGTTGGCCGTGCTGATACTTTCCGTGGTGCTGTAGTAGCCGGGTAGCAGGTCGAAGCGTATTTTTTGCGCTTCCTCGTAGTAGCCGCCTAGCTGGTAATCGGAGCGGTTGTGCAGGCTGAAGGGCAGCTGCCGCATAGGGCGAAGCGCCGCTTTAAAGTAACGCTGAATGTTCTCATCATCAGCATTGTAGATAAAATAACAGTCGCTATCCTGGTTGCGTATCAGCCGCAGCTTCGACTCCGCGTAGTTCGACATAGAATAGTCGTAGCGGTCGAGGTGGTCGGGCGTGATATTGAGCAGCAGCGCAATCCAGGGCTGGAAGAACGTGATATCATCAAGCTGGAAACTGCTCAATTCCAACACGTAGTAGTCAAATTTATTTTCGATTACCTGCTCGGCCAGCGAATAGCCGATATTACCGGCTAGCCCCACGTTAAGGCCAGCTGCCTTTAACAGGTGATGGGTGAGCAGCGTGGTAGTGGTTTTGCCGTTGGTGCCGGTAATGGCCACAAAACGCGCCTTGGTGTAGCGGCTGGCAAATTCAATTTCGGAATGAACCGGCGTTTTTTGGGCGCGCAAGGCCACCATAACGGCCGCCTTTTCCGGAATACCGGGACTTTTAATTACCTGGCCAGCCTGCAAAATGCGGTCGAGCGTGTGCTGGTTTTCCTCAAACTCAATGCCGGCTAGGGTCAGCTTTTCCTTGTACTTGGGCTGAATGGGGCCGCGGTCGGACACAAACACGCTGAAGCCTTTGGCCTGGGCCAGCAGGGCCGCGCCCACGCCACTTTCAGCGGCGCCCAGAATAACGATATTTTTTGCGTTGTCGGCCATAATTCTAGCGCAGCTTTAGGGTAACCAACGTGATGACGGCCAGCATAATACCTACAATCCAAAACCGCGACACGATTTTGGACTCGTGGTAGCCGAGCTTCTGGTAGTGGTGGTGCAGCGGCGACATGCGCAGCAGGCGGCGGCCCTCACCGTATTTGCGCTTGGTATATTTAAACCAGCCTACCTGCACGATAACCGACAGGTTTTCAATCAAAAACACGCCGCATAGCACGGGTATCAGCAGCTCTTTGCGCACAATGAGGGCTAGCACCGCAATAATGCCGCCCAGCGCCAGCGAGCCCGTATCGCCCATAAATACCTGCGCCGGGTACGAGTTGTACCACAAGAAGCCAATGCAGGCCCCCACAAACGCGGTACAGAAAATAACTAGCTCGCCCGAATCCGGAATAAACATAACATCCAGATAATCAGCCAGCAAAGCATTGCCGCTCACGAAAGCAAAAATGGCCAGCGTGAGGCCAATAATGGCCGAGGTGCCAGCCGCCAGCCCATCGAGGCCGTCGGTGATATTAGCACCGTTGCTCACGGCCGTGATGATGACGATAACCAGCGGAATATAAAGCAGGCCGTAGAAGTCCTTGAAAACCAGCTGCGCATTGGAGAAAAAATCACCGTAATTCAGCTCGTTATTCTTCATAAACGGCACCGTGGTCAGGGTCAGGTGCACGTCTTTCCACACTTTGGTGGCGTCGATGGCGGAGTACTGGCCGTTGGGCAGCAGGTATTCGCGCACAGTTACCTCGTTGCTGTAGTAGAGCACCCAGCCCACGGTAAGCCCTAACCCAATCTGGCCCAGCACTTTGAAGCGCCCACTCAGACCTTCTTTGTTCTTGCGAAAGACCTTAATGTAATCGTCGAGAAAGCCAATAAGCCCGAGCCACACTGTGCTCAGCAGCATGAGAATAATGTAGATATTGCGCAGCCGGGCAAAGAGCAGCACTGGCACTAGAATGGCCAGCAAAATGATGAGGCCGCCCATAGTAGGCGTGCCTTTTTTCTCGTTCTGGCCCTGCAAGCCCAGGTCGCGGATGGTTTCGCCAACCTGCTTGCGCTGCAATATCCGAATAAGGCGTGCGCCGAAAAGCTGGGCAATAAGCAACGAGACAATTACGGAAAGTCCCGCCCGAAAAGTGGTGTATTGAAACACACCCGCACCAGGCATGTGAAAGTGTTCGTGCAGGTAGCGAAAGAGATAGTAGAGCATGGTGTTGAATTAAAAATTTTCAATTAAAAATTAAAAATTGCCCCATTTAGCTTGATAGATTCGGCAGGCGCCCATTCTTAATTTTCAACCGTGTCAATTTTTAATTTATCAGTTTCTATTTTTAATTTCAAGCAACGCGGCGCGCAGTTCCTCCCGGTCATCAAAGTGGGTTTTCACGCCCTTGATTTCCTGGTAGGTTTCGTGGCCTTTGCCAGCCACCAGCACCAGGTCGCCGGGGCTAGCCAGGGCCACGGCCGTGCGGATAGCTTGGCGGCGGTCGGCAATGGTTTGCACGTGCGCATCGGCGGGGGGCAGAATACCGGCCTGCATCTGGTCGAGGATGGCAAGCGGGTCCTCGTCGCGCGGGTTGTCGGCGGTCAGAATCACCGCATCCGAAAGCTGGGCGGCCAGCCTAGCCATTACGGGGCGTTTGGCCGCGTCGCGGTTGCCCCCGCAGCCCACCACCGTGATGATGCGCTGCTCGGGCCGGCGCGTCTGGTGCAGGGTTTGGAGCACGTTTTCGAGCGCATCGGGCGTGTGCGCGTAGTCTACCAGCCCGGCAATGGGCTGGCCGGGCACGGTCACGGGCTCGAAGCGGCCGGGCGCGGTGGTCAGGCCCGAGAGGACGGTAAGCACCTCCGTTGGGTCTTCGCCCAGCAGCACGGCGGCGCCGTACACGGCCAGCAGGTTGTAAGCGTTGAAGACCCCGATGAGGCGAAAATGCACTTCCTGGCCCTCGATTTCGAGCAGCAGGCCGTGCATCTCGTTGGCTACCAGCCTAGCCCGGAAATCGGCCGCCGAGCGCAGCGAGTAGCTGGCGCGGCGGGCGGCCGTGTTTTGCAGCATCACCGGGCCGCGCTTGTCGTCGGCGTTGGTGAGGGCAAACGCGGTTTTGGACAGCGCGTCGAAGAAGCCCTTTTTGGCTTTCAGGTAATTATCAAACGTGCCGTGGTAGTCGAGGTGGTCGTGGGTAAGGTTGGTAAAAACGCCGCCCGCAAAGCGCAGCCCGCCCACCCGGTGCTGGGCCACAGCATGGCTGCTCACCTCCATGCAGGCGTGGGTGCAGCCGGCGGCCACCATCTGCGCTAGTAGCTCGTTGAGCCGGATGGCATCGGGCGTGGTGTGGGTACTAGGAATTACGGTTTCGTCAATCTGATTCTGCACCGTACTCAGCAGGCCGGCGTGGTAGCCCAATTCACGCAACAGCTTGTGCAAGAGCGTAGCGCAGGTAGTTTTGCCGTTGGTGCCGGTCACCCCCACCAGGGTTAGCTGGCGCGAGGGATGACCGTAGAATGCGCTGGCTACGGGGCCTAGAGCGGCGGCGCTGTCGGCCACCTGCACGTAGGTGGTGGCGGGGTTGAGGCTAGCGGGCAGCTCTTCGCAAAGCACCACGGCCGCGCCCTGCGCCACAGCTTTCTCAATAAACTTATGGCCATCGGTGGCCGTGCCGCGCAGGGCGCAGAACAGCATACCCGGCCCCGCCTGGCGCGAGTCGAGCGTCAGGCCGGCCACGGGCACGTCGGGGCTACCGGGCTGGGCTAGCACGGCAACCTCGGTGAGCAGGGCAAAAAGCGGGAGCGTACTCATGCAGATTTTTGGTTTTTGGCGGTGGTTATACCCGCCGAAGGCTTGGAAGACGGCGCGGCGCGGCGCTGCGTCGTGCGGATATCCACCTTAGTAGGAGCTGGCTTTTTGGCTTTGGGCGATTTTTCTTTTGCCCTGAGAGTGGCCGCCGGCTTATCCTTGGCTTTCTCCTTGGCTGAAGAGGCACTATTGGCTGCTTTCTTCGTCACTTTAGCCGCGGGCTTACCGGCCTCAGCCGACGCGCTCGCGGGCTTGCCCGCCGAGGTTTTGGCCTTGGCCGCCACCGGTTTGGCGGCCGGCCTGAGTGCTTTATTGCGGGTACCCGATTCGGCCGGAATAAGCAAGGTATTTTCCTCCACCTCCGTGTGCACGGGCGCAGGCAGGGCTAGCGGGGCGGCGGTAGGCGCCGCGGTGGGCGTGAGCATAAGCCCTACCACGAGGCCACGCTTGGCAAACTCGCCGGGCGCTACCGATTGCTCACGCACCCGGCCAGTGCCGCTGGCCTGTACTTTCAGGCCCCGGTTTTCGAGCAGGAAAAGCGCGTCGCGCAGGGTTAAACCCCGCACATCGGGCATCCGGCCGGGGTGGGCCACGCTGGCATCGGGCCGCAGCGATACGGTGCGGGCCACGAAAGCGGTATCAACGGCTGCCGTAGCGCGCACCCACTCCTCGCCGCCAGTGGCGTGCGTTTGGCCGGGCAGGCCGATGCGGTCGCACACCAGCGCAATTTCCTGCTGCAAGCCGGCGCGCACCAGCGGCACGGGTGTGCGGCGGGCGGGCACCCTAGCCAGCATGGGCCGCTGGCTAGCCTGGTCGCGCGCCATGCAGCGGTCGGCCAGGTCGCGAAATACCGGCGCGGCCACGTCGCCACCGTAGATGCGGCCCTTGCTCGGCGAGTCAATCACCACAATGCAGCTGTACTTGGGCTTATCAGCCGGAAAAAACCCGCAGAAGCTGGTCGAGTACGTTTTGGTATAGCGGCCGTTTTTGAATTTCCAGGCCGTACCCGTCTTGCCGGCAATGGTGTAGTCTTTGGGCCGGATGGCCTTGGCCGTGCCTTCCAGCACCACGCCTTCCAGCATGGCGTGCAGCTTGCGCAGGGTGGCATCGGAGCAGATTTTGGGGTTCAGCACCTGCGTGTCGAAGTGCTCCACCACTTGGTCAGCCTGCTTGATTTCGCGCACTATCATGGGCGCCACCTTCACGCCGCCGTTGGCCACGGCATTGTAAAAGGCCAGCGTTTGTAGCGGCGCCAGCTTCAGCTCGTAGCCGATGGCCATCGTGGAGAGCGAGGTGCGGCTCCAGCTGCGGTCGCGCGGGTCTTTCACGTAGGGCAGGGCCTCGCCATTCATCTGGAAGCCCAGCGGCTTGTCAAGGCCAAATTTCTTGAGGTAATCGGTGTAGCGCGTGGGGTTGCCCACAAAGTGCTCCTGCACCAGGCGCGCCACCCCGATGTTGCTCGATTTCTCGAACACCTGCTGCACCGTGATGCGGCCGTTGGCGTGCGAGTCCGTTTTTACGGCGCCACCGATGAGCATGCGGCCGGGACCGGTGTCCACCACGTCGTCGAGTTGCAAGGTGGGGTCGGCCTCAAACACCGCCGCCATCGAGGCCAGCTTGAACGTCGAGCCCGGCTCGGTGCGGCCCTGGTCGGCAAAGGCGTAGTTGTAATCCTCCTTATACGTGCCGTCCTCAGCCTTGCCCAGGTTGGCCACGGCCTTGATTTCGCCGGTTTTCACCTCCATCAAAATTACGCAGCCGTACTTGGCATCGTTGGCCACCAGGGCCCGGTAAAGCGCGTCTTCGGCCCCATCTTGCAAGTTGATGTCGAGGGTCGTCTTGACATCGTAGCCCGGCTGAGGCTTGATTTCAGTGCCGTCGTACACGGGCTTGAAGCCGCCCGGCACGCGCTCAAACAGCGCCTCGCCCGGCTTGCCCGCCAGCTTTTGCTGAAAAGTAAACTCCAGGCCGGCGCCGTTTTTGTCTTCGTTCACGAAGCCCACCGTGCGTTGGGCTAGCCCCCCAAACGGCCGGAAGCGCTTATCTACTTTCTCAAAGATGACGCCGCCCTTGCGCTTGGCCCGGAAGATGGGCCAGCTGGCAAACTCCTTTTTTTCCTGAAAGTTAATCTGCCGCGAGTTCAGCCGAATGTAGCGCACGTCGCGGTCGCCGTGGGCGGCCATCAGCTTGCGCTTGTACTCATCCTTGCTGCGGTCCTGAAAGAAACGCGCCAGGCAGCCCGCCAGCGAATCTACTTTGGCCCTGAACAGCGCGTCGTCGACCACGCCCGGGTCCCACGCCACCCGGTAGAAGGGCAGCGAAGTAGCCATAATACTCTCGTTATCAGAGTAAATATTCCCCCGGGTGGCGGGCACCGGCTGGTAGCTGATGCGGCGCTCCTGCTCCAGGGCGCGCCACTTGGCACCCTCCTGGTACTGAATGTGCGAGATTTTCCAGGCCACGGCGCCCGAAAACAGCGTCACGCCCAGAAACGCGAGGCGCACCCGCGTGACAATGGATTTTTTAACGCTGCCTTTCATTGGACGACTTTTTAGAAGTTGATTTAGCCTGCTGCGCGGAACCAGCTTGGACTGCCTTGTACTTTTTTGTACTATTAGTCCGCTTTTTATCCGCCCCTACGCGCTGCTGAGGCCTAGCCATGGCTTGTTTGGCACCGGCTAGCGGGGCGCCGGCCGAGTCTTCGGGCGACAAGCCGGGCGGCGGGGCACCTAGCTCGGGCGTGTCATCGTCGGGCAGGCCTAGCTGCTGGCGGCGCGCCCGGCCCTGAATAGAATCGGCCCGCACGGAGGCTACCGAGTCGCGGGCGGCGCGGGCGGCTAGGGTATCGGCCGTGAGCACAGGCATGGTTTCGAGCTGTGCCTCGTCGAGGCGGCCGGCGGGCACGGCAATGCGGAAAGGCGGCGACGAGCTCTCGACCAGCCCGATGGCGGCCACTTTGCGGGCCACTTCGCTTTGCTTGCTGGCCTCCATGTAGTCCGACTTCAGCGTAGTATAATCGGCACGCAAATCCTCCGTGTCCTGCTTTAGCCGCTGGATGTTACGGTTCATGCGGTTGCCGTAGTGCGTGTTGCCGATGTAGAGCAGGATGAGCAGCATCACGAAGAGCAGCTTGGGCAGAAACCGCACCGGCAGCCCTTCGCGAAACAACCCATCGAGGCCCGTAAAGCGGTCCAGCAGCGAAAACAAGCTCCAGCCAGTGGCCGTCACGCCCTCGTTGCGGTCCCAGGCCGGGGCCGCGTACTCGGCGGGGGCCGGAGCAGGCTTGCGGGCTTTTTTGGGCTCGGCGGGCGCCGGCGCCGGGGCGGGCGCCTTAGGAGCCGCCGGGGCCGGTGGCGCCACCGGCGCGGCCACGGGCGGCAGGGCAGCCTCGGCGGGCACCTCGTTCACGGGCTCGGGGGCCCGGGGGGGGCGCACGGTATTGGCGCGGGGCGGACCAGCCGCGGCGGGACGTATCGTATTACCGGCCATGCTCTTACGCGGGAATAGAGGTTCGCACGCCAATGCGCAGCTTAGCGCTGCGGGCGCGGCTATTTTCGGCTACTTCGTCGGCCGAGGCCTCGGTGGGCTTGCGCGTCAGCGACTCGAAGGGCAGCGCCACGCGGCCGTACAAGTCCTTTTCGGCCTGCCCAAAAAACTTGCCCTGACTCAGAAAATTCTTCACCAGCCGGTCTTCGAGCGAGTGGTAGCTCATCACTACTAGCCGGCCGCCGGGGCGCAGCACCTGGGCGGTCTGGGTCAGCATCTCCTGCAAAGCTGTCAGTTCATCGTTGACTTCAATGCGCAGAGCCTGAAATACTTGGGCCAAATATTTATTTTCCTTGCCGCGCGCCACTACGGGCTGAATAGCCTGCTTTAGTTCCTGAATGGTGCGCAGCGGGCGCTGGCGACGCGCCTGCACCACGGTAGTGGCTAGGGTACGGGCGTTGGTAACCTCGCCGTACATCCCAAAAATGCGGTGCAGCGCGGCTTCGTCGTAGTCGTTGAGCACGTCGGCGGCAGTAGCCACGCTGCTGTCGTGCGGGTCCATGCGCATATCGAGCGGCCCGTCGAAGCGCGTGCTGAAGCCCCGCTCGGCGGTGTCGAACTGGTGCGACGACACGCCTAAATCGGCCAGCAGGCCGTCTACGGGCAGCGCCTCGCGCTGGGTCAGCTCAGCCGTGAGGTGCCGGAAGTTGGCCCGAATAAAGGTGAATTGCGGCCGGGCCAGCTCGGCGGCCTGGCGCTCGGCGGCCTCGTCTTGGTCGAAGCTATAGAGGTGTCCCTCAGCTAGTTTATCCAGAATGCGCGCCGAGTGGCCGCCGCCGCCGAAGGTAACGTCAACGTAGCGGCCGCCCGGCCCGAGGTCGAGGCCAGCCAGGCACTCGGCTAGCATCACGGGGCGGTGGTAGGCAGTATCGTTGGGGCGGGTGCTTGTGCTCATGCGGCCAGGCCGGGCAGGGCCGGCGTTTCGGGGGTGGCCGACAAAAACTTCTGCGCGAGTTTGGAGAAGGCTTGCTGGTCTTTAATCAAATAATCGTCGTAGCGGGCGGGGTCCCACACTTCGCAACGGTTGCCGAGGCCCACTATTACGGCCTCCTTATCGAGGCCAGCGTAGCGGCGCATGGAGCCCGGCAAGCCAAAGCGGCCGATGCTGTCGAGCTCAATCTCGGTCATGCCCCGGAAAAAATTGCGCTGAAACTGTCGGTATTCCTCGTTAAACTCGTCCAGGGCCATCACCTTGGTATGAATCAGCTCCCAGGCCGAGCGCGGGTACAGCACCAGGCAGGGCTCGAAGCCGCGCACCAGCACCAGCTGGTTGGCGTAAGTGCTGGGCAGGCTGGCCTTCACCTTGGCAGGCAGCACCAGCCGACCTTTAGGGTCGAGCTTACAGTCGTATTCGCCGGACAGGAGCTGGTGCATGAGAGAAAAGGCCTGCCCGGCAGCAGCCTAGGCTAGGATAACAAAAGTACGTGCGCTTTCAAAAAACTCACCACTTTCTACCACTTTCTACCACAGCCCCAAATCTGCTCCTACAGGCTGCAATCGCCTCTTTACTTAATAATGCATCTTTGTTGCATTATTTAAACACCCGATTAGCGAGCGATTCCGAAGTGAAATCACAACCAAAAAACAGGTTGCCTGAATTTTATTTTTAGCGAAACATTGTTGCATAAATGGGATGCTGCCCTGCTCTTAGCGAGTGCTTATCTTGCTTTGCCAAGCACTCCCAGCCTGCGCCTTACCAACTGGGAGCACTTTGCTGGGTGGTATGGGTGGTAGGCTGGCCCGCCGCCGTTAGCAAGCGGGCAGTCTATCATTTTTCTGTTAATTTTCGGCATCAACTCAGCTTTTATCCGCCTTGCCCGCCCCAACTGCCTTTTCGGAACCGGACTGCCTGCGCCGCCTGAAACAGGACGATGAGCGGGCGTTCGATGCCCTGTTTCGGCACTACAGCGCGTTGGTGTATCGCTTTGCGTACAGCTATCTCAAGTCGCGGGCGGCGGCCGAAGAGATTGTGCAGGAGTGCTTTATCAAAATATGGGAACGGCGCGGCCAACTGCGCGACGATATACCACTGAAGGGCTACCTTTTTACCACCGCCCACCACGCGGTGCTTAATGAGCTGCGGCGCAACCAGCACCACCTACGGCTGCATGGGCAGGTGGCGGCCACTAGCCCCGCCAGCGTGGCCAACGAGGCCGAGTACCAGGAGATGGAAGCCCTGTACCGGGCGGCCCTCGACCGCCTGCCCCCCAAGCAGCGCGAGGTATTTGTGCTGAGCCGGCAGCAGGGCCTCTCCTACCCCGAGATTGCTGAGCGCCAGGGCGTATCGGTGAAAACGGTGGAGGCGCATATTATGCAGGCGTTGAAGACGTTGCGCAAATATTTTAACCTGCACGGGGGCGGCGTGCTGGGGTTGCTGCTGACGCTGGCCCTAGGCCAGCACTGATTTTTTTGAGGCAGCGGCTAGGGTCCGGGAAGGGCGGCTGAGTGGTGGCAGCGGCCGCCGGCCGGGCTGGTTTTCTACCTTCGGGGTATGGCGCACGTTTCTTTCCTTGGTCTGGCAGTGGCCGGGCTGCTCACTTCTACTGGCTTGGCGAGTGTTTCGGCTCCCGGCAACGGCCGGCCCTCGCTAGCCCCGGCCAGTTGGCCCACCACCCAGCAGCCGGCCGATACGCTCCCCAATCCCCTTAAAATCGTGTTCTTCGGCTCGTCGGTGCCCTTCGGGCAGGGCGCCACGGGCAAGTATGGCTACCCAGCGCGCTACGCCGCGCTGCTGGCGCAGCGCGCCGCCGCCGGGCAGGGCGCCGCCTGGACGGTCGCTAACATTTCGGTGCCCGGCGACAACACCACCAAAGTAGCGGCCCGCTGGCAGCGCGATTTAACGCCCCAGCGCGGTCGTTACGTGGTGCTGGCCCTTTCGCTGGGCAACGAGGGAATTCACGGCGGGGGCCAGCCCATTTTCGAGCAGTTTAAAACCAACCTGGCGCAGCTGGTGCAGCGAGCGCGGGCGGCGGGCTTGGTGCCGGTGGTGGCCAACTGCTATACCCGCAACGACTACACGCCTGAAGACTATGCCTTCATCAAGCAGATGAACCTGGTGCTGCACGGCTGGGACGTGCCCAGCATCAACACGCTCGGGGCCGTGGACGACGGCGCCGGCCACTGGGCCCCCGGCTACTGGGACGATGCCCTGCACCCCAACAATGCCGGCCACGCCGAGCTGGCCCACGCCCTAGTGCCGTCGCTGTTTGATGCCCTGCGGGCGGGCAAGGCCGCGCCCCAGCGGCAACCCACGGCCGGCGTGCGGCTGGGCGCCGGCGGGCGGGCGCCGGCTAGCCTGGTGCTGCGGCCCGAAACGCTGCTGCACCCGTTTACGCAGGTTATCAGCTTTCGCACGGCTGGCACGGGGCAGCTGGTAACGCTGCAAGACAGCTTGGCTAGCGGTAGCCTGGCCATTGAGCCCGGCGGGGTCCTCGCCTATACCTCGCCCCGGGGTGGCCGGCTAGCCAGCCCGCAGCGTGTGAACGACAACCGCTGGCACCAGCTGGCCCTTACGCACTACTATGCCGCGGGCTACACCGCCCTGTACCTCGATGGCGTTGAGGTGGGCCGCCGCCTGCCCGAGCGGCTGCTAACCCGGCAGCTCAGCCTAGGGGGCAACCGGGCGCCCCGGCAGGTGCAGTACCGCGATTGGTTTTTTTACCGGGCCGGCATGAATGCTGACGAACTGAAAGCCCTGGCGGGCAATTCCTTGCTCCAGTCGAGCCTGGAGCTGTACGCCCCACTCGATGGCCGCCGCGCGCAGCAGCCTGATTCACTTATCAACCTGGCCCAGAGCACCAACGGCCTGCTTCGCCTGGCTAGCCCCCAGTTTGCGACGCCCCTGCAAAAGAGTAGGAAGCCCAGCCCAAAGGCTCCGCGCTAACTTTTTTTCGGGCCCCGACTAAGGGGGAGGCGCCAGCTGCCGTGTAGTACTGCCACAGAGGGCGCCCCCCGGCGCGCCTTCATCCGCCAGATACCTGGCTTAAAGCAGTATTCGCGCGGCGCCCGCCTATGTCTTTCGTTGTTACCCAAACCCTCGTAGCCGCCTATGCCGCCGGCACGGCCACCGCGGCCGAAGCCGTGGCCGTGCGCGCCTGGCTAGCCCAGCCCGCCAACCAGCTGCTGGCCCAGCACTGGATGCAGCAGCACTGGGAAGCCCTGGCCGCTGCCCCGGCCCTAGCCCCGGACGTGCTCGCTGAGCCCGACTACGAGGACCTGCTGCGGCGCACCCGGCTGCACCTGGTGCCGGCCGCGCCGCGCCGCCAGCTAGGCCCGCAGTGGGCGCGCTGGGCGGCGGCCGCTACCCTAGCCACCGCAGTAGCCGGTGGCAGCTGGGTGTTCTTCAACGCGCACCGGGCGCCGGCCCCGCTGGCCGTGGCCACGCCCTACGGCCAAACGCACACCCTAGCCCTGCCCGATGGCTCGCAGGTGACGCTGAATGGCCACTCGACGCTGCGCTACGCCGCCACCTGGCTGCCCAACCAGCCCCGCGAGGTGTGGCTCGATGGCGAAGGCTTCTTTTCGGTACAGCATTTGGCTAATAACCAGCGCTTTCTGGTACACACCACGGCGGGACTACAGGTAGAGGTGCTGGGCACGAAGTTCGTGGTGGCCCGGCGGCGCGACCAAACGCGCGTGGTGCTGCTCTCGGGCAAGGTGCGGGTAGAGTTCGACGACCACCAGCGCCCCGATGTGCTGCTGCGTCCCGGCGAGCTCGTCGAAACCACCGACGACCAGCCGGCCCTGCTTACCCACAAAAAGGTGCGCACCGCCCCCTACGCCGCCTGGAAAGACGCTCAGCTCGTGCTCGACGAAACCAGCATTGCCGAGCTAGCCACCCGCCTGCACGATACCTACGGCTTAGAAGTGGAAGTAACCACCCCCGAGCTAAACCGCCGTCGCGTGACGGGCACCGTGCCCGTGAGCGACCTACCCACCCTGCTGCAAGCCCTGGAAGAAACCTTTCACCTCCAAGCCACGCGCCAAGGCAACCGCCTGACCCTGGCCGAGAAACAATAGCTTTTTACCTACTTCCCCCCACCCATTTATGCCTTCACTCCTTACTCCTGTGGGTAAACACTACCGCCGCCCAGCCACGCTGGCGGCCGGGGTATTGCTGCTCCACGCCCTGACTACCCCGGCTTCGGCCCAGCTGCTGGCGGTGAACCTACCCAACCAAAGCATGCCGGCCCTGGCCCCGGCTAGCTCCGTTTCGCTGAAAACCCTGCTCAAGCAGTGGGAGAACGAATACCACGCCACCATTTTCTACGAAAGCCAGCTTGTTGACAACAAGCGGGTCATGACTCAGCCTACCGAAGGCTCGCTGGCAACCAAGCTGGCTACGGTGCTGCCGCAGGCAAACTTGCAGTATAAAGAACTGCGCGACAATTACTTTGTCGTAACCAAACGTGCCGAAGCTGCTGCGCAAACCACGGCTGCTGCCGTGGCACCGCAGGATGTGCCCGTGACGGGCCGTGTAACCCAGACCAATGGCGAGCCGCTGCCCGGCGTAACGGTGCTGGTTAAGGGCACGACCAACGGCACCGCAACTGGGGCCGATGGCCGCTTCTCGCTAACCGTACCCGAGGGCAGCACGCTCGTATTCAGCTCCGTGGGCTTCGTGCGCCAGGAGATTACCGTTGGTAATACCACCACCTTCAACATCCAGATGAAGGACGACCAGCAGTCGCTGAGCGAAGTAGTGGTAGTGGGCTACGGCACCCAGACCCGCCAGGAGCTGACGACGGCCGTAACCTCGGTAGGCGCGGCCGCCATCGAGCGCCAGCCAGTGGCCGGCTTCGACCAGGCCTTGCAGGGCCAGGCGCCCGGCGTGCAGGTAACGGCTCCTACCGGGGCGCCCGGCGCGGGCATCAACGTGCGGGTGCGCGGCAACGCCTCGCTGAGCTTGAATGGCTCGCCGCTCTACGTGATTGACGGCGTGCCGGTACTGCCGAGCTACGACCAGGAAATTTCGGTGGGCAACCAGCGCATCAATCCGCTGAATACCATTAACCCCAACGACATCGAGAGCATTGACGTGCTCAAGGACGGCGCGGCAGCGGCCATCTACGGCCTGCGCGCTGCCAACGGCGTGGTGGTTATCACTACCAAGCGCGGCAAGGTGGGCCAGGCCCAGGTGGGCCTGAGCGTGTACTACGGCCGCCAATACCTGCGCAACAAGCTAGCGGTGCTCAACGCGGCGCAGGCGGCGCAGGAAGTCAACGAGATTCAGGCCGGCGCGGGGCTAGCCCCGCTTTACCCCAACCTGAACAACCTGCCGCCTTACAACACCGACTGGCAGGATGAGGTGTACCGCCCGGCTAGCCTCCAGAACTACCAGCTGAATGTGAGCGGCGGCACGGATAAAACCCGCTATTATATCAGCGGCGGCTACTTCAACCAGCAGGGCATTGGCCTGAATTCGGGCTACGACCGCTACAACTTCAAAATCAACCTCGACCAGCAGCTCAGCACCCGCTTCCGGGTGGGCACCAACCTCAACATGAGCCGCAGCCACACCAATGGCAGCACGCGCTCGGAGCTGGCGCTCGGCAACTCGGGCACGGTGCTAGGGGCCTTGTCGCAGCTGCCCACCGTGCCGGTGCGCAACCCCGACGGCACCTACGGCGTGAACCCGTTCAACCAGTCGGACAACCCGGTGGGTGACCTGCTGGAAAGCAACATCCAGGCGGTGGTGTACCAGGTGGTGGGCAACCTCTACGGCGAGTTTGACATTCTCAAAAACCTGAAGGCGCGCTCGTCGGTCGGCATTGACTTCCGCACCCAGAACGAAAACCAGTTTACGAGCCGCAACTACCCGGGCACGGCCAACTCGGACCCCGCCACCCGTGGCTCGGCCCGCACGGCCTTCAACCAGCAGGTTATCTGGCTGCTCGAAAACACGCTGACTTACAACCATGAGCTGGGCGAAAAGCACCACCTGACGCTGTTGGCCGGCCAGTCGATGCAGGCTTCCGACCGTTTCACGTCGGGCGCTTCCACGCAGGGCTTCGTGTCGAACGCCGTGCCTTACCTGAGCGCCGGCGCCATTGCCTCGGGCATTCCGGGCAGCTACCAGGACCAGTGGTCGCTGCTAAGCTACTTCGGCCGCGCTACCTATAACTACGACGAGCGCTACCTGCTTTCGGTGAGCCTGCGCGCCGACGGCACCAGCCGCTTCACCGACAAGTACCGCTTTGGCTATTTCCCGGCCGTGGGCCTGGGTTGGAACGTGGCCAAGGAAGCCTTCTTCCCGCAGAACACGGCCGTGAGCAACCTGAAGCTGCGCGCCAGCTTCGGGGCCAACGGCAACCAGGAAATCTATACCTACCAGCGCTTCTCGCGCTACTCGGCGGGCTCCAACTACCAGGGTGCGGGCTCGTCTATCCTGGGCGGCATTACGCAGGGCACCATTGGCAACAACGACCTGCGCTGGGAAACCACTTACCAGTACAACGGCGGCTTAGACCTGGGCCTGCTCAACAACCGCCTGACCTTCACGTTCGACATCTACAACAAGCAGACAAAAGACCTGCTGCTCGATGTGCCGATTCCGGTGAGCACGGGCGCGGGCTCGCTTAGCGTAACCCAAAATATCGGGCGTGTCGAAAATAAAGGCATTGAGATTGGCTTGGTAACGACCAACGTGCAGCCCAAGGACGGTGGCTTTGGCTGGACGACCAACTTCAACGTGAGCGGCAACCGCAACCGCATTATAGACCTGGGCACTCAGGTGAATGACGCCGGCGTGGCTACCAGCCGTAGCATTATCAACAGCTACAGCATCTCGCAGGCTGGCCAGCCGCTGGGCGCGTTTTACGGCTACCAAGTGCAGGGCATCTTCCAGTCGGATGCGGAAGGCCGCGCTGCCGCTACGCAGAACGGCTCCAAAGGCAGAGCCGGGGATATTCAGTTCCGCGATGTAAACGGCGACGGCGTTATCAACGACCAGGACCGCAGCATTATCGGCAACCCCAACCCCAAGGCATTCGCGGGCGTCACCAACAACTTCTCGTTCAAAGGCCTAGAGCTGAGCGTGTTCTTCCAGGGTAGCTTCGGCAACGAGATTTACAACCAGAACCGTCAGATTCTGGAGTCGCAGTCCGACCCTCTCAACCAGAGCGTGAGCGTGCTCAATCACTGGTCGCCTACCAACACGAACACCGACATTCCGCGCCCCGTGCGCAATGACCCTAATGGCAACAACCGCTTCTCGACTCGCTGGATTGAGGACGGCTCGTACGTGCGCCTCAAAAACGTGACCCTGGCCTACACCGTGCCGGTGGGCCTCTCGCAGCGCGCCGCCATCAAGAGCCTGCGTGTGTACGCCACGGCTCAAAACCTGGTAACCTGGACCCGCTACAAGGGCTACGACCCCGAAGTGAGCGCCGACCCGTTCTCCTCCACGGGTTTTGGCCGCGACTACGGCGTGTACCCGCAGTCGCGCACCTACACGGTGGGTCTGAACGCCAACTTTTAAGCTGCTAGCCTAGAATTCCCATGAAAAAGTCTTTTATTTTCCTGCCTCTCTGCGCCCTGTCGCTGCTCGCGGGCTGCAACTTTCTCGACAAGCGCCCGCTTACCGACATCACGCCCGAGAACTTCTTTACCAGTTCGGACGACGCCGAGGCTAGCCTCACGGCCGTGTACGACGCCCTGCAAAACACCGGCGCCTACGGCCAGGACCTGAACGTGATGGGCGAAATGCCCTCGGATAACTGCACCAGCACCAACGGCGACGTGAATGCGATGGACAAGATTATCTGGACCCCTACTACCAGCCAGGTATACAACGTGTTCCGGCAGGCCTACGTGGGCATCAACCGGGCCAACATCGTGCTCAAGTACGTGCCCAACATTGCGATGGACACCGCCCGCCGCAGTCAGATTCAGGGCGAGGCGCGCTTTGCGCGGGCCCTGTGCTACTTCAACCTGGTGCGGGCCTACGGCGGCGTGCCGCTGCGCCTGACCCCCACCGAAAGCGGGGCCCCCGCCGATGTAAACCTGGCCCGCTCGACCGCCGAGCAGGTATACGCCCAGGTGGTAGCCGACTTGCAGCGCGCCGCCATCCAGATGCGGACCAGCAACCCCAACCGCGCCGGCAAAAACGCGGCGAATGCCCTGCTAGCCCGCGTGCAGCTAACGCAACGCAACTGGGCCGCCGCCCAGGCCGCGGCCAATAAGGTAATTGCGGCCGGCGTGTCCCTCAACGGCTCGTTTAAATCGCTGTATCCCGCCGAGAACAAGGGTGGGGAGTCGCTCTTCGAGATTCAGTACGCTGGCAACGCCGACGGGGGCAACATTCTGCCCGACTTGCTGCTGCCTTCGCCGCTAGCCACCTACTCGTTTCCGAAGTTTAATATCCCGACCACCGAGCTGCTGGCTTACGCCGACACCGTGAACGACCGCCGCTGGGCCTACAATGGCCAGGTTACGAGCGGCTCGCGCATTGTGGGCCGCGACCACGCGAGCTACATCGACGGCAAGCCCGGCCGCAATGGCAACAGCAACGACGTAGGCCCCTTCGTGTACAAGTGGACCAGCATCGGCAATAACTTCAACTCGACCGACAATACCTACGTGCTGCGTTACGCCGAGGTCCTGCTAGCCTATGCGGAGGCCGTAAACGAGCAAACCGGCCCTAGCGCCGATGTGCTGGCCAAGCTCAACCTTGTGCGCCAGCGGGCGGGCCTGGAGGCGCTCACCCTGGCCTCTACGCAGGCGCTGAGCAAACAAGCCCTGCGCAACGAAATCGACCGCCAGCGCCGCCTCGAATTGGCGTTCGAGGGCGAGCGCTGGTTTGATTTGCTGCGCTACGCCCGCCACACGGCGGCCGACGCCTCGGCCACCCACGCAGTGAACGCGCTCGACCTTATTCAGCAGCAGCGCAGCGCCCGCGACGTCAACTACCTGCTCTTCCCGCTGCCGCAGGCCGAGCTCAATACCAACCCCTTGCTGCAGCAAAACCCGGGGTACTAAGGCTGTGGCCGTTTCGGGGCGGGGTGGGAAAAGTGAAATAGTCACGCTTTTCGCCTTGGAACGGCCCTTTGCCCGGCGCTGGCCCCTCACCCGTTGGGCCCGGCGCCCTCTTAATCACCCGCTAGTTAAGCTCCTTTTCCGTTGAAAACCACTCGTATTATTGCGCGTTTTGCAGGCTTAGGACTAGCCACCTGCTCGGCATTTATGCTGCTGCCGGCCCACGCCCAGCGGCGGGCGGCGGCCACTGCGGGCGGCATCACGGCCTGGGTCACTACCCCCGACCAGGCGCAGCAGTTGCGCCAGCAGCCCGCCCGGTTAGCCTTTGCCAAAGCCACGGCCCCGGCCGGCTCCGTTATTGAGATTGACGACAGCCAGCGCTTTCAAACCATGGATGGCTTTGGCTACTGCCTCACCGGGGGCAGCGCCGAGCTGCTGCACACGCTCAGCGCGCCGGCCAGGACCAAGCTGCTGAAGGAGCTGTTCGGCACCGGCCCGCAGGATATTGGTGTGAGCTACCTGCGCCTGAGCATCGGGGCCTCGGACCTCGACGCCACGGTGTTCAGCTACGACGACCTGCCGGCCAGCCAAACCGACCCCACGCTAGCCCACTTCAGCCTGGCGCCCGACGAAAAGCACCTTATTCCGGTGCTGAAAGAGATTCTGGCCATCAACCCCGGTATCAAGCTGATGGGCTCGCCCTGGAGCCCGCCGACCTGGATGAAAACCAACGGTGAAAGCAAGGGTGGCTCGCTCAAGCCGGAATACTACGACGCTTATGCCCAGTACTTTGTGAAGTACATTCAGGGCATGAAGGCGGCCGGTATCCCCATCGACGCCATTACGGTGCAAAACGAGCCGCTGCACCCCGGCAACAACCCCAGCCTGCTGATGACGGCCGAGCCGCAGGCCGAGTTTATCGGCCGGCACCTGGGGCCGGCTTTTCAGAAGGCCGGGCTCAAAACCAAGATTATTTGCTACGACCACAACGCCGACAAGCCCGAGTACCCGCTCACGGTGCTGGGCAACGCAACGGCTAGCCCCTTCGTCGATGGTTCGGCGTTTCACCTCTACGCCGGCCCCATTGAGGCCTTGAGCAAGGTGCACGATGCTTTTCCCCGGAAAAATGTGTACTTCACCGAGCAGTGGACGGGCTCGAAAACCACCTTTGCCAGCAACCTGGGCTGGCACGTGAAAAACCTCGAAATCGGGGCGCCGCGCAACTGGGCCAAAGCCGTGCTGGAGTGGAACCTGGCCGCCGACCCGCAGCAAAACCCGCACACGCCCGGCGGCTGCACCGAGTGCCTGGGGGCCATTACCATTGCGCCCGGCGGACAGGTAACGCGCAACGTGGCCTACTACACGGTGGCTCACGCCAGCAAATTTGTGCGGCCCGGCGCGGTGCGCATCGGCTCGACCAGCGCCGGGGTACTGCCCAACGTGGCCTATCGCACCCCTAGCGGCGGCCATGTGCTGCTGGTGCAAAATGACCAGCCATCGCCCCAGACCTTTAGCCTGCGCTACCAGGGGCAGGCCACCCTAGCCACCCTGCCAGCGGGCGCCACGGGCACCTACGTGTGGTAGCCAGCAGTACCCGACAGCGAAGGAGCCCTGAAATTTCGACATCGATTTGATTTAGCGCGCTTTCCGTACTAGTTTAGGCGTTCATTTAACCCCTTTTCTCCTTTCAAATTTTCACTTCATTTTTCCCACCCAATCATGAAAAAATTTTTTACCCTCTCGGCCCTGGCTGCTCTCACGGCCGCTTCGCTCAGCGCTCAGGCGCAGTTTACCGTTGACGGCACGCTGAACCCGGCCGAAGTTGGCACCGGCGTGGGCAAGTACCAGCTAGTGGGCACCTACACCGGGGCGCACAACCAGGCCGACCGCGGCCTGAAGGCCTTATACGTGGGCACCACCGCTACCACGCTCAATGTAATGGTCGTGGCTTCGGCGGAGATTGCGGGCTACAACTCGCTTTTGCTGTACCTCGATACGCCCAACAAAACGGGTATTGCAGCCGGTACCCGCCTGCCGGGCAGCACCAACACTGGCAACGACGGCCGAGAATCGCTGCGCCAGCGCCCCACCCTGGATATGCCCGTGGACTATGCTTTCCGCTGTACCACCTCACCCTTCCAGGACGCCAACAACGCCATTTACCTGAGCCGGGTAGACTACACTATGATGCCCTACGACGAGATTGGCGAAGGCTCGGTGCGTAAGGATGGCAGTGTAGCCAGCGACAGCCGGGACCCCGCCCTCGTGAGAACGGCCTACCAGACCAGCGCTACGGGCAGCGTAGCGGCCAACACCACCACGGGCTGGGAGTTTGAGATTCCGCTGGACAAAATTGGCGGCGCGGCCGTGGGCAGCAACCTACGCATGATGGTAGCCTACATCGACGACTTCAAGAGCTTCAACGCCGACGTGCTGCCCACCATTGCGGGCCGCACCACAGCGCTGGGTATTGACCCTGATTTCACGGCTATTCCGGGCAACCAGTTCTACACCTACCAGGTGGGCACGGGCGTGCTGGCTAGCCGCACGGCCAGCGCCAGCCTGCCCACCAGTGCCTACCCCAACCCGCTGGCCGCCAACAGCCGCCTGGCCTACACCGTGGCCGACGCCAACCAACCCGTTACCATTACGGCCTTCAACAGCCTCGGTCAGGCGGCCCTCACGCTGCTCGACGGGGCTAGCCAGCCGGCCGGCGCCCACACCCTGGCCCTGGCGCCGCTGCAGCGCTTGGCCGCCGGCGTGTACCTGCTGCAGGTGCGCACCGGGAACCAGCTGAGTACTCAGCGTGTGGTAGTGCAATAACTCCACCAGTCTACGGCCGGGGCCGGCCAGGGCGCGTGGTGCCCTGGCTAGCCCCGGCCGTAGCATTGGGCGGCAGCGGCACCGGCCACCGGGGCTGGCCGGTTAGCTTACTCTTTTTGTCCCACCCATTTTTTAGTTATGACTTCTGCTCCCCTTTTTCGCTGGCCGCGGCTGGCCTACTTGTTTCTTTTGCTCGGGCTGTTTGCCAGCGGCTGCAAGAAAGACACGGCCGACAGCACCACGCCGGTAACGCCGCCCGTGACGCCGCCTACCAGCCCGCCCACCACCAGCGCCTCGCAAATGGCCGTGTGGCTGACTATGCCTGATAAGTCGGCCCTGTTCTTTCGCCAGAAGGTGAACCTGCAGTTTGTCGCCAACACCAACTCGGACCCCACCATTGTGGTTGACACCACCCAGAGCTTCCAAACAATGGAGGGCTTTGGCTACACCCTCACTGGGGGCAGCGCGCAGGTAATGAGCCGGATGACGGCCCCGGCGCGCGGCGCGCTCATCAAGGAGCTGTTTGCGACCGACAGCACGTCGATAGGCGTTAGCTATCTGCGCGTTAGCATTGGGGCTTCGGACCTGAACGAGTACGTGTACACCTACGACGAGGGCCCCGCCGACCCTACGCTGGCCCGCTTCAGCCTGGCCCCCGACCGCGACTACGTGATTCCGGTGCTCAAGGAAATTCTGGCCGTGAATCCCGCCGTAAAAATTTTGGGTTCGCCCTGGACGGCTCCCACCTGGATGAAGCAAGGTGCCAGCAAGGACAATCCTTTTAAGGGCGGCTCGCTGCAACCGCAGTATTACGGCGCTTATGCTCAGTACTTTGTGAAGTACATCCAGGGCATGCAAGCGGCCGGCATCCCTATCGATGCCGTGACGCTGCAAAACGAGCCGCTCTACGACGGCAACAACCCCAGCATGTTTATGTCGGCCAATGAGCAGGCCGCTTTTATCGGCCAGTACGTGGGGCCGGCCTTCCGGGCCGCGGGCATCACGACCAAGATTATTGCCTACGACCACAATGCCGACCGCCCCGATTACCCGCTGACCATTTTTGCCGACGCCGGGGCTAGCCCCTTCGTCGATGGCTCGGCCTTCCACCTCTACGGGGGCACCATGGACGCCCTCACGGGCGTGCACAATGCTTATCCGTCCAAGAGCGTGTACTTTACCGAGCAGTGGACGCAGGCGCCCGGCAACTTTGCCGCCGATGTGCCCTGGCACGCTGCCAACCTCGTGATTGCGGCTCCCCGCAACTGGAGCCGCAACGTGCTGGAGTGGAACCTGGCCAACGACCAGACCTACGGCCCGCACACCCCAGGCGGCTGCACCGAGTGCCTCGGGGCTATCACCATCAACGGTGATGTAGTAACGCGCAACCCCGCCTACTACAGCATTGGCCACGCCGCCAAGTTTGTGCGCCCCGGCTCGGC
Source organism: uncultured Hymenobacter sp. (assembly GCA_964385095.1). Classification (GTDB taxonomy): domain Bacteria; phylum Bacteroidota; class Bacteroidia; order Cytophagales; family Hymenobacteraceae; genus Hymenobacter. The sequence continues at coordinate 29,025 of CAYLNN010000026.1, forward strand.
GCGCGTAGCCACCAACGTGCCCACCAACCTGCCCAACGTGGCCTACAAAACCCCCAACGGCAAGCGGGCGCTAATGGTAGTGAACACCGGCAACACGCTGCAAAACTTTAATATCCAGTACAAAGGAAAGGTAGTGAGCACCTCGCTCTACGCGGGCGCGGTAGCCACCTACGTGTGGTAGGCGCCGCAGGCGTCGGCTTTTCCTTTTCCCACCCGTTTTTCTGTTGATGACTACTAAAATTCTGCCAGCCGCGCTGCTGGCGGCGGCGCTCGGCCTCGGCCCAGCCGCTGCTCAAACGACTACTTCTTACTCGGCCGCTGGCAAAAAGGTGCAGGTGTTCACCACTGCCCAAGGCACCAACCAGCGGCTAGCCCCCGGCGCGGCGCTCAGCTTCGCGCCCGCTGGGCAGCCCGTCGAAACGCAGGTGTGCGTGTTTGTCGACCCTAGCCACCAGTTTCAGACGCTGCTCGGCATTGGCGGGGCGCTGACGGATGCCTCGGCCGAGGTGTTCGCCAAGCTGCCCAAGGCCCAGCAGCAAGAGCTCCTGCAAGCCTACTACAGCCCTAGCCAGGGCATAGGCTACTCGCTGGCGCGCACCAATATTGCGAGCTGCGACTTTTCGAGTGGCAGCTACACCTACGTGGATGACAACGACGCCAGCCTCAAGTCGTTCAGCGTCAAGCACGACGAGCAGTATAAGATTCCGCTCATCAAGCAGGCCACGGCGGCGGCGGGCGGCAAGCTCCCACTTTTTGTGAGCCCCTGGAGCCCGCCGGCCTGGATGAAAACCAACCACAGCCTACTGAAAGGTGGCAAGCTGCTGCCCGAGTTTCGCCAGCCCTGGGCCAACCACTACGTGAAGTTTATTCAGGCCTATGAAAAGATGGGCATGCCTATTTGGGGCCTATCGGTGCAAAACGAGCCGATGGCTACCCAAACCTGGGAATCGTGCCTCTACACGGCCGAGGAGGAGCGTGATTTCATCAAGGAATACCTCGGGCCGACCCTAGCTAAGGCTGGGCTGGGCGGTAAAAAACTCATTGCCTGGGACCACAACCGCGACCTGCTGTACCAACGCGCTAGCACCGTGCTCGACGACCCCGGCGCCGCTAAGTACGTGTGGGGCATCGGCTACCACTGGTACGAAACCTGGACCACCAGCGGCCCGCTCTTCGACAACGAGCGCCGCGTAAAAGAGGCCTTCCCGAACACCAATTTGATGTTTACCGAAGGCTGCGTCGAGAACTTCAAGTTTGACCAGGTGAACGACTGGAAGCTGGGCGAGCGCTACGGCAACTCGATGATAAACGACTTCAACGCCGGCACCGTGGGCTGGACCGACTGGAACATCCTGCTCGATGAAACTGGCGGCCCCAACCACGTAGGCAACTTCTGCTTCGCGCCCGTCATTGCCGACACTAAGGCCGGCAAGCTCATCTATACCAACGCCTACTACTACATCGGGCACTTCTCGAAGTTCGTGCGCCCCGGTGCCCGGCGCGTGGCCACCACCACCAACCGCGACTGGCTGCAAGCCACCTCTTTCCGTAACACCGACGGCAAAGTAGCCGTGGTGGTGATGAATAGCAGCGACAAGCCCCAGGAGTTTCAGCTCTGGATAAAGGGCCAGGCTGCCAGCACCACTGCTGCCCCGCACTCAATGGCGACCTACGTTATCAACTAGCTAGCAGCTAACTAGTACCAAACGGCTGTCATGCTGGACAAAGTGAAGCATCTTGCTCGCACCGCTAGGGTCTCTAACCAACCCAACGATGCAAGCGGGATGCTTCACTTCGTTCAGCATGACAGCCGCTTTTAGGTTATGCACTTCCCAGCCCCAAATCACCTGTACTACCTTTTCCCGCCTCTCTCACATGCGTTTTCGCTCACTACTCTCCGTTGCTCTGCTGGCTAGCCTGCCCAGCTTGGCCCAAACCACCGCTAGCCCCCTACTCCGCGCCGAAGGCCCCAAAATCGTGGATGCGCAGCAGCACGAAGTACTGCTGCAAGGCATGAACCTCGGCGGCTGGCTCCTGCAAGAAGGCTACATGATGAAGCCTGGCTACGGTGGCACCCAGGGCTCAGTGAAAAAGGTGCTCTACCAAGCCGGCCTGAGCGATGCGCAGGTGGAGAAATTCTACCAGCAGTACCGCGATAATTTTATCACGAAAGCTGACATTGACTTCATTGCCCAGCAAGGCTTTAACTGCATCCGGCTGCCGCTGCACTACGACTTGTTTCTCACTCCTAGCCAGCGCGCCGTGCGTAACGGTGTGATACGCGGGACGGTGCCTTATGCCGACTACGTGGCTAAGCTCAAGGAGTGGCAGCAAAAAGGCGAGCTGTTCAAGGAGCCCGCTAAGCTCGAAGCCATCCGCATTATCGACAAAACGCTGGCCTGGTGCGCGGCCAACAAGCTCTATGTGGTGCTCGACCTGCACGCCGCGCCCGGCTCGCAGGGTACCGACACCAATATTGCCGACGCCCTGCAGGCCAACGACTTCTGGAAGGAGCCAGTATATCAGGAAATGACGAACGGCCTGTGGGCCACCCTAGCGCGGCACTACAAAAACGACGGCCGCATTGCCATGTACGACCTTATCAATGAGCCGAATAACGTGCCCGGCGGCAACGCGGCCATTCAGGTGATGTTTGAGAAGCTCATCAACACGGTGCGCGCTACGGGCGACCAGCATTTGCTGCTGCTAGAGGGCAACGGCTTTGGCAATAACTATAACGGTATCGAGAAAAAGAGCTTCACGCACCAGGAAAACTTGGTGTACAACTCGCATCGCTACAGCATCCTGCCGAAGTACCCGCTCAGTAACGCCTTGGACGCCAGCAACCCCGACGCCAACCAGCTCGGCGCCATCGCCAACCTCGTAAAATTCCGCGAAGCCCAGCAAGTGCCGGTGTGGATAGGCGAAACCGGCGAAAACTCGGCCCAGTGGATGGGCGAGGCCGCCCACAACCTCAACAGCGTGGGCATTGGCTGGTGCAACTGGACTTATAAGCGCTTCAACGACAAGTCGATTGCCGCGCTGCTGCGCATCAAGCCACCTTACCTAGTAGATGTAAAAAGCGCCGCCGACTTGCCGGTTATCCTGGAGAATATCAAGTTCAAGAACTGCATCCAGAACCCCGACGTGATTTCGGCACTGAAGGCAGAAACGAAGAAGTAATCCTAACGCCAAACCACGCCCCCGACCCCTCTCCTTAGGGAAAGGGGAGCCACGGCAGCGGGGTCGATAGTCGTTAGGGTCCCCAGGGAGAGGGGCCGGGGGTGAGGTCCGCCGCCAGAATGAGAACTTGCTCTCTATGAAAAACCTGCTTTTACTCCTGCTCCTACTGGCTAGCCTTCGCCTAGCTGCCCAAACGGCACCGGCAGGGCGCGTGGTCGTCACGCACCTCGACTCGAAGCTGCTGCACGGCAACCCCGGCGGCGAAAACCCGCGTCGGCGCGTGAGCGTGTACCTGCCCGCTGGCTACGAGGCTAGCCCCAGCCAACGCTACCCGGTGCTGTATTACCTACACGGCTTTACCTGGAATGACAGCCTGATTTTCAACAAAGACGGGATGCGGGCGCTGCTCGACCAGGCTATTGCGGCCGGGCAAATTCGCCCGCTCATTGTGGTAGTGCCCGATGAGCAAACCCGCTTTGGAGGCAGTTGGTACACCAACTCGGCCACCAACGGGCCCTGGGCTGACTTCACGGCTCGCGAGCTTGTCGCCTTCATTGATAAGGAGTTTCGCACCTTGGCCAAGCCGGGCAGCCGGGGACTAGCCGGCCACTCCATGGGTGGTGGTGGCACGGTGCGGCTAGCCCTCGCCTACCCCGGCACCTGGGCCACCGCCTACGCGCTGAGCCCGGCCTTTCTGGGACCGCACCCCAGCTACCTGCCCGGCCCCGGCGTGGGCCCGGCCCTACGTGCTACCAGCGTGGCCGAGGCGCAGCGCGCCCACACTACCCTAGCGGCGGTGTCGCTGGCCCGTGCCTTCTCGCCTAATCCCAAGGCCGCGCCATTTGGAGCCAATTTTCCGGGCTCGCTGGGGGCCGATAGCCTAGCCCGGCGCGATGCCGTGCTGGCCCGCTGGGTATTGGCTTCGCCCCTCTACACCCTGCCCATCCACCCGGCTGCCCTGCGCCAGTTGCGGGCCTTTGCCTTCGACTGGGGCGCGCAGGATGAGGTGAAGCATATTCCGCCCACTTGCCGCCAGTTTAGCAACTTGCTGACGGTGTATAGAATCAAGCACACGGCTGAAGAATACGAGGGCACCCATGGCAGCCGCATCATGGGCCCAACGGGGCGGATTTACCAGCAGGTACTGCCGTTTTTTAATAAGCACCTGGATTTTGCCAATTAATCTCGCCGATAATTGCTTATTATTCAGCCATTAACATTATCTACCTCATTATGCGCTTTCGCCTACCGCTCCTTGGGCTGCTGCTAGCTACTGCCGTCACTAGCCATGCTGCCCATAAGCCCACGCCGACCAAGAAGCCTATCACTATCCTTTTCATAGGCAACAGCTTTTTCCACGGCGCTTTCGAGCCAGTACTAACCTACAACGCCGCCGCCATCACCGATGAGAATTTCAAGCCCAACCGCACCGGTCAGCGCCGGCGCCAGTACGAACACGAGCAAGGGCCGTGGGGCGGCATCCCCGGTATTTTCAAGAAGCTGACTGATGAGGCGGGCCTCAACTACGAGGTACACTTGGAAGCAATCAGCGGGCAAACGCTGAAGTTTCACTACGACAGCGCGCTGGCCCTTATTCAGCAGCCGAAGTGGGATAAGGTGATTATGCACGACTACAGCACCGGGCCGGTGCCCGCGCGCCACAGCGGCCAGCCGGCACGTTTTTTCGAGTATGCCACCAAGCTCGAGCAGGCCGTGCACACCGCTAGCCCCCACGCCAAAGTATACCTCTACCAGACTTGGGCACGGGCCGACCTCACCTACCCAACCGACAAAGCCTACACCGGCCTGCCCCTCGACTCGATGACCACCGACCTGCACCGCGCCTACTACCAGGAAGCCGCGCAGGACAAAAACTTCGCGGGCGTGGCCCCAGCCGGCGATGCCTGGCTGCGCGCCGTGCGCCAGGGCGTGGCCGACCCCAACCCTTACGACACCGCCGAGCCCAGCAAAGTAGACCTCTGGGGCCGCGACCACTACCACCCCAGCGCCTACGGTGCCTACCTCAATGCCTGCGTAGTACTGGCCGAAGTAACCGGCTACGACCCCCGCAAGCTCGGCGCCAAAGAGCAAGCCGCCGCTAGCCTCGGCATTGCGCCGGAGGTAGCAGTACAGCTTCAGAAAATCGCCTACGAGCAAGTGAAGGCCGCCAAGAAGTAGCGCGGACTTTCAGTCCGCGAATGCGAATGATTCAATAGCTAAGCAGGTGTTTGCGGACTGAAAGTTCGCGCTACAGCAAAATCCTGCACCCTGCGGCCCGCTGATTTGCACGCAAGTAGCAAGTCGGCGGGCCGTATCTTTGTGGAGCTATGCCACGCCCCCTCCCCTACCATCACCGTTTGCTGAGTGCCTTGCTGGCCCTGCTGGTGCTGGCTACGTCGGTGGGCCTCACGGCCGAGCGGCACCGCTGCCGCATCAGTGGGCGTAGCACGGTGGCCCTGAGCCTGCCCGGGTTGGCTAGCCACGACGATGATGTCGCGACTGGCCCCACCAAGCCCGGCCGCCCTTGCGGAAAGCGCCGCGCCGATGGTTGCTGCGATGTCAGCCACCTGCACCACAAGCTCAGCACCCAAAGCGCCGACACAGGGCTAGCCAAGTGGCTGCCCGAGCCGCCCGCGCACCTGCTGCCAGCTTTGCTGCCCGAGCGGGTATGGGCGGGCTTCCCGGCGTCGGCACCCCTAGCGGCCAGCGTGGCCGTAGGCACAGCCGCCAATTCGTCGCCGCCCGGCGTGCCGCGGGCGGGGCGCGTGCTGCTCACGCGGCACTGCACGCTGGTAGTCTAGCTTTTTCTGAAAACCGCAAGTCCGGGCGGCGAAGCCTGGCCGTATGTTTTCCCGAAAAAGTTAACTATCAGATACAATGAACTTACCTAGCGGGATTAGCCCGCGCTTCATCCTATTACTTCTCGGCAGCTTGCCGCTGCTAGCCCGCGCCCAAAGTGGCGCCGCTGTGCGTGGCGAGGTGCGCGAAACCGGCGGCTCGGCTAGTCCCGTGCCCGGCGCCGTAGTGCGCTGGTTGCTGCCGGGCGGGGCTAGCGGCCCCACTACTACTACCGACGGGGCCGGCGTCTTCACCCTTCCCTTTCCGGCCCAGGCCAAGCCCCGCCTCATCGTGAGCGCCGTGGGCTACACTGCCGATACGCTGGCCGTGCCCACCACCGGCACGCCCTACCTACGCGTGAGTCTGCGCGGCGGCACGGCACTGAACGAAGTGACCGTGACGGCGAAAGCCCTATCGTATTCGGCCAAGTCGGTGAGCAGCCTGCAAACCATCAGCGCCCGCGACCTCACCAAGTCGGCCTGCTGCAACCTGGCCGAGAGCTTCGAGACCAACGCCGCCGTGGAGGTGAGCACTTCCGATGCCGTGAGCGGCGCCAAGCAGATTCAATTGCTGGGCCTCGACGGGGCGTATTCGCTGCTCACTATCGACAACCAGCCGGCCCTGCGCGGGCTGTCGGCGCCCTACCGGCTTGGGTACCTGGCGGGCCCCTGGATTGGCAGCATCGACATCATCAAGGGCACTGGCTCGGTGGTGAATGGCTACGAAGGCATCTCGGGCCAGGTAAACGTGCAGCTCAAGGAGCCCGACCTCACCGACCAGCTCTTGCTGAATGCCTACGTGAACGACCTCGGCAAATTTGACCTCAACGCCGTGGCTTCGCAACGCTTCAACAAGAAGTGGAGCAACGTGCTGCTGCTGCACAACGACCACCTCAGCAACCGCGTGGACCGCAACGGCGACGGCTTTCTTGACCTGCCGCTAGCCACCCAGTTCAACGGCTACGACAAATTGAAGTACAAGTCGGGCACCGGCCTGGTAGCCGAGCTGGGTGTGGGCGCCATTCACGAAACGCGCCAGGGCGGCCAGCTGAGCTTCCGCGAAAACGAGGCCGACGCCTACCGCGCGGCCTACGGCACCACCCAAACTACCAACCGCTACACGGCCCAGGCGCGCACCTCCTACACCTGGCCCGGCCGGCCCTTTCAGAGCCTGGGCTTGCTGGTGAATGGCACGAGCCACGACTTTACCTCTACGTATTCTTTTCGGCAGGACACCGGCCCGCGCCTCTATAACGGCCATCAGAATACCGGCCAGGCCACGCTGCTTTTCCAAAGCGTGATTGGCGACACCCGGCATACTTACCGCACGGGCCTGAGCTTCTTGTACGACGACTACCGCGGGCAACTCAGCAACGGCGACACCCCGGCGCTGCTAGCCGCTAGCACCCACCTGCTGCGCACCGAGCGCGTGCCCGGAGCCTTTGCCGAGTACACCTACGCCAACACCCGCAACCTGACGGTGGTGGCCGGCTTGCGCACCGACTACCACAACCTCTATGGCTGGCAGGTCACGCCGCGCTTCAACCTCAAGTACGACGTGCGCCCGGCTACCTCGCTGCGCCTCTCGGCCGGCCGCGGCTTCCGGGTGCCCAACCCCATTGCCGACAACGCGGCCATGCTAGCCAGCGCCCGGCAGTACTACATCGTGCCAAATCTGCAGCCCGAAAAGGCCTGGAACCTGGGCGGCTCACTCACGCAGTATTTCCAGGTGCTGGGCCGGCCCGCTACGCTGGTGGTCGATTACTACAACACCATCTTCCAGAACCAGCTGGTGGCCGATATGTACACCACGCCGCAGTACATTATTCTGGATAACCTCACGCCGGGCGCCCGCTCCTTCGCCCGCAGCGCGCAGGCCGAGGTGCAGGCCGAGCCCCTCAAAGGCTTGCAAGTAAAAGCTGCTTACAAGTGGCTCGATGTGCAGAGCACCTACGCCGGCCAGCTCTTGCCCAAGCCCCTCACGCCCCAAAACCGCGCCTTCCTGAACCTGGGCTACGCCTCGGCCTTCGATAAGTGGCGCGCCGACCTCACGGTGCAGTGGTACGGCGAGCGCCCGCTAGCCCACCTGCCCGCCGATGGCATGGGCGGTGGCCACGCCCACGGCACCGGCACCGCCGGCCTCGAATACGCGCCGCGCTACGTCGCCCTCAACGCCCAGCTCACCCGCGCTTTCAAGCGCCTGGAGGTGTACGTGGGCGTCGAAAACCTCACCAACTACCGCCAGCCTGACCCCATCCAAAACGCCGCTACGCCCTTTAGCTCGGGCTTCGACGCGGCCATGGTGTGGGGCCCCGTGTATGGCCGCCTCACCTACGCCGGCCTGCGGTATCGCATCGAGTAAGACCGCAGATTTAACGGATTTAACTGATTTCGCGGATACGCTTGCCGGTGGCAAGCTGACTAGCCTGGAGTAAGCTGGCTTGTGATTTGCCTACCAGCGGCACTTATTATTTCTTTTTAACTGTTTCGTTTTTATGAAAGCTTTTGCATTTTCCTTGCTCACACTGCTGAGCTTTGCTGGCACCGCGGCCCAGGCCCAAACCAAGCCCGTAGCCGCCGCTAGCCCCGCTAAAAAAGGCACCGAGATGGTGCAGTTTAAGACGTCGGCCGTGTGCGATATGTGCAAGGCGCGCCTCGAAAAGAGCCTGGCCTATGAAAAAGGCGTGCAGGCCGCCAACCTCGACGTGCCCAGCAAAGTGCTCACCGTGACCTACAACCCAGCCAAAACCAGCACCGAAGCGCTGCGTACCGCCGTGCAGAAAACCGGCTATGACGCCGACCAGCTCACGGCCGACGCCCGCGCCTACGACCGCCTGCCTGAGTGCTGCAAGAAAACGGCCGGCGCTCACTAGACCCGGCGCTAGGTGCAACCTGGCCGTTTCGTGCCGACTTTTGCCGCTGGCCCCGCCGCCACCGGCCACCCCTAGCGGGCCGCCCACCCAGGCGGCCCGCTTGCTTTTCGCCCGCTTTATGAAAAAAAACACCCCTAGCCCGTCCGCCGACAAAGACCAGCTGCACCCGCGCAACCGCCACCGCGGCCGCTACGATTTTGCGCAGCTCGTGCAAGCCAGCCCCGCGCTAGCCCCCTTCGTGCGCACCAACGAGTTCCAGGACGCCTCCATCGACTTTGCCGACCCGGCCGCCGTGAAGGCGCTCAACCAGGCGCTGCTGCGGGAGTTCTACAACATCGATACCTGGGATATTCCAGCCGGCTACCTGTGCCCACCCATTCCGGGCCGGGCCGACTACATTCATTATCTGGCCGATTTGCTGGCCGAAACCAACGGCGGCGCGGTGCCCACCGGCCGCACCGTGCGCGTGCTGGATATTGGGGTGGGCGCCAACTGCATCTACCCCATCCTAGGCCACCAGGAATACGGTTGGCGCTTTGTGGGCAGCGATACCGATGCGCTGGCCCTGCGCGCCTCGCGCCAGCTGGTGGCCGCCAACCCTGGGCTAGCCGGTGCCATCGACTGCCGCCAGCAGCCCGACCCGCAGCACATGCTGGTGGGCATCATCAAGCCCGGCGAGGTCTTCGATGCCACCATCTGCAACCCACCCTTCCATGCCTCGGCCGCCGAAGCAGCGGCCGCTACCCAGCGTAAAACCGACAACCTCGGCCACGTGCGACGCGGCGCGCCCACCCGCAATTTCGGCGGTCAAAGCAACGAGCTCTGGTACACTGGTGGCGAAGAAGCCTTTCTGCGTCAGTTTATTGCCGAAAGCAAGCAGCTCCCGCAAGCCAGCACTTGGTACACGGCACTGGTTTCCAAAAAGGCCACCTTACTCAGCGTTTACTACTTCCTCAAGCTAGCCGAGGCCGTGCAGGTCAAAACCATCGAGATGGCGCAGGGTCAGAAAAAAAGCCGCTTTGTAGCCTGGACGTTCCTCACCGAAGAGGAGCTAGCGGCCCGGCGGCAAGCGCGCCCGGCCTCGATTAAGTAGCGAAAAGCCAACAACAATAGTGGGGGCTTTCGGGCCGTGAGTAGCCAGCAAACTACTCTACTCGCGGCCCGAAAGCCCCCACTATTTATTTAGTGCGCCACAGGCGCCACCACGGCAAGTAGGGCTGGTCGTGGTGCTCATAGTGGTAACCGAAGAAATAGCAGCTCACGAACGCCCACACGTGGTGGCGCAGCTGGCTGCGCGACTTGTGCTGGTTGTGGGCCTCGTGCTCGCCGCGGTGCGGCAGGTAGGTGCCGAAAAAGAACAATTGCAGCGTAGCCAGCACGGCCGGCACCATCCAAAAGGCAATAACATTGGCCTGCGGAAACCAGATTTTCAGCACGTTATACGTCGCGGCCATCAGCAGCACCTGCCACCAGGTCACGTAGTTCCAGGCGAAGCGGGCTAGCCAGGGCAAAAAGCCAGGATGGTCTTCGGGGTGAAAGTCGGGGTCTTCCTGGGTGCCCACGTGGCGGTGGTGGTCGTGGTGCTTGGGCAGCTGGCGCGGAAACCAATTATAGGCAAACAGCAGCGCGCACACCGTGCCGATGGCGTTGTTCAACCGTTTATTAGGGCTCACTACGCCGTGCATAGCATCGTGTGCTGTGATGTAGAGCCCAGTATATAAGTGCGTTTGCAACAGCACCAGCAGGTAAGGCACCGGCGAGTGCCAATCGGGTTGGTAGCCGGCCAGCAAAAAAGTCAGCAGCCCCGCCCAGCTCACCATAATGAGCCCGGCCGACACTACACCTTTCCGGCCAATCGGCGCCGGCGCAACCCTAGCCGGCGCACCAAGGGGTTGAACAGACTGCACAGTTTCGACCAAAGCAAAAATCAACTAATAACAACGGACAACTAACAGAAACGGTAACAAGCACCACCCCCAAAAGCTCCTAAAAAAGGCAGGGGTGCAGCCCCGTATCCACGCAATCTGCGTCCTAGAAGCGTTCCAGCGCGTCGCGCACCTGCTCCATCTGCCACATGGGCGTGCTGGTAGCGCCGCAAATACCCACCGACTGCCCCGGCGCAAACCAGCTAGGGCAAAGCTGCGCTAGATTGGACACGAAATGCGTCTGTGGGTTGGTGTCTTTGCACACTTGATAGAGCACTTTGCCGTTCGAGCTTTTGGTGCCCGACACGAACACAATCTGGTCGAACTGCGCCGCGAAACGCCGCAGGGCTTCGTCGCGGTTACTCACTTGCCGGCAGATGGTATCGTTGGCATTTACATTGAACCCGCGCGCTACCAGCTCATTCTTAATACGATAGAAAGAATCGGTACTTTTAGTAGTCTGGCTGTAGAGCGTAATATTTTCGGGTAGCTCGTGGCGCAGCAGCTCTTCCAGATTCTCGAAAACTACGGCCTCGCCGCTAGTCTGGCCTAGCAGACCCACCACCTCGGCGTGGCCGTGCTTGCCGTAGATGAAGATTTTTTCGCGCCGGTCGAAGCTGGCCTTGATGCGGTTTTGCAGCTTGAGCACCACCGGGCAGCTCGCGTCGATGAGGGTCAGGTTGTTCTCCATCGCCTGCTGGTAGGTGCTCGGCGGCTCGCCGTGCGCCCTGATGAGCACCGCCTCGTTGCGCAAACCGGCAAACTGCTCGTGGCCGATGATGCGCAACCCCTTGTTTTCCAGGCGCTGCACTTCTTCATCGTTGTGCACAATGTCACCCAGGCAGTACAGATAGCCTTGCTCTTCGAGCAGGTCTTCGGCCATCTGAATGGCGTAAATCACCCCAAAACAGAAGCCGGAGTTGGGGTCAATACGAACGCTGAGGTGCAAACCGGACTGCATATCGCGAAGCTAACCCCAAACTGCCACACAAGGTTATAGAGAAGGCCCAGATTCTGAACGTTACAAACAGAATTTTGTCTAGCTTTTCACCCGGGCCAGGCGCTGGGCCTCGTCTTCGCTCACGTGCTTGCGGTCTACCAGGAAGCCGCGTACCGTTTGAAACGCCTCCGCATCCATACCCGAGCCGGGGTGCTGTAGCGCGGCTTGCAGCAAGAAAGCCTTGTCCTCCTCCACGTGCTTACTCAGGCCCAGAAAAGGTGGCAGGTTGCTTTCTACCGAAAAACGCAGGAAGCGGATTTCGGCGTTTTCGCCATCCAGGCTCACGGCCTGGTCGAAGGTTTTGGCGGCCTGCTGCACGTAGGTAAGCTTATTGAGCATCGACGCATCGCGGGCCTTAATAGCCTCAGAGGCAGCCTTGTAGGCTAATACCAGCGCATCCTGGCCGGCGTAGTCGCGCAGCAGGTTGTAGAATTTTTCGCCGGCCTGCTTGTCGGCGGCGGCTTGCTCGTAGTGGCGGCGCAGGGCGGCCGGCTGGAGTGGCGACATAAAATGATTTCGGGGAAAAGGTCGACTCGCTACCGCGCCGGAGGCTGCCGGCAACGCGCTCAGCAGGGCAAGAACAAGTAGTCGTTTCATGGGCGTAAAGCTACGGGCGGCGCACAGGTTGCGCCAGCGCTAGCCCTCGTCAACGCCAATACCGGGCCAGTAGTGCCCCGGCTCCGGCTACACTGCCCGCAGGCGATAGCGCAGCCAGGAGCCGGCCAGCAGTAGCAGTTTAGTATTGTCGGGCAGGCGCACGCGCTCGGCCAGCACCTGGGTAGCGGGGGCGCGCCGCAGCTTCTGAAATAGCTTGAGGTAGTAGATATAAGCCAGGTACACCCCTAGCCGCGCCGGGCGCGGCAGCTGCCGGATGCCCTCGTAGGCAGCCTCAAAATCGGCCCGGATGTCGCTTTCCACCGCCCGCTTGGCTTCGTCGTCGAACTGCTCGTAGCGCAGGCCGGGGAAGTACACGCGGCCCCGCTCCTCGTAGTCGGAGCGGATGTCGCGCAGAAAATTCACTTTCTGAAACGCAGCTCCCAGCCGCCGCGCCGGGGCCTTCAGCTGTTCGAACAGCGCCGGCTGGCCCTGGCAAAACACGCGCAAGCACATCAGGCCCACTACCTCGGCCGAGCCGTAGATGTACTGCTCGTACAACTCCTGGCGGTAATTGCGGTCCTCCAGGTCCATTTCCATGCTTCGCAGAAAAGCGTCAATAAACTCGTGGTCAATCTGATACTCGTTCACGGCCCACTGAAAGGCGTGCAGCACCGGGTTCAGGCTGAAACCGGCCGCAATAGCTTCGTAAGTATTGCGCTCAAACCCGGCCAGCAGCGCCGCCTTGTCGCGGCTGTGGAAGGTATCCACGATTTCATCGGCCCAGCGCACGAAGCCATACACCGCGTAGATGGCCCGGTGCAGCGCCTTGTCGAGGGTGCGGATACCTAGCGAAAATGACGTGCTGTAGCGCCGCGTAATAAGCTGCGCGCACGCCAGGCTGGTATCAGTGAAGAGTTGTTCGTGGTCCATTATTTTTTGATTTCCTTCAACACTTCTTTCGCTACCACCTGCCCCGAAATAAGCGAGGGCGGCACCCCCGGCCCCGGCACCGTGAGCTGACCCGTGAAGTACAAGTTACTGACTTTATTGCTCTTAAGCGAGGGCTTGAGGATGGCCGTTTGCTTGAGCGTGTTGGCTAGCCCGTAGGCATTGCCCTTGAAGGAGTGGTAGTCGGCCACAAAGTCGCGGTGGGCGTAGCTGCGCTTGTACACCACGTGCGCGCGGATGGGGTGGCCGCAATGCTTTTCCAGCCGGTCCATTATCAGGTGATAATATTTCTCGCGGGTAGCCTCGGGGTCGTCGAGGTCGGGCGCCACCGGGATAAGTAGGAACAGGTTTTCCTGGCCCTCGGGTGCCACGGTGGGGTCGGTTTTGCTGGGCACCGAGGCGTAGAACAGCGGCCGGCTAGGCCACTGCGGCGCCTCGTATATCTCGTGGGCGTGCCGGCTAAAATCCTCGTCGAAAAAGAGGTTGTGGTGCAATAGCTTCGCCAGCTTGCGGTTCACGCCCAGGTAAAATAGCAGCGACGAGGGCGCCATGGTGCGCGAGTCCCAGTATTCGGGCGAGTAGTGCCGGTACTCGGGGGCTAGCACCTGCTGCTCGATGTGGTGATAGTCGGCACCGGCCACTACCGCATCGGCGGGCCAAAAGCCGCTGGCCGTGCGCACGCCGGTGGCGTGGCCACGCGCTACCACAATTTCGCGCACTTCCTGGCTGTACTCGATTTTGACGCCTAGCTCCTCGGCCACGGCCACCATGCCGCGCACTATCTGGTGCATGCCGCCCTTGGGG
>CAYLNN010000027.1:0-42951 GCA_964385095.1 uncultured Hymenobacter sp.
CGGGGTTGATTTTGTAAAGTGAAAAATATGAATTGGGGGGCAAAGGTACTGATTTGTTGGCGCATTAGCAACCCTTGCCGGCGATAATTAAAACCTAGGCTGGAAAGAGTTGCGGGCACCGTTGCAAAAAGCTGTTTGGCCCCTGTGCCCAAACGCTTGCCCTAGCCAGCCGGAAAAACAAAGCCATTGCCAGCAAGTCGCCCAAGCAGCCAATACCTTAGTAAGAAAGGGGGCGCAGAAGGGGGTGTAAAAAGCAATTTAGGATGATTCCAAATAAGCTGACCCTTGCCTAAAATGGCTTTCCCACCTTTGTCCCCCGCGATTCCTAGCCTACATTTGTACCCCGGAAAGGGTACGCCCGCAATCCGTTTTTACCGGTTCGTTTGGATGATGAATAGCTTTCTATCACGCACCAGTTCTTGGGTGCTAGCACTATTTCTAGCCGTCGCGGCTCCGGCTTTGGCCCAGGAGACTGCCACCGTTAGCAAAAACGGCGTTACTCCTGGTACCGCTGCCACGGCCACGCCGGCTGCCGCTGCGGCACCTACTGGTGCCCAAGGCGCTGGTGGAGGCGATGCCGCTGCGATTGCAGCGGGCGACGCCCTGTTCAAAAATAACTGCGCCCAGTGCCACGCAGTGAATGACAAAGTGGTCGGCCCAGCGCTGGCTGGCATTGCTAAGCGGCGGTCTATCTCGTGGCTCATTCCTTGGATTCACAACTCCAGCAAGGTCATTGCCAGCGGCGATGAGTATGCCGTAAAGCTGTTCAACGACTACGGTAAGCAGCAAATGCCTGCTTTCCCGCAGCTGTCGGACAAGGAGATTACGAGCATCATTGCTTGGGTTACGTCTCAGGAAGGTGGAGCTGCCGCCGCTACGGGTGGTGCAACTGCTGGTAACGCTGCCGCTGCTGATGGACAGCCCGCTGCTGGTGCAGCTGCCACTAGCAGCAGCACCGATATCCTGCTCATCGTACTGGTAGTAGTGCTGATTGTGCTAGTGGTGACCCTAGCCATCATCGCTAACCTGATGAAGGATGTGCTGCAAGGTCGCAAGGACTTGGACGGCCGTGATGTAGAGATTCTGGAGCAGCGTTTTGATTGGACCAAGCTGTACCGCTCGACCGCGTTGCGCGGTATTGTAGGTACTGTGTTTGCCCTAGTATTGCTGTATGCTGGTGTGCAAAGCGTAATGGCAGTAGGCCTGACCCAAGGCTATCAGCCGACCCAGCCCATTGCATTCTCGCACAAGCTTCACGCTGGCGAAAACCAGATTAACTGCGCTTACTGCCACACTTCGGTGTATAAGGCCAAGTCGGCTAACATTCCTTCGGCCAACATCTGTATGAACTGCCACTCGCAGATTAAGACGGAATCGCCCGAAATCAAGAAAATCTATCGGGCCATCGAACGCAAGCAGCCCATCCAGTGGGTGCGCGTGCACAATCTGCCCGACCTCGCTTACTTCAACCACTCACAGCACACGCAGGTTGGGGGCATTCAGTGCCAGACCTGCCACGGTCCCATCCAGAATATGGAAGTGGTTTACCAGTATTCGGCTCTGACCATGGGCTGGTGCATCAACTGCCACCGCGAAACGCCGCTTAATACGAAAGGCAACGCCTACTACGACAACCTCGTGAAACTGCACGATAAGTCGAATAGCGCCGTGCCGTTCACCGTGTCGTCGAATGGCGGCACTGAGTGCTCGAAGTGCCACTACTAATATTTTCCTAGCTAAGCATTTATAAAAGACATGTGTAAATCGCCCAGTGCGGCTAGCCTTTGCGGCAGTCACCCTAGCATTTTACACACTGCGAATGTCTCATACCTGATAAGATGAAATACTGGAAGGGAATTGAAGAGCTGGACAACTCACCGGAGTTCGCAAAGAACGCCTTCGCCGAGTTTCCCGACTTTTTGCCGGTAAAAGAAGGTCGCGCGGGCCTAGCCGACGACTCGTCGGTAGCCCCGCGTCGCGACTTTCTGAAACTCATGGGCTTTGGTGTAGCTGCCGCTACGCTGGCTGCCTGCGAAACGCCGGTGCATAAGGCTATCCCTTACCTCAACAAGCCTGAGGAAGTAGATCCCACCGTTTCCAACTTTTACGCGTCTACCTACTTCACCGGTTCGGACTACAACGCGGTATTGGTGAAGAACCGCGACGGGCGGCCTATCAAACTGGAAGGCAACCCCGAATCGCCGGTTACGCGCGGCGGTCTGTCGGCCCGCGCTCAAGCCGCCGTACTGAACCTATACGATGGTGCTCGTTTGCAGCACTTCATGGCGAAAGGCAAGCAGGTTGACTTTGAGGTAGTTGACCGGGCCGTGCGGGCTGGCCTAGCCAATCCCACAGGTAAAGTTGTGTTGGTATCGCCCACCATCATCAGCCCTAGCACGAAGCGTGCTATTGCTGTAATGGCTGGCCGCACCCGCAATTTTGAGCACGTTATGTACGACGTGAACTCGGCTTCGGGCCTGCTGCAAGCCAATGGGGGCGTGCTGCCCGCTTTCGATTTCGGCCGGGCCAACGTGATTGTAAGCCTAGGCGCTGACTTCCTTGGTACCTGGATTTCGCCGGTTGAGTATTCGCGCCAGTACATCACCAACCGCAAGGTGAGCACCAATAAGCGCACGATGTCGCGCCATTTCCAGTTCGAAACTGCTCTTTCGCTGACCGGCTCTAATGCTGACGTACGCGTAGCGGTGAAGCCTTCGGAAATGGGCACCATTGCACTAGCCCTGTATAATGCCGTAAATGGCGGGGGCTCCACTGCCGGCTTGCCCGCCGCTGCTCAAAAGCAGGTAGCTCAGGCTGCCAAAGAACTGCAAGCTAACCGCGGTGCTTCGCTGGTTGTATCGGGCTCTAACGACCCCGCTATCCAGGCAGTAGTAGCGGCGCTCAACCAATCGCTGGGTAACGTAGGTACTACGTTGAGCCTCACGGCTCCGTCGTATGTGCGCCAAGGTGAGGACGGGCGCATGACGCAGTTTATCAATGACTTGAAAGGCGGTGCTGTTGGCGCGGTGATTTTCTACCACGCTAATCCCGTATTCAACCACCCCCGCGGGGCAGAGATTGAGGAAGCACTGAAGGGCAATAAGTCCGCGCTAACCATCTCGCTCAACGACCGCTTAGATGAGACGGGTTCACTCTGCCAATACCAGGCGCCCGACCACCACTGGCTGGAGTCGTGGAACGACTACGAACCTAAGCGTGGTGCGCTCAGCTTGGCCCAGCCAGCTATTACACCGCTCTTCAAAACCCGTCAGGCGCAGGAAACTTTCTTGCGCTGGGCTGGCTCGGATGAGTCATATTATAACTTCCTCAAAGACGGTTGGCGCACAGTGCTAGGAGGCAATGGCTTTCAAACTTCTTGGGATAAAGCTGTGCACGATGGTGTAGCTGCGGGCTCGGCCCTCACTACTACCGCATTCACCGCTCAGCCATTAAGCATTGCTGATGCTACTGGTCGTTTGAGTAGTGGTGCTAAACCTGGTTCTACTATCGAGGCCGTACTATACGAAAAAGTTGGTATCGGCGAGGGCGGTGTAGAAGCCAATAACCCCTTCCTGCAGGAGCTACCTGACCCGGTTTCGAAAGCCACTTGGGGTAACTACGTAGCTGTGCCACGTAAGATGGCCGAGGAGCAGAAATGGCAGCAGGGCGACGTTGTTAAAGTAACTGCCAATGGTAAGAGCATCGAACTGCCAGTGCTGGTGCAGCCGGGTCAGGCCAACGGTACGGTGAGTATTGCTGTGGGCTATGGCCGCACCAAGGTTGGTAAAGTAGGCGACGCAGTAGGGGCCAACGCCTTCCCGCTAGCCCAGGCTACCGCCAACGGAGTGCAGTACTATACTACTGTTACCCTGACCAAGACAGACGCTACTAATCCGATTGCCCAGACGCAGACGCACCACACCATCATGGACCGCCATGAGGTAGTGCAGGAGAATACCCTAGCCAAGTATCGCGAAAATCCTAAGGAGGTAACTGAGTACGAGCGTATTGCTACGCCCGATGGTCTAGAGAAACCTAACAAGGTTTCGCTGTGGCAAGACTATCAGTACAACGACCACCACTGGGGGATGGCCATTGACCTTAACTCGTGCATTGGCTGCGGCTCTTGTGTGATTGGGTGCCAAACGGAAAATAACATTGCCGTAGTGGGCAAGCAGCAGGTTATCAACCGCCGCGAAATGCACTGGATGCGGATTGACCGTTACTACAGCTCGGACCACCACGAGGACGAGTTTGAGAAAGAAGGCAAGTTGACGACATACGCCAAGATGGAAGACCCTTCGGACAATCCGCAGGTAATTTTCCAGCCGATGATGTGCCAGCATTGCAACCATGCGCCTTGTGAAACGGTATGCCCGGTGCTAGCCACCACGCACAGCTCGGAGGGTCTGAACCAGATGACCTACAACCGTTGCGTAGGTACCCGTTACTGCGCCAACAACTGCCCGTATAAAGTGCGTCGCTTTAACTGGTTCTCGTACTACTCCAACGAGAAGTTCGAGGATGTGAACGGCCATATGTTCACCGACCTAGGCCGCATGGTACTGAACCCAGACGTAACGGTTCGTGCTCGTGGTGTGATGGAGAAATGCTCGATGTGCGTACAGCGCATTCAGCTAGGTAAGCTCGAAGCCAAAAAGCAGAAGCGCCGTCCGAAGGATGGTGAGATTGTGACGGCCTGCGCCCAGTCTTGCCCCACCGAAGCTATCTTATTCGGCGATATGCGCGACCCAGCTAGCCGCATCAGTCAACTACTACGTCGTGAGGATGGTGAGCGTGCTTTCCACGTACTTGATTCCATCAACGTACAGCCCAACATTACTTACCTGACCAAGATTCGTAACGGCGCCGCTGAATTCTTCCCTGCCGAAGAAAAAGAAGGTGTTGAGGCCTCCAGCTAACAAAATAGTTTAAACATTAATATTCACCACTATGCAGTACGTATCACCAGTACGCGAACCGCTCGTAACGAGTGGTAAGACGTACCACGACGTCACGCAGGATATCTGCTACCAGGTAGAAGCTGCGCCTAATATCCGGTGGATGGGTGCCCTCGGGGTAGCCCTAGTTCTGCTGGGCGTTTTCTTCTACTCAGTGTACCGCACTCTATGGTTCGGTATCGGCGAGTGGGGCTTGAACAAAACAATCGGTTGGGCATGGGACATCACTAACTTCGTGTGGTGGGTAGGTATTGGCCACGCAGGTACGCTTATTTCGGCGGTGCTACTGCTGTTCCGTCAGAAGTGGCGCTCGTCCATCAACCGGGCGGCTGAGGCTATGACGATTTTCGCCGTAATCTGCGCCGCTATGTTCCCGGTGTTGCACATGGGGCGTCCATGGCTGGCTTTCTACGTTTTCCCACTGCAAAACACGCTGGGCTCACTATGGGCCAACTTTAACTCGCCTCTGTTATGGGACGTGTTCGCCATCTCGACTTACTTCACCGTTTCGCTGGTGTTCTGGTATACGGGTCTGGTACCTGACTTTGCTACCATCCGTGACCGTGCTAAGGGTAAGATTGCCAAGGTAAGCTACTCGCTCCTCAGCATGGGCTGGACGGGCTCGGCCAAACATTGGTCGCGCTACGAAACGGTTTCGCTGATTCTAGCTGGCGTTTCCACCCCTCTGGTACTTTCGGTACACACCATTGTGTCGATGGACTTTGCCACCTCGGTAGTACCAGGCTGGCACACCACTATCTTCCCACCTTACTTCGTAGCCGGCGCTATCTTCTCAGGTTTCGCCATGGTACTAACGTTGATGCTCATTACCCGCGTGGTATTCAAGCTGGAAGATTATATTACCCTAGAACACATTGCCCTCATGAATAAAATCATGATGGTGACGGGCTCTATCGTAGGGGTAGCTTATATCACGGAGTTTTTCATCGCTTGGTACTCGCAGGTTGAGTACGAACAGTACTGCTTTATCAACCGCGCTACCGGCCCGTACTGGTGGGCTTATCTGAGTATGATGAGCTGCAACGTGCTCTCGCCACAGTTTGTGTGGATTCGCCGCATTCGCTACAGTATCACGATGACATTTATTCTGTCGATTATCGTGAACATCGGTATGTGGTTCGAGCGCTTCGTAATTATCGTGTCATCGCTGCACCGTGACTATCTGCCTTCTTCTTGGGCAATGTTCTCGCCGACGCGCATTGACGTTGGAGTGTACGTAGGTACTATCGGCCTATTCTTCACTCTATTCTTGCTGTTTGCCAAATTCTTCCCGGTAATCAACATGGCTGAGGTTAAGACTATCCTGAAGTACACCGTTAATGATGGCCCCACCTACGGTGGTGCTAATGACGGAAGCCGCAACCCTAGTGGTCATCACAATACTCCTGTTGTTGCCCCTCATTCTACGCCCGGCGTTCCGGCTTCGGCACCCGTAAACTACGACAAGCAAAATGACTAGCCCTGCCGTTACTGCCGCGCCGGTTGCTACCGCCACTGCCTCGGATACTCACACTTCAACCAAGCGCTTTGCGCTCGGCATCTTCGATGATGAAGATGTACTTCTGCACGCTATCGATAACGTACGTGCTGCCGGTGTAAAGATTTACGATGTCTTTTCGCCCTACCCAGTACACGGTATCGACGACGCGCTCGGTATTGAGCGCTCGCGTCTGCCAATCGCAGCTTTCTTCTACGGAATGTGTGGGTTAGCTTTCGCGCTATGGCTGCAGATTTATACGTTGGGTTTCGATTGGCCAATGATTATCGGTGGTAAGCCGCACATTGCGTTGCCAGCTTTTATACCAGTGACATTTGAATTGACCGTGTTTTTTACCTGCCACGGTATGGTAATCACGTTCTATACTATCTCAAAGCTTTACCCACGCTTCAAGACCCCAGTGCTTGATGTACGCTCTACGGACGACAAATTCGTAGTTGCTATTGAGTTGGACGAACACAGTTCGCAATTGCCCAAATTGACCCAGTTGCTGCGTGAAAACGGGGCTAGTGAAGTCAACCAAAAGGAAATGACCAAATTCTAATGATGTCGCCTTCCCTCAAATACGGGCTGTCCGCGGCCTCCCTGGCGCTGAGCCTGGGCGTAGCATCGTGCTCTCCTGACCCTAACGACCCCGGCGTAGAATACGCTCCGGAGATGTACGAGTCGATTCCTTATGAGCCACTGCGTCAAATCAGCTTTAATTCTGTCAACTCCTTTGGTATTAACGAGCGCACTCCAGCTGCTGGTACGGTACCCCAGGGTAAACTAGCTTATTTCAACCACATTCCTAAGGATAGCGTTGGTATTGCTGAGCGTACGCTCCGTAATCCCTATACCTACACCAAGGCTAATTTGGAAGAAGGACAAGTGCTTTTTACCCGTTACTGTCAGCATTGCCATGGCGAGAAGGGTGATGGACAGGGGCCAGTAGGTGTCAAGTTTAAAGGTGTTCCTAATTACTCGGCCGGCGCATACAAAACCATGAACGACGGGCATATCTACCACGTCATTCAATGGGGTCGCAATCGTATGATGCCTCATGGCTCGCAGGTTAACCCTGAAGAGCGCTGGAAAATTGCTATGTACGTACGTGTACTCCAGCAAAACAACGACCCAGCAGACCTGCCCAAATTAGTGAAAGCCGCTGCTCCGGCTGCAACTACTGATGCATCGGCTGGCAACGCTTCGGCGATGACCGACCCAACTAACCAAAAGGCAGAAGGCAAGGCTAACGCCAACACTCAATCCGAAACACCTGGCCAAGGTGATAAAGCCCGCAACGGCAAGATGTAATTGACTTATGGCAACCCTGACTCATCATCACGAACCCGCCGCCGTTGAGCAGCTAGTCCTTAGCCCTAAGGTTCAACGTACCTATCTCACTATCATTGGTGCCGGTATTCTGGTATTCATAATAGGAGTTGTCGCCGCTCTTATGCACTGGGGCGAGTCCCATGAAGCTGTTGCGCACGTAAATGCTGCTCATAATGCCTCAGCCCACGAAGAAGGGCATTCGGTATTGTTGCGTCGCATTATTGTAAGCCTCTGGCACAGCAATGTGTTTTTCATTGGTGTTTCAGTAGTTGGTACTGTATTCATGGCTATTCAGTATGTAGCCTACGCTGGTTGGTCGGTAGTAGTGAAGCGTATCAACGAAGCATTGAGTGCGTGGCTGATTCCGGGCGGGATACTGCTCGTTATCCTCTTTGTAATCGGTCGCCACGATATCTTCCACTGGACCCACGATGGTATTATGACCAAAGGCTCGGCTAACTACGATAAAATAGTTGCTGGTAAGTCAGGTTTCCTCACCTTTGGCTTTTACCTCGTGCGGATGATTTCCTACTTGGTTATCTGGGGCGTGTTTTCGTGGCGTCTGCGCCAGCTTTCGTTAGCCGAAGACCTAAACGGTGGCACTAGCTACTTCCACAAGAGCATTACTACTGCAGCCCTATTCCTTGTACTGTTTGCAGTCACTTCTTCGATGTCGGCATGGGACTGGGTTATGTCGGTTGATGTGCATTGGTTCAGCACCATGTTTGGTTGGTACGTATTCGCCTCGTGGTGGGTATCTGGTATTGCAGCTACTGCTCTAATTGCCATCTTCCTGAAGCAAGCTGGCTATCTGCGATTCATGAATGCAAACCACTTCCATGATTTAGGTAAGCTTATGTTTGGTTTCAGCATCTTCTGGACCTACGTATGGTTTTCACAATTCATGCTCATCTGGTACGCCAACCTGCCTGAAGAATCTGTTTACTTCAACCAACGCCTTGGTGGCTTTGATGGTCGCTATACTTGGATGTTCTATGCTAATCTGGTAATCAACTTCGCTTTTCCATTCTTGGCTCTTATGACCCGGGATGCCAAACGCCAGATGATTATCATGAAAATCGTTTGTATTGCTATCCTGATTGGTCACTGGTCCGACTTTTATTTAATGCTAATGCCGGGCACTATGAAGGGTGAAAACGGGTTTCTTATTGAAATCGGTATTGCGCTGATTTTCTTGGGCACTTTCCTCATTTTGGTTACCCGCCGTCTGACTGAAGCTTCGCTGATTCCGGTTAATCATCCTTTTGTCGAGGAAAGCGTTCACCATACCACCTAATTAAAGAGCTTAGATTTTTAGAACTTAGGTACAGCAGTTTGTTGCTTGCGCTAGGCTCTAAGTTCGAAATTCTACCTTTTATCCAATGACTTCTTTAACTATTCTGCTAGTTCTGGTACTGCTATTGGTCGTGTTCGGCCTTTTGTTCCGTCTCCAGATACTAACGGCTATTTTCTCTGGCTCCTATGTGCGCCAGATTGGCACTAGCAACCGCATAAACGCGGTACTGATGCTAGTATTCATGGTGGTTGGTGGGGCCGCTTTTTTCTGGTCTTTCGCTGAAAACTTCAGCAAAATGAACCCCCCTATTGCATCTATCCATGGCCATGCAATGGAGAAGATGTTTTGGACTACGATGACAGTAATTGGCATTGCTTTCGTCATAACACAGGCCTTGCTCTTTGTTTACTCATATAAATACCAGTATAAAGAAGGTCGTCGTGCTTACTTCTTTTCGCACAACAACAAAATAGAAGTAATCTGGACAATCATCCCGGCTATCGTAATGGCTGCGCTGATTTTCGCTGGCTGGAAAGCTTGGACACGAATTACCGGCCCGGCCCCTAAAAATGCCGTGGTAGTTGAAGTAATGGGCAAGCAGTTTAACTGGTTGGTACGCTATCCTGGCCGTGATATGAAGCTAGGTGTGGTAAATTATCGCCTCATCGATGCTTCCAATGAGTTTGGCTTTGACCTAAGCGATAAGGCAGCGATGGATGACTTTACTGCTTCGGAAGTTCACGTGCCGAAAGGCCACCCCGTACTTATCAAGATTCGTTCGCGTGATGTGTTGCACGCAGTGTACATGCCGCATTTCCGCGTGCAGATGTACGCTGTACCTGGCATGCCGACTCGCTTCTGGTTTACGCCTACTACTACTACGGACGAGATGCGGGCCAAGCTTGGTAACCCTAAATTCAACTATGAGTTGGCATGCAACCAGATTTGCGGGAAGGGCCACTTTGCGATGAAGCTGAATATTGTAGTCGACGAGCCAGATGATTACGTAGCTTGGTTTGCCGCCCAAAATCCGATTTCTAAAAACGAAGACTTGATGGCTTCTTTTAAGCAGATGAGCAAGCAGACTGGTTTAGGTAAGGGCAACAGCCAAGATGCCAAAGCTAGCGCAATCGAGGAAGCTGGTGAAATGCCTGCTACCCCTTTAGCTGCTCAATCCTCGATGTAAAGAGTAAATTTTCAGAAGTTCTATTTCAATTTATGGCTACTAATCTCCCGGTTTCCGCGCAGTCGCAGGGTGGGGTAGGTACCGCGCCGGTGCCCCACACCGAGCACGATGACCACCTGCACGACCACGAGCACCACGACCAGCATTGGCTGTGGAAATACGTTTTCAGCCAAGACCACAAAATGATTGCTCGGCAGTTCCTCATTACGGGGATGGTTTGGGCTATCATTGGTGGGATGCTTTCAAGTCTCTTCCGTTTGCAGCTAGGTTGGCCAGAAGCAACCCTGGATTGGCTTCAGCCTGTTCTTGGTAAGTGGATAGAAGGCGGTAAACTAAATCCGGAGTTTTACTTAGCGTTGGTAACGATGCACGGTACCATCATGGTATTCTTCGTGCTAACTGCTGGTTTATCGGGTACTTTCTCCAACTTCCTAATTCCTCTACAAGTTGGTGCCCGTGACATGGCTTCGGGCTTCATGAACATGCTCTCGTACTGGTTCTTTTTCCTATCGAGCGTTATAATGTTTTGCTCGTTGTTTCTGGAAACAGGTCCTGCTGCCGCTGGTTGGACGATTTACCCGCCGTTGAGCGCGCTGCCCCAAGCTATTCCTGGCTCAGGTATGGGCATGACGATGTGGTTGGTGTCGATGGTGTTCTTCATTGTATCACAGTTGCTGGGTGGTGTAAACTATGTGACGACTGTTATCAATATGCGGACCCGAGGCATGAGCATGAGTAAGTTGCCGCTTACTATCTGGGCGTTCTTCTTGACAGCTATCTTGGGCATCCTATCTTTCCCGGTTCTGTTCTCGGCCGCTTTGCTGCTAGTGTTTGACCGTTCTTTCGGTACTTCGTTTTTCTTGTCCGACATCTATATCGCCGGTCAGGCCCTGCATAATCAAGGTGGTTCGCCTGTATTGTTCCAGCACCTATTCTGGTTCCTAGGTCACCCCGAGGTTTACATCGTTATTATGCCTGCTATGGGCATGGTTTCGGAGATTCTGGCTACCAACGCCCGTAAGCCAATCTTTGGCTATCGCGCTATGATTGGCTCGCTGATTGGTATTTCGTTGCTGTCATTCGTTGTGTGGGCTCACCACATGTTCGTAACTGGTATGAACCCTTTCTTGGGTTCAGTATTCATGTTCCTGACGCTAATTATCGCTGTTCCTTCGGGCGTAAAGGTGTTTAACTGGCTAGCTACTCTGTGGCGCGGTAATATTCGCTTCACGGCCGCTATGCTGTTTGCTATCGGCTTCGTATCGCTGTTCATCTCGGGTGGTTTGACCGGTATCATTCTCGGTAACGCTACGCTCGACATTCAGATGCACAACACTTACTTCGTGGTAGCTCACTTCCACTTAGTAATGGGCTCGTCGGCATTCTTCGGCTTGTTCGCCGGGGTTTACCACTGGTTCCCCAAGATGTTTGGGCGTATGATGGATGAGAAGCTGGGTTATATCCACTTCTGGTTGACGTTCATCGGGGTGTACTTGGTATTTATGCCCATGCACTACGTAGGTATCGCTGGTTTCCCCCGTCGCTACTACTCTTGGACTGGCTTTGATGCTTTCTCGCAATTCGCTGACCTGAACAAGTTCATCTCGATTGCTGCCATCCTAGCCTTCTTTGCCCAGTTCGTGTTCATCTTCAACTTCTTCTATAGCATTTTCCGTGGCCGTCGCGCCACTGAAAACCCTTGGAACTCGACCACTTTGGAATGGACCACACCCATAGAGCCTGGCCACGGCAACTGGCCCGGTGAGATTCCTGCGGTGTACCGTTGGCCCTACGATTACAGCAAGCCCGGCTCTGAGGTGGATTTCATCCCGCAGAACGTGCCTTATTCGCAGACGCCTTCTTCCAACCTTCCCTACGAGCGGGAGTTGTCGGAATAAACGGACTGATGATTTTGCCTAAACGGGCCGCCGATTCCCGGCGGCCCGTTCTTTTTTTGTTCGGGTTAAGGCCGCATTTCTCTCGAATTATGGGCTTTATCGACAGGTTTTATTGTTAGGCTAAAAAAGGATTAGCTATAATGGAAGCAGGATTTGTGCGCCGATTTCGCTTTTGGAGCGTGTTGACTGTTGTTAGTATTTATTTACTCATTCTGGTAGGTGGAGTCGTGCGCGCTACGGGTTCGGGCATGGGCTGCCCCGATTGGCCTAAGTGCTTTGGGCAGTGGGTGCCGCCTACCCAGTTGAGCCAGTTGCCTGCCGACTATAAGCAGGTTTACACGGCGCAGCGCGTGGCCAAAAATCAGAAGCTGGCGCGCACGCTGGCTAGCCTCGGTTTTCGGCAGGTGGCTGGTGAAATATTTGCCCATCCGACGCAGTATATTGAAACAGACTTTAATGCAACCAAAACCTGGATTGAATATTTAAATCGCCTGCTAGGTGCGCTTATCGGCATTTTTGTATTTGTGACGGCCTTGGTAGCAATACCCTATCTGAAGCGTGACCAGCCCATTTTCTGGCTGGCCGTGGCTAGCTGGCTGCTAACCGGCTTCCAGGGCTGGCTAGGGTCATTGGTAGTGTCAACCAATCTGCTGCCTATCATGGTAACCATTCATATGGGGCTAGCCCTGCTGATTGTTGCCTTGTTGCTCTATGCTGCGCATCGGGCACGTTGGTATAAAGAAGAAGTTGCCCTGAACCAGCAGGTGGCAATGGAAACGCTAGGGGGTGATACCGATGAAGAGCTAACGGGTACTACCGGATTGCGGTGGCTGCTAGCCTTTGCTATTGGGCTAACCTTTGTGCAGATTATCCTGGGTACGCAGGTGCGGGAGCAGATTGACCAGATTGCGGCTGCCACAGCCTATGCACAGCGCAATACCTGGGTTGACAAGCTGGGCGGCGTTTTTGAAACGCACCGCACAATGTCAGTCATAGTAGTCTTGATTAATACTTACGTGGGCTACCAACTGTGGCAATTGGCCCTGCCAGCGTTGCGGCGGCTTGTGCTAGCTAGTTGGGCGCTAATCGGCTTGGAGATAGTAGCTGGCATTACGTTAGCCTCTTGGGCACTGCCTGCTTTTGTGCAGCCTATTCATTTAACGCTCGCCACTCTACTTTTTGGGGCGCAGTTTTTAACGCTGCTCGCTTTGCGCCGCATGATGCGCGTAGAAAATGCGACAACGCAGCTTACGGTAACCGCCGCTCATTGATACCCACCCTAGCCCGAGTCGGGCGTACCTTTGCCGTAGCAATTTTATCAGGTTAATGACAAAGGCCCACGCCTATTTTCAGCTGCTCAAATTCCGGCTTTCCTTCACAGTCGCCTTTTCGAGCGCGTTGGGCTACCTGCTGGGCCTGGCAACTCCTAATTGGGGCCGGGCGCTGCTGGTGCTGCTAGGGGGCCTGCTGGTAACGGGCTCAGCTAACATCATCAATCAGGTCTTTGAAAAAGACTTGGACAAGTTGATGAAGCGCACCGAAAACCGCCCGCTGCCCACGGGGCGCATTTCACCTAATGAAGCCTGGGTGTTCTGCGTACTGCTGGCCGTGGCGGGGCTAGGGTTGCTGGCGTACTATTTCAACCCGCTTACGGCGGCGCTCTCGCTGCTCTCGCTTATTCTCTACGGGTTCATCTACACACCCCTCAAAACGGTTTCGCCGATATGCGTGGCTGTCGGAGCTATTCCGGGTGGATTACCACCGCTCATTGGGTGGGTTGCCGCAACGGGCTACGTGGGTGAGGCCGCGTGGGTGCTCTTTGGCATACAGTTTATGTGGCAGTTTCCGCACTTCTGGGCCATCGCCTGGGTGGCCGATGAGGATTATAAGCGAGCAGGCTTTAAAATGCTGCCCACGCCCGGTGAGCGTGACCTGCGCACGGCTTTCCAGATTATGACCTACACGGTACTGCTCATTCCAGTGTCGCTACTCCCACTGGTACTGGGCATTTCGGGGCGCGTATCGGCTGGTGTGGCGCTGGTGTGCGGGGTGCTGTTCACGATGCTTACCGTGCGCCTCATGCGCACCCAAGACCGCAAAGCGGCCTTGAGTATCATGTTTGGCTCCTTCCTGTATTTGCCCATCGTGCAAATTGCGCTGCTTTTAGATAAAGTTTGATTCAAAATTGGCAGCTTTTTGTTGGGAGTGAGTAGCCAGCCCACGGACAACGGCCCTGCAAACAGACAAAAACTACTCAATAATTTTTGATATGAAAACCTCCGAAGCACTAGCCGAAGATAAGGAGCTAGGCCTGGGCTGGCACCCCAAGCGCGTATTGCTTATCCTGCTCATTTTTAGCATTGTAATGATGTTTGCGGCATTCACCAGCGGCTACATCGTGCGGCGCGACGAAGGCAACTGGCGCGAGTTTGACTTGCCCATGAGCCTGCTCTTCAACTCCATCGTTATCGCACTTAGTAGCGCAGCAATGCAGTTTGCCTATTTCTCGGCCAAGCACGACGAGATAAAGCGTACCAACCTGAGCCTGCTCGCTACCATTGCGCTAGGGGTGGTGTTTCTGTTTGGGCAAGTGCGGGCGTGGGGCGACCTAGTGGCGGGCCACACGTTTTTTGGCGGCGCTGATGCCAACCCCTCTGGTTCATTCGTGTATGTGCTGATGGGTGTGCACGCTTTCCACTTGGTTACGGGCCTCATTTTTGTGGCCGTGGTTTTGAAGCGTAGCCTTCAGTATCAGGTACATTCGCGCGCTACGCTTTCGATTGGCAACGCTACCTTGTACTGGCACTTCCTCGGTGGGCTTTGGCTGTACCTGTATTTGTTCCTACTTTTGAACCACTAAACGGGATTTTGGCGTAAAGCCCGCCTGTCCACCTGTTGTCCGTTATGGCCCAATCTACCACTTTGCAGCCCAATGCTGCCTCCGCCGCCTACGCCGATGCCCCGCGCACCGGTACCTGGGACGGCGGCAACGAACCCTTTAAGGCGAGCTACGGCAAGCTGATGATGTGGTTCTTTCTGCTCTCGGATGCCTTCACGTTTGGCGCGTTCCTGACGGCCTACGGCCTCATTCGCCACAAGCACGGCGTGTACGAGGGCACCGCCAAAGCCTTCCACTTCAGCTCGGCTTACTGGCCCACGCCAGATAAGGTATTCAACGCCTTTCCGGGACTGCACGGCCTGGATTTGCCGCTGGCTTTCGTGGCTTTGATGACGATGATTCTCATTTTCAGCTCCGTAACAATGGTGCTGGCCGTAGAAGCTGGTCATCGTATGGACAAGGCTGATGTGCAGAAATGGCTGCTGTGGACCATCTTGTTCGGCACTATGTTCCTCAGTTCGCAGGCCTGGGAGTGGAGCCACTTCATCGGTGGCCACGAAGAAGGCACGCGCATGGCCGATGGCACGATGATGTTTGGTGCCAACCTGGCCCAGAATCAGTACGGCCCGCCGCTGTTTGCCGACCTTTTCTTCTTTATCACCGGCTTCCACGGCACGCACGTGTTCTCGGGAGTTTGCCTGCTGGTATGGTGCTTCATTGCAACCACTAACGGTACGTTTGAGAAGCGCGGCCATTACGAAATGATTGAGAAAATCGGCCTCTACTGGCACTTCGTAGACTTGGTGTGGGTGTTTGTATTTACGTTCTTTTACCTGGTGTAATGGAGTTTAGATTGTATAGTTGAAAGATGTGAGTCAGGCATTTGCCCGGCTCACATCTTTCAACTTGTAGCTCTCAACTCTTTCCTTATAATTAAAATTATGGCCGCTCACGCACCTTCCGAAAACCTGCCCCAGGGCGAAATTGCGAAGCCGAACACCGCCTGGATTTGGCGCACCTTCTGGGTACTCGTTGGCATTACGGCCGTCGAGTTCGTGTTCGTATTCTTTATGAACCCCGGTACGCTTCGCAACAGCATCTTCATCGTGCTCACCATTATGAAGGCCTTCTTCATTGTAGCCGAGTTTATGCACCTCAAGCACGAGGTAAAAAGCCTCATCTGGACTATCCTGGTGCCTACCTCGCTGCTGATATGGCTGGTAGTAGCCCTCGTGACCGAAGGCTCGTACGTGGGCGAGGTACTATCGCACATGTTCAGCCGCTAGGGTAGGAGAATGCGACCACGCCAGATTATTCTGCTGGGCCTGCTGCTGCTGGTGCCAGTGCTGGCGTTCTTGTTTCTTTACGGCTTCGGCCGCAATCATTACGCGCTGCCAATCTACTTGCCCGAACGAGCGGACTCCGTCCGCACCTCGGCAGGAGGCTGGCAGCGCGATACTGTTTTTCACCAAGTGCGGCCATTTCGGGTGCGTACTGCTGGTGGCCGGCAGCTAGCCAGCGCTGACCTCGGTAAAGGCCTGTACTTGGTGCAGTTTTACGCGCCGGGTGAAGCTGGCGCCCCGGCTGGCCGCGCGCTGGCACGTATTCAGGAACGCTTCCGCCCCGAGCCACGCGTGCGCCTGTTAACACTGCTACCCACCGAGGCGACCAACGCCACCACCGATTCCAGATTGGAGAAGCTGAGCGAGCAGTATGGCACCATTGCAGGTAAGTGGGTGGTAGGTGCTCTGCCCGCCGACAGCTTGAGGCAGCTAGCCCAGTATGAGTTCGGGCAGGCCGCTCTGCGGCCTGAGCGTTTTCCTTTTAAGCCCGCTACCGAACCCGGGAACCTGCTGCCCGGCCGGTTGTTGTTGGTAGACGATGCACAACACGTGCGCGGCTACTACGACGCCACCGACAAGTATGAGGTGGAGCGGCTTATCACTGAAATCAACGTTTTGCTTTATACCTATGACGACCGCCACTGAGCAGCTGCACCCGCCCGTGCTGGAGCCGGGCGATTACACCAAATATAAAATAATTCTGGGTGCGTTAGGAGTGGTGGTGCCACTGCTAGTTGCCATTATTTTCTATTACAAGGATATTTTTCGCATTCAGGGTGCCGACGTGTACCTGCACGCGCTGCCCGCTGTAAACGCGGCCCTCAACTCGCTCACGGCCGTGGCGCTGCTGGTGGGATTCTACTTTATTCGCCAGAAAAACGTGCTGGCACACCGCGCCGCTATGGGCACTGCCTTTGCGCTGGGTGGGTTGTTTCTGATTTCCTACGTGGCCTACCACTCGCAGGTGGCTAGTACCCACTTTGGCGGTACCGGGCTCATCCGGAGCTTTTACTTCTTACTACTCCTTACGCATATCAGCCTGGCGGCCGTAACGGTTGCTTTGGTGTTATTTACGCTGTACTTTGCCCTTACCGGGCAATACACCAAGCACCAGCGCATTGCCCGCTGGACGTTTCCCATCTGGCTGTACGTTTCGGTAACGGGCGTTATCGTGTACTTTATGATTGCGCCGTATTACCCGGCGGGCTAGCTGAACTTTCTGACTTACTGACCGTTCTATTCTTATGAAAAAGCTGATTTTTGGTTTGGTATTCGCCCTGCTGTCGCTGGCTTCGCTAGCCCCCGCCCAGGCTCAGTGCGTGATGTGCAAGAGCCAGGTGGAAGCCGCCCGCGCCGAGCGCGACGACTTCGACCCCGCGGGTCTCAACCGCGGTATTGTGTACATGATGACGGTACCCTACATCCTGATGGGTGCCGTGGGCTTCTTCTGGTACCGCCGCACGCACCCCAAGCGGCCCGCCTAGTGCCGGGGCCTAGTGAAAAGAGCCGGCGGCTCTGTGCCTTGGCACGGAGCCGCCGTTTTTTGTGGCCCTGGCTAGGGCCCGACTCCGGCCTGAGCCCTAGCTTGCAGCGAGCAGCCGGCGCAGAAGTTGTTGGCCGCCGCTTCGCCTTTTAGTTTACTGACTTGTCTACTTTGCCCGTTCCGCGTATTTCCGTAACCCGGCGGTGGCCGCCGGCCTTGCTGGTGCTGGCGCTGCTAAGCTTCGGGGCTAGCTGGCTGGCCAACAGCTACTGGCAACTGCCAGGCACCAACCCCTTGTATCCTAGCGCGGCGCGGCTGCAAAAGCTGGTCAATCAGGCGGCCGTTACGGCGGGCCGCGAGGCTAGCCAGACAATGCTGGAATGCCAGCCGCCGGCCGCTCCTAATTTTCGCCGCCTGCTGGCGCAATGCTCATACCCCACTTTTGTGGCGGTTGATGGCCAACTGGTTGGCTGGTCGGCTTCGGGGCCGGCGCCCACGGCCGCTGAGCTGGCCGACCCCACGCCCGAACGCCTAGCCCAAACCATGCTGGGCGAGTTTTTGGTAGTACGGCGGGCGCGGGGCAGCGTGGTAGTGCTGGCCTACGTGCCGCTGGCTCGGCGCTACGGCATTAGCAACCGTTACCTGCGCGCTGGGGCCGAGCCAGCCCTATTGCAAGGTATGGAGGTGCAGGTGCGTGCCACACCCATTGCCCCCGGCGAAACGCACGGCCTAGTAGCCGCCCTGGTCGATACGCAGGGGCATTACCTGTTCTCTGTGGTGCAGATGCCGGGCAACGCCCTCACGGGGCGCATTCTGCCGCTGGTTTTGCTGGTATTGGGAATGGGCTTTTACACAGTGGGGTGGCTAGGGGTGGCCTGGCGCTGGTGGCGCAGCGGCCGCACTGGTGCGGCCCTAGCGGTGCTAGCCATTACCCCCGTGGCCCTGCGTTTTGCGCTGCTTTACCTTGGGCTACCGTATGCGTGGCTGGAAATTCCGCTCTTTGACCCGCGCGTGTATGCTGTGTCGGGCTGGGCCCCGTCACTGGGCGATTTGCTGCTCAACGGCCTGCTGGCAACGCTGTTGGCCGTGCTCTCAATAGCCGCTAGCCGCCAATATAAGCTACCCGTGCGCGCCCAGCGCGCACCATTGGGCACCTGGGGGGTGCCCGCCTTGCTGGGGCTGCTTGTAACGGTGGTAGCGTTGTACAGCTACTACATGAGTGCCTTCAGCAACAACCAGTTGAGCCTCGACATCACGCAGAGCATCCAGATGAGCGGGTTTCGGCTGGTGCTGATACTGGCAGTGCTGCTGCACACGGCCGCCTTCGTTACGGGTTTTTACCTCTGGGCCGAGCTGCTGGCCCCTGACCTGCGCCGCCTGCCCCGGCGCCCGCTACTGCTGGGGGGCACGGTGCTGGCCCTGCTGCTGCTGGTGCAGGGCGTGCTGCTGCACGAGGTGCTGCTGCTGCTGCCTGGCATGACCCTGGCCGGCCTGCTGCTGATGCGCAGCGGCAAGCTGGAAAAGCGCGTCGCCCAGGGTAGCCCCCGCTACCTGCTGCTGCTGCTGTGGCTAGGGCTAGCTTCGGCCATTGGGGCGGTAGCCCTCTACGGGCAGTTTGAGCGGCAACTGCTGCTAGATAAGCAGCGGCTAGCTAGTAACCTACTGGTAGATAATGACTTGCAAGGTGAGTTTTTGTTGGGCCAGCGGCTGCGCCAGTTGGCCGCCGACCCGGTCATTGGCCAATTGCTCACGAGCGTGCCCGTGCGCACCGACGTTTTGCGGCGGCGCGTCGAGCGCCAGTATCTACACAACTACTTCGATAAGTACGAAGAAGCCATCGACCTTTTTGACCTTAGCGGCCGGCCCGTGGGCGGCGAAGCCGGCGACACGCTCACCTTTGACGAAATGCGCGACCGGCTCGCCCGCACGGCCACGCCCACCGACCAGGACGGCGTGTATTTGCTGAAATCGGACAACTCGTTTAGCTCGCGGCGCTACGCGGCGGTAGTCAATATCACGCGGCCCGCGCCCAGCGGCATTGGGCCGCCCGCGCCCGCCGGCACTATTCTGATTACGCTCATTCTCAAGCAGTTGGCTAGCTACAGTGTGCTGCCAGAACTGCTAGTTGACCAGAAGTTTTTTCAGCCTGGCCTGGCTACCAACCTTAGCTACGCTGGCTACGCCCAAAACCGGCTCGTGTACAGCGAGGGCGATTTTGACTATGCCAACAACCTGCCCACGGCCCTGCTGCGCGACGCTCGTCTATATGCCAATGGCTTGGTAGTAAGCGATTTTCATCACCTGGCTATGAAGGATGACAGCGGCCGGCGCGAAGTTATCGTCACGACCAGCACTTACTCGCTGGCCGACTGGTTTTCCAATTTCTCCTTTCAGCTGCTGCTCAATGTGGTGGTGTGGCTGCTGGCGGGCGGCGCTTACCTGCTAGGCCGCCGCGGCGGTCTGGGCCTGCGCCTCAATTTTAGCGCTCGCATTCAGCTGCTGCTCAACCTGGGCATTATGATTCCGCTACTGGTAGTGAGCGTGGCCACGGCCAGCCAGGTTATCTCGGGCTACCGCCAGGACCTGCACCGCACCTACGAGCGCCGGGGCCACATTGCCCTCGAAAGCCTGGTGCGCCGCCGCGACCAGCTTACCGACACCACGGCCAAGCCGGTGCTCACGGCCCTCGCCCGCAACGTGGCCGCCCTCACCGAAACTGACCTGAACCTCTACGACGCGCGCGGCCAGCTGCTGGTGAGCTCGCAGCCCCTCATCTTCGAGGCTGGGCTGCTAGGTCGGCTTATCAACCCGCAGGCCATTGTGGACCTGCGCGAGCGCGGCCTGAGCCGCACGCTGCTTACCGAGCGAGCGGGCACGCTCTCGTTTAGCTCGCTCTACCTGCCCGTGCGGGCGGCTAGCGCAGAGGGGCCGGCCGGGCCGGTGCTGGGCTACGTGGGCATTCCGTTTTTCGATTCGCAGAAGGAGCTGGACAACAAGCTAACGGAGTTGTTTACCACGATTCTCAACATCTTTACCCTCATGTTTTTGGTGTTTCTGGGGCTAGCCTTCGTGGCCACGCGCCAGCTCACGGCGCCGCTCAAGCTTCTCACCCAGCGCCTGATGCGCACTACCCTCACGGGCCAGAATGAGGTGCTCGACTACCGCAGCAACGACGACGAAATTGGCTTGCTCGTGAGCGAATATAACGCCATGCTGGGCAAGCTCGAAGCCAGCAAGCGCGAGCTGGCGGCTCAGGAAAAAGAAGCCGCCTGGCGCGAAATGGCCCGCCAAGTGGCCCACGAAATCAAGAATCCGCTCACGCCCATGAAGCTGAGCTTGCAGTACTTACAAAAATCGATTGCCGAGCGCCGGCCCAATACCGAGGAGCTGATTGGGCGGATTTCCCAAACGCTCATCACCCAGATTGACGTGCTCGCCGACATCGCCACCTCCTTCAGCAACTTCACCAACCTGCCGGCCATGCGCCCAGCGCGCCTCGATGTGGTGGCTGTGCTGCGGCACTGCGCCGATTTATTTCGCCAAACCGATGGCGACGACAATGGCGCGCTGCACCTGCACCTGCCGCCCGACGGTACCTACATCGTGTTTGCCGATGAAAGCCTGCTGGTGCGCACCTTCAACAACCTCCTGCTCAATGCCAAACAGGCCGTGCCCCCCGGCCGGCCGCCGCGCCAGGAAATTGTGGTGCAGGCCAGCGGTGCCGCTAAAGTGCTCATTACCATTGCCGATAATGGCGCTGGCATTGCCGAGGAGGTGCGGGAGCACGTTTTTCGGCCCAATTTTACCACCAAAGCCAGCGGCTCGGGCATTGGGCTAGCGGTGGCTAAGCGGGGCATCGAGAGCGCGGGCGGCCGCCTCTGGTTTGAAACCGAGGTGGAGGTCGGCACAACCTTTTATGTGGAGCTGCCGCTGGCCGGCTAGGACTATTAAGCGAGAAAATAGTACCGTTCACCCGGCCAAAACTGGTGTTCGGCTATTGATAATAGGTATCTGCTAAGCGAACCATGCTCGTAAAAAGGACGTTAGGTAGCTTCGTTCTAGTTATTGTCCTAGTCTTTCCTGTTCTATGTCAACTTCGGTGCATCTGCGTGCGGTTTTAGTGTTGATGGGGCTACTGCTGGCTAGCCTGGGAGCTGCTGCCCAAACGAGCGTGCCGCTCGACGTTGGGGCGTCCACTGCCACGCAGCGGGCCGAGCGCATGAGCGCCTACCTGGCCGATGCCCTGCGCCTGAACACGCGCCAGGCCAACAAGCTGCGCGCCGCCGTAGAAAAGCGCCTCGAATCGGCCGAGATGCTGGGCCACCTGCTGTTTGCGTCGAGCCAGGCCGCCTTTTCTGCCTATGAAAACCTGGATTACAGCTACTACACGGCCATTAGCAAGGTGCTGACCCCTAGCCAGTTTCATTTGCTGATGCAGCTCGATGAGCCCGTAACCCCTGCCGATATGCCGGTACTGGTGCAGCGCCACTAGCTTTCCAGTTGCCTCAAGGCGCCCCGGATACTCGTCGTATCCGGGGCGCTTTTTTTGGGACGCCAGCTACCAGCGGGTTAGAACAGGCTG
This sequence comes from uncultured Hymenobacter sp., assembly GCA_964385095.1. Classification (GTDB taxonomy): domain Bacteria; phylum Bacteroidota; class Bacteroidia; order Cytophagales; family Hymenobacteraceae; genus Hymenobacter. Next base: position 22,426 of record CAYLNN010000027.1, read on the forward strand.
AGCGGCGCTGATGGTCATAGAAATTTCAGGAAGCGGGGCTGGCCCGGCGCGGCACGAAACGCCCCGGCGCGGGCGTTACCCCGGCGCAGCCCGAACTTTACCCTATGACCCAACGCTACCGTCTGTGCTTCGCCCTCGTGGCTCTGCTCGTGGCGGTGCTATGGGGAACTCCCAAGTGCGCCCAGGCCCAGCAGCTGGGCGCCCCGGTTGGGGCGGCGCCCGCTAGCCCCCCCGCAAAGGCAACCGCCGAGCCCGGGCCTTTCAACAGTCGGCGCTGCCGCTATTTGCGCCTGGCGCCCGGCCGCGATACCACCAGCTTCACCCTGAGCGACACGCTCACCATCGTGCCGGCCTCCGTCACGGCCAATGGGCTAGCGGTAAGCTACGACCCGGGCCGCGACCGCTACCAATTGGTGCGGGCCGCCCCCCGCGATAGCAGCGGCGCGGCGCGGCCCGATTCGGTACTGCTCTGCTACCGGGTGCTGCCGCTGTCGCTGGGGCTAGCCCGCTACCGCCGCCCGCGCCGCCTCATGGACAGCCTCGATTTTCGGGAGCGGCCCATGCTGCGCTACGAGGATTTTGCCCAGAAAGAGCAGATTCTCAGCACCCCCGGCATCAGCAAAACGGGTAACCTGAGCCGGGGTATTTCATTCGGCAATACCCAGAATGTGTTCGTGAACTCGGCGCTGAACCTACAGCTGGAGGGCCAGCTGACGGAGAAAATCCGCCTTACGGCTGCCATTTCGGACCAGAATGTGCCTTTTCAGCCCGAGGGCAACACCCAGACGCTTCAGCAGTTCGATAAAATATACATCACCCTCACCGGCCCGCAGTGGAACCTGACGGCCGGCGACGTGGTGCTGCGCAACAAGCCCGATTACTTTCTGCGCTATTATAAAAACATCCAGGGCGCGGCCGTGGAGGCTAATTTGGGCGCGCCCGGCCCGCAGCCGCTGCCAGCTGGCACCACCAACAACAGTGTCAGCAACGCGCCGCCCTCCTCGTTTACGACCTACACCAACGGCGTGACCAACAACAGCGCCGCGCCGCCCGGCACCGCCACCGCGCCGCTAGCCCCGCCCACCACGGCCGTGCCCCCCGGCCAGCACTTGCCGGGCGCCCCGCCGATGCCGAGCGGCTCGGGCGCGGTTACTATTCTGGATAAGCTGGGGCAGATTCGGTCTTCGACGCTGGTGGCGGGTGGCGTGGCCAAGGGTAAGTTTGCCAGCATCGACCTGGCGCCGATTGATAACGTGCAGGGCCCGTACCGCCTCACGGGGCCTAATGGCGAACAGTTTATCATTGTGCTGGCCGGCTCGGAGCGCGTGTACCTCGACGGTCGCCTGCAAACGCGCGGCTTTGACTACGACTACGTTATCGACTACAACCTGGCGGAAATCACGTTCTCGCCGCGCCATCTCATCACCAGCAACTCGCGCTTGAAAGTTGATTTTGAGTATTCCGACCTCAACTATGCCCGCTCGCTCTATACGCTCAGCCACTACCAGCAGGTGGGCAAGCTGAATTTGCGCGGCAACTTCTACCAGGAAGCCGACAACCCCGACAACGCGGCGAACCTCTCCTTGTCGTTTCAGGACCAGCAGCTGTTGCGTGGAGCCGGCAACGTGAGCCTGGTGCAGGCCCCGGGCGCCGACTCGGCCGCCTTCAACCGCACGCTGGTGCAGTACCGCCGCGTGGCCCGCAGCGACCCTGGCACCGGCCAGCGCACGTACGCGTTTGAATACGCAACCGACTCGCTCAGTGGCGTGTACACGGTGCGCTTTACCGATGTGGGCGGGGGGCAGGGCGATTATATTCTGAGTACCAACCAGGCCGCCGCCAATGCCAACGGCCGCGTGTACGAGTACGTGGGCACCAACCTGGGCCGCTACCGGGCGGTGCGCATTCTGCCCACGCCGCTGCTCAAGCAGATGGCTACTGCCGGCGCCACCTACCAGCTCGACCCCACGGCCGCGGTGTTTGTGGATGTGGCTAGCTCGCAGTTGCAGCGCAACCGCTTTGCGGTGGGCACCGAGGATAAGGGCCAGGCCATGCGGCTAGGGTACACGGTGCAAGACCGGGCGCTGCCGGCCTGGGCGCCGGCCGCCCTGCGCCAGTACCGCCTGCGCTCGGCGCTCGACTACGAGTACACGGCGCCCAAATTTGCGCCCATCGACCGCTACCGCGATATCGAATTTGACCGCAACTGGAGCGCCGTCAGCACCGCCAACGCCACGGCTGTCACCCCGCGCGAGGACAATATTTTCAACTTCGCGCTGGGCCTCACCCGCGATGCCAACCACGCCATCAACTACCGCATCAGCCGCCGCTACCGGCCCGGCGAGGTGAGCGGCGTGCAGCAGTGGCTGGATGTGGCCCAGCAACTAGGCCACCTGGAAGTGCGCGGCTCGCTGTTTTATCTTAATTCGCAGGCCGGGCGCTTTCAGTCGAGCTGGGCCCGGGGCGAGGCTAGCGTGCGCTACGGTGGGGGGCGGCTCATTCCGGGCTACACTTATCGCTTTGATAAAAACAAGGTTGTCTCGCCGCGGGGCGATACTATTCGCTCGGCCAACTACTTCGACGAGCACACGCTGTCGCTGCAAAGCCCCGACACCGGCCGCACCCGCTACAGCCTGAGCTACGCCCTGCGCCGCGACCGCACGCCCACCGCCGACCAAAACAACCTCGACCTGCACAACCAGTCGCAAACCGTGCAGGGTAGCCTGGTGGCGCGCCTCAGCCGCACCCAGGATTTGCGTATTATCGCCACCTACCGCGATGTGAACCTGCTGAGCCGCCCCGACAGCGCCCGCCAGCGCAACCTACTCGGCAAGCTCGACCACAACATCGGGCTGCTGCAAAACCAGATTCGCTCCGAGCTGAGCTACAGCGTGCAAACCGGCCGCGAGCTGCGGCGCGACTTCTCGTTTCTGGCCGTGCCCGCCGGCCAGGGCACGCACTACTACGCCGGCGACCTCAACCAGAACGGCGTGCAGGACAAAGACGAGTTTCTGGAGGCGCAAACGCCGGATGCCCAGTACCGCACCTTCATCAAAGTATACCTGCCCACCGCCGACTACCTCACCGCCTATCAAAACCGCCTCAGCTACCGCCTCACCGTGAACGCGCCGCGCGGCTGGCGCGAGGCCGGCGCTTGGCGTGCCGCGCTGGCGCGCTTTAGCACCGTGAGCAGCGTAACGGTGGACCGCCGCACCACCAGCGACGATTTGCTAGCCCGCCTCAGCCCATTCAGCTTTGCCAAGGGCGATGACAAGCTGCTGGCTTTTAACCAACTGCTGCGCAATACGCTGTATTTCAACCGCGCCAACCCCATCTTCGGCGCCGAGCTTACGGTGCAGCAAACCCAGCAGAAAACGCTGCTTACCCAGGGCTTCGACTTGCGTAACCTCTCGACCCAGAGCCTGCTGCTGCGGCGCACCCTGGCGCAGTCGTTTACGGGCCGCCTCACGGTGGCGCGCGACATTCGGGAGGCCCAGACGACCTATTCCGAGGCCCGCAATTTTCGGCTGCTCATCTACACCGCGCAGCCCGAAATCAGCTACCAGCCCAGCCCGGCGCTGCGCCTCACGGGCTCGCTGCTGCACACCAGCAAGGCCAACCAGCTCAGCACCGAGGCCCGCGGCAGCTTCGACGACCTGGGCTTCGAAACCCGCGTGAGCCAGGTCAGCAAACGCACCATTACGGCCGCCACGCACGTCACCAGGGTCGCTTTTGAGGGCGATATCTCGTCGGTGGTGGGCCTCGAAATCTTGCAGGCCCTGCGCCCCGGTACCAACTACACCTGGAACCTGAACCTGGAGCAGCGGCTAGCCAATGGCCTCAACATCAACGTGGCCTACGATGGCCGCAAGGCTAGTGGGCTAGGGGTGGTGCACACTGGCAGGATGCAGGTGGCGGTGTTGTTCTGAACTTAAGTGAGCGGGAAGGCAACGGAGTAGCCACCTTGCCGCTCGCAATTCCAGTGGCGCTAGCTATTATGGTTTGGGAGCTTAGCTAATGCCGCTAGCCCCGGCGCCAGCGGGTGGCGTCCAGGCCCAGCGTCACGAGCAGCGCGTGGGGCAGCGTCACGACCGAGGCCGCCAGCAGTGCCAGGCTAATAAGCGCTGGCCCGCCGGCCGCCCGTGCCCAAGCCATGCCGTAGAGCCCGGCCAGCCCCACTACACTAATGCCCAGCAGCGGCGCCGACTGCCGCAGAAAAAAGCCTAACTGCGCTAGCAGCGCGGGTAGGGTGTCGGCAAAAGGCTGGCCCATGAGCACATTCATGCGCAGCACGTGCTGCAAGCTGTGCCAAAAAACAAAGTACACGCTCGCCGATAGCAGGGGCGGCAGGGCTACTAGCAAGAAGCTGAGCAGTATCACTTCCAGTATATCGCGCAGGGCCAGCCCGCGCTGTCTGCTTAGCCAGTAGCTGCCCCACAGCGCCAAGTGGCCGCTCAGCACCAGCGGTCCCAGCCACTGGGCCATTGCGCGTAGGGCATCTGCGCGCAGTGGCCCAGTGGCGCCGGCCAGGGCCAGCAGGTCGTTGATAAGCAGGCGGGTGTCGGCGGGCCAAACCCACAGCGGCACCGCGAATAGGAGCCCGCCGCGCAAGAGGCTATGCGCCACCCATTGCCCCCGGTAGCGGGCCGCCGCGGGGGCATCGCCCGAGCCCCAATGCCAGGCCGACAGCCCAAAGAAAAACGCCACCGCTACCCCCGGCCGCCACCACCACAGCAGCCCCACGGCCGCCGCCAGCCCCAGATAGCCCCCCAGAAATACCGCCCAGTAACGCCCCCGGCGGCGGGCTAGCGCCGGGTGGGTGGCCGGCACCACAAACTGGTCGCAGGCGCCGTGGGCTACTCCCAGCAGCACTAGGCCCAGCAGTAGCACCGGGCCTAGCACCCAGACGGCCCAGGTGGGGGCTAGCCAGCCCACAGCCCCGGCCGCTAGCACTGCCGCGTAGGTAGCGCGCTGCGGCCAGGGCAAGCCTAGCAGCAAGCTAGGCCGTGGCATAGCCATCGAGCACTTTTTGCTCATCAAGGCGCTCATCAAGCAGGCGCTTGCCTACCAAGTAGGCCACCACGGCAATGCCGACTTTGTTGAATATATCGAAGATGCTGAAAGCAATGTGCACGTAGCTTAGGTCAATGCTCGTCATAGTAAGCAAATAGCCTAGCGGATACACGCCCCAGGTAGTAACGGTGGTGAGGCCAATAAAGCGAAATCCCCAGCGCTCGGTATCGTTGCCGCGCGCCGCAAAGCGCTTATACAGCCCGTACAGCGCTACCACGGCTACCACGTAGCCCACCGTCGAGATGGCGCCCCATAGCAGCTTGCCACTGGTAATAATTTCGCCCGCCGCCGTAAGCTGCTGCTCGCCGATGTAGCCAGCCAGCACCATAAAAAAATCGGCCAGCAGCATCACCGTAATGGCCGTAGCTGCCTCGCGGTAGCGAATGCGCAGCATCGACGAGGCCTTCAGCAGCAGCAGCGGCGTGGTCACGGCCCAGTCCATGTAGCGATACTGCCCAATGGCCTGGTAGCTGTGCCGGATGAGCGCGGCCCGCGCCTCGGGCGAGGATAATTGGCTGAGGTCGTGCAGCATCCCGTGATAAAAGCGCGTGATGAGCAGGTACGATACGCCCGCCACCAGGGCAATTACCCCGCCGTAGGCACGCGAAATGCGGTGTTCGGGCGCCACGCTCTGGTTGGTGAGCAGGCAGAAGAACACGTTGCCCAAAAAGCAATAGCACGCCAGCGTCATGAAAAAATACGTGAGCATTGGCAGCAAGCCCACTTCCCCGGCAGTGGGAACAAAATCAGTAGAAAACATCATGGAAAAGGAAGTAAGAAGTAAAAGGAAAATCAGCCGAAGCCAGGCCTTTTCTACGTACCCCTCAGTATGAATGTTAGTTAATAACTGCCTAATAATGTGTTTGTTATAAATGAAAATCAAATGAATAAGTTATTTTTGGTGCGTTGGGTAATACCCTAACCATCTGAGCAGCAAGTCCCCGGTTCTGGTTACCGATGACCGCCTGGCAAACCAGCGGGCTATCACAAGTGCGGATTCGCTCAGGAAAATATTATACCGCGCCGCGGGTAGTACCCACGCACCAGCGCTCAGCTTAACTATAGATTCAGCAGCAGCTTTTGTCGGCCTCCCGGCTGAGGTTGGCTGCCGTTGCGTCGCGATGCCTATGCGTTTAGCCGGCCCGGCTACTGGCAGGTAGCCAAGCCGGCCAAACGTGTAGCCGGAGTCATTGCCACATTGGGGCCAGGGCCAACCCGACGCACGCCGGTGCGCCACGGTGCCTTTGGGGCGGGGTAAGCCAGGTAAATTCAACTGGCTGTTGCAGCCACAAACGGCAGAAGCGGGTAGCCTACCGAAGCGCTTGTCCTGCGTCTGGCCACCGGACGGCTGCTGCGGGCGTAAGGTCTAACTGGTTGCGGGCTAGGGTTAAGCCTGGTCCGCAGGGGGTTCGGTGGGGGCGGGCGGGGCAGCGGCCCGCTGGGCATCCTGCTCGTCCAGGGTATCGAGTAGTGCTTCTTCTTGCCAGATAATTTCCGGATTGAGCAGGCCGGTGAGCGCCGCCATCTCTTCGAGCAGGCTGGGTGCGGCGGGTGGCGTGGGTTGGGGCGGGAGGGGCGAATCGGGAGTCATAATCTGCCTACGTAGCACGGCTGCCCAGGGGTTAACCAGCGACAATGCACGTGGCCGGAGCACCGGGGTAGAACCAGGCGGCCCCGCCGCGGCTTGCTCCTTACGTATGCTGAGGAAGCAATGCGTGGCGGGCGGCGCTAGGGCATCCCCAGCAGCCGCCGCGCCGCGCCGACCACGGCCAGCTCGGTTTGCCCCACGGGCTTCTGGGCGGCGTCGAGCTGCAGCTTGGCGGCGGCCTGGGCCGCAGGTACTGCTGGTTGGCCCAGCTCGATTTGAGTGAGGCGCGCAGCCAGCAAATTGGCCACGATGGCGAGCTGAGCGACCAGCGGAGCGTATTCGGCCAGCGCGGGGCTAGCCCCAAACAGCGGCGCGAGCGCCTCGGGCGTGCGTTGCCACGCGGCTATCTGCTGCCGCAGGCTAGCCAGCTGGCGCCGGGCCGCCGCCGACAAGGCGGGCGGAGTGGCCGGAAACGTGGGGAGGCTTATGCTGAGGCTAGCCAGCAGGCTATCGGCGGTGGCGCCAAAGCGGCGGGCGGCCTCGGCTTCGGCCGGGGCTGCATCGACGAGGCGCGTTAGGGGCGTTTCGGTGGTGTACTTAAAGCCCTGAAAATGGCGTTTGTACTCCTTCACCGGCTCGATGACGCCGGCCAGCGTTTGCAGCGCGGGCAGGGCGGCCGGCACGGGGCTAGCCAGCTGGTGCAGCAGCGCGGCCGGGGCGCGGCGGTGGCGCAGGCCCAGCGCCTCCAGCTCCTCGCTCACGAAGGCTAGCCGGCGGTACATATCGGGCACGTTTTGGGTGAGGGCGGCGGGGCTCCAGAGGCGCTCGGCCACGGCGGCGGCGCGGGGCCACACCCGGCTGTCGTAGAGCACGCTGTCGGCAAACTCGCTCCACATTTCGGCCTCGCCGCCCAGCACGCGGCTAGCCAGCGAGTCGGGCACGCCCTGCAAGGGGTCGGCGGCGTAGTGGCTGGCGGCCGTGAGGTAGAGGTCGAGGTAGTAGCCGTGGGCGCGCAGGGCGGGGTGGCCCTGGCGCACGGCGTCGAGAATGCCCTTGGGGCCGCGCCAGCTTTCGATAACTATCGGGGTGGGCAGGTCGGGGCCGAGTATCTCATCCCAGCCTATCATCGTCTTGCCCAGCTTCTGCAAAATGCTGAGCATGCGGCGGTTGAAGTAGTTTTGGAGCTTGTGGTTATCGGGCGTGGTGGTGCCGGCTTTCACAAAGCCCTTGGCCCGCATAAAGGCTACGATGCGCGGGTTGTGACGCCACTGGCGGCCGTCGTTCTCGTCGCCGCCAATGTGGAAATACTGGCCCGGAAACAGCCCGCTCATCTCCGTCAGCACCGAGTCGAGCATGGTGTAGGTGCCTTCGCGGGTGGGGTCGAGGGCAATGTTGAGCACGCCCCACTTGGTGGGCAGCGTCTTCACCGAGTCGTTGGAGGCTAGCCGTGGGTAGGCCGTGACGAGCGCCCCGGCGTGGCCCGGCATGTCGAACTCGGGCACCACCCGAATGCCGCGCTGGGCGGCGTAGCGCACCACCTCGCGCACCTCGGCCTGGGTGTAGTAGCCGGTGGCGCCGCCCACCTGGTGCAGGCGCGGAAAGAGCTTGCTTTCCACGCGCCAGCCCTGGTCGTCGCACAGGTGCCAGTGCAGCACGTTGAGCTTCACGGCGGCCATGCCGTCGAGGTTGCGCTTGATAACGGCCACCGGCAAAAAGTGCCGCGCCGGGTCCATCATTAGCCCCCGCCAGGCAAAGCGCGGCTGGTCCTGAATGTCGCAAAACTGCGCCCGCCAGCCCTGCGGCGTGCGCTCTAGCACCTGCCGAAACGTGGCTAGCCCCCGCTGGATACCGAGCGGCCCCACGGCCGTGAGGCTGGCCCCCGCGGCCGTAACGCGCAAGTGGTAGCTCTCGTCGGTCGAGGTGGTGGGGCCCGTTGTTTGCCGGCGTAGGGCAGTTAGCGGTGCGGTTTTGAAGGCGTAGTGGCCAGCCTGCCAGGTGGCCTGGGCGGGCACTGGCAGCAGCGGGCGCTGCGCGTGGGCGACCAGCGGTAGCAGCAAAGCCAGCGCACAAGGCCTAGCCAGACTAAAGAAGGTCGCGCAAAGCCTACGGGTGAAAGAACCTGGTGCACCCTCTTTTACCCTGGCAAAACCTTGTGTTATCATATCAGTCCTCTGGCCTTGAATTCCAGGTATTTGTTAATAGTATTGGCCGTGAGCTGCTGCGGCGGCGTGAGCAGCGCATGGATGCCGTAGCGCTGCAATTCGAGGACAATCTGGCGTTTGTCCTGCTGAAATTTCTCGGCGATAGTCTGGTTGTACACGTCGGCCGTGGTGGCGGCCGGCGCGTCGGCAAAGGTGCGCAGCTCGGTGTTTTCAAAGAAAACAACCAGCAGCAGGTGCGCCTTGCTGAGGGCGCGCAGGTAAGGCAATTGCCGTTCCATACCCGGCAGCGTTTCGAAATTGGTAAACAAAACTAACAGGCTGCGCTGCTTGATGCGGGCGCGCACCGTGGCGTAGAGCTGCTCGTAGTCGGTTTCGAGGTACTGCGTTTTCTGGCGGTACAGCACCTCCAGCAGCGTGCGCAGGTGGCCGGCCCGGCGCTCGGCGGGCACCGTGGCGCCGGGCTTGTTGGAGAAGGTGAGCAGGCCCGCCTTGTCGTGCTTGAGCAGGGCAATGTTGCTGAGCACCAGCGTGGCATTGATGGCATAGTCGAGCAGGCTCAGGCCCGCGAAGGGCATGCGCATCACGCGGCCTTTGTCGAGCAGGCAGTACACCTGCTGGGCGCGCTCATCCTGAAAGTGATTGACTACCAGCGTGTCGTTGCCGCCCCCGGTGGCACGCCGGGCGCTAGCCTGCCAGTTGATGGTACGCGGGTCGTCGCCGGCGGCGTAGGGCCGTATTTGCTCAAACTCCATGCTCTGGCCCACCCGCCGGATGCGCTTCACGCCCACCTCGGTAAGGCGGTTGTGAATGGCCAGCAGCTCGTACTGCCGCATCTGCAAAAACGAGGGGTACACCGGCACCACCTGCCCCTCGCGCCCAAAGCGAAACCGCCGCCGCACCAGCCCCAGCGGCGACGCCGCGTACATGTTCAGGGCCCCAAACTCGTACTCGCCGCGTTTGGTGGGGCGTAGTTGGTAAGTAATAATCTGGGTTTGCCCCGGCGCGATGCGGGCCTCAAACAGCACGTCGCGCCGCTGAAACTGGTGCGGAATCTCATCAATCACCTCCACCTGGATGCCAAAGCGGTAGCGGTTTTCCAGAAATAGCTGCACGTCGTTGTCGTCGCCGTTCGAGAGCTTTTCGCTCAGCGCCCGCCGCCCAAAAACCGGGCTAGCCCCGCCCGCCGGCGCATACAGCAGTAGCGCATCGAGCAGCGTGAGTAGCACCGCCACGCCCAGCAGTAGCTGCAAAGGTCCGAGCAGCCACGGCACGAAAAACGCCACCACGAAGCCCGCGATGAGCGCCGTGCAGAGGTAGAAAAAGCGGGGAGTGAGGAAAAAACTCATGGGGTTTGCACAAAAGCAGGCCTTTTTTTTGGAGGTGCCAGCGCCTAGTCAGTAGCTATCTTTAGCCATCAAACTCACCTAGTTCTGCTGTAAAAGATGTTGCTATTGCTAGGCTCACTGTTGCTGTATGGCGGAAGGGACGCTAGTTCAGCCGGGGGAATACTTGCGGTCATCGTACTCGTTCTGCTATTAGCACTCGTTGGGCTGGTTAGCTTACTCCGGCTGGGGTTTGGGGCGGCGGTGCCCACTCCTGCGCCAAAGCGACGGGAAGGAATGTGCGCGCTGCCGCTATTGCTCGTGGCCGTTGGCATTACGCTGCTGCTCGGCTACTTCTTGGTGTCGGCCTCAAAAAGCTAGGCTAGCCGGCCTCTGGCCGGCGCGCTAGCGAACTTCTGCGGGCCCTAGCGTGCGGGCTAGAGGTCCGCGAATACTTGCTACGGGGCGCAGCCCCGCGTCAGTCAAGCGGAGCCCGCTGCTGGTTTTACCGCGGCACTTCCACGCTCTGCACAATTTGCTTCACCACGTCATCGGCGGTGCCGCCTTCCATCTCGCGCTCGGGTGTGAGCATAATGCGGTGGCGCAGCACGGGCGCGGCCAGAAACTGCACGTCTTCGGGCGTCACGAAGTCGCGGCCGCGCAGCGCGGCTAGGGCCTTGGCGCCGTTGAGCAGCGCGATGCTGGCGCGGGGCGAGGCGCCCAGGTACAGCGATTTGTGGGCGCGCGTCTGGCCCACAATTTTGGCGATGTATTCGAGCACGTTGGCTTCCACGCGCTGCTGGCCCACCTGCTGGCGCAGCGCGGCCAGGTCCTGGGCCGAGAGCACGGCCTGCACTTGGGTTAGCGGCGTGCCGCCGAAGCCGCTGTGGTGGCCCTGCAAAATCTGAATTTCCTCGGCTAGGGTAGGGTAGCCCACGTTGAGCTTGAACAGAAAGCGGTCGAGCTGGGCCTCGGGCAGGCGGTAGGTGCCCTCCTGCTCAATTGGGTTTTGGGTGGCTAGCACCACGAAGGGCGAGCCCATTTTGTGGGTCGTGCCGTCCTGGGTTACCGTGCGCTCTTCCATCACCTCGAAGAGGGCCGACTGCGTCTTGGCCGGGGCGCGGTTGATTTCGTCAATGAGCACCACGCTGGCGAAAATAGGGCCGGGCCGAAATTCAAAATCGCCCTGTGCCGGCCGGAAAATGCTGGTGCCGAGCACATCGGCCGGCATCAAATCGGGCGTGAATTGAATGCGGCTGAAGGGCACGGCGAGCGTGCGGGCCAGCAGCTTTGCGGTAAGCGTTTTGGCTACGCCGGGCACGCCTTCGAGCAGCACGTGGCCATCGGCGAGCAGAGCGGTGAGCAGTAGCTCCAGCAGGTCTTGCTGGCCCACAATGACCTGCCCGATTTGCTGACGCACGGCGTCGGTGCGGGCCGTGAGCTGGGCTAGGTCGGTGCGTGGCGCAAAGGCCGACTCGGGAGCAGCCGCAGATTCGGCGGGTATTTCCGGCGACTGGTAAGGGGTCTCGTTTTCCATGAATCGAAGAAAAAGCTGGGTCAAAGGGAAGCCCGCATGAGCAGGCCTGGCAACTATCTTGCGCCTCGTGAAGGGCTAACGGCAGTGCAAAAACAGAGAATAAAGTGCCTTTACGGGCTGCTTAGGTGCTTTATTAGAAAAGTACAATTAGGTAAAAAGGCCATTTCCCGGCACAGTGCAAAAGTGATTTTTCAACTCGCTTCGCGCTTAAAATCGTGGATGGCGCGGCTCAAGGTAAGTAGCTCGCGGTCGGTGACGGCGGGGGCGGTGCGGGCAAAATTGATGAGGCGCACCAGCTCGTCGAGGCGGGGGCGGGGCACGCCCGATTTCTGGCTCAGGCGCTCGCGGAAGGCTTCCTCGCCCAGGTCGGGCGCGGGCTCCTGAAAGCGCGTGCGCAGGTAGTCAAGAAAGAGGGCCGTCTTCTTTTCGGCAATGCGCTGGTGGTTGCGCCCCTGCCGGTAGAGGCCAGCCACGGTGCGCGTAAACAACAGCGTGGTATTGGGCAAGGGCCGCAGCACTGGAATGATGCGCTGCCGCCGCCGCGCCTCCACCAAAATGAAGAGCAGCGCCGTGGCCCACAGCAGGTAGTACGCCGTGCGCAAGCTGGGCTGGCCGAATACCACGCGCAGCACCGATTGCTCGCCCACGCGGCCTTGCTTCTGGTACTCATCCCACCACACCGGGCGGCCGGCGGGCAGGTACGAGATTGCCGCCAGCGCAAACTGCCGCTGGCGCGGCGGCAGCACAAAGTAGTTGCCAAACGCCAGTGGCACGGTGCACAAGTACACGTGGCCACGCCCGAGAGCCAAGCGCAGCAGCACGGCTTGGCCCTGCGCATCGGTGGCTAGGGTGGTGCCGGGGCGGCCATCGCGCAGGGCTAGCCGGCCGCTGGCCGCCCCGGCGGGTAGCCGCAGCGCCGCGCCAGCCAGCTCGGGCGCCACAAACTGCACGCGCACCGAATCGGGGGCGCGCAGGCCGGGCACGGCGGCCGAGTCAGCGTCGAGCAGCCTTACGCCCAGCGTGTCGAGCCAGGGCCTTTCGAGGCGTTCGGCGGCGATAAATACGTCGTTGCCCGCAGCGGCGAAGGCTAGCAGCGCCGCTTGCTCCAGGCGGCTCGCTTCAAAGTTGGTGTTAATGAACAAGTAGGTGGCCGGCCGCTGGGGCAGGGGCGGTAGGGCGGCGCTAGGTTTGGGCTTGGGGAGGGCCTCAGTCGAGTTGTCCGTTTCGAGGCTGTCGGCCGCGGCCCTATTTTCGGCGGCGCGCTCGGGGTCATCCTCACCAAAAAGCTGGTTGAAAACCGGTAGGCGCACGCTCTCTACCGCGTTGGTGCCTAGCAGCTGGGGCAGCACGTCGAAGAGGGCGTAGGTGCCGTAGGGAATCTTGTCGGCGTTGCTGAGCGTGGGCCGCCAGTCGAGCGGCTTGGGGCGGTAATATTCCAGCGCCACGTAGGCCCCAAACAAGGCAAGCAACCCTAGCAGGTACAGGCGAAAAGACGTCACGGGCGCAAAAAAAAAATCAGGATAGAAGCAGCTCGTCGTACACGGCCAGGTAGTCGGCGGCCGACTGCGCCCAGCTAAAACCCGTTGCGTGGGCGCGCAGCGCCGCGGCGCGGGCGGGCGCGGCCTGGTATTCGCGCAGGCCATCGGCCAGCACGCGGCGCATGGCCTCGGGCGAAAAATCGGGAAAATAGCGGCCCACGGCCCCGCCCACCTCGGGCAGCGAGGTCAGGTTGCTCAAAAACACGGGCTTACCAAACTGCATGGCTTCCACCACCGGCAAGCCAAAACCCTCGGCCAGCGAGGGCTGCACGTAGGCCAGGCAGTGCTGGTAATACCACGTTTTGTCGGCCTCGCTGATGCGGGTGAGGATGCGCACGCGCGCGGCCACGCCGCACTCGGCGGCCACGGCCATTATTTTGGCCACGTAGTCGGGCTCGGCAAAGCCGCCGGCCAGCACCAGCTCGTAGTCGTTGCCGACCAGCAGCGGCGGCAGCACGTGGAAGTTCTTCTTTGCATTCACCGAGCCCAGGCTGAATAGAAACGGCCGCGTGGGCACGTAGCCCGGCGCGTGGCCGGGCGCGGGCACCAGCGCCTCCACGCCGCGTGGCACGTAGCGCAGCTTCTGGCCAGGGCGGTACCCTAGCAGGTCGGCGTGGCGCAGAATGTCTTGGCGCACAAAGTCGGAGATGGTCACCAGGTAGTCGGCCCGCCGGATATTGCGGCGCACCATGGCCAGCTGGCGCGTGTAGGTGCGCTCGTCGGGGCTTTCGTGCAGAAAATTGAGGTCGTGCACCGTCAGCACCACCTTGGTAAGCGGCCCGGTGGGCACGTACCAGCTCAGCTGCGAAGTGGCGTGCCACAGCCGGAAGCGGTAGCTAGGCGGGTTGAAATACTTGTGAAAGCTGCGCTGCGTGAGGTATTGCACGCCCGCGTGCCCCAGCGCGCCCACCTCGCGGGCCGGCACGTAGCAGCTGAGCCGGTAGCGGTGGTTTTGGCGCACCAGCTCCTCGGCCAGCGGATACACAAAGTGACTGAAGCCGCTGTGGCGGTCGCGAAACGGCTCGCAGTCGAGGCAAATGTTCTTCAACGAATAACTTGTTAACTAGTGATTAGCGATAGGTGCGGGTTGGGGCTTCTGGCTCACCCAGTAAGCTGCTTGCCCAGCGCCAGCTGGGCGGCGCGCACCTCGGCGTACTGGGCCGCGGAAAGCGGCAGCTCGCCGTACCACACGTACTCAAACTGGCGGGTGAGCTCGGCAAAGGGCGGGCGCAGGGCGGGGCGCTGGCTGGCCACCTCGCCCAGGTACGCGTGGTTGGTTTTGTCGGGCTGCCAGGCAATGAGGTCGCGGTCGCTGAGCTGCTTGAGCAGCGCCAGGTACCCTAGCCGCACGGCCAGGCGGCGGTTGCCGGCCTCCTCGGCCGCCCGCAGCTGCCCCCCGAAATCGAGCTCGTGGATGTTCTCGGTTTGCGTGTCGTAGGCGAGCGGCGCGCGGCGCGGCGCCCGTCCGAAGGCCCGCGTGAGGTCTACCTCCAATAGCTTGAGCACCACCCACGCGGCTGCCGCCGCCAGCACCCCGTAGATAACCCAGCGCCAGAAGCCGTTGTAGGTGGGCGCATCGCGGCCCCCAAACAGCTCGCGCAGCCACCGAAACACCCGCCGCCAGAAGCGCTGCCAGGCGCTGGCCCGCGCATCGTCGGCCGGGGGCTCTTGCTGGTAATCGAAGGCCCGCTCGCCGGCCAGCTCCCGCAGGCGCGCGGCCACGGCCGGCGGCTGGCGCAGGCGCACGGCCGTGGCCGGCGGCGCTGGCAGGGCTGGGGCGGGCTGCGCCGCTGCGCCGCTACCCAGCGCCAGGGCACCGAGCAGCAGCCACTGGCTGGTGGTGCGCTTTAATGCTGCGTTAGTATTCACCTTCTTCTTGGGGGCGGTAGGTGCCGCCATTGGGGCTAGCCAGCGGTGCCAGGCCTAGCTGGTCTACCAGGTGGCGCAGGCCCACGCCGTCGCGGCGCTCAACCAGGTTGAAGTATTGGAAAGCCAACCCTATCAGCAGAGGCGGGTACAGCAGAAAGAAGCCAACCGTGAAAAAGAGGGTGAAAACGATAGTCAGCACTGTAGCAGCTTCGCCTGGCTGGCCAGTAGGCATTAAAGACCCGTGCAGCCCGGCTATCAGCATCCCCACCACGATGCGCACGCTAAAAAGCAGCGCGTAGAGCAGGGCTATCATGATGAAAATCATGCCGAACGTCGACCACCACTTGCCCTTGGTGAGGCGCAGGCAGCGGCCGATGGTGGCGAAAAAGCCAGTGCCTTCCACCAGGCGCACAATGAAAAACAAGCTCAGCGCCACGCTCAGGTACAGGCCCGGCAAGAAGAAGACGAAAAAGCCCACCATTACCACCAGCGTCAGGCCCCACATCGAGAAGAAGGTGCCCACCAGCTGGCCCCGCACCACCTGCCACACCTCGGCCGGCGTGATGGGCGTGACCACGGCGCCCGCCGGCCGCAGGCAGCGCACCAGGTAGCCGTAGATGGTGAGAATGCACATTGACACGAAAACCATCCCGAGCACCATGTTGAGGTAGTAGAGCGGGTTTAGAAAAGTGGCTCCCAGCATGGCGCGCTGGGCCGTTAGCGGGTCGTAGCCGGGCTGCGCCTGGTCGCGCACCATGCGGCTCATCAGGCCCAGCATCCGCGATTGCAGCACGGCCGTGAAAATGCCCAGCAGCAGGGCTAGCGGCGCTATCAGGTACAGCATTACGCGGCCCAGCGGCCGCCAGTGCACCCCAATAAACTCGAAGGTGGCGCTGACTTTCTGGCCAAAGTTACGCTCCTGCCGAAAGTCCGTTTCGTGGGTGTAGCCAGGGGTGGAAGACGTGTACTGGTTGGGCATAAAAAAAAGGAAAAGGAAGAACGAAAGTGCGCGCCGCAAACCGCTAGGCCGCCGGCGCCCGCTGGCGCAGCTGCCGGGGCCGCCACACAAAATACCAGCCGATAAACGCCGCCGAGCCGCCGATGAGCAGCAGGCTGGCGGCCAGCGGCATCTCGGTATGGCGCGTGAGGTAGCTCTCGATGAAGCCGGCCACGCCCAGCACCGGCACCGTGCCCAGGGCCAGCTTCACGCTGTCGCGGGCGGCTAGCCGCAGGCTCTCGCGCCGCGCAAACGTGCCCGGAAACAGCAGCCCCTTGGCCAGAATGAAGCCCGCGCCGCCGGCCAGCACTATCGACGATATTTCGAGCGTGCCGTGCAGCCACACCGCCAGCAGGGAGGCTAGCAGCACGTGCTGCCGGAAAAAGAAAAACTGAAACGCCCCGAGCATCAGGCCATTGCGAAAAAGCATGAACGTGGTGCCCACCCCGCCCGTGATGCCCAGTGCAAAGCACAGCAGCGCCACGCGCACGTTGTTGAAGGTGATTTGCAGAAACATCGGCGCCTCGGGCCCCTGCTTGTACACGGCCATGGGGTCGCCATTCCGGATGTTTTCCAGCGTCTGGTTCACGTAGGCGTCGCCCAGCACCACGCGCACAAAGGTGTCGTCGTAGGCCGCCGAGAGCGCACCCACCAGCACGCTCAGCCCAAACACCAGCAGCGCCCAGCGCAGCTCGCGGCGGTGGCGGCTCACGGCCAGCGGCAGCTCCAGGGCCCAGAACTGGCCGAAGCGGTTGCCGTCCTCCGTCTTGTTCTTGTAAATGGCCTGGTGCTGGCGGCTGGCCAGCTGGTTGAGATACACCGTAGTATCCGACTGCGGGTAGAAGGTCTGGGCGTAGGCCAGGTCGTCGGTGAGGGCCACGAAGCGGGCGGCCAGCTCGTCGGGGTCGGCGGTGGGGGCCGCGGCTTCGTAGCGGCGCCAGCGCTCCTGGTTGAGCCGGCGGAATACTGCTTCGCGCATATAGAAAAAATGGCCGGTTAGCGGGCGGTGAAGATAGGGGGGCGGCAGCGTTACTTTGCTGCGCCTGGCGGGCCGCCCCGCCGTTTTTTGCGCCCTCCTCATGGCTACTCTCCGCATTCACACCACCCAAAATGTTACGCTTCAGTATGAAGTAGGCAGCGTGGGCGACCGCCTCGTGGCGGCCCTGCTCGACTACCTGGTGCTCCTGGCCTACGGCGTGCTGCTGGTGGTGGCCGTGCAGGCCAGCGGCGAAACCGGCAGCCATGCCATCAACTACCGCGACCCCGCCGAGCTGGTGGGCGTGGCCCTGGCCGCCCTGATAGCCTCGCCCTTCGTGTTCTACTTTCTGGCCTGCGAGATTTTCTTCAATGGCCAAACGCTTGGCAAGAAAGCCCGCCACCTGCGGGTGATGCGCCTCGACGGTACCCCGCCCCGGCTGGGCGATTACTTTCTGCGCTGGCTGCTGCGGCCCCTCGAAATAATTGCCACGGCCGGCGGGCTAGCCACCATAGTGGTGCTGCTCAATGGCCGCGGGCAGCGCCTGGGCGACCTGCTGGCCGGCACCGCCGTGCTCAGCCTGCGCCCGGCCGCTGCCCTCCACATCGCTGAAGCGGAAATACCCGCCGGCTACCAGCCCGTATTCGAGCAGGCTGCCCAGCTCAGCGACCACGATGTGGCCCTGCTGCGCCAGCTGCTGCACCACAGTCTACGTCAGCAAAACCATCAGCTTCTGCACGATACGGCGCTTAAAATCAAGCAGTTGCTGGGCGTGAGCAGCGATTTGTCGGACGAGGCCTTTCTGCAAACCGTGCTGCGCGACCACGCCAGCCTACCGGCGCTGGGCCGCTAGGCCCGGGCGGGTGCTGCCAGCCTGGGCCTAGTGTCCCCAAAAGCAACTGAATCAACTAGTAAGGGGCCAGGTAGCGCAGGGGCTGCCGGGGGCAGCAACAGGATGGCTGCCGGGTAGTGTACCGGCAGTTTGGGGTGGGGCTGAGGCCGACGCCCAGGTTTTCCTTCGGCACCTAGCACGCCGGTTATGATTTGATTATAGGATTGAGGGGCTGAAAAAACCGATTTGTGTCGCAGCCAGGCCAGGCGTTTGCCGACCTTTTACCGGCCAGCTACCCAGGGGCGTACGCGCCGGATGCCCCTGCCAACACAGAGCGCTGGTTGATAATAACAGCAAGCTATCCGGCGTAGAAACCGCTGCGGGCAGGGTTGCTATAGCGCTTCGCTCCGTGCTGGCCACCAGTGCGAACAAGGTTGCGCTGTAAACCCAGGCTACCACTGGGCTAGCCCTCGCAATGGCCTGCCGCTGGGAAAGTGGTAAAAAATGGTTCGTCCCCGGCGCCAAGGCCCGGTATCGCCAAGGTGCGGGGTCTTTTCGTGGCTAGGGGCCAGCTGGAGGCGTTGCCAGCCAGGAGCTAGCGTAAGCTGATAAGGTACTACTTTTTTGCAACGTAGTTTCATTTTTTGAAACAGGGTCGTACATTTGTTCTTCATAGTAGGAAGCCGAGCGTGGTTTTCTGCTTTATAAAGCATCTTTTTCACCCTTGTTCTAGCAGTTGTGCCGCCGTGCGCATTGCTGCGGCGTTGCAGGAAGCAGGCTTTGCACCTGCGGCCTGCTTTACCTTTTTTACTTATGTATAAGTTTTTTCTCTTGCTGCTCTTACCGGTGTTGGTTGCTGCGCAAGATGTGGGGCGCGTGGCGGGCCGCGTAACCGGGCCAACCGGAACGGGGCTGGAAGGTGTATCGGTGGTGGACCAGACGGGCCGCTTCGCCACGCTTTCCGATGCTAGCGGGCGCTACGCCCTCGACAAGCTGCCGCTCGGTACCTACGTGCTTATTACGCGCAGCCTGGGGCACCAGGAGGCGCGCCGCACGGTGCTGCTGAGCGCCGAGGCCCCGAGCGCCACCGCCGATTTTGCGCTGGCGGTCAGCTCCAACGCCATTCAGGAGGTAGAGGTGCTGGGGCGCCAGGAAACAACCTACAAAAGCAACTACAGCCTGGTGGGCACCCGCACCTCAACCGACCTGATTGACGTGCCGCAGTCCATCTCGACCGTGACCAAGGAGCTGATGGAGGACCGCCAGGCCTACCGCCTCACCGACGTGGTGAAGAACGTGGCTGGCGTAACCCAATACTCTCACTACGACGACTTTACCATTCGGGGCTTTCGCAATGGCTACGAGAGCGGCTTTCGGCTGCTCAACGGGCTGCGCTCGGGTTTCAGCTACGGCAACGCCTTTACCCAGGCGCCGCTAACGGTGAACCTGGAGCGGGTGGAGGTGCTGAAGGGGCCGGGTGCGGCCTTGTTTGGCGACATCAATCCCGGCGGCACCATCAACATGGTAACCAAAAAGCCGCTGGCTACCGACCGCAAAGCCGTCACGTTTTCGACCGGCAGCTTCAATACCATGCGGGCCACCGCCGACTTCACCGGCCCGCTCACCGACCGGCAGAACGTGCTTTACCGCGTGAATGCGGGCTACGAAAAGAGCAACACTTTTCGCAATGTGAACGACACGCGCACGCTGATGCTGGCGCCCACCGTCACGTTTTTGGTGACCGACAAAACCACCCTCAACGCTGAAGTGGTGTACACCCACAACGATGGCTACCTCGACCGCGGCCTGCCCATCAAGAGCAATGACCTCTACGGCGTGCCGCGCGCCTTCACCCTGAGCCAGCCGAGCGACTATTTCCGCACCACTACTTATTACCTCAATGCGTCGCTGAATCACAAGGTCAACGATTGGTTGTCGTTCAATGCTTCGTATCTGGATTTTACGTACAATGAAAACCTGAGCGAGCACCGCACGCTCAACAGCTACGACAACTCGGACGCCAGCAAGCCGCGCAATTCGGTGATGAACCTGCGCTATTTCGACCGCCGCGCCGAGGAGTACACCAAAAACCTGTCGGCCTACTTCGTGGCCAACCGCAACACCGGCTCGCTAGCCCACAAGGTGGTGGTGGGGGCCGATTACATCCGCTTCAACACCGATAAGGAGAGCGCCATGTTTGAGGCCCGCCAGCGTATTGCTACCACCGTGGCAGGCAGCACCATCACCCAGCGCGTGGTGCCGCTGCAATTTGACCTCAACAACCCGAGCTACGAAATCCGCGACCCGAGTACCTACGTGCGCCGCCCGACGCCAGCGTTTTTCACCGATTATATCAACTCGATTTATCACACCACGGGCCTGTATGTGCAGGACCAGATTGAGGTGACGCCCCGCCTGGGCGTGCTGCTGGGGGCCCGCTACGAGCTGTTTGCCGACGAGCGCGACTATGGCGACGGCGCCACCAATATTCCGCAAACCAAGTTTTTGCCCCGTGCCGGCCTCACCTACGCCCTGCGCGAAAACCTGAATTACTTCGCTAGCTACAGCGCGGGCTTTCGGCCGCTGCGGCCCGAGCTCATCCGCTTTCCCGAGCGCTACGGGCGCAGCGAGC
>CAYLNN010000028.1:0-42328 GCA_964385095.1 uncultured Hymenobacter sp.
CCGGCGTCCACGTGGCAGTGCTTGCACACCTGGTTGCACATCTTGCCCACGTTGATTTGCAGCACGGCCGGCAGCACCGGCCGCAGCGGAAACAAGCCCACCTCCTGCATCTTGGCGTGAAAGGGCGGCAGGTGCAGCACATCCACCACTTCCTGGCGCAACACGGTGAGCTGAAAAGCCGAGTTGGCGAGCTGGTTGCCCGTGGCTTTGAGGGATTTTATCATGGACTGGTAGCGCGGACTTTTAGTCCGCGTTAGGAGGAATGGGTAAACGCGGACTGAAAGTCTGCGCTACATCGATAGCTCTTTGACTTTGTTCATCATCTGCACGCCGTGCACCAGGGTAGCCCCGCCGCGGATGGCAGCGGCCACGTGCACGGCCTCCATCATTTCGGGCTCGGTGCAGCCTTTTTCGAGCGTGTCGGCCGAGTAGGCGTCGATGCAGTAGGGGCACTGCACGGCGTGGGCCACGGCCAGGGCGATGAGCGATTTTTCGCGGGCCGTGAGGGCCCCTTCGGCAAAAACGGCCCCGTAGTAGGCAAAGAACTTATCGGCAAATTCCTTTTGAAACTCCCCGATGTTGCCGAATTTCTTGAGGTCGGCGGGATTGTAATATGTTTCCATGGGTGGCTTTTAAATAGATACGAGAAAAAGGTCAGGGACAGATTCTAAGCGGGGCTTATTCGTAGAAGTTCCGCAGCCGGCGCTGGCTGGTGCGCACCACCCAGTCGCCGAGGCGCGGCAGCAGCGTGTGCACCACCAGAATGAGCTTGCCCAGCCCCGAAATGACGGTGCGCCGCCGCCGCCGCCGCACGTGCCGCAAGATAATGGCTCCCACTTGGGCCTGCGATTTTTGCCAGCGCGGCGAGCGGTGCGCAATGGGCACGGGCTGGCCCCCGGCGTCGAGCACGCGCTTGTCGGGGTCGTTTTGGGTGAAGCCGATGTGCACCACGCCAAAATGCACGCCAGTATCGGCCAGCTCCAGACGCAGGGTGTGAGCCAGGTTGGCCAGCGCGGCCTTGCCCGCGCAGTAGGCCGAGCCGCTGGGCATGCCATTGAGGGCCGAAATGGAGGAGATAAACGTGACGCTGCCCCTAGCCGCGATAAGGTGCGGCAGCGCCGCCTTCAGCGGATATACCGAGCCGTACACGTTGCTATCCATCACCTGCCGAAACACTGCGGGCTGCATATCAACAAAGTAGGCCCGCTGCGAGATACTGGCGTTGGTAATCAGGATATCGAGCCGGCCGAAGTGGGTTATTGCCGTGGCTACCAAGCGCTCGCAGGCGGCATAGTCGGTGATGTCGGCCACGCAGGCCGCTACCTGGTAGCCTTCGGCGGCCAGGGCCTGGCGGGTGGCTTCGAGGCGGGTGGGCTGGCGGCCATTGAGCACCACGGCGGCGCCCTGCTGGCAGAAGGCGCGCGCCGTTTCGCGGCCAATGCCCGACTCGGACCCCGTAATCAGGGCGACCTGGCCCGCTAGGGGGCCAGCAGCGTTACTGGGCATAGCCGTGGATTTTAAACCAATCGAAAGCTTCGGCCACGGCTTGGGTGATGGGCGTTTGGGGAAGAGACAAGTCGGTGCGCGCTTTCTGCGGGGTAAAATAGTGGCCATCATTCGCCACGGCCACCATTGCGGAGTTGACCTGGGCGGGGCGCCTGGTGAGGCGGGCCTGCCAATCGCAGAGCACCCCATAAAAGGTGGCCAGCGGCGGCAGTATGGGCCAGCGGGGCGGCGCTACGCCCAGCACACTAGCAATCAGGGTAAAGGCTTCTTTATAGCTTAGGTTTTCATTGCCCAGAATGTACGAGTCACCCACCCGGCCCTGCGTGAGGGCATTGACCGTGGCCACGGCCACATCGTGCACGTGCACGTAGTTTTTGCCCCCTAGCGGGTAGCCAGGCAGGCGGCCGCGGTGCAGCTCCAGCAGCAGCGCGCCCGAGGTGGGCCGGGCATCGCCGGGGCCCAGCATAAAGGTGGGGTGCACCAGCACGGCGGGCAGCTGCTCGCGGGCCACGGCGGCCAGCACGCGGTCGGTGGCGGCGCGCTTGCTGTCCATATAGTCGAGGCCGTAGCGGCGGCCGGCGTAGGGCCGGGTTTCGTCGCCGGGATGAGCTTTGGAGCCAAAGCCGAAGACGTTGGCCGTGCCCACGTACACGAAGCGCTCGATGCCTCCTTTGCGCGCCAAACGCAACGCCTGCTCGGTACCGTGAATATTGGTATTCCGAACCGCCCGGCTGCGCGCCGGATTCACCTGGGCCACCGCCGCGGCGTGAATAATAGCCCCGCACCCGCCGATGACAGTGGCTAGGGCCGGTTTGCGCACCACGCGGGCCAGGTCCAGCTCGCATACCTCGATGGGTAGCGAAGCAAGGGGGGGTAGGGCGGGGCTAGCCGCGCTGCCCGGCCGCACCAGCGCCCGCACGGGGTAGCCGCGGCGCAGCAGCTCGGCCACGAGGTGGCGGCCCAAAAAGCCGTTGGCGCCGGTCACGAGCACGCGGGGGAGCGGGGAGGACGGCATTAGCGGTAGTTGAGCAGCAGCTTGTAGGTGCGGGCAATGCGGGGCGGCGGCAGCTTGAGAAAGTACATGGCGAAGGCCGTCAGGTTGGCCAGCTGCACGCGCAGCCAGCCGTTGGTTTCGTACTTGCGGGCCGACACCACCACCTCTTGCGGCACGATGTGGAAGCTGGCCACCCGCCGAATGCGCTGGATAATCTCGAAGTCTTCCATGATGACAAACTGCTCATTGAAGCCCCCTAGCTGCTCAAACAGCGCCCGCGTCACAAACAGCGTCTGGTCGCCGCCCCGGCTCATAATGCCCTTAAAACGCGTGCCGTAGCTGTTGATGCGCAGCAGCGGGTGCGGCGAGTCGAACCGGAAGCGGTAGCAGCCCGCCGCGTGCCCCCGGGCCACGGCCGCCGCGATGGTAGCCACGTAATCCGGGTGGATGCCCACGTCGGCGTGCACGAAGTAGAAAACGTCGCCGCGCGCCTGGCTAGCCCCGTAGTTGAGCTGGGCGGCGCGCCCGGGCTTGGGGGCGGCCAGCACGGTGGCCCCGGCGGCGCGGGCCACCTCGGCGGTGCCGTCGGGGCTGTTGGCGTCCACGACCAGGATTTCGACGGCCCCGGCCGGCGCGTGGCGGCGCAGGGCGGCCACCAGCCGGCCAATATTAGCGGCTTCGTTGTAAGTGGGAATAATTAGGCTGAGCATAGGGCCAAAACTGCTGCGGAGCCGCAACTTCCGCATAAATCAGTGAAGACGAGGTTTAGCAAGCTTAAAAAGCTTCGCCCACGGTTAAGTAAAAGCCGCTCGACTGCTGCCCCAGGCCGTAATCGAGCCGCACATTTAGGTGGTCGCGCCGGTTGGCCGTGAAGCGCAGGCCCGCCCCGTAGGCCCCTTTGGGGTCGCCCAGGCGCAGCAGCGCCTGCTCATCTCCCAGGGTGCCCACGCCGCCAAAGACCACCGCGCCCAGCCGCTTATACACGTCGAAGCGCAGCTCGGCCTGCGCCAGAGCGGCGTTTTGGTCGCGGTAGCGGCCCTCGTAGTAGCCGCGCAGCCGCCGCGAGCCGCCCAGCAGCGATAGCGCATTAAACGGCGCCGCGCCCACGATAAAGCTGCCGTAGACGTTGGCGGCCAGCACCGCGTGCGGCCCCAGGGCCCGGTAGCCCGACACGTCGGCCACGTAGCGGTCGAAGCGGGTGGTTTCGCCCGCCCGGCCCGCGCCTACCGCCCGGTTGCGGACAAAGGCGCTGAGGTCAGCTACCACGCCTTTGGCGGGAAAGAAAAGGTTGTCGCGCGAGTCGTAGAACAGGCCTAGCCCGCCCCCCGTGAGGCGGCTGCCCAGCCCGCCGGGGATGGTGCCGCTGGCTAGCTGGCCGCCCGCTTCCACGCTGCTCACGCGGTAGTCTTCGTACTGGTAGCGCAGGCCAGCGTAGAGCTTGCCCGCCCCCAGGCCGGCCCCGATGCGCCGGAAAACATTCACCCGCACCCGGGGAAAGTTGACGCCGTACAGCTCACGCGGCACTTCGTGCTGGCCCACGCCGTAGAAATAGTAGTTGTAGCGGTAGTAGCCGGCTTCCCCGTAGGCGTAGTAGCGGTTGTGGTCGTAAAAAACCTGAAAGGGCAGGTACAGCAGCAGCTGGTGGTTTTGGGTGTAGGCCAGGGCTAGGGTGAGCTGCGAAGGCCGGGCGGCGGCAAAGCCATCGTCGCGCCGAAAACGCACGGTAGCCGTGGCGGCCACGCCATACGCCAGCCGGGTTTCGGGGGTGTAGTACACCAGCGGCACCGGAATCAGGGCCAGGCGTTTGGGGTGCACCGTATCGGCGGGGGCCAGCCCGGCCAGGGCCAGTAGTGCGGTGGATAGGAGCACGGCAGCAAGTGGTTTTTGAGGTCTACGAAATTGCGGGGGCTGGGAGATTGCCGCCCGGCAATCTTTACCGCAGGGCTTTGCCGTATATAACCCCCGATGAACAAGCTCATGAAAACTTCCACCCTGGCCGCGCTGGTGCTGGCCGCCGGCACGCTCACGGCCGTGGCCGTGGTAGTGCCCGGCCTCAACCCCGTGCCCGAACCAACCCTGGCCATCGCCGCTACCGGGGCCCTAGTCGACCACAGCGCCTACGACAAGCTGCTCAAAAAGCACGTCAACGCGCAGGGTCTGGTCGATTATAAGGGCTTTAAGGCCGACGAAGCGGCTTTCAACCAGTACCTGGCGCAGCTGAGTAAAAACCCGCCGGCTGCTAACTGGAGCAAGGCCGACCAGATGGCCTACTGGATTAACGCCTACAACGCCTACACCATCCGCCTCATCCTCGACCACTACCCGGTGCAGAGCATCAAGGACATTGGCTCGAAAATCAAGATTCCGTTCGTGACCACACCCTGGGCGGCCAAGTTTTTCAGCATCGGCGGCGAAAAAATGAGCCTCGATAATATCGAGCACGGCATTTTGCGCAAGAAATTCGACGACCCGCGCATTCACTTTACGCTGGTGTGCGCGTCTATTTCGTGCCCGCGCCTGCGCAACGAGGCCTACACCGCCGCCCTGCTCGAAAAGCAGCTCGACGACCAGGGCCGCGACTTTCTGAACAACCCGGCCAAGAACAAGATTAGCAAGTCGGAAGCCCAGCTCTCGAAGTATTTTGACTGGTACAAAGGCGACTGGCAAAAGAATGGCCAGTCGGTGGTGAAGTGGGTCAACCGCTACTCGACCACCAAAATTGACGCCAACACCAAGCTCACGTACCTGGACTACAACTGGAACCTGAACAAACAGTAGTAGCCCCACCCCCGGCCCCTCCCCTGCGGGCAAGGGGAGCCAGTCGTTTACAATGCTGGGTACAACGCTAGGCCTTTACTGGCAACCGTTAGGCTCCCCTCCCCCACAGGGGAGGGGCCGGAGATGGAGCTGTCGTAAGCTTATGTGAAATTGTCATTCAAAATATTGAAAATGAGTTATCTAGCAACCACCGCCGACGTGTACCGCCAGGCGGCCCAGGAGCCCCAGGTGGGCCTCTGCTGCACCACCAACCCCGTGTGGCAGCTGCCCGGCCTCAGCATTCCGCAGCGCATGCTGAGCATGAACTACGGCTGCGGCAGCACCGTGAACCCGCGCGACCTCACCAACTCGCCCACCGTGCTCTACGTGGGCGTGGGCGGCGGCATGGAACTGCTGCAATTTGCCTATTTCAGCCGCCGGCCGGGCGCCGTAATTGGCGTGGACGTGGTGAGCGAAATGCTCGACGCCTCGCGCGAAAACATGCAAGCCGCTGAGGAGCAGAACGATTGGTTTAAAAACGAGTTTATCGACCTGCGCGCCGGCGATGCCCTGCACCTGCCCGTAGATGACGAAAGTGTGGACGTGGCCGCCCAAAATTGCCTCTTCAACATCTTCAAGCTCGACGACCTCAAGCGCGCCCTCCAGGAAACTTACCGCGTACTCAAGCCCCACGGCCGCCTCGTAATGTCGGACCCCACCTGCGAGCAGCCCATGAGCGACGAGCTGCGCGCCGACGAGCGCCTGCGCGCCCTCTGCCTCACCGGCTCGCTGCCCTTGCAGCAGTACCTGGATATGATTGCCGAAGTGGGCTTCGGCACCATCGAGGTGCGGGCCAAGCGCGCCTACCGCGTGCTCTCGCCCCAGCACTACGCCACCGACGAAGTTATCTTCATCGAAAGCGTGGAAGTGTGCGCCATCAAGGACCCCATGCCGGCCGATGGCCCCTGCATTTTCACGGGCCGCACGGCCATTTTCTACGGCGGCGAGGAGTACTTCGACGACCACAAGGGCCACGTGTTGATGCAAAACCAGCCCCTAGCCGTGTGCGATAAAACCGCCGGCAACCTAGCCGCGCTGGGCCGCGACGATATTTTCATCTCGCCCTCGACCTACCACTATGATGGTGGCGGCTGCTGCTAATGGGCTAGTAATTATTCAGGTAGAACGGCATGCTGAGCGTAGCGAAGCGTCTCGCTCGCATCGTTGAATAACTAAGCAACGATGCGAGCGAGATGCTTCGGCTTCGCTCAGCATGCCGTTCTACCTCATTTTTATTGCGATTTTAAAAACTCCTATGTCCCTGCCTGCTCTGTTTTTCCTGCTGCCCCTGGCGGCCGCGGCGCAAGCCGCTAAGCCCGCGGCGGCTGAGGTGCGGCACTACGGGATTGAGGTAGCGGGCATCAGGGTAGGAACGATGACGGCCACGCGCCAGGCCCCGGTGGGTGCCGACGTGACGTACTCGCTGGTGAGCGATGTGAAAGTGAATTTCTTGCTCTATCACCTCAAGATTTACTACCAGGTAACCAATCGCTTCCGCAACGGTCAGCTACTGCTCTCGACGGTGGAGGCGCATACTAATCAGGGCGATTTTGCCTCGCGCGCCGAGTGGAAGGGCGACCACTACGACATCGTGGCTAGCCAGTACAAGCACCACTACCGGGCCACCGAACCGACGCCCATTCGCTACGCCGTGACTAATATGTTTTTTGGCGAGCCGCCGGCGGGCCAGACGCGGGCGTTTGCCGAGTACTTCGGCGATTACTTCGCCCTGAGCCGGGGCAAAGCCGGCAGCTGGCGAGCCATGCGTGACGGGCGCGAGGATGAGTACCAATACGCCAATGGCCAGCTAGTTACCATTATCAAAAAGAATCCGCTCAAGAATTTTATCATTCGCCTGTTGCCGGAGTAAATTGGTAATCAGGCGTATACTAGTGAGCGTAGTAGTTCGGCCACCTAGTATACCCGTTGGCCGTGCTGAAGCCAGATGCCCCAAGTGCGCGAGTAGGCGTGCACGCGGTCGGTGGGCTCATTAGCCGCTTTTACGACCGGCTGGCCCTCGTTCACCCATTCAAAAATGCCGCCGTAGAGGTTGCGCACATTGGTAAAGCCGGCTTGCTGAAGCTGCGCGCCGATTTTCTCGCTACGCGCGCCCACCGAGCAGTACACTACGATGGGCGCGTCTTTGGGTACGTCCTGCACCGCCGCCAGCGAAAAGGTATCGTAGCCCACCAGCCGCGCCCCGCGCAAGTGGCTAACGGCAAACTCCGGGGCCTCGCGGGTATCGAGCAGCACCGGGCCGGGCAGCTGCCGCAGTTGCGCCACGCTCACGAACGGCACCGACTCGCGGAGCAGCCCGCGCAGCATGGCCGAATACAGGGGGTTGGTGGTCGGGGGGGCGTCGGGCTGGCGATAGTGCCAAGCCACTACTAGGCCCGTTACTAATAGCCCGGCCCCCAGCCACCGCCCCAAGGAAGAGAAAGTCATATTCCAGATACGCAGCTAACCTATCGGTGGCTGCACTAGCCTCTACCGCCCGCGCCAGGCGTAGCCAGCGAGCGTGCCAAAGCCTGCCAGCAGCAGCAAGTGAAACGGGAGCAGGCCGTAGCTGCCGAAATAGAAGTCGGCCGCTAGCCCGGCCACAAAGTAGAGTGTCAGCACCACCTCCGCTAGGGGAAGCGGACCCGTTTCGCGCACGCCCAAGCCGGGCGCGGCTGGTGCGGAGGCGCTGCTCGCCCCCAGTTTGGGCGTGCGGACGAAAGGCGAGGCCCGCCGCAGCCAGCCCTGCCCCACGGCCCGGGCATTGTGCAGCGCCAGGCCCATAGACAGCGCAATAAAGAGCACGAACGTGGGCGCAAACCACCGCCCCGCCGGCGGGGCGCTCCGCCGCCAAGCGCTATAATAATAAGCGGTTAGCGGCAGCAGCGTGAGCACAAAAACCGAGGCTAGCCGAAACACCGGCTGGAACTCGGGGCGGTGGGCTCGCACCAGCACCAGCGGCACACTCAGCAGCGCCATCAGCAGGATAACCGCAAACACCGAGCTGTTGAGCAGGTGAAAAGTAGCGTGCCACTTGGTGGCCAGGGGTAGGCCAGGCGCGCGCCACACCCGGCCGAGGTGCTTGCGGGCGGTTTCGGCGGCGCCCTTGTTCCAGCGGTGCTGCTGCGACTTGAGCGCGGCCAGGTGGGCTGGCAGCTCGGCGGGCGCCACCACCTGCGGCAGGTACCGGAAGCGCCAGCCGCGCAGCTGGGCGCGGTAGCTCAGGTCGAGGTCTTCGGTGAGGGTGTCGGCGTGCCAGCCGCCGGCATCCTCGATGCAGGCGCGCCGCCACACGCCGCCCGTGCCGTTGAAGTTGAGGAAGTGCCCGCCCGCCTGGCGGCCCACCTGCTCTACCAAAAAATGCGCGTTCAGCCCGAAGGCTTGCAGGCGCGTGAGCAGCGAAGCGTCTTCGTTGAGGTGGCCCCAGCGGGTTTGCACCATCCCGATATCGGGGCTAGTGAAGTAGGGGATAACACGATGTAGAAAGTCCGGCTCAGGCACGAAGTCGGCATCGAAAATGGCAATGCACTCGCTGTCGGTCTGGGTTAGGCCATAGGCTAGCGCGCCGGCCTTGTAGCCCTGGCGCGTGGGGCGGCGCACGTGGCTGATGCGCAGGCCGCGCGCCTGGTAATGCGCCACGCGGGCCGCAGCCAGGGCCACCGTATCGTCGGTCGAATCGTCGAGCACTTGAATAAGCAGGCGGTCGGCCGGGTAGTCGAGGGCAGCCGCGGCATCGAGCAGGCGCGTTACCACATGGGGCTCATCATACACGGGTAGCTGCACCGTTACGAGCGGCCACTCGGCGGGCGCGGGTGGGGTGGGCAAGGGGCTAGCCCAGCGCGCCACCCACGTGAGTTGCCACTGCGTGAGGCTGAAGCCGAGCATAAAGACCAGACACAGGCCGTACACGACGACCAGGCCGGTTTCGAGAAAGAGCATGAAGACGTAAGACTCGTTCTAAAATCAGAAACGGTAAAATTTGGTCGTCAGGCTGAGCTTGTCGAAGCATCTCTACCGCACCGCTTAGTGGCCCGGTCAAGATGCTCCGACAAGCTCAGCCTGACAACTCTATTTACTTTAACTACTTCAGAAACAGGCTAGTATTTCTGAGTCAAAAGACCAGTTCGCATCCTATAAAATTCGCAATGAATCGGCGTGGATGAATGCGGAACCGGCTAGGCGGCCTTCGCGGGGGCCATTTTCCAGGTTGAGCACGCCGCGGGGGCAGGCGGTGGCGCAGAGGCCGCAGCCCACGCAGGCCGCCCGCACGATGGGCTCGCCGCGCTGGGCGTACTGCTTTACGTCGATGCCCATCTCGCAGGCGTTGGAGCAGTTGCCGCACGAGATGCACTGCCCGCCGTTGGTGCTGATGCGAAAGCGCGAAAAGTGCTTTTGCAGCAAACCCAGGTAGGCGGCCATCGGGCAGCCGAAGCGGCACCATACCCGCGAGCCCATGAGCGGGTAAAAACCCACCCCAACCACCCCCGAAAACACGCTGCCAATCACGAATCCGTAGAACTGGCCCAGCGGCCCCGTGACCACGCCCAGCGCCGGCACCGCGCCCGAGGCCCCCAGCCAGAGCAGCGCCGTGAGCAGCGTTATCAGCCCCAAAATGGGGTAGATGAGGCGCACTTCCCAGCGCCAGGCCTGCCGGCTTTTGTCGGAGAGGTGGCGGTAGGCATCGCCGGCGGTTTCGGCCAGGCCGCCGCAGCCGCACACCCAGGCGCAGTACCAGCGTTTACCGAAGAAATAGGTGAGCACCGGCGTGGCCACGAAGGCCATCACCACGCCCCAAAACACCATAAACACCCCTAGCCCGCCGCCGTGCAGTAGTTGGCCCACGGTGCCGGGAAACAGGTAGTCGTATTTCAGCGGCCAGAAGTAGGTGAAGTAGTACTCGGGCTGCTGCAAGGCCAGCAGCAGGCCCGGCAGCAAAAAGCTGAACCCTAGCTGAAAGAACATGACCGACGCGGTGCGCGCCAAGTGGTAGCGCGAAAACCGGTATTTCCACAGCGCCCGGCCGCCCAGCACCAGCACCGCCAGCGTGTAGAACGTGCCGTAGAGAAACCACTGGTCGGCCGCCCGGTGCCGCAGCGCCTGGCTGAACGGGTCGAGCGCCCGAATGAGGTTTTCGAGCAGCCACGGAAACCAATACAATACCACGTAGAAGCCCGTGAGCGCCAGCCCCGTAGCCCAGGCCACGGCCCCGCGGCTGGTGCTGACTTGCCGCCACAGGTCGTGTGGGTGCCAGCCGGCCTCGGTGCGCCCAAAGGCCAGCCAGGCCCAGCCCAGCGCGCCGCCGCTCAGCAGCGCCAGCGCGCAACACAAGCTCAGCCGGGCCCGGCTAGGGTCGGCATCGGCCGTGGCGGCGAGTAGCGCTAGCAAGCCCAGGGCCACGGCCGCTAGGGGCAGTTTCTCGCCGGCGGGTGCGGCGGCGGGTGGGGGCTGCGCCAGGGCTAAGGAAGGAGTATTGGACATGTGAATAAGGCTGAAAAATTATTGCTGCCCTAGCGGGGCGCCTCACGAGCCCCGCTAAGGCAACTTATTGCGTATAAAAAGCAACATTCTTAAAACTGTGGCCGAGTTACCACCACCCCTTCCAGCGCGGTTTCCCCACTTCAATAGCGGGGAACTGCCGGGCAAACTCGTGCCGAATGGCCGGCTCGTGCTGCCGCGCAAACTCGGGGTCAAAGTTGGCCGCCGCCAGCTGGGTAAGCACGGTGCCAATAGGAGTTTTGTCGCGCAGCCAGCGCTCCCACACATCTTGGCGCTGGCGCAAACCCAGCGCATTAACGCCCGTCACGGCCTGGTCGGCTTCTTGGAAGTTGAGACGTAGCAGGTGCTTGCCGTTGGGATGCTGCCAGCAGAAGCTGGCGGTGCCGGCTGCGGGTTGGGCGGGCACGCGGCCGTAGGTCTGGTATTCGAGGTTGAAGAACTTGGCTGAGTTGAACCACTGGCCGCGCCGGTAGGGCGTGGGCTGGCCGCAGAGGGTGTGGGCCACGGTTTCGCCCTGCATGCGGCCGGTGTACCAAAGCTGCTCCACGGCCACCTCGCCGGGGGCAGGCTGGCGGTGCTGGGCGCAGTCGCCGGCCGCGTACACGCCGGGCACGCTGGTTTCGAGCAGCGCATCGACCAGGATGCCGCGGTCGGTTTCGAGGCCAGCGGCGCGGGCCAGCGTGAGGTTGGGCTGCACGCCGATGGCCAGGCCCACCCACTCGGCGGGCAGTTCCTGACCGGTAGTGGTAAGCACGGCCCGCACTCGACCTTGGCCGTCGCCCAGCACTTCGCGTAGCTCGGTGTTTTCTTGAAAATCAATGCCGTGTTGGCGGATGTGCGTCACTAGCAGGGTCGATTCTTCGGGCGGCAGCACCGACCGCCAGTAGCGGGCCTCGCGCACCAGCCACGTGACATGGATGCCGCGCGAGTGCAGCATTTCGGCCAGTTCCACGCCGATGAGGCCGCCGCCCACCACCACGGCGCGGCGGATGCCCTGCGTATCGCGGCTCATGTTTTCTAAATCGGGCAAGCCGATGAACCCCTGCACGCCGCGCAGCTGCTGGCCGGGCCAGCCGGCCGTGCGCCCCACCGAGCCCGTGGCCAGCAGCAGCTTATCGTAGGCCAGCGACTGGCCGGTGGCCAGCTGCACCGTGCGTGCGGTGGCATCCAGGCCGGTAGCTTCGGCGTGCATCAGCTGCAGGCGGTTTTCGGCCCAGAACCAGTCTTCGTAGGGCTTCACGTCGGCATAACGCAACTGGCCCAGGTACAGGTACATCAGGGCCGGGCGCGAGTAGTGGTGGGCGCTCTCGGCCGAAACCAGGGTAATGCGCGCCTCAGCATTCAGCCGCCGCGCCGTGATGGCGGCCGTGACGCCCGCAATACCGTTGCCGATGATAACGAAGTGCATAAGTCGCAAATGAACGCCAAAAAGCGTCGGTAACCCGCCCGCTAGGCCCGGTACTTACGTAGCTACCCCGGCCCGCCGATTGCGGGGCCCATTTCTTTCTTCGCACTCCTTACTTTCTTCTCTTCTGCTATTGATTACTCCCTCGCGCATCGGCGTGCTCATTCCGGCCCACAACGAGGGGCGCTCCATCGGGCTGGTGCTAGGCGAAATTCCGGCCGGCCTGGCGCAGGAAGTGGTGGTGGTTGACAATGCCTCGACCGACGACACGGCCGCCGCCGCCCGCGCCGCCGGGGCCACGGTGGTGGCCGAGCCACGCCCCGGCTACGGGCAGGCCTGCCTGGCCGGGCTGGCCTACTACGCCGCCCAGCCCACCGGCCGCGCCCCCGAAATCATCGTGTTTCTCGACGGCGACCACTCCGATTTTCCCGAAGAACTGCCTGCCCTGCTAGCCCCCATTCTGCGGGGGGAGGCCGAGTTGGTGATTGGCTCGCGGGCGCTGGGCCAGCGCGAGCGCGGCGCCTTGCTGCCGCAACAGCGCTTCGGCAACTGGCTGGCGGCGCGCTTATTGCGCCTGCGCTACGGCGGCACTACCACCGACCTAGGCCCCTTCCGGGCCATCCGAGCCGATGCACTGGCCCGCCTGGGCATGGCCGATACCAACTACGGCTGGACGGTAGAGATGCAGGTGAAAGCCGCCCGGCTGGGTGTGCGCGTGGTGGAGGTGCCCGTGCGCTACCGCCGCCGCATCGGCGTAAGCAAGGTATCGGGCACGGTGCGCGGTACGCTGGGGGCGGGCTACAAAATTCTATGGACTATTTTCAAATACTGGTAATCTTCGCGCGCTACCGCTGGTGCCTACTCCTTCCTATTCTGTCCCCTGGCTCCGGGTCAGCCAGCTCGCAGCCCTCCTGCTTTCGGGGGCCGCCTACGGGGGGCTGGCCTACGCTACGCCGCGCCCGCAGTTTGGGCAGTTGCTCGGGCTGTTTGCGGTAGCCGGTGCGGCCTATGCGTGGCTGCTGCACACCCGGCTGCCATTGCGCTGGGGGCTGGGGGCCGCGCTCGTATTCCGGCTGCTGTGGCTGCCGGCCACGCCCGCGCTGAGCGACGATTTTTACCGCTTTCGCTGGGACGGGTTGCTGGTGAGCCACGGGCATAATCCGTTTGCCGAAACGCCTCAGCAGCTTTTGGCTTTGCCACCCGCCGATTCGGCTACGCTGCCACTAGCCGAGTTGCACCGCCTGCTGCCACACCTCAATTCGCCGGCCTACTTTTCCGTGTATCCGCCGGTGTGCCAGGCCCTGTACGGGGCGGCAGCGGGGGCTTTTCCTGCCTCCCAAGCCGGTTTTCTGCTGGTGGTGCGCCTAGCCCTGCTGCTAGCCGATGCGGGCGCGGCGGCCTTGCTGCTGTGGCTGCTGCCGCTGGCCGGCTGGCCCGCCCGCCGCGTCCTGGCCTACCTGCTGCACCCGCTGGTGGTGGTCGAGGTGATGGGCAACGTGCACATGGAGGGCGTGGTCGTGTGCTTTTTGCTGCTGACTGGCGCGCTGCTGGTGCGCCGCCGCTTTAGGCTGGCTGCCGGGGCGCTAGCCCTGGCTGTCGCCACCAAGCTGCTGCCGCTGTTGGCGCTGCCGCTGCTGGCCCAGCAGCTAGGGTGGCGGCGTTTTCGCTGGTTTTTGGGGGTGCTGGTGGGTAGCCTGGCAGCACTGTTTCTGCCCTTTTTGTCGTGGGGCTTGCTGCGGCACATTGGTCTTAGCCTGGACTTATACTTTCAGCGCTTCGAGTTCAATGCCAGCGTGTTTTACCTGCTGCTGGCGCTGGGCAAGTGGCTGATAGGCTACGACTTGGTGGGTATGCTAGGGCCTGTGCTGGGGCTAGGCGCGGCTGGCCTCACGCTGGGGCTGGCGCGGCGGGCGGGGCGGCCGGCCCTGGCCACACTGCCGCACTGGCTGCTGCTCACGCTCAGCGGCTACTTTGCGCTGGCCACGGTGGTGCACCCCTGGTACCTGGTGCCGCTGGTAGGGCTGAGCTGCTTTTCGCCGCTGCGCTACGCCCGGGTGTGGGCGGCCCTGGCGGTACTTTCCTACTCGGCTTACCGCACGTCGGCCTACACCGAAAGCAGCCCACTGCTAGCCCTCGAATACGGGGTAGTGCTGGCCTGGGCTACGGTCGAATATTACTTGGGGCGATTTCGGAATGGGGTACCTAGCCGCGTGGCCTGAGCAGCTCCACCCCCAAATTGCTTTGAGTAAGTCCCTGGCCGGGGCCGCGCCCTACTGCCCTGCGCCCGGCCCATGGTGCCCGCGCCAGGTAGCCAGGTCCTGGGCCGAGTCTACGTCGTGCAGGGTGGGTAGGTGGGCCACGCGCAAGCCCAAGCGAGCGGCGTCGGCCAGGGTGTCGGGCAGCACGGTGGCGGTACTCCAGGCTTTGTCGGCGAACAGCTCGGTATGCAACTTATTCATACCCAGCAGGTAGTAGCCACCGTCATCGGCCGGCCCCACCACCAGCTCGTGGCTCAGCAGCTGGTCAAAGGCCTGCCGCAGCAAGTCGGCGCTCAGGCCGGGGCAGTCGGTGCCAATGATGACAACCCGGCCGGCGCCCGCCGCAAAGGCCTCGCCGAAGGCTTGCGCCATGCGCGCACCCAGTGCGCCCGCGGCCGGCTGCACGCGCCAGGGCAGGCCGGGCCACTCGGGCCGGGCCTGCCCTGGGTCAAACGCTGCCGGTGCCTCGGCCAGCCACACGGTGGCTGGTACCTGGGCTGCTGCCACGGCCGCGGCCGTCAGGGCCAGCAGCTCGCGGTACACGGCCAGGGCCGCTTCTGCCCCAATACCCGCGGCCAGGCGGGTTTTGACGCGCCCTAGCACCGGCTCGCGGGCAAAGACCAACAGGTGCGGAGTGGGCAGGGCAGTGGCATTCATACGGGCTAGGGGTGCGGTTTGCTCGAAAGTACAGGCGGCAAGCTACGGTGCCGCCTGCTAAAACCTGGCCGGCCGCTACAGCTTTCCCTGGCGGATGAGCCAGCGGTAAAGCTGCACCAGGCGGCGCTGCGACACGCCTAGCTTATACAGCACCACGAGGAGTGCAAAAATCCCTTGGAGCCGAAAAACGCCGTTTACCAGGTACTTGCGCGCCGAGGTAGTCACGGCGCGGGGCAGCAGTTGAAACGGGGCCTGCGCCCGCAGGCGGGCCACGATTTCCTGGTCTTCCATCACCAACAAATCTTCGCGGTAGCCCCCGAGGCGGGCAAACAAGTCGCGCCGCACAAACAAGCTTTGGTCGCCGAAGCGCACCATCGTGAACGGCAGGCGGGTGCACCAGGCGCTAAACCGCAAAAACCAGTGCGGATGGTCAAAGACCAGCCGGTAGCAGCCCGCCCCGTAGCCTTGCCTCACGGCCCGTCGCACATCGGCCAGAAAGCCGGGTGGCGGGTAGGAGTCGGCGTGCAGGAAGTATACAATCTCGCCCTGCGCCTGCTGCGCGCCGTGGTTGAGCTGCGCGGCGCGGCCCTTTCGCGGACTGGCCAGCACCGTAGCCCCGGCCTGCCGGGCCAGCTGCACGGTGGCGTCGGGGCTACCCCCATCCACAACCAGAATTTCCAGGGCCGGGTCATCGGCCGTGGCCTGGCTTAGGTAGCCTAGCAGGTCCGTAATAGCTTCGGCCTCGTTGTAAGTCGGAATAATGATGCTGACTGTCATTCCAGTAGCCGGTGGCTGGCTCCGACTGGTTATCGTGCTGGTCAGCATCAAGGGAAAAAACATACGTATACCCGCTAGCCCCGGCGACAATGATAGCCCGCCCGCTACCAGTAGGTACGCCGGGGCCGGGGGGGTGTTGCGAAAGCAGGCGTTCCAACCACCACTTACCCGCTGTCTTTTTTTACGCACGTACCTAGCTCCCATGCCGATTTTTCCGGTTTCGCATCCGTTTCTTAAGCGCTTTGACCGCTGGGCTGCGCCGGCCCTGGCCCTGATGGGCCTGGGGTTGCTGCTGCTCGAAACCCGCCATCCGTTGCGGCGGCGCACCCGCCCCCGCCCGGAGCGCTGGCGGCGCAATGCCTTGTTGGCGGCCCCCTCGCTGCCCGCCGCCCGCCTCACGCTGCTGCCCGCGATGGTGGGCCTGGCGCAGCTGGCGGCCCCACGCTACCCCGCCCGGCAACTGGCCCGCCTGCCGGCCCCCGTGCGTCTGGTCCTGGAAGTGTTGGTGCTTGATTACTTAGGCTATAGCTGGCACCGGCTACTGCACTCACCGCTGCTGTGGCGGCTGCACCGCATACACCACAACGACCTTGACATGGATATTACCACGGCTTGGCGCTTTCACTTTGGCGAGATGCTGGCCAGCATCCCGTACCGGGCGGGGCTGCCGGCGCTGCTGGGCATCCGGCCGGCTACGGTGCTAACCTACGAGGCCGTATTCGAGGCCGGCACGGCCTTCCACCACAGCAACTGGCGGCTGCCGCTGGCTGTGGAGCGCTGGCTGGTACGGCTAATTGTGACTCCGCGCGCCCACGGCATCCACCATTCGGTGGTGCACCGCGAGTCGCAAAGTAACTTCGGCGTCGTGCTCACCCTCTGGGACCGCCTGCACCGCACCCTGCGCCTGAATGTGCCGCAGCTAGCCCTCACCATCGGCGTGCCCGCCTACCCTGACCCGGCCCGCCAGACCGTAGCTCAGCTCCTGACCTTGCCCCTGGCCCCGCTCGAGCCTTGGGCTCGCCCCAATGGCACGATACCCGAGCGGCCCGTTCTGCCTGGGTCATTACGGGAGCTAGACGCCTAGCTTCGCCGTAGCCAGCAAATCGACTTAAGTAGCTAAACCAGGCAACAAGTAGCTGCCTGCTACCGCTTGGCGGCTAGCCACCAGCCAGTGTTACTCCACCATGAGGCGCAGGGCCTGGGTGCCGGTGCGCACCACGTACACACCGCTGGCTAGCCCCTGCTCTTGCCGGTGGCGGCGTAGTAGCGGGCCCAGGCGGCGTGCAGTTGGCAGTGCCTCGCGAAGGAAAACGGGGGTACCTGCTGGGAATCAGCAATGTGCTGCGCTTGCCGCAGCATCGGGCGCGCGGCCGCCGTTCGGCCCGGGGCCAGCAGCACCTGGCTTTGCTGCACCAGCCTCAGGGCTTGTTCGATGGTAGTCAGCGGCGGGTCGGTGGGCGTGCGCGGGTGCAGGGCTCGCTCGGCGTGGCGCAGCGCCTGGGCATACTGTCTTTGCCGCAGGTAAACGCGGGCCAGGGTCCGGTTCAGCGACCGCCAGTTGAGCGGCCCCATGCGCGGCTAGGCAACGGCTTTTTGCAGGTAGGGCAGGGCGCGGGCATCGTTGCCCCAATCGGCATATGAGGTGCCAATGCCGCCGAGCGTGGTGTAGTAGTGCCGGGTAGAGAAGGTGCGGAACAGCTCCGCGGCCTATATGCCCATGCTGATGCCCTGGTTGTAGTCGCGCTGCCAGCGGTAGTAGCCGTGCAGGATGTGGTAGCAGAAGGCGGCATTCCCCAGGCTTTGCGCCGCTGGTAGTACGCCAGCCGCCGCGTAAAAAAGCCCCGCTGGCCGGCCACTGATTTAGCGCGATGTTGATATTTCTAATCCAGAACAAGATGTATACCTGCGGTCGGTCGCACAGGGCTTCGAAGGCCCGCAAGGCCGCGAGTAGGCTGTCGCGCTGGGCTAGCATGTAAGGAGGCCGGCCCAGGCCCAGCTAGGTGGCCGCCACCACTAGGCGCAGGGACACCCGTTCAGGGTAGCCAAGGCCTCCCAGTGCTCCCGCGCAATAACGGGGTCCGCGTTCTGAAACGTGTTGGTCGTGTCGAACAAGTGCAGCAGCGTTTGCAGGCGCAGCGTATCGGTGCGCTGCCCGGCCAGCACGCGCCGCAGCGAGTCATGGGGGGCTGCCCAGTAGCGGTAGTCGAACTTTGTGGTCCGCAGCTGGCGCTGGTAAATACCCTGCGCCTGCGCTGGCAAGCACACTACCAGCAGCAAGCGCAACCACCTGCCCAACGTAAGCCCCGGCCGCAACAGCAGTAACGCGCCGAATAGCCGGCGAGTCAGCCCTGGTCGGCTAGATAGCCGCGTTCTCCTTCTAAAGCTCAGCGAAACAGCGGTTCGAATCAGCTCCGGATAATTTTTCCTTAAGAATGGGGTGTGACTCGCCACCCAAACTGTTTTACCCCAAATCAAAAACGCCCTGTAAGCGCTTGGCTTACAGGGCGTTTTATTGGTAATCTGTGGTCGTATAAGGAGTCGAACCTTAAACCTTCTGATTCGTAGTCAGATGCTCTATCCAATTGAGCTATACAACCGTTGTCCCGTGTTGGGAGTGCAAAGGTAGGACGAAAAATTTCGGCTGTGCAAACCTGTGCGGAAATTTTCTGCGGAAAAAAGCTGATTACAACCCCAAAAGCGTCATAATCAGCCTGAAAAAATCAAGCGCTAGGGGTGCGCCGGCGCAGTGCGCGCTGCAAAGCCTGGTTGAACACCACGTACAGGCCGAAGAGCGAAGCCATTACCAGCGCCAGCAGTACCAGCTTGCTCAGCGTGCCCTCGTCGGGGTTGCTCAGCAAGGCCCACACATCCGATGCTTTGGTGCCGAGCCAGTAAAAAAACAGGCTGCGCGGCAGCATCCCCAGCACTGAGGCCGCCAGAAACAGGCGGCGCGGCACGCCCACGATGGCCAGCACGAAGGTCATGAGCGCAAACGGCAGCACCGGCGAAAGCCGCGTGAGGATGATGAGCGGCCAACTCTGGGTTTGCAGCTCGGCCAGCACGGCATCGGCCTTTGGGAAGCGGTGCAGAAAGCCGCGGAGCTTGTCCTGGTCGAGGCGGCGGGCCAGCTCGTAGCCCAGCGCAGCGGCTAGGGCATAGGCGGCAATCATGCCCGGCAGGCCGGCCCAGCCCAGGAAATAGCCCGTCACGATAACCACAAAGGTGCTGTTGGTGAGGGCCACAGCCATGGTCAGGCCCATAAGCGCGAAGTACAGCACCAGTTGCGGCGGGGTGAGATTATGCAGCAAATTCTGGTGCTTGCTCAGCACAATAACCAAGGACGACGAGCCCACTAGTGGCACCAGCACCAGCAGGCCCATGGTGAGCAGGGTCGAAAAGTTCTTTTGAAAAAGCTCGCGCAGAAAAGCCATTGAGTCGTTGTTCGGATTTTGTTGTTCGTTGTTCGCCGCAGAACGGTTTGCCAGTCGCTACCGCAATTGGCTCCCCAATGCTAACGAACAACGAACAACAAAGAGCGAAAAACGCCGCTACTCTTGCTCTTTGGCCCCGAAGCCGAAGAAGCGCTTGAGGCCCGCCCACGCCCCGCCCAGCGCCAGAATGGCTACTTTCCAAAACTTGAGAATGATGGCGAAGAAACCCACCTTAGCCAGCACCTTGCCCGCCACCAGGCCGCCAATGCCGTAGGCAGCTACCTCGTCGATACCCGCGCTGAAGTCATTGTACTGCTGGCCCTTCACGAACGAAACATTGGCTAGCAGGTCGGGAATGCTGGCCTTAATTTCGGGCAGTTGCTTGGGCACGGCAATGGCGTTGAAGATGAGCACACCCTTGCGGCCCAGGATGCGCACGTTGTAGTTCAGCGTTTCGTCGAGGCCGTCGCCAAAGCGTAAGAGCTTGGCCCAGTGCAGTGTATGCTGGGCTTTGTCGTAGTAGGGCGGCGCCCCCCAGCCAATGAGGTGCACCGCCTCGTAGCCCTGCGCGGTTCGCTCCTGGTTTTGCTCCTCGGTATCTTGCTGCATTTCCTCCAGCAGGTCGTCGTACTTAATGTCGTCGGCATCATCATCTTTCACGTGGCCCATGGGGTCAAACTTGATGAGGTAGGCCCAGCTGTTGTCAGTTACGGGGCCCTGGTCGGCAGGAAAGAGCATGCCCAGGCTTTCCTGCGGCGGGTTTTGCCAAAGCTTGTGCATCACGTAGGCCGCCTGGGCCGAGTCGAGGTAGCGAAAGCCCTTGGGCACGGTAAGCTCGCCCACCCCGCCGGGCAGCACAATATGGCCCTGCTGGTAGTGAAAGGTATTGTTGATAGAGTCGATAACCGCCCGGTAGCGCGCGGCCGAATCGACGGCCGCCGGCTTGGCCTTAGGTTTGGGCGGGGCAGCCTGGGTGCTGAAAGACAGCGCAATGCAGCTGCCGAATACGAGTAGGAGTTTCTTCATTTGTCAGAAAAAAGGTAGACTGGAATATCGCCGCTAATATAAGCATGGCCCTCGCCTGCCACCATTTGCCTAACCGGTTCCCCACCACCCAATTCGTACTTTTACCCCGCCCACCCACCCCCGGCAGCCCGCCCGCGTAGCGGGCGTATCTCTGAAATCCGTTAAATCCGTTAAATCTGCGATGAAGTTTGCCACCAAAGCCATCCACGCCGGCGTGCACCCCGACCCCACCACCGGGGCCATCATGACGCCCATCTACCAGACCTCGACCTACGCCCAGCGGTCGCCGGGCGACAACAAAGGCTACGAGTACTCGCGCACCCACAACCCCACCCGCACCCAGCTGCAAGACGCCCTGGCCGCTCTCGATGGTGGTGAGCACGGGCTGGCCTTCGCCTCGGGCATGGCGGCCATCGACTGCGTGCTGCGCCTGCTGAAGCCCGGCGACGAGGTTATCTCGACCGACGACCTCTACGGCGGCTCCTACCGCATCATGACCAAGGTGTACGAGCCACTAGGCATCAATTTTCACTTCGTGCCGATGGGCGACCTGGCCGCCGTGCGCGAAAAGATTTCGCCCAAAACCAAGCTCATTTGGGTCGAAACGCCCACCAACCCGCTGCTCAATATCATTGACATTGCCGCCACCGCGGCCCTGGCCAAGGAAGCGGGCGCGCTGCTGGCCGTTGACAACACGTTCTCAACGCCTTACCTGCAAGAGCCGCTGGCGCTAGGGGCCGATATTGTGGTGTACTCGCTCACCAAGTACATGGGCGGCCACTCCGATGTGGTGATGGGGGCGCTGGTGTTCAACGGCGAGCAACTGCTGAAAGACCTCAGCTTTTACCAAAACGCCTGCGGCGGCACGCCCGGCCCTCAGGACTGCTTCCTGGTGCTGCGCGGCCTCAAAACGCTGCACCTGCGCATGCAGCGCCACTGCGAAAACGGCCGCGCCGTGGCCGAGTACCTGCGCCAGCACCCCAAGGTGGAAAAAGTGTACTGGCCCGGCTTCGAAAATCACCCCAACCACGCCGTAGCTGCCAAGCAGATGCGTGACTTCGGGGGCATGATTTCCTTTGTGCTCAAGGGCGATAAGCAGGCAGACGCCATCGCGGTACTCGAAAAATTCCAGCTCTTTACCCTGGCCGAAAGCCTGGGCGGTGTCGAAAGCCTGAGCGGCCACCCTGCCACCATGACGCACGCCAGCATCCCGGCCGAGCAGCGCCGCAAGGCTGGCCTCTCCGACTCGCTCATCCGCCTGAGCGTGGGCATCGAAGATGCCGAAGATTTGATTGAGGACCTGGCCCAGGCTATTGGCTAGGGCTGCTGCGCAACCCAACCCCTTAGCCAGCCGCGTAAGTAGGCGGGCGGCGCACCAACTGCGCCGCCCGCTTTTTTGTATGCCTCGTTTTCTATTGCTGATTTTTGCCGTGCTGGCGGCCTGCGCTCCGCCGCGGGCCGTGGCCCCCACTGTCATGTCGAACTCTCCTGCCCCAACTGCCCCGGCCATCGCTTACCTCGCCCTCGGCGACTCCTACACCATCGGCGAAGGCGCCCCGGCGGCCGAGCGCTGGCCGGTGCAGCTGGCCGCGCTAGCCCGCGCCCAGGGCCTGCCCCTGGCTAGCCCCGACATCATCGCCCGCACTGGCTGGACCACCGCCGAATTGCAGGCTGCCATTGCGGCCAGCGGCAACCACCGCACCGACTACGGCCTGGTGTCGCTGCTCATCGGTGTCAACAACCAGTATCGCGGCCAAAACGCGGAGCTATACCGCCGCGAGTTCCGGCAGCTGCTGGCCACGGCCGTGGCCTACGCGGGCGGCCGGGTCGGGCGCGTGGTGGTGCTCAGCATTCCCGACTGGGGCCAGACGCCCTTCGCCCACGACCGCGACGCGGGGCAAATAGCCCGCGGCATCGACCAGTTCAACGCCGTGGCGCAAGCCGAGTGCCAGGCGGCGGGTATTGCCTTCGTCGACATCACCGACTACACGCGCCGCGCCGCCGGCGACCCTAGCCAGTTTACCAGCGATGGCCTGCACTACACCGGCCCGCAAATGCGCCAGTGGGCTAGCCGTGCGCTGCCCGTGGTGCAGGGCCTGCTAAAGTAAAGTTGTGCGTTGTTCGTTAGTAGCTGTTCGCTGGTTGTTTTTCGTCGTTCGCCGCTTGTTAGTGGCTGCGCCCTGCTGAAAGCAAACAACGAAAAACCAACAACAAACAGCGTTTCATGCAGCTTCAGCCCCGCCGCTCCGGCACCAAATACTACAACGTGCTGCCCACCAGCGTAAGCCCACCCTCGGGCTATGGCCAGCTGCTGCGTCGCTACCTGCTTGAGAAAGCCGAGCGCGCGCCCGCCCAGCCGCTAGGCCCCTTCGCAGTTGATGCCGCCGCCCTGGCCGCCCCCGTGCCCGCCGAGGCGCTGCGCGTAACCTGGCTAGGCCACAGCACCACGCTCATCGAGGTCGATGGCCGCCGCTTTCTCACCGACCCGGTGTGGAGCCAACGCGCCTCGCCCTCGCAGCTGGTGGGGCCAAAACGGTTTTTTGCGCCGCCGCTGCCGCTAGCCCAGCTGCCGCCGCTCGATGGCATTATCCTTTCGCACGACCACTACGACCACCTCGACGAGGCCGCTATTCGGGCGCTGGCCGGGCGGGGCGAGCGGTTCTTTTGCCCGCTAGGGGTGGGGGCGCACCTGCGCCGCTGGGGCGTGGCCCCCGGCCGCATCACGGAGGCGACGTGGTGGGATAGTATTGCGCTAGCCCCCGATTTTAAGCTGATTGCCACGCCTGCCCGGCACTTCTCGGGCCGCGGCCTGCTCAACCGCGACAGTACGCTCTGGGCCTCGTGGGTGCTGAAGGGGCCGCAACA
Source organism: uncultured Hymenobacter sp. (assembly GCA_964385095.1). Classification (GTDB taxonomy): domain Bacteria; phylum Bacteroidota; class Bacteroidia; order Cytophagales; family Hymenobacteraceae; genus Hymenobacter. Next base: position 23,230 of record CAYLNN010000028.1, read on the forward strand.
CTGCGTGTTCTTCGGCGGCGACTCGGGGCCGTTCGATGAGGCTTTTCGGCAGATTGGGGCGGCCTACGGACCATTTGATTTGGTGATGCTCGAAATCGGCGCCGCCGACCCCGAATGGGCCGATATCCACCTGGGGCCCGATAATGCCCTGGCCGCGCACCGGCTGCTGGGCGGTGGGCCGCTGCTGCCGCTGCACTGGGGCACGTTCAACCTGGCTTTGCACGCGTGGCGGCAGCCAGTACAGCGCCTCCTCGAAGCTGCTGCGGCCAACACGACTTTGCTGTTGCCGGCGCCCGGCCAGCGCGTGGACGTAGCCGCGGGCGCGCTCAACGCGCGGTGGTGGGAATAAAAAATAATGAAATAAAATTAGCTGAATTACAACTAGATAAACAATAATCGCCAGCTTTTACCGGCGGGCGGGCCGAACAAAGCCCGCCGTCGGAGGTTCGCTTTTTCCTCCTCCGAGGCGTTTGTTTAATTGCCCATGTACCCCGCCGCCACCTGTTGTTTGTGTTGTTGCTGTTCTCCTGGCGGGGGCACTTGTTGCGCGTAGCCTAGCCGCTGCGGCTTTCCCTTTTAACATTTCGTGGGCTGTTTGCCCGGCTCAGGCCGGCAACGTGGGCTGCATCTCCAGTTGGGGCTAGCCCTGCACTTGCGCCGCTACGCCACCAGCCGCGAGGTTTACTTACTTATTTCTACCTATCTCAATCATTATGAGAAAAGCCCTACTAACGCCCCTGCTCGTGGTGACGGCCCTAGCCGCCCACGCCCAAAAAATAACCGTGACGGGCCGGGTACTTAGCGCCAGCGGCGAGGCCCAGCCGGGCGCCACCGTGCTGGAGCGCGGCACTACCAACGGCACCACGGCCAACGCCAGCGGCGAGTTTTCGCTGGCCGTGGCGCCCACCGCTACGCTCACTATCTCGGCCATCGGCTTCGCTACCCAAGAGGTGGCGGTGCAGGGCCGCACCCGCCTCGATGTGCGCCTGGTGGCCGCCGCCACTGGCCTGGGCGATGTGGTGGTGACGGGCTCACGCGCCGCTGTGGGTCGCTCCAACGTGCTGACTACCGCCCCGGTAGACGTAATTGGGGCCCGCGAGATAAAGGCCTTTGCCCAAACCGATATCAGCCAGGTGCTCACGTACTCGGCGCCCTCGTTTCAGTCGTCGCGCCAGGCCGTGGCCGATGGCACCGACTTTGTGGACCCCGCCAGCCTGCGCGGGTTAGGCCCCGACCAGGTGCTGGTGCTGGTGAACGGCAAGCGCCGCCACACATCCTCGCTCGTCAACATCAATGGCACGGTGGGCCGTGGCTCGGTGGGTACCGACCTGAACGTGATTCCGGCGGCTAGCATCAAGCGCATCGAGGTGCTGCGCGAAGGCGCGGCGGCGCTCTACGGCTCCGATGCCATTGCGGGCGTTATCAACATTCAGCTCAAGGATGACTCGACGGGCGTGCAAACCAGCGGCACCTACGGCCAAACCGTGGAGAACGATGGCCGCACCGAGCAGGCCGACATCAACATCGGCATCGGGCTGAATAGCCGCGGCTTCCTGGATGTGAGCGGGCAGTTTCAGAACCGGGGCTATACCAACCGGGCGTTTGCCGACACGGCACCGCTCATTTACCTGGGCAACAACGGCGGCAATTACCCCGCCTCAGCCACTACCGAGGAGGCGCGCCGCGAGCTGAAAGCCGCCGACGATGCCTTGGTAGCCCAAAACGGCTTCAACCGCGTTGATTTGCGGGTGGGCCAGTCGGCCACGCGCAACTTTGGGGGCTTCCTCAACGGCGCGTACCGGCTGGGCCGGGGCTACGAGGTGTACCTCTCGGGCGGGGCGGCGTACCGCACCGGGCGCGGCGCGGGCTTCAACCGCCTGCCCAACCAGGCCGCGCAAAACAACCTGGACATCTACGGCAACGGCTACCTACCCTTCATCAACACCATTATTTACGACCAGTCGGCCATCGTGGGCCTGCGCCGCACGTTTGGCGGCTTCGCGGCCGACCTGAGCAATACATTTGGGCGCAATGAGCTGGCTTACAACGTAGATGGCTCGCTGAACGCTTCGCTGCCCAACACGGCGCTCAACCCCACCAGCTTCTACGCTGGTCGCCTGGCATTTTTGCAAAACACGACCAACCTGGGCTTCTCGCGGCACTTTGCCGAAGTAGGCCCCCTAGCCACGCTGAACGTAGCTTTCGGCGGCGAGTTTCGGGTGGATAACTTCCTGATTGGCCGCGGCGAGTATGCCTCGTACATCAACGGCGGGCGCACGGTATTTGGGGCGCCGGCGGCCGCAGGCTCGCAGGTGTTTCCGGGCTATCAGCCGCAGGATGAGGTGAATAAGTCGCGCACCAACGTAGCGGGCTACCTCGACTTGGAAAGCGATATTACCGACCGCCTGCTCGTGCACGTAGCCGGCCGCGCCGAGCGCTACAGCGATTTTGGAGGCAACGTGAGTGGCCAGGCCGCGGCCCGCTACAGCATCCTGGACGCGCTGGCCGTGCGCGGCTCCATCGGCAATGGCTTCCGGGCGCCCTCGCTCCAGCAACGCTATTTTAACAGCACCAGCACGCAGTTTGTGAGCGGCAACCCCCAGCAGGTGCTTACGGTGAACAACGACAACCCCATTGTGCGCAATGCCTTCGGAGGCAGCGGCCAGCAGGGCTTCGGAGTGGAGTCGCTGAAGCAGGAAAAATCGACCAACTACAGCTTGGGCCTCACGGCGAGCGCCGGCCGCAGCTTCACGCTCACCGTCGATGCGTATAAGATTGACATCAAGGACCGTATCGTGCTCTCAACGTCCTTCAACCGCAACAACCCGCTGGTGAACGCCATCCTGGGCTCGTTGCCGGTAAGCCAGGTGCAATTCTTTGCGAATGCGGTGAATACGAGTACTAAAGGCATTGATATTGTGGCCAATGAGCGCTTGTCCCTCGGCGACCGCAGCCGCCTGGTGCTGACTGCCGCCGCCAACTTCAACCAAACGGAAGTAACGAGTTTTAACAGCTCTTCCTCCACCATCAACAGCGACCAGACGCCCGGCACCAACAACCTGCAAAACCGCCTTTTTGACCGCCAGCAGCGCACCCGCCTCGAAAAGGGCAACCCGCGCAGCAAAGTCAACCTGTCGGCGGCCTACACCTACGGTAAGTTTGGGGTGGAAGCCCGCTCGGTGCGCTTTGGCGAGATAACCACTGCCGACGCCGACCCGGCGCGCGCTAACCTCGACCAGACGTTCTCGGCCAAATGGATTACCGACCTCACGCTGAACGCGCAGTTTACCAAGCAGCTGGGCCTGATTGTGGGCGTGAGCAACCTGTTCAACGTGTACCCCGACAAGATTTACGTAGACCCGCGCAACAACCCCAACAACGTGTCGGTAGACCCCACCACCAGCTACACTTCCTCGCTCGACAACTCGAACCGGGGTCGCTACCTCTACAGTGCCAACCAGTTTGGCTTCACCGGTGCGTACTATTTTACCCGCCTGACCGTCACGCTGTAGGCTAAGCGTAACAGGTAAAAGAGGCCCGTTCTGCTTGGCAGAACGGGCCTCTTTTGTAAGGGGCCGGGCTGGGCCCGGGCTACTGCCGCAGCAGGCGGGCTAGCGGGCGGCCATCGGCCCCGCGCGCCAGGTAGAGGCCGGCGGGCAGGCTAGCGGCGGGCTGCCACAGCACGCGGCCGTCGGCCTCGGCGCGTAGCTGCGCAATGGGGCGGCCCAGCTCATCAACAATGAGCACGAGCTGCCCGCCCGCGCGGGCTTGAAACTGCACCTGCTCGTGAAAGGGCATGGGGAAGGCGGTGGCTGGCGCGTCGGTACCCGGGCGGGCGGCCAGGGGCAGGTTGACGACCCGGAAATAAAGCGTCTGCTCCAGTGTGCTGTTGGGGCAGCCATTGTCGAAAGCAGCGACGGTAGCCTTGTAAAAGCCCGTGGGCAGGCTAGCGGGCACCTGCCACGTGAGGCGCGCCTGCGTAGCACTGATGGTAGCCAAGCTCAAGCCCGGCACAATGCTCGTAGCCTCGCTGCTGAAGCGGATTTGCTGGCCCGCATCGGGGTCGGTAGCCGTCAGGGTGAGGTTCACCGTTTGGCCAGGCCGGGCAATGATAGTCTGGCCTAGTGGCTGGGCGGCGCCGTTGCCCACGGCCACGCTCGTGAAGCTAGGCGGCTGATTAGTCAGGTTTTGGGCTACGTAAGCGACATCGCGCGTTACGCTGCCAATAAGCTGCCAGGAGCCGGCCAACCGCCGGTATTCGGCCACGCGCACGGCCATCACATACAAGCCCTGCTGCACGGTGCCCGGCGTGGTGGTTACTGCTCCGGTGGCAGCATTTAATTGAAACTGTGGCGAAACTGCCCCGGCAATGACGGTGCCGCACGGCACAAGCGGGTTGATTGCTTCCTGCGACTCTACCACGCTGTACGCCACCGAATCCTGGTCGGCGTCGAAGGTACTGAAGCTGTAGGCCTGCGCCAGGTTGCCTTGCAAGGAAGGCACCAGCGTGGATAAGAACGTAGGCGAAGTATCCTGCGTGATTACGGTATTATCCAGAAAGGCGGCTACGTAAAAATTGCGGTTCTGGGAGTTTAAAATATTGCGAATATCACGTGCGCGGTTTTCCGCCGTAAAGCTTAGCGTCCACTGGCCGCGGGGCAGGTCCACGTCGGTAGAAAATAACTCAACATCGTAACCAAAAGAAGATGGCAGGTTGGGACCTCCTGCGCAGGCAACGGGTGCTAGGCGCGTGCTTTGCGATTTAACCACTTGCACAGTAAAATTCCGGGGGTCCAGCGAGTTGCAGCTCCCTTGGGTGCCCTTAAGCTCCACTACCGGCTGCACCACCCCGGCAATATCCCGAAACAGGCGCAGCGTAACGCGGTAGCGCGGCACCCCCGGCGTCGTCGAGGCTACGGAGGTATAGGCAATGTCGCCCCCACGAACGTGGGAAGCCTGCGCGGCCGGCAGCATTGCCAGCCACAATAGCCCGGCCAACAGCCAGCGCATATGGAAAAATGGGTTCATAAAGATGCCCTAGCCAGGTGAAGAGTTTAGTGCTCGAAATATAGCAACCAATTCTTTTCCTAGTTAGGGCATGCGCTGTGAGCGAAGGAGTTACTTTGCCTGGCCGGCGCTGTTGCCGTCGAGTATCTGAAACAGCTCGTCGAGCTTGGGGGTAAGAATAATGTCGGTGCGTCGGTTGAGGGCCTTGTTCTGGGGCGTGTCGTTGGTAGCCACCGGCACGTACTGCGAGCGGCCCGAGGCCGTGATGCGGCTGGGCTCCACGCCGCTGGCCGTGAGCAGGCGGGCAATGTCGGTGGCGCGCAGCGCGCTCAAATCCCAGTTGTCCTGGATGGCGCCGGTGCCGCGCATAGGCACATTATCGGTGTGGCCTTCCACTACCACATTCACGTCTTTCTGCTCTTGCAGCACGCTAGCCAGCGTTTTGAGGGCCTCCTGGCCCTTGGGGTCCACCTTGGTCGAGCCCGATTTGAAGAGTAGTTGCTCGGAGAGCGACACGTACACCTTGCCGTCTTTGAGCTTCACCTGCAAGTCGCTGGAGTTGAAACTCAGCAGCGCCTTGCTCACGCGGGCTTTCAGGTCGTTCACGGCCTTGTCCTTGTCGGCCAGGGCCTGAGTAAGCTCGGTGAGCTTGGCCTCGCGGGTGCCGAGCTCGGCCTTGGCTTTGCGCAGGTTTTGGTCAAGCTGGCCCAGCTCAGCCTCGCGGGTGGCGAGGTCCTTGGCGAGCTTGCCATAGTCGGCATTGCGGTCAGCCAGGGCGCGGTCGCTGTTTTTGAGCAGCTTATCGTAGCTCTCGGTGAGTTGGCTGTACAGCGTGCGGGTGCGGCGCAGAGCGTTGCCGGTCTGGGCCGAGTCGGTGATAAGGCGCTTCTGGTCGAGGCGCAGCTCGTTGAGCTGGTCGTTGGCTTTTTGCAGGTCGGCTTTCGCCTGGCGGGTTTGCTGCTCGGCGGCGGTGCGGGCCTGAGCCTCGCTGGCCTGGCGGGCCTGCAAGTCTTCGTAGCGCTTGGCTGTCACGCAGCTGTTCAACACAAAAGGGGCGCTGAGCAGGCCCAGGGCTAGCAGGGAGGCAGGAAGTTTCAAGGCAGAAAAAAGCTGAGTGAGGCACTAGGGGAGGGGCAAGTTACAACTCACTTTCCGCGTTTGACGCGGCCTGCGGGCCCTGCCTTCCCTGCGCCGGGGCTAGGGGCGGCCGTTGGGCCAACCCTTCGGAAAGCGGCCGGCCCGGCCGCCGGCGACCCCTGGCGAACAGGTTTGGCCGGCCCCGGCGCAACCTAGCCGCCGATAGCCTATTTTTGTTGTCTAACTTCTACTTATCTATAAGCCGGCGGCGCATTGCCCGCTGCTTTCAACTGCTCCCACATGGCTTGGTTCCGGCGCGAAGAAAAAGGTATTATTACCCCCACCGAACAGAAAAAAGAAACCCCGGATGGCCTCTGGTACAAGTGCCCCGAGTGCAAAACCGTGGTGACGATGGCCGAGCACAAGCGCCTGCACTACGTGTGCGGCAATTGTAGCCACCACGACCGCATCGACGCGGGCGTGTACTTCGATTTTCTATTTGACGAAGGCAAGTTCGACGAGCTCGATGCCAACCTGAGCTCCGGCGACCCGCTCGCCTTCGTCGATACCAAAGCCTACCCGCAGCGCGTGCAGGCCACCGAAAAAAGTACCGGCCTCAAGGATGCCGTGCGCACGGCCCACGGCCTGAGCGCCGGCCAGCCGCTGGTGGTGGCAGCCATGGATTTTCGCTTTATCGGCGGCTCGATGGGCTCGGTGGTGGGCGAAAAAATAGCCCGCGCCATCGACTACGCCCGCGAACACAAAATTCCCTTCCTCATGATTTCGCGCTCGGGCGGCGCCCGCATGATGGAAGCCGGCTACTCGCTCATGCAGATGGCCAAAACTTCGGCCCGGCTAGCCCTGCTCGCCGAAGCCAAGGTGCCCTACGTGAGCCTGCTCACCGACCCCACCACGGGCGGCGTCACGGCGAGCTTCGCCATGCTCGGCGACTTCAATATTGCCGAGCCGGGCGCGCTCATCGGCTTCGCCGGCCCGCGCGTTATCAAGGAAACCATTGGCAAGGACTTGCCCAAGGGTTTCCAAAGCGCCGAGTTTGTGCTGGAGCATGGCTTCCTCGATTTCATCGTGGACCGCCGCGAGCTCAAGCAGCGTTTGGCCGATTTATTCGGGATGCTGGCCAAGGGCTAATCTTACCTGGCACGACTTTGGGAAAGCCCGCTTTGGTAACCAGAGCGGGCTTTTGCGTATAAGGCCCCGTTGGCGCTGCCAATTTCTTTCACATCTTACTCAGAAATAATGAACTCTCCTAAGTCCTTTCTGGCCGCTTTAATGGCCTTTGTAATGCTGCTGGGCTCGTGCGCCTCCACCCGCCAAACTTCCACGCAGCCCGATTTGTCGAGCAACAACGGCACTGGCGTGCGCAAGGACGGCATGAATAAAACCACCAAGGGCGGCCTGCTGGGTGCTGGCGGCGGCGCCGTGGTGGGCGGTGTGATAGGTGGCCTGCTGGGCGGTGGCAAGGGCACGGCCGCCGGGGCTATTCTAGGCGCTGCCGTAGGTGGCGGCGCCGGCGCACTCATCGGCCGCAAAATGGACAAGCAAGCGCAGGAATTGCAGCGCGACATGGCCAACGCCCGGGTAGAGCGCGTGGGCGAAGGCATCAAAATCACCTTCGATTCGGGCATCTTGTTCGATACCAACAGCAGCACGCTGCGCCCGGCTTCGCAGTCGGATATCTCGAAGTTGGCCGCTACGCTCCAGAAATACCCCGACACCAACGTGCTGGTAGAAGGCCACACCGATAACACCGGTAACGATGCCATCAACCTGCCCTTAAGCGAGCAGCGCGCCCAGTCGGTAGCCAGCTCGCTTACCGCGCAAAGCGTGGCTAGCAGCCGCATTACCACTAAGGGCCTCGGCTCGGCCGACCCGGTAGCCGACAACTCGACCGCCGAAGGCAAGCAAGCCAACCGCCGCGTGGAAGTGGCCATCTATGCCAACGAAAAAATGAAGAAGGCTGCCGAAAACGGCACGTTGTAAGTCGTAGGTTAGCTCATCAAAAAATAAGAAGCTCGGGGCTGCTAGCCTCGAGCTTTTTTTGAGCCCGAGCACAACCTGTGGATTTTAATTTGCGTTAAAATAGCATCGGCTAGCTAGCCGCTTTCCTGTCTCATTCGCTTCATAATCAGATGAAATCCTTCTCGAAACTTTTCGTTTTCCTGCTGGCCTTCTTTATGCTCGCTGGCTCAGTAGCCCAAGCTCAGGACAAGCCTAAAGGTTGGAGCCGCAAGGCTAAAGGTGCTGCCGTGGGTGGTGCTGGTGGCGCCGTTGTAGGTGGCCTGCTTGGTGGTGGCAAAGGTGCCCTCATTGGCGCCGGTGCCGGCGTAGTAGGTGGTGGCTTGGTGGGCCGCAATCAAGATAAAAAGAAAGACCCCGCTCGCTACCGCCACTACCGCAATAAATAGGCTGCTAGCTGTTGCGCAACGACTAAAAACAAAAAAGCCTGGCTCGCCGCCGGGCTTTTTTGTGGCTAGCCAATACTTGGCAGCATTAAAAGAGGAAAGTACTACGTTAGGCCAGTTGAGTTTGGCAAGGTGGTTGCAAATGGCGAAATTGCCACTGCATTGCTACTACTCTGTAGCCAATTGCTTTTTATTTATTTCTTTTCTCATGAAAACCTTGAAATTCTCCTTCTCTTACCTGCTGGCAGTACTGCTGCTGCTAGGCCACTTCGCGCAGGCGCAGTCGACTACCGTCTCGACGGACAAGCCCAAGGGCATGAGCAAAACGCTGAAGGGCGGCATTATCGGTGGCCTGGGTGGCGCGGCGGGCGGAGCCATTCTGGGTCGCGTAATTGGGGGCAAGTCGGGCACGGCCAAGGGGGCTATCCTGGGCGCGGCCGTGGGGGGCGCTGGGGGTGCCCTCATCGGCCGCCGCATGGATAAGCAAGCCGCTGAACTGCGCCGCGACCTCGAAGGCGCCAAAGTAGAGCGCGTGGGCGAGGGCATCAAAATCACCTTTGCCTCGGGCATTCTGTTCGCTAGCAACTCGTCGGCCCTGACTTCGGCTGCCGCCGGCAACATCGATGAGCTAGCCGCCACGCTCCAAAAATACGGTGACACCAACGTGACCATCGATGGCCACACCGATGCTTCGGGTACCGATGCCATTAACCAGCCCCTGAGCCAGCGCCGTGCCCAGGCCGTAGCCAACGAGCTGACGGCTAAAGGCGTGGACAACAGCCGCATCACGGCCACGGGCTACGGTTCGAGCCAGCCGGTAGCCGACAACACCAGCGTGGCTGGCAAAGCCGCCAACCGCCGCGTGGAAGTTGCCATCTTCGCCAACGAAAAAATGCAGAAAGCCGCCAAGCGCGGCCAACTGTAAGCGCTGAGCGCTCTTGCTAGCGCCGCAGCCCGGCCGCTCACCCGAGCGGCCGGGTTTTTTGTGGGCAGTCGCCAGCAACCCTAGCCCACTGCCCGCGGTACACTGCTCATGCCTGCTCCCACTGCAACCTACGCCTCGCCTGCTATCGACAAAGCCCTGGCCAACCACGCGCTTTTAAACGAATTTTTTGGGCCAGTACCCAAGGCGGCACGGCGCACGCCCATGCGTGAGCTGATTTCGACGCTGCTCTCGCACCGCACCACCCACGCCGACGAGGAGCTAGCCTATGACCGGATGCTGGAGGCCTTTGGCGACTGGGAAGGCGTGCTGCACGCGCCGCTTGAGGACCTTATCCACGCCATTCGCACCACGCGCTGGCCCGCTACGCAAGCGCCACGCATTCAGGAAATTCTGGGCCGCATAAAAGCTGAAACGGGCGGCAGCTACTCGCTTGATTTTCTGGCCGATTGGGATACCGAGCGCGCGATGGCATGGCTCACCGATATGCCCGGCATTGGCCTTAAAACGGCCTCACTGGTGCTGCTCTTCAACTTTCGCAAGCCCGTGCTACCCGTCGATGCCCACGTGCACCGCGTGATGCAGCGGCTAGGGGTCATCGGTCCCAAAGTGTCGGTCGAGAAGGCGCATACCGTGCTGCTCGGCCTGCTGAAGCCCGAATTAGATGCCGAGGGGCTATTCAATTTTCACAAGCATAACTACTGGCACGGGCAGCAAATCTGCTTTTTTCAGCGGCCCAATTGTGCTCGCTGCCCACTAAAAGGCTTTTGCAACTACTACCAGGAGCACTTTGGCGAGGCTACGCCTGAGGCGCTGGCTGCCACGCCCAGGCAATGGGACGCCGCGGCCTGGGGCCAGCTCCCGCACTAGGGATGAGGTAAGTTGACCTGCCGGCCCGCCGCTGGCTAGGGGCTAGCGGCGAACAAAACGGCAAGCCGAAGCTTACCTACACTCCCGGGCTACCTTTATACTATGCGCCTCGTCAAGCATCCCGTTTTGTGCAATTACTACGTCACGTATCGCTGCAATGCGAAGTGCTCGTTTTGCGACATCTGGGAAAAGCCCTCGCCTTACATTACGCTGGCCGATGTGGAGGCTAATCTGCGTGACCTGAAGCGGCTAGGGGTCAACGTGATAGATTTCACTGGTGGCGAGCCGCTGTTGCACCGGCAGTTGCCCGAGTTTCTGGGGCTAGCCCGGCAGATGGGCTTCATCACCACCGTCACAACCAACGGCCTGCTCTACCCCAAAAACGCTGAAAAGCTGCGCGGGCTGGTCGATATGCTGCACTTTTCGCTCGACTCGGCCGACCGTGCCACCCACGACCTGGGCCGGGGCGTGGCCTGCTACGATTTTGTGCTCGAAAGCATTCGCGTAGCCAAAGAGCTGGGCGAGCGGCCCGATATTCTGTTCACGGTTTTTCGTAAAAACCTGGCTGACCTAGAGGCCGTGTACCGCGACATCACCCAACCCAACGGGCTGGTGCTCATCATTAACCCCGCCTTTGAGTACGGCGATGTGGAAACCGGCGAACAGCTTACCGAGGCCGAGCTCGATTACCTGTCCGCTTTCGGCCGGCGCAAGGGCGTGTACCTCAACCAGGGTTTCATTGCGCTGCGGCGCGACGGCGGCAACCACGTAGCCGCGCCCGTGTGCCGGGCCGCCAGCACCACGCTCGTCATCTCGCCCAACAACGAGCTGGTGCTGCCCTGCTACCACCTTGGCGAGCAGAAGTTTCCCATCAACGGCCAGCTCTTTGAGGTGTATAATGCTCCCGCTACGCAGCGGCTCGCCGCCCTCGAAGGCCGCTTGCCGCAGTGTGAGGGCTGCACCATCAATTGCTACATGCAGCCTAGCTTCGCAGTCGAAACCAGCAAATACTTCTGGCAAGCCCTACCCAGCACGTTGAAATACAACTGGGAGAAGGGTACCTGGAAGCGCCTGCTCCCTACCCGCTAGCCCTATGCCTGCTCTTATTCTGCCCGTTCACGGGGTATTGCCCACCATCGGCCCCGATTGCTTTCTGGCCGACAACGCCACCATTATCGGCGATGTGGTGCTGGGACGGGGCTGCACGGTGTGGTTTACGGCCGTTGTTCGGGGCGATGTGAACAGTATCCGCATCGGCGATGAAACCAATATCCAGGACGGGGCCGTGCTGCACTGCACCTTTGAGCAGGCCGCTCTGCGCATCGGCTCGCGGGTGAGCATCGGCCACCGGGCGCTGGTGCACGGCTGCACGGTGGAAGACGACGTGCTCATCGGGATGGGCGCCATCGTGATGGACCATGCCCTAGTGGGCGCGGGCTGCATCATCGCAGCCGGCGCCGTGGTGCTCGAAAACACCGTCTGCGAGCCTGGCTACCTCTACGCGGGCGTGCCGGCCCGCAAAATCAAGCCCGTTACCGAAGCGCAGGCCGCCGGCCTGCGCCGCACGGCCGCCAACTACCAGCGCTACGCCAGCTGGCTGGCCGCGCCCGGTGCCGAAGCGGGCGAAGAATCCCGGGCCCACTAAAACGCAAAGAGCTTCCCCTTTAGGGAAGCTCTTTGATGGGTGAGGAACAAGGCGCTAAGCTGCCAGCGGGTCTTCCTCCGCGGCCGTAACCGGCCCTATCACGCGCAGCTGTACCATCTCTACCACGCGGCCGGTGCGACTAAGCACCCGAAACTCGTAGGGCTCCAGCACGGCCACGTCGCCCACTTCTGGAATGTTGCCATAGAGCACATTAAGCAGGCCGCCAACGCTTTCGTAATCATCGCCCTCGGGTAAGGGGAAGGGGAGGTACTCGTTGGCGTCGGGAATGGCTGTAGCAGTGCTGACGCGGTATTCGTTTTCCGAAATCTTCTCCACCATGGGCACTTCATTGTCGTACTCATCCTGGATTTCGCCCACCAGCTCCTCCATAATGTCCTCGATGGTGACGATGCCCGACACACCGCCGAATTCGTCGCTCACCACGGCCATTACAATGTGCTTGCGCTGAAACTGGCGCAACAGGCGGTTGATTTTCTTGGTTTCGGGCACGAAGTAGGCCGGGCGCATAATGCGAGCTAGCTCCAATGGCTCGCCGCGCCGGATAATCGGCAGCAAGTCCTTGACATTGAGCACGCCCACAATATTATCGATGTTGCCTTCAAATACCGGCATCCGCGAATAGCCCTCGCTGAAGATGGTTTCGAGTAGCTTTTCTTCGGAAGCATTCACGTCGAGCGCGGCGAGCTTGGTGCGGGGCACCATTATCTGCTTCACCATGCGGTCGTTGAACTGAAAAACGTTCTCAATCAGTTCATGTTCAGAGTCTTGTATCTCGCCGGTTTCCTTGCCTTGGTCAATAAGCAGGCGCAGTTCCTCGGCTGTGTGCACCTCAGTGCCGTGGGTCGATTTTACCCCGAACAACCCAAGCAGCATATTGGAGAGCTTATTGAGCAGCCAGATGGCCGGGAAAGTGACCACGTAAAAAAAACGCAGCGGGGCCGTAATAAACAGCGTTGTCGCTTCCGGCTTCTGAATGGCCAGCACTTTGGGCGCCTGCTCGCCAATCACGATGTGCAGGATGGTGATGGTGGCAAAGGAGAATACCAGTGCCACGCTGTGCACACTCTCGGGCGAAAGTGTGAGCCCTAGCTTATGAATAATGGCCAGCAGCACTTCGGCCACCACGCTTTCACCAATCCAACCAAGGGCTAGCGACGCTAGGGTGATACCCAATTGAGTAGCCGACAGATAGGCATCCAGGTTGTGGAGCATTGTCTGCGTAAGCTTGGCTAGCCGGTTGCCTTCCTGCGCCCGCAAATCAATCTGCGAAGAGCGCACCTTGACGAGCGCAAACTCGGCGGCGACAAAGAACCCGTTGACTAAAACCAGCAACAGGGTAAGCAGTATTTTTAAGCCCATGTAGTCGGCTCCCCTCAGACGCGGACGGTCGGGCAGCCTTTGTAAGGGTAAAAGTACGAATTATGGCGGGGCAAGTTCGCGCCGGGCTTTTCCGGCGGCCGTAATCAACCCTCGAACTCCACGCTAGCGCCTCAACTGCGCCCCACCCCGCTAGGGCGTGGCAGGGCCTAAAACGCATAAGGGGCGCTTTCCTGGCCGGAAAGCGCCCCTTACGAAAGCTGTAGCGGAAGGACTTGAACCTCCACGAAGAAGTTAGGCCAAGGCTCCGAGAAGCCAGGGCTTTGTTCCTGAATCTTCACCCCCGAGAGAGGAGGGCGTGTCTGCCAGTTTCACCACACTACAAGGTTGGTATCGCCGCGCCGTTTGCGTTTTGATAGGTCAAAGGTAAGGCATAATTTCATGATTATGCAAATTTTATCTTAAAAAGGCTTAAAAATTATTTAATCTTCACTTTAGTAGCTGTTTTTAAGTAAAATATTTCCAATATGCGTAAATTTGCTTTCTGTTCCTATTTGCCTTACCTATGTCCCGCCCCTACGAGTTAGACGATATTGACCGCCGCATTCTTAGCCTGCTGATTCAGGACGCCAAGCTGCCTTATTCCGAAATAGCCCGGCAACTGCACGTTTCGGGCGGTACTATTCATGGCCGCATGACGCGCCTGGAGGAGCTAGGGGTCGTGCGCGGGGCTACCCTCGACCTCGACCTTACCAAGGTTGGGTTCGGTATTCAGGCCTTCCTAGGAATATTTCTGCTTAAAAGCTCTTTCTGCGATGCAGTGATTGCGCAGCTGCGTGACATTCCGGAGGTTATCAGCGTGCATTTTACCACGGGCAGCTACAACCTGTTTGCCCGGCTGGCCTGCCGCGACACCCAGCACCTGCGCAACGTGCTGCACGATATGGTGCAGCAGATAGAAGGCGTAGAGCGCACCGAAACCCTCATCTCGCTCGAAGAGGTGTTCAGCCGCCCGGTGCAGCTGGCCGAGGCGCCCGTTACTGCCTAGCCAGCCACGCGGGCACAATAAAGGGCAGCACCTGCTTCAGATGCTGCCCTTTATTGTGCCCGCGCGGGGTAGGTTACATACCCACTTTGGTGGTAGTGGGCTTGGTTTTGTTGGTCTTATAGCGCATATCGGGCGTGCCGTCGGCCTTCATTTTGGTGCTGGTCGAGGTTTTGGTCATGCCCGAGGGAGTCGTCATGGTGCTCGACTTGCGCATGGTGGCCTGGTTCTTCGACATGGTCGAAGTCCTGCTCAAGCCCGCCGGGTTGGTAGAGGTAGTGGTGCGGGTTTTGGTGGTGCTAGGCACCTGGGTGGTCTTGGTGGTCGTCATTTTCGACGAGCTGGTGCTCATCGTGCCGACGGCGGGGGTAGTCTGGGCCTGGGCCGCTAGGCCACCGGTTACGAGCAGGGCCGCAAAATATCCAAAGAAACGTTTCATGGTGTGGGAAGAAGGGAGTGAAAATACCTCTGCCATACCTGGCAGAAAGTGTGCCGAAATATAGCGGCTTTAGCACCAAAAAAAGCTGGCTATTCTTGCGCTTTCTATCCTCCTCCATAGCCCTTGCCGCTAGCCTCACTTGGTTGCCAAAATGCCAGAAGCCCCGCGCTACTGCTAGCGCGGGGCTTTTGCGTATTTAAAGCCGAAGCTTTACAAAACTAGGCCGTTACTTGAGCTTCCAGCTTTTGGGCCAGCACGTGCTTGGGCACGGCGCCTACTTGCTTATCCACAATCTGACCGTTCTTAAAGACCAGCAGCGTAGGAATACTGCGGATACCGAACTTCATCGAAGTCTGGGGGTTAGCGTCTACGTCTACCTTGCCCACGATGGCTTTGCCTTCGTATTCGCCGGCCAGCTCCTCTACCACCGGGCCTACCATGCGGCAGGGGCCGCACCATTCGGCCCAGAAGTCCACGAGAACAGGCTTATCCGAGTTGATAATCTCCTCGAAATTGGCGTCGGTTATTTCAATTGCTTTGTGCGCCATGACGCTAAGGAAAATGTTAGTGAAAAAACGTCCGGCGTGTACGGCCAACGAGGCCGCAAGGTAGCGGAGTTGATGTCTAACAAAGGTAGAAAGCGAAAGGTTTGCCAGCCCGCTGGCCGGGGCTGGTTGGCCACCAACCCAGCGGGGCGCCGCTAGGGCTGCGGCCGGGGCGATGGGCTCGGCTCCGAGCGCCGGGGTGGCTCGGCCGAAGGCGTAGGTGCGTCCGGGAAGGCATCGTGGCCCCAGCGCCAGCCCCCACCGCTTAAAACCAAGTTTAGCAGCAGCTGGATGCTGCCATTGTGGAAGCGGTTGCCACTGCCGGAGTAAAAAGCCCCCGAGCCTTGGCCGTCGCGGTACACATTGCTGATGTCACCGCTGTAGCGCAGCTCAATGCCCGCGTTACCATCGGCAATCTGGTAGCCTATGCCAGCGAGGTAGCCCCAGTTCCGGCGCGTCAGCGCCTCAGCGCCGCTGCCGACTATCTCTTGGAAGTCACTGGCGTTGCGGATGCCAGTAGGAACCACGGTTTCCTGCCGGTCGAGGGCAAAGCTTACCTGGGGGCCGGCCGCTACGTACCAGCCCGGGCGGTTGCCGCTACCGGGGCCGTAGGTGAAGAGCACGGGCAGGTCAAGATAGTGCAACTCGGAGCGGCAGATATTTTCATCAGAGGCAGGGGGTAGGGTAGCGGCGTGCCCGCGGGCGTAGGCATGCCAGTAGTCGTGGCGCACTGCCCCCTTGCGCGCGTACAGCAGCTCGACTTGCCAAGCACTGCGGGCCGACAGCCGCCGGGTAGCTGACAACCCTCCCGTGAAGCCGCCTTTCAAACCAGTCTGCCAGCCAATGTAGCCGCCGCCGGTGTAGGTGCTCAAGTTGAAGCCGCTTTTGAGGTTGAACAGCACCGGATGGTGCAGCACGGCGGCGGGCAGGTCCTGGGCCCGCGCCGCCAGGGCTAGCGAGCTTAAGCCCAACACCGCGAGCGTGCGGCAGACAGCCAGCCGGAAACGCCCCGGAGTGTTGGAATGCGGCAGGGTAAGAGCAGGTAGCCTAGTGGAAAAGTGTAGCATAGCAGGAGGAACAACCGACTGATTCGATGCGAATATAAATCGCCCGAACAGCTTTTAACCTGCTAAAAACCACTTGCTAAACAATTCACAGAATCGTCATGCTGGGCGCCGCCGCGGCATGACGATTCCGTAGTCAGAAGCCCGTTATATCAGCGCGCACACGTCCAGCTCAAACTCGCGCATCTTCTCGATAAACGTCCGAGGCTCAATCTGAAAGCGGCGCGAGAACATATCGACGGCCAGCCGTTCGTGGGGCTCCACAAATTGTATTTCCAGACGCTTCGAACCCTTGGCATGCTCGATGGCCTCTTGCAGGCGGTCTATCATGGGGCCGGTCACGGTGCGCAGGTCGAGCTTCACGCGCACGCCCTTGCTGAGCTTTTCGGCCACATTGCTGAGCTGCTCCATCGTCTTGATTTTCAGTTCCCACTGGTCCTGCGTGCCGTAGCGCAGCTCCATCTTGCCGCGCACAAACATGGGCGGCACCTGGTCGTTGTGGTAGTTCTTAGGGTTAATAAGCGGGCCGTACTTGCTGAAGTCGTCGCGGAACAATGCCAAGTTCAGGCTCGAATCGTAGTCCTCGATGTTGAACGACACCATGGGCTGGCCACTCTTGGTGGTGCGGAAGGTGACGCCCGAGATAAGACCGGCTATTGTCACGTCCTTGCCTTTTTGAGCGTCAAGCTTATCGAGCGGGCAAGTACAGTAGGCGTCGATTTCCATGCGGTAGGTGTCGAGCGGGTGGCCCGACAGGTAGAAGCCCACCACTTCCTTTTCGCGGCGCAGCTTTTCGGGCGCGCTCCAATCTTCTAAGTCGTTGACCTTGGGTAGCGGCGCGGCCACCGCCCCAAAAGCCCCCGCGCCGAACAAGCTGTGCTGCGCCGACTCTTTGGCCGCCTGGTGCTGCTGGCCTAGCTTCATCGCTTTTTCGATGAGGTTCTGGTCGCCGGCCGGCGCGTCCATAAACTGGCGCCGGTTGTATTTCTCGAAGCTGTCGAACGCGCCGGCCTGGGCCAGGCTTTCCCAGGTTTTCTTGTTCACCGAGCGCAAGTTCACGCGCTTGGCAAAGTCGAACACGTCGGAGAACGGACCGTTCTTTTTACGCTCGTCCACGAGTTCGAGTACGGCCGCTTCGCCCGCACCCTTCACGGCGGCTAGCCCGAAGCGAATCTGGTTTTCACGGGGTACGTTGAATTTCTGCTCGCTTTCGTTCACATCAGGGCCTAGCACGGCCACGCCCTGCTTGCGGGCTTCCTCAATGAAGAAGGTCACCTTCTTAATGTCGCCCATGTTGTTGGTGAGCACGGCGGCCATGTACTCGGCGGGGTAGTTAGCCTTCAGGTAACCAGTCTGATAGGCTACGACTGAGTAGGCAGCCGAGTGCGAGCGGTTGAAGCCGTATTCCGCGAATTTCTCCATCACGTCGAAGACTTCGTTGGCCTTCTTCGCCGGAATCTTATGCAACTCACCCGCGCCCTTGATGAACTTCTCGCGCTCCATCGCCATCTTCTTCATGTCCTTCTTACCCATGGCGCGGCGCAGCAAGTCGGCACCCCCTAGCGAGTAGCCGGCTAGAATCTGGGCGGTTTGCATAATCTGCTCCTGATACACCATGATGCCCTGGCTGTACTCCAGGATGGGTTTCAGCAGCTCGTGCGGATATTCGACAGGCTCGCGGCCGTGCTTGCGGTTGATGAAGTCGGGGATAAACTGCATCGGGCCGGGCCGGTACAGGGCGTTCATGGCAATCAAGTCCTCAATGTTGGTCGGCTTCAAGTCCTTGAGGTACATGCGCATCCCTTCCGATTCAAACTGGAACGTGCCAATCGTATCGCCGCGCTGATAAAGCGCGTAAGTCTTGGGGTCGTCGAGCGGAATGTCGTCGATGTCGATTTTAACGCCGTGGTTGCGCTCAATCAAATTCAACGCATCTACAATGATTGTCAGGGTTTTGAGGCCCAGAAAGTCCATCTTCAGCATCCCCGCCGACTCAATCACCTTGCCGTCGAACTGCGTGATAAGCAGGTCCGAGTCTTTGGAGGTCGAAACGGGGATGTAATTGGTAATGTCGTCGGGCGCGATAATGACGCCCGCCGCGTGAATGCCCGTGTTGCGCACCGAGCCTTCGAGGCGCTCGGCCAGAGCCAGAATCTGGCCCTTGAGGTCGCCCTGGTCGGCCCGGATGGCTTGCAGTTCGGGCACGTCGCGGAAGGCACCGGCCAGGGTCGTGCCCGGCTTTTCGGGTACCAGTTTGGCAATTTCGTTAGCCGCCGGCAGCGGCAATTCCATGGCCCTAGCCACGTCTTTGATAGACGACTTGGCGGCCATCGTACCGAAGGTGATAATCTGGGCTACCTGCGTTTTGCCGTACTTACCCACCACGTAGTCAATGACTTTCTGGCGGTTTACGTCGTCAAAGTCAATGTCAATATCAGGCATCGACACGCGCTCCGGGTTCAGAAAGCGCTCGAACAGCAGTGAATACTTTATGGGGTCGATGTTGGTGATACCCACGCAGTAAGCCACCGCTGAGCCGGCGGCCGAGCCCCGGCCGGGGCCCACGGCCACGCCCATGCTGCGGCCCTTGTTGATAAAGTCCTGGGTAATGAGGAAGTAGCCCGCAAAACCCATCGTCTGGATGATGCGCAGCTCGTAGTCGAGCCGCTCCTCTATCTCGGGGGTGCGCTCGGCGTAGCGCGG
>CAYLNN010000029.1:0-41333 GCA_964385095.1 uncultured Hymenobacter sp.
AGCCCACCCGCCGCGCGGTACGCAGGCTCAGGTTATCCAACGGCTTGTCAATCATACTCTTGTTGGGCACCGTGAGGTAGCTTTTTTCGGCCGTGCGCAGGCGCGTGCTTCGAAAGCCAATTTTTTCCACCGTGCCGCTCACCGAGCCGGCTGTCACAAGGTCGCCCACCCCAAACGGCTGGTCAATGAAGATGGTAAACGAGGCCAGCAGGTTTTCCAGGCTTTCCTTGGCGGCAAAAGCCACCGCTAGCCCCCCAATGCCCAGGCCGCCGATAAGGGCCGTCACATTCACCCCAAATACTTGCCCTAGCGCTACCAGCAGGCCAATCACGACCACGAATACCTTAATCAGGTCTTTGGCAAAAGGCAGAAACTGGCTGTCGAGCCGCCGGTTGCTGGGGGCCGTCACTAGCTCGGCCCGGCGCTGCACCACCAGCAGCGCAAAATCGACCAGGCTCAGAATTACCCACACGATGGTGGCAATTACGCCCAGGTGAAACAAGCCCAGCAGCGCCACCTTGTGCCAGGGCTCCACGCCCTTCACCGCCAGCGGCGGCATCGGGTAGCGCAGCACATTGAAAGCCAGGTAGAAAGAACCTAAAAATAATAGTACCCCTAGCGGCTGGATAAGGGAATCGTGCAACTCCTCTTCGGTTACGCCCGTGGTGTAGCGCTTGGTGAGGCGAAACAAGGCCTTGCTGAGCAGCCGCGACATCAGCCGGTTGAGGGTGGCACCCAGCAGGAGAATGATTGCCGCAATGCAGTAGTCCAGCAGCTCGTTGCCAAATAGTTCTCGGTGCAAAAAGGCGGGAATCTCCATTCGTAAGGTAGTAAGCGCGCTTAGCTGGCGCCCATTCTTGATACGCAAGGCCACGGCCACCCGTTGAATCTTCCTACTTGCTCACACGCAGTAGTACTAACTTCCGTAAACAGGAGTGCTACCGGGCCCGGCAAATTGAGAAAGAAGCAGTTGGCCTTTTATAAAGGGTTAAGGCCGGTTTAATTTCAGAAAAAATCCTTACTGCTTAAGTGCTCAAAAAAGATAAAGAAGTGCCAAACTAGAGCGAAAACCCATAAAATACGTTACACTGAACAACTACAACAAATTTGCCCGTATTTTTTATGTGGCTTTAATAGTTTACAATAGTATTCTCTCGTTTACTTTGCATTTCCAAGTACCCTAGCAATAGGGTATTGGAGTCATTCTTCTATCTCCCTTCTACCATTTTACGTTACATTACCATGAAACCATTGCACAGCCGCGTTGAGGCCGAGCAGCTAGACCGCGCAGCGGCCATGCTCAAGGTGCTTTCGCACCCCAAGCGCTTAGCTATCGTTGATTTGCTTGGCAAGAGCAAGTCCAAGGACCACCAGATGTCGGTAACCGAAATCTACCAGGCCCTCGACATTCCTCAGGCCATCGCTTCGCAGCACCTCATTACGCTTAAAGACCGGGGCGTACTCAAATCGAGCAAAGTAGGTACCAAAATCTACTACTCGCTCGCCGTACCGCAGCTACTCAAAATCATTGACACGCTGGAAGACTACTCTGGCCGTATCTAACCCCTAAGAGTGGGCAGGCGGGGGTTAGCCCTGCCTGCCCACTCATTAGTGCCTAGCCGCTCGCCCACGCCGCTAAATAGCCGCCGAAAACGCGCTAAGATTTTGCCTAAAACCCCGCGCCCCGCCGTGCTGACTAGGTTCAGCACGGCGGGGCGCGGGGTTTTATATGTATCCGACGTTAGGCGGTAGTGGGCTGGTGCTCCAGGTCGAAGATATCGGTGAGGAGTGGCAGTAGCTGCTCGGCCTCGTCGCGGCGGCAGGCGGCTTTCAGGTGCAGCACGTGCTGCTTTAGCACTTTCTGCATAAAGGCACGGGTCGCGTCATCGAGCAGCTTCACTTCGGCCGGGGTAGCCTTTTTTTGGAAGCGGTCGAGCTCTTGCTGGCGCAGCTGCTCCAGGCCGGCCTTCATGCGCTGAATAAGCGGCGACACCAGCATTTCGCGGCTCCAGTCGGCAAACTCCGCCAGGCTTTCCGTGATGATGGCCTGCACCTGCGGCACGGCCGCCAGGCGCTGCTCCAGCGCGGCCGAAGCCTTGCTCTGAATGGCATCCACGTTATACACCAGCACGCCGGGCACCTGCTCAACATCGGCGGCCACCGAGCGCGGCACGGCCAAGTCGATGAAAAACTTGTAGCTCAGCACGTCGAGGTTGGCTACTAGCTCGCGGGTGAAAAACGGCGTTTCCCGGTTGATGGACGAGATGATAACGTCGGCCTCGCGCAGGGCTTCGGCCAGGTTGTCAAAATCAGCAATGCGCAGCCGGCCGGGGGCAAACTCGGCGGCCAGCCCCTCGGCCCGGAAGCGGGTGCGGTTGCAGAGCGTGACGCTGCTAAACGACTTGCTGTCGGCCAGGTGCCGGCACACGTCGCTGCCAATCTCCCCCAGGCCCACTACCAGCACGCGGGGGCTAGCCACGTCGGCAGTCAGCTCCTCTACCAGCTCCAGGGCCGCGTAGCTCATGCTGGCCGCACCGTCGCGAAAGCTCGTTTCCTGCTGCACGCGCTTGTTGGCGAAGAAGATGGTGTGCAGCAACCGATGCAGAAAGGGGCCGGCCGCGTCGGCATCGGCCGTCCACTGATAAGCCTGCTTCACCTGGTTGATAATCTGCATATCGCCCACCACCTGCGCATCGAGACCCAGCGATACCTCGAAAAGGTGGCGGGTGGCCGTTTCCGCGTCGGGGTACACGTCGAAATACGAAGCGAAGCTGCCCGCATCGGGTCGGTGCTTGAGCTCGCCCAGCGCCCGAATGATGACGGCCGAGTAGTCGTCGTCATGCGCGTAGTAGATTTCGGTGCGGTTGCAGGTGCTTAGCACCAGCAAGTCGCTCAGGTGCAGCTCGCTGCGCAGCTGCGTAAGAAAGCGGCGGCAGGCGGCCTCGTCCAACGCCAGCAGCTCGCGAATGGCGAGCGGGGCATTGCGGAAGGATAAACTAACAGCCTTAAACGAATGGGACATAGCACGGGCCGACCCAGGGCCGGCCTGCAAAATTACAGTATAAATAACTGCGATAGAAACAGACCGCGCCCCCATTGGGTTCGGCCGGGCTCTTAAGTGCACAAACTAACGTTTTTACTCGTTGAACAGGCCTAGCGGCGCTCCGGGCGGCGCGCCCGACCTTTGCCGTACCTATGCTTTCCCCCCTTTACGACCAAAAATCACGTATTAAGCTACTGGTCTTGCTGTTGGCCCTGCTTATTGCCGGGGCTACCGTGGTGTATACCAACGTATTGGTGCAGCGTTTATCGGAGCGCGAACAGCATCAGATTGATTTATACGCCAAAACGCTGCGCTACCTTATCAGTACGGAAGACACGAAAAATCTTCAGTTTTTGCAGGAACAGATTATCGAGGCCAACACCACGATACCAGTTATTCTGACGGATGGCGAAAATATTAACGACGCCAAAAACCTTGACCTCGGGCGCAACCTGCCCGCCGCCGATTCGGTGCGCCGCATGCACGCGGTACTGCTCGATATGCAGCAGCGCCACCCGCCCATTGTAATTGAGCTGGCGGGCGGCACCCGCAACTACATTTTTTACCAAGATTCGCGCCTGCTGCGGCAGTTGCGCACCTACCCACTGGCGGCGCTGGCCGTTATCGCCTCGCTCTCGATGATGGCTTACATCGCCTTCAGCTACTCGCGGCGGGCCGAGCAAAACCGCGTGTGGGTGGGGCTAGCCAAGGAAACGGCGCACCAACTGGGCACGCCGCTGAGCTCGCTGGTGGGCTGGCAAGAGTATTTACGGCAGTCAGACCGCTTCCGCGACGAGCCCATTGTGGAGGAGCTGGGCAAGGATATCAAACGGCTGGAAATCATTACCGAGCGCTTCAGCAACATTGGCTCGGTGCCGGTGCTGAAGGCGGAGAACCTGTACCATACCACCCGCAACGCCATTGCTTACCTCGAAAGCCGGGTGTCGCGCAAGGTCAAGTTCAGCATCGAAACCGATTTGCCGCTCGATACGCCAGCGTGCCTCAACGTGCCCCTTTTCGATTGGGTAGTGGAGAATATCTGCAAAAACGCAGTTGATGCCATGGACGGGCGCGGCTCCATCACGCTGCGCCTGCGCCGTGTGAAGCCCGCGCGCCAGTGGTGGCGCCGCCGCGCCCCGCGCCCCCAGGTTGCCATCGACATCACCGATACGGGCAAGGGCATTCCCAAAAACAAGCTTGAAAGCGTGTTTATGCCCGGCTACACCACCAAAAAGCGGGGCTGGGGCCTGGGCCTGGCCCTAGCCCGCCGCATCATCGAAAACTACCACGAAGGGCGCCTCTACGTAAAGGCCAGCGAGGCAGGCAAAGGCACCACGTTTCGATTGATACTCAATCAGTAATAATTAAAAAGGCCGTCATACTGCTTACAGCATGACGGCCTTTTCCAGCTTTCTTACCCCCTAGCCGCCCATCACCAGTTGGTCGGGCAGGTTCATGAGGTAGTCGCCGTAACCGCTTTTACGCAGGGGCTCGGCGATTTTGCGCAGCTGCGCCGCATCGATAAAGCCCTGGCGGAAAGCCGCTTCCTCAATAGAGCCCACCTTGAGGCCCTGGCGCTGCTCCAGCACCCGCACAAACTCGCCAGCCTGCATCAGGCTCTCGAAGGTGCCGGTGTCGAGCCAGGCCGTGCCCCGGCCCAGAATACCAACCTTCAGCTTGCCGCGGCGCAGGTACTCGCGGTTCACGTCCGTGATTTCGTATTCGCCGCGCGGACTGGGCTCCAGGTTTTTGGCAATCTCAACTACCTCGTTATCATAGAAGTATAAACCCGGCACGGCGTAGTTGCTCTTGGGCTTAGCGGGCTTTTCCTCGATGCTGAGGGCCACCTTATTGGAGTCGAACTCGACCACGCCGTAGCGTTCGGGGTCGTGCACATGGTAGGCGTACACCACGCCGCCTTCGGGGTTGCTATTGGCTTTCAGCAGCTCCTCCATGCCTTCGCCGTGGAAGATGTTGTCGCCCAGCACCAGGGCTACCTTGTCCTGGCCGATAAAATCGGCCCCTAGCACAAATGCCTGGGCTAGCCCGTTGGGCACTTCCTGCACCACGTACTGGAAGTTGCAGCCCAGGTTCTGGCCATCGCCAAGCAGCTTTTTGAACTGCGCCTGGTCGTGGGGCGTGGTGATGATGAGAATTTCGCGGATGCCCGCCATCATCAAAATCGACAGCGGATAATAAATCATCGGCTTGTCGTAAACCGGCATGAGCTGCTTGCTCACGGCTAGGGTCAGGGGGTGCAGCCGGGTGCCCGAGCCGCCGGCGAGGATAATACCTTTCATAGCAGTGCGTTAGTTGCGTTCCTTAATAAAATCCTGGTTGGCCTTAAACCACGAGAGCGTCTTCTGGAGGCCCTCGCGGATGCGCACTTGCGGGGCGTACCCTAGCCGGGTTTCGGCCTTGCTGATGTCGGCGAGCGAGTCGCGGATGTCGCCCGCGCGGTTAGGACCAAATTTCGGCTCCAGCTCCGAGTGGGCTTCCTCGCGCAGGATATCGTACATCTGCACCAGCGAGGTGCGGTCGCCCACGGCAATGTTGTACACCTGGTTTACGGCCTCGGGGTTGGTAGTAAGGGCCGCCCGGATATTGGCCTGCACGCAGTTGGCCACGAAGGTAAAGTCGCGCGTCTGGCCGCCGTCGCCATTAAGCGTAGGGGCATTTTCTTCCAGAATAGCGTCGATAAACAATGGAATAACTGCCGCGTAGGCCCCACCCGGGTCTTGGCGCGGCCCAAAAATATTGAAGTACCGCAGGCCAATAATCTCCATGCCGTAGGTGCGGGCAAACACGTCGGCATACAGCTCGTTGGCGTACTTGGTGACGGCGTAGGGCGACAACGGCTTGCCGATGCGGTCTTCCACCTTGGGCAGGCCGGGATGGTCGCCGTAGGTCGAAGACGAGGCGGCGTACACAAAGCGCTTGATACCCGCTTCCTTAGCGGCAAACAGCATTTTAACAAAGCCGCCCACGTTCACCTCATCGGTCGTGACCGGGTCATTGATGGAGCGCGGCACCGACCCTAGCGCGGCCTGGTGCAGCACAATATCAATGCCCTGGCAAGCCTGCGCGCAGGCCTCGCGGTCGCGGATATCACCCTCCTGCACTTCCAGCGCAGCACTGCCCTCAAACAAGCGCAGGTTTTTGCGGAAGCCGTTGGAGAAGTTATCCAGCACGCGCACTTTCTTGGCGCCGTGCTGGAGGAGATATTCCACGAGGTTGGAACCGATAAAGCCCGCGCCGCCGGTTACGAGAAAGCTCAGCCCGTTAATTGGCTGGTCGGTAAAAGGGGTTTCGTACATCTTTTTGAATTATGAATTATGAGTTATGAATTATGAATTCAATTGCCAGGCAGTATAGTCCTTTCAATTCTTAATTCATAACTCATAATTCACAACTAAATGCTGTATTGCTTGGCGTTGTAGTCCTGGTAGGCGCCGCTGGTCACGTGGTCGAGCCACTCCTGGTTGGCCAGGTACCAGTCTACCGTCTGGCTCAGGCCTTGCTCGAAGGTTACGCTGGGCTTCCACCCTAGCTCATTCATGATTTTGCTTGAGTCGATGGCGTAGCGCATATCGTGGCCCGCGCGGTCGGTAACAAAGGTGATGAGCTGGCGCGAGGTACCGGCGGCCTGGCCGGTTTTCTCGTCCACCACATCGCACAGCAGCTCAATGAGTTTCAGGTTTTGCCACTCATTTACACCGCCAATATTGTAGGTGTCGCCCAGCTTGCCCCGGTGGAAAACGGCGTCGATAGCCGTGGCGTGGTCTTTCACGAAGAGCCAGTCGCGCACGTTCTCACCTTTGCCATACACGGGCACTTTCTGGCCGGTGCGCAGGCGGTGAATAGCCAGCGGAATGAGCTTTTCGGGGAAGTGGTTGGGGCCGTAGTTGTTCGAGCAGTTGCTGAGCTTGATGGGCAGGCCGTAGGTGTGGTGCCAGGCCCGCACAAAGTGGTCGGAGCTAGCCTTGGAAGCCGAGTAGGGCGAGCGCGGGTCGTAGGAGGTTTCCTCGGTGAACATCTCGGGGCCGAAGTCCAGCGAGCCGTATACCTCGTCGGTGCTGACGTGGTAAAAGGTATGCCCCTCAAAGCCCTTGGGCTTCCAGAGATTCTTGGCCGCGTTCAGCAGATTGACGGTGCCAATCACGTTGGTTTTGACAAACGCCATCGGGTCGGTGATGCTGCGGTCGACGTGGCTCTCGGCGGCGAGGTGAATCACGGCGTCGGGTTCCTCGTGGGCAAACAGCTGGTCGATAAACGCCTGGTCGGCAATATCGCCCTTCACAAACTGGTAGTTCGGCGCATTTTCAATGTCGCGCAGGTTCTCCAGGTTGCCCGCGTAAGTGAGGGCATCGAGGTTGAGAATCTGGTACTCCGGGTATTTGGTTACGAACAGGCGCACCACGTGCGAGCCAATGAAGCCGGCCCCGCCGGTAATGAGAATTTTCATGACTGTAGGGTAAGCTTCAGCTTGCCTTTGACACTCTTAAGGTAGGGTAAATTACTTACTAATCAGTTCCCTAATTTGCTAGGGTCTGCTGCCATTTCCAGGCGCTGGCCAGCGAATCGCGCAGCGAAGTTGTGGTCTTAAAGCCTAGTACCTCGGCCGACTTGGTAGCGTCGGCGTAGATGGCCGGCACATCGCCGGCGCGGCGCGGGCCGATGGCGTAGTTGAGCTTCTGGCCGCTAGCCTCCTCAAAGGTCTGTACTACTTCGAGCACCGTGTTGCCATGGCCGGTGCCTACGTTGAAAGTTTCCACTGCGTCGGTGGCTTTGCGGTCGAGCAGGCGCTGCACGGCCACAATATGGGCTTTGGCCAAATCTACCACGTGGATGTAATCGCGGATATTAGTGCCGTCGGGCGTGTCGTAGTCGTTGCCGAAGATGGTGAGCTTATCGCGCAGGCCGGCCGCCGTTTGGGTGATGAACGGCACCAGGTTATTGGGCACCCCTAGCGGCAGCTCGCCAATCTTGGCCGACTCGTGGGCCCCAATGGGGTTGAAGTAGCGCAGCAGGATGGTATGGGTCTGGTTGTCGGGGGCGCCGGCCGCGTCGTGCACTATTTCTTCGCACATTTGCTTGGTGCGGCCGTAGGGCGAGTTGGCGGGCTTAGTGGGTGTGGCTTCGGTTACGGGCAGCTGGTCGGGCACGCCGTACACGGTGCACGACGACGAGAATACCAGATTGGTAACGTTCTCATCCTTCATAACTTGCAGCAGCGTGATGAGCGAGCCCACGTTGTTGTGGAAGTAAGCTAGCGGCTTCTGCACCGACTCGCCCACCGCCTTGAAGGCCGCGAAGTGAATAACGCCGGCAATATCACCCTCGGCTTTGAACACCTGGCGCAGCGCCTCAGCATCGCCGCAATCGATGCGGTGGCACGGCACCTCCCGCCCCAGAATAGCCTGAATACCCGCCAGCGCCGACTCCTGCGAGTTACTGAAATTGTCAATGATAACGGGCTCGTAGCCCGCCTGCGCCAGCTCCACCACAGTGTGCGAGCCAATATAGCCGGCCCCGCCGGTAACCAGAATCTTTTTCATACTCGGGAATGGATAGTTGTTGACGGATAGTTGCTGCTGGCTAGCCCCTTACGAGAAACACTATCCGTCAGCAACTACCCGTCAACCAGTAAGCTACAGGCTCCAGTAGTGAATCTCCTCCATCGGCTTGCTGCGGTACAGGCCTTTGATATCGACCAGCACGGCATTATCGGCCGAGATAGATTTGAAGTACGCCTCGTCTTTGTCCACGTAAGGCTGGTGGCTAACAGCCACAATTACTGCATCGTAGTCCGCCCGGATTTTGTCCGCGGGCGTGAGGCGGAAGCCGTACTCGTGGTGCAACTCGTCGGAATCGGCGTGCGGGTCCACGATGTCCACGTTCACCGAGAAATTTTTAAGCTCCTGAATCACGTCCGCCACTTTGGAATTGCGGATATCCTCCACATTCTCCTTGAAGGTCGCGCCCATCACCAGCACGCGGCTTTTGGCCACGTCCTTGCCGCGCTTAATCATCATCTGCACCGTTTTGCGGGCGATGTAGGCACCCATGTTGTCGTTGGTGGTGCGGCCGCTGAGAATAACCTTGGCGTCGTAGCCCAGCTCTTTCGCCTTGTAGGTCAGGTAGTACGGGTCTACGCCGATGCAGTGGCCGCCCACCAGGCCGGGGCTGAACTTGAGGAAGTTCCACTTGGTGCCGGCTGCCTCCAGCACTTCGTAGGTGTTGATGTTCATGCGGTCGAAAATCATCGACAGCTCGTTCATCAAGGCGATGTTCACATCGCGCTGGGTGTTTTCGATAATCTTGGCAGCCTCGGCCACCCGGATGCTGCTGGCCCGGTGCACACCGGCATCCACCACCAGCTCGTACACTTTGGCGATGGTTTCGAGGCTGTCGGCGTCGCAGCCGCTCACCACTTTCACAATGCGGCGCAGCGTGTGCTCCTTGTCGCCAGGGTTGATGCGCTCGGGCGAGTAGCCTACTTTGAAGTCGTCGTTAGCGAAGCTCAGGCCCGAGAGCTTCTCCATCACCGGAATGCAGTCTTCCTCGGTGCAGCCGGGGTACACGGTGCTTTCAAACACCACGTAGTCACCTTTTTTCAGCACTTTGCCCACCGAGCCCGAGGCCCCGAGCAGCGGGCGCAAATCGGGCTGGGCGTGCTCATCAATGGGCGTGGGCACGGCCACAATAAAAAACTTGGCCTCGCGCAGCACGTCGAGCGAGTCGGTGAAGGTGATGTCGGTGCCCTCGAAGGCGCTGGCATCGAGCTCGCCGCTCGGGTCTTGGTGGTTGCGCATCATCTCCACGCGGCCCGCGTTGATGTCGAAGCCGATAACCGAGAGTTGCTTGGCAAATTCGAGGGCGATGGGCAAGCCCACGTAGCCGAGGCCAATCACGGCCAGCTTGGCTTCTTTGCGGAGGAGTTCGTCGTACACTTTTTGAAGAATTATGAGTTATAACTTATAAGCTATGAGTTGGCCGTTAGCGCACTAACTTCTTTGCTCATAATTGATACCGTTTTATTATCGGCACTCAGCTGGTAGGTTTCGCCGGTGGCGGGGCAGCTAGCCCGGCCCGCCGCATCAAAGGCCAGCTTTTCGCCGTGCGCGCTCAGCCAGCCGTGCTGCCGGGCGGGGGTGCCGTAAACGAGCGCGTAGGCCGGCACATCGTGCGTGACCACGCTGCCCGCTCCCACAAATGCGTAGCGGGCTAGCCGCACGCCGCACACAATAGTGGCATTGGCGCCAATGCTGACGCCGCGCTCCAGGTAAGTGGCCTGGTAGTGGCCCTCGCCCCGGCGCGGCGCGGCGCTGCGCGGATTTCTGACGTTGGTAAATACCACCGAGGGGCCCAGAAACACGTCGTCTTCGCACACCACGCCGCCGTAGAGGCTCACGTTGTTCTGCACCTTCACGTTGCGACCCAGTGTTACGCCGTCGGCCACAAAAACATTCTGGCCCAGCGAGCAGTTCTCGCCCAGCACGGCACCCGCCGCCAGGTGGCAAAAGTGCCAGATGCGACTACCAGCACCCACGCGGCAGCCCGCGTCGAGCACGGCCGTAGGATGAGCGTAGAAGTCGGTAGCAGGTTCAGCCACGGGGCAGGTAAGGGATTTACTGCGCAAAGGTAACAGCCTAAGCGGGGTTGGGCAGAAGCAGCGCGTTTTCGAGAATTAAAAGCTACCCGGCTGTAAGCCCCTGGGTTTGTATTCCTGCCCGTTTCGAAAACCCACTCCCGGGCGCCGGCCAGCCGGCGGTGGCTAGGGTACCGCGCTTTGCCAGGGTCCGGCCGGGTAAGCAGCAAAAGGGCCGCAGCGGGGCTAGGGCCGCCACACGGCTGCCGAGTCGGCCGGGGCAAAGTGGCGGGCCAGCAGCAGCAGCTGGGCATCTTCGTAAAGCACGCGGTAGGCCGGGTCGGCGCGCAGCTGGGTAGCGGCGCGCTTGGCCTCGGCCACCGAGAGCGGCCAGGCACCGCTTTCATCGGGCTCGCGCAGCAGCACCACCAGCCGGGCCGTGCGCAGCACCGGAAACAGAAACAGGTCGCGCCGGTCGGGCAGATGCGGCACCAGGGTCGACGAGGCGCTGAGCGGCACGCCCACCGGCACCCGCTCCAGAGCGGCGCGCAGCCCGGCCGGGCTAGGGTAGGCCGGGCGGTAGTGGCTGCCAATGAGGAAGTTGGTGGTGGCACGGTCGTACCAGGTGCTGCGGCGCGTGTAGAGCGTAACCACCGTAAACAGCACCACCGCGCCCAGCGCCCAGGGCCAGCGCCCCACCCCCGGCCGGCGCGCACTGGCTAGGGTATCGGCCACGGCCAAAGCCAGCACGGGGGCTAGCTCGATGGAGTACTGGGCATTGAGCCCCCAAAAGCCGGCGTCGTTGGCCAGCAGCTTCTGGCCCAGAATGGGAACCAGCATCAGCGCGTACCAGGGGCGGCGCAGTAGCGCCCAGCCGCCCGACAGCAGCAGGCCGACCCACAGCTCAAGCTTGATGTAATCGTGCGCTGTATCAGGCAATACGTTGATAAACAACGAATTCCAGAGCAAGCCAGGGTGCGCGAGCAGGTTGCCGGCAATGGCGGGCAGCGACGCGCCCAGCGCCCCGTAGCGCGCCATCTGGGTATAGGGGCGGTGCGTGGTGTCGAGCGTGGGCATCACGTAGCGCGTCAGCACGGCGAAGTAGGCCAGCGCCAGCCCCGCGCCCACGGCCGCGCGCCACACCGTGCGGTGCTGCCGCCGGTGCTGCCAGGCCAGGCCCAGCAGCACAAAAGCCAGCCACAGCGCCAGGTTTTCCTTGCTAACCGCGATAAACAAGGCGGCCAGCGCGGCGCGGCGCCAGCGCCCCTGCCCCACCCAGCGGGCTAGCCAGGGCAGGGCCATCGCCCCCAGCACATTGTTATGAAAATCAAACCCCAGCGCCGAAAAAATAGCCCACTGGCTGCCTAGCAGCGCCAGTGCCCAGTTGGCCTGCCCTTCGGTGGCCCCCACGTAGCGGGCGTAGCGCCACGCGCCCAGCAGCCCCAGCAGCACGGCCCCAATCTGGAGCAGCAGCAGCGCCCACACCGGGCCCACGAGGTAGTAGAGCGGCACCGCCAAGGCTGGCGTAAGGCTGAAGTGCTGGCCCAGGTAGCCGGTCGGCGGGGCATCGAGCAGCAGCGTCACGCGTGGGGCGCGCAGGTGGGCCAGGTCGGTTACGGCCTGCGCCTCGTAGCCCAGGTCGAGGGCGCCGGTGCGAAAATTAACCTGGTTGACCAGCGATACCAAGCAGTAGATGAGCCCGAAGAGGGCTAGCAGCGCCAGGCGCTGGCGGCGGGGCGTAGTTAAAACGGCGGGCGTACGGACTGCCTTCACAAGCGCAACGGGCTAGCGGCGCGGCAGGTGCGCGGCCGCATTTTCGGTGGGGGCGGGCAGGTTGCCTTCCGACACGATGTAGAGCGGGCGCTGGCGCACATTGGCCCCCAGCCGGGCCAGGTACTCGCCAATAATACCGACGGCAATGAGCTGCACACCACCCAAAAACAGGATGCTGACCATGAGCGAAGCCCAGCCCGGCTGGTACTCCAGCGTGACGAAGCGAGCGTATAACGTGTAGAGAATGACCACGAAAGCTAGCCCCGACACGAAAAAGCCGCTGACGGTAGCCACCTTGAGCGGCACGTCGGAAAAAGCCGTGATGCCATCGAGGGCGAAGCGCAGCATCTTGGAATAAGTATAGCCCGTGACGCCGCCCGCCCGCTCGGCCCGGTCGTATTCGAGGTAGGTTTGGCGGTAGCCAATCCAGGAAATCTGGCCGCGCAAAAACTTGTTTTGCTCGGGCATCTGGCGCAGGGCCAGCACCACTTTGCGCGAGATGATGCGAAAATCGCCGGTATCGACCGGAATCTCGATATGGGTCATGGCCCGCAGCAGGCGGTAGAAAACCTTGGCGGTTAGCTTCTTGGCGGCGCTCTCGCCCTGGCGCGAGCGCCGCTTGGCGTACACCACCTCGTAGCCTTCGCGCAGCTTGGCGTAGAGGGCCGGAATTAGCTCGGGCGGGTCTTGCAGGTCGGCGTCGATGATGACGACGGCCTGGCCCTCGGCCCGGTCGAGGCCGGCCGTAACGGCAATCTGGTGGCCAAAATTGCGGCTGAAGCTGAGGTAGCGCACGTGGCCAGGGTCGCGCTCGGCCAGGCTCATGAGCTGCGGCAGCGACCCATCGCGCGAGCCGTCGTTGACAAAAACCAGCTCGTAGCCGCCGGGCAGCGCCATGGGGGCTAGCAGGGCCGTGAGGCGGCGGTGCAGCTCGCCGATATTGGCTTCTTCGTTGAAGATGGGAATAACGACGGACAAATCCATGCAAAAGAAGGCCACTTGGGCGCGGCGCACCGGCAAAAGTAGAGCCCGGAAGCCGGTGGTGGCGCCGGGCTAGGGCAAGCTGGGCCCGGTCAACAGCAAACGGCGGGCCTGCTCGTCCAGCTTATTGGCCCAAATGGCCTGAATTACCTCGGCCTGGCCCATGGTATCGGCGCGGTACAACCAGTCGGGCCGCGGCGGCACGTGCACAAAGCGCAGGCCGGGCATTTCGAAGTAAACATTGGGGTCGAGCTGCCGCACGCGGGCCGCGGCGTACACCAGCCACTCGTTGCGGTAAGCTGCTGGTTGGTTGGCAAACCACGATATCTCATCCACGCCCCACACCACGCCAAGCGCGCGCTGCCCGGGCTCGCCGGGGGTGCCGAGGGTACCGTTGTCGAGTTCGACCAGGGCGGGCAGGTGCGCGCGGTAGGTGCCATCGGGGGCTAGCCCACCGCCGCTACGCCCGTAAATAGCCCCCGAGCGGTCGGCGGCATCGGCATAGTCGAGGTAGGCGCTGTGCGTGCCCTGGCGTAGGGTATCGCACTCGATAGGCCGGGCCGGGCAGCTGTGAAAATCGAACAAAAGCTGCCGCTGGCCAGGGGGCAGCGGCTGGGCTGGGTCGGGGTCGTAGTACTCGTCGTGGGTGTGCGCATCGCAGAGCACAAACCCGCGGTTACGGGTGCGGGCGTAGGCGCGCACCCGTTGCAGCAGGCTCCACCAGGCGCGGTGGCCGGCGTCACGGTCGTCCATGCGCATCACCTGGCCAAAGTGCAGGGCCTCGCAGCCGGCATCTAGTTGCTGGCGCGCGACCGTGTAAAACCAGAGCTGGGTTTCGGACTGGCTCATGTCGGGCACTCCCGGCGACTTGCCGACTGGTAGCTGCGCATCCCAGCGGTAGTGGTCGGGGTCTTCGGGGGTGAAGTAGCCCGGGTACATCATATCCGCAAAGCGAAAATGACGTTCGGGCACCGCTACGGTATCTTCCCCAAACTCTGCCCGCACCGCATTAGGCACCAATAAGTTATCGACGTGGGCATACACTACCTCAAACACGGCGCCCTGCACTACCATAGCGGGCTGGTGCCGGTGCAGGTCATCGACCATGTGGCGCAACGTATCGCCCTTAGCGCGCAGCCACTCCGGGCTGTCGGGCGTAAACCAGAAGCCGCCGACCCGCCCCGCAAAGCGGGCGCCGGTAGTGCCTACCCAGGCGGCAAAGCGCCGCCGGTCGGGGGTTGCCAGGTCACGAAATTCTTGCAGGGTGATGGCACGGGCCAGGTAGTGGCGCACCAGCGAGTCGGAGGCAGGCAGCGGCACCGGGGTAGCCAGGGGTTGCGCGGGTTGCGCAGCCGCCGCGAGGGCCAGCAACAGCCAGCCGGCTGTCCAGACCCCAATTTTACTACGCCATGCACTACTCATTACTTTTCATCTTACGCCCCGCACCCCGTCCTTGTTCAGGCTGGGGCTACTTAGCCGGCGCGTTTACCTTCATAATTCCCACCTCCCAGGCATCGTTGGTGAAAAGCACTTCGCGCCGCTGCTGGTCGGTATCGGGAAACTCGTTTTTACGCGATAGATACGCGTAGGACTGCCCGGGGGCTAGCTCGGCGGGCGAGAAAATGTACTTGCCAAAGCGCCGCACCTGGTACGTGCCGTCCTGCACCGAGTAGTGCACCTCGCGCTGAAACTGCGCCGGCGGGTAGCGCGCGTAAAACAGCGTGTACACGTAGGGCAGCGCCATTTGGTCGGTGATGCGTACCTGGTCGATGCCCCACAGGCCATTTACGGCGGCAAAAGCCTCGTCCAGCCCCTCATTGAACTGCGCCTTCACGGGGCCGTGGCGGTAGTCGCCAAAGTAGCTTTGCACGGCTAGCCCACCTTCGAGCAGCAGCCAGGCCGCCGCCCCCAAGCGTAGCGCCGGCCGGGGCACGCTAGCCTCGAAGCTATTGATGGTGCGCCCAGCGGCCCACACCGCCAGCACCAGGCAGGGCACATAAAAATGATTGAAGCGATTGACATTCAGCTCGAAGGCAAAAAACAAGGCGAGCGAGGCCAGCCCCCACGCCGCAAACACGAGGAGCACCACCGCCTGCGGCGAGCGTTCAAACCGGCCCCGCTGCCGCACTAGCTGCCAGGCGCCAATGAGCACGGCTAGCAGGGCAAAGGGCATCGCAAAGCTGAGCAGGGGCTTAAAGCCCGGCAGCACGTTATAGCTTGAGCCATCGTCGAAGCCCGCCAGGACAAACCGCCAGTTGTGGTCTAGCAGCTGGGCCCAGCTGCCGCCGGCCACCTGGCTCATGCGGGTGGCCGGCAGCAAGGGCGTGGCAAAGGGTAGGGCATCCGTCCAGCCAAAGTTGCGCTTGGCCACGTAGTTCTCGATAAAGAACAGCAAAAAGGGCGTGGCTACCAGCAAAAACAGCCCCAAGGCCACTAGCCAGCTGCCCCGGCGCGGCCCCAGCTGGCGCCAGCACAGCAGCCCCACCAACCCAAACAGCCCCGGCAGCACTACCGCCGTGGTGCCGTAGGCGTAGAGGCTAAGCGCAAATGGCACCAGCGAAGGCACTATCCAGCGCCGCCGCTGCGTGCTAAGGGCCCGCGTGAGCGTGGTGCAGCCCAGCAGCATAAAGAACGGCACCAGATTGCTCTCCAGGCCCCAGTGCGACAGCATGAAGTGCCACGGCGCCAGGGCCAGCAGCAGCGTGCCCAGCAGCGCCACAAACCACCCTAGCGGCCGCAGGCAGTAAAAGAGCAGCGGTAACGCCAGCAGCCCTAGCCCCAGCGACACCACCCGCGCCGTAAAGATACTCAGTCCAAACACCTTAACTACCGGGGCCGTGAGGTACGACAGCAGCACATTCTGGCCGCTGCCCCAGGCAGGAAAATAAGCCGGCAGGGCATTGCCCCACTTGTCCTGGCCGGTTTCGGCCAGGGCGTAGGCCTCGTAGGCGCTGGCGGCCTCGTCCTGGTTGAGGCCGGGCGGCAGGTGCGGAAACTGCCCCACCCGCACCAGCGTGCCCAGCAGCAGCGTGAGGGCCAGCAGCGCCGCCCGCAGGTATTTATTCTTACTCATGCCAGGGCTGGGTAGCGTCAAGTTGATAAAAAGGCTAGGAGGCCACCAGCGGCGCCCCTACCCCTAGCGGCACGGGGCTAGCCAAGGCAGCACGCCACGGAGCCAGGCGGTATATTTTCCAGAGCACCACCACGATAAGCAGCCCAAACAAGCCGGCAATAAACCGGGGCCGGAAGATGAGCAGGTCGTAGTCGAGCAGTTGCAGGTATTGCAGGGCCCGCTCGAGGTGAAAGAAGTAGGCCGCCGACACAAGGGCGAAGGGCAGGTAATCGCGCCGAACAAAGCCGTAGGCGGCCAAAAACAGCAGCGCCGGGTGCCAGTAGCGCTCGTGCATCTGCGTATTGAAAAACGTGAACAGCAGCGGAATAACGCCCACGCTCAGCAGCACCAGGCCGAGGCCGGGGCTAGCCGCCTGCCCGCGCAGCGCCTGCCACGCGGCCACCAGCAGCGGCAGCAACGCCACCGCCGACGTGCCGCAGAACAGCAGCAGCCCCCACGACCGAAACGTGCCCCCGGCGAAGGGCAGCAGGTCTGATACCGTGGAAGGCGAGTCGTAATCGGTGAGCAAGTACCAGAGGTTGAAGGCGTTCATCGACAGGCGCGGGTACACGTTGGCCGCCGTCGCATTTATTTCGATGATGCGCGGCAGGTAGCTCTCCCACGCCCACCAGATAAAGGGGGCTAGCAGCAGCGTAGCCAGCGCCGCGCCCGCCACCACGCCCTGCACCAGGCGCAGCGGCCGCTGCCACCACTGCACGCCCCACAGCAGCAGCAGCGGCGGCAAAAAGATGATGGCCTGCGTTTTGGCCGCCAGCGCCAGCACGAAGCACAGCACGCTGGCCACTGGCCGCCGCTGCACCGCCAGCACCGTAGCCCCGAAGGCGAAGTAGGTGTAAATGCTATCGACCTGAATCCAGAGCAGGGTGTTGTAGAGGTAGGCGATGTTGAAGAGCAGCAGCAGCGCCAGGCCAAAGCGCCGCTCGCGCTCGGGCACTAAGGAGGCCGCCCAAAATGCCCCCGCGAAATCAAAAACCAGGGTGAAAGCCTTGAGGAAATGGCTGTAGTACTTCAGCTTTTCGGGGGTGCCCGCCAGGTGTGCATACGCCCACAAAATGTAGTGGTAGAGCGGGTTATAATTATTATCGGGCAACTGATACACATTGCCCAGGCCGTGCTCCAAAATGTAGGTGGCCCAGCGCACCCAGTAGTCCATGTCGCCGTCGTAGCCGGCGCGGGGCACCAATACCAGCAGCAGCCCAAAGAGCATGAGGGTGCTCAGTACTTGTTGGCGGCGCGAAAAAACACCCATTTTACGTATTGAATAACAAGCTAGTACGCACTTATTTCCGCCGCCGGGCGGCTGAGGCCCACTGGCAGGCCGCAAAGATAGCCGGCTTGCCAGCCAGGCGGGCAAGCGCTTAGGCTTTGCCGGCAAGGGGCCGGGGGTGGCCGCCCGGGCCAGCCAGCCCGGGGTATTGGAAAGAAAAAGGTCTTATTCAGAGCGCTTTACTACCACTAGTGGCCCCAGCCGGGCACCAGGCGCCGGCAGAGCGCGGGTTAGGCTTATTTTTGCCGCTTCCTACTTTCCTTCTGCTTTGCTGTATGAAAAAAATTGCCGCGCTCCTGGGTTTGTCGTTGCTAGGGGCCTGCTCCTCGGATAATGCGACGGGCCCTACCATCGATGCCAACACCATCACCTTCAATAACTTCGAGGCCGGGGGCGGCTGGAGCAACGAGCCCAACCGCAATAACCCCAGCCTGGTAGCCAAAGGCAAGGCGCACTCGGGCCAGTACGCCCTGCGGGTCGATAAAGACCACGAGTTCAGCCTGACATTTGATATGCCGCTGGGCCAAATCAGCAACAGCAAATTTAAAACCGTGCACCTTGAGGCGTGGGTGTACATGGCCAGTGACAAAGCCACCGGTACCATTGGCTTGCAGATTATGAAGCCAGATGGCAGCGAGGCCGTGGGCGGCGACGACCTCAAGTTTCGCGATGTGGTGAAAGACTACGGCAAGTGGGTGATGGTGACCAAAGACTTTACCCTGCCCGAAAACATTACGGCGGCGCAGCACATGCGCGTATTTATGTGGCGCGCCGATGCCAGCGAGGAGGTATTGCTCGACGACGTAAAGCTCAGCATCAAGGACTAGGGCCGAGAGCACGCGCGCACGCCCCCGGCAACGGGGGCCGTGCCTAACACGATAACTGAGAATGAAAAAGCGCTACTTTACTAGCCTGCTGGTCGTGTTTGTAGTGCTGGACTGGGCACTCACCTTCTGGCAGCACTACCACCTGCCGCTCGATGGCGATTTGGCGGCCATTGTGCTGCCGGCGCCTTGGTACGCGCCGGTGCTGCACGACCCGTTTGGCTGGGCGGTGCTTACCAAAAACGCGGTGTACAGCGCCACCAACCGCTTTTTTGCCCACGCCACCATGAGCCTGTACTGGAAGACCGTGCCCCGGCTGCTCCAGCACTTCATGAGCCCCATTAGCAGCCTGTATGCGGCGGCGGCGCTCTTTGCCACGGCCACGCAGGCGGGCCTCACGCTGGGGCTGGCCGCCTACGTGCGCCGGGCCAGCGGGGCCGGGCGGCCGGGCTACTGGCTGGTGGCTGCTTTGCTGGGGCCGCTTTTCCAAACGGCCAGCCGGCTCTACGAGCAGTTGGGCGTGACGGACCACGCCATCACCTACACCTTTTTCTACGCTTGGCCGCTGCTGCTGGTGCTGGGGTTGTTCTGGCCGTTTTTTGCGGCGGCGTGCGGCGGGCAGCCCCTGCGGCTGCCGTGGTGGCGGGTGCTGTTGCTGCTAGCCCTGATGGTGGTTATCGCCTTTAATGGCCCGCTGGCGGGGGCCACGGTGGCCATTGTGCTGCTGGGCGTGGGCCTGCGCTGGCTGTGGGGCCTGCGGCACCCTAGCCAACGGGCGGCGTGGCTATCGAACCAGGCGCTAGGGCTTCTTTTTGGGCTCGGGCTGCTCACGCTGTATTCGCTTTACATCGGGCGCAATAACAATGAGAACGACTACTCGCACACCCTGGGCGAGCTGTACCAGCTGCTGCCGCTGGGCATAGCCCGGCTGGTGGCCATGCAGGTAGGGTTGCCGGTGCTGCTGGCGCTGGTGCTGGCCAACAGCCTGCTGGTGCGGCGCCTGGTACCCGGCACGCCGGGGCGTGAGCGCGTGCGGCGCCTGCTGGGCTGGGTGGCCGCGGCGGCCGCGGCCTATTTGCTGCTGCTGCCGCTAGGCGGCTACCGCGCCTACCGCCCCTACTTGCTGCGCTATGACACTTTTTTACCCGTCACGCTCGGGCTGTTGTTTGCCTACGGGCTCTCGGCCTACTACCTGCTGGTGCACCTGCGCGGCCGGGGGCGCGGCACTTACGCGCTGGTAGTGGGCCTGTTTACGGGCTACTTTATCGTGTCGGACCTCGTGTTCCGGCTGCCGTTTGACAATGGCTGCGAGCGCTGGGCCCTCGATGAGCTGGCGCGTGCGCCCGGGCCCGAAGTGCAGCTCACCCTCGACTGCACCGTGATGGCCTGGGGCCCGATTACAACCACCGAGCAATCGGAGCGCAACGCCGCCATGCTCGAATACTGGGGCGTGACGCCCGGGCGCAAGCTCTATTTTCAGCGCTAGCCCGGCCGGCGCTACTGCCCGAGCAGGCCGTACTTGACGATGCAATAGATGGCGCGAAACCCATCGCGCCAGCCTATTTTTTTGCCTTCGGCGTAGGTGCGGCCGTAGTAGCTAATGCCCACTTCGTAGATGCGCACGTTGGGCACGCGCGCCACTTTGGCCGTTACCTCGGGCTCGAAGCCGAAGCGATTTTCAACCAAGTTTAAGCCCTGAATAATATCGCGCCGAAACAGCTTGTAGCACGTTTCCATGTCGGTCAGGTTCAGGTCGGTCACCATATTCGACAGGAACGTGAGGATGGCGTTGCCGATGCTGTGCCAGAAAAACAGGATGCGGTGCGGCTGCCCACCCATGAAGCGCGAGCCGTACACCACGTCGGCAAAGCCCTTGAGAATGGGTTTTAGCAACAGGTTGTATTCCTCGGGGTCGTACTCCAGGTCGGCGTCCTGAATGATAACGTAGTCGCCGGTAGCCGCCCGGATACCGGTATGCAGCGCCGCACCTTTACCCTGATTTACTGCATGTTGTAGCAATTTAAGGTTAAGCTCAGGGTAGCGGGCGGCGTACTGCCCGATGACCTCGCCCGAGTTGTCGGTCGAGCAGTCGTTTACCAGGATTATTTCCTTCCGGATATCGCGCAGCAGGCGCAATTCGCGCAGCAGGTCCAGAATCTGGTGAATAGTCCGCGCCTCGTTGTAGACGGGTACCACAATGGAGAGCGTGTCGAATTTAACCAAAATCGTAAGCCAGTTGAGCCGGTCAAAGATAGCCGTGCGCCCGCCAACGGCGCGGGCTAGCCCCGCCCGCGGGCTTACATTTGGCGCGGTGCGCGCCGCCGCTTTTCTTTTCGCTTTTCGCTTCGTTTTGCTATGCCTGCTCGCTCGCTGGCCCCTTACCCGGCCGCTGCCCGGGGCCCCTGGTCGCTGGGGGCGCTGCTGGTGCTGTTTATTCTGATGGTGCAGGCCCGGCTGTGGGTGCCCAACTGGGATACGCACAACGTGCTGGCCATTCTGAGCTGGGACTCGATGGGGTACTACCTCTACCTGCCGGCACACTTCATTTACCACGACCTGGGGCACCAGGCGTTCGCGGCCGACATCATGCGCGACTACGGGCCTAGCAGCTCGTTTTACCAGGCGTTTCAGGTGCCGGGCGCCCCCGCCGGGCAGCTCGTGATGAAGTACACGATGGGCCTGGCGGTGCTCGAAACGCCGTTTTTCTGGCTAGGGCACTGGGCGGCGCGCTGGCTGGGCTACAAGCAGGACGGCTTTTCGGCGCCCTACCAGGTGGCCATCGCCTTCGGTGGAATGCTGTACGCGCTGCTGGGCATGGGCCTGCTGCGCCGGGTGCTGCTGCGCTATTTCTCCGACGCCGTGGTGGCCCTGGTGCTGGGGACGCTGCTGCTAGGCTCCAATTTTCTGGAGTATGCGGTCTTTGATGTGGCCATGACCCACAACTACCTGTTTGCGGGCTACGCGCTGCTGCTGTGGCTCACGGTGCGCTGGCACGAGCAGCCTAGCCGGGTGGGCGCCTTTGCCATCGGGCTCACGCTGGGGCTGCTGGTGCTCATCCGGCCTTCCGAAGCCGTGGCGGCCGTGGTGCCGGTGCTGTGGGGCGTGGGCAGCGTGGCCGCCGCCCGCCAAAAGCTGGCCCTGCTGCGGCAGCGCTGGCCCGATGTGCTGCTGCTGGGCCTGGGCGGCGTGCTGGGCGCGCTGCCGCAGGCCCTGTACTGGCACTGGGCCACCGGCCACTGGCTTTTCTACAGCTATGGCGACCAGCACTTTAGCTTTCTGAAGCCGCACCTGCTGAAAGTCTTGTTCAGCTTCCGCAAAGGGTGGCTGGTGTATTCGCCGCTGCTGATTTTGGTGCTGGCGGGCTTCGTGCCGCTGTGGCGGCGGCACCGGGGGCTAGCCGTGCCGGCGCTGGCGTTTTTTGTCCTGAACCTGTGGGTGGTATCGGCCTGGGACATCTGGTGGTACGGCGGCAGCCTGGGCCAGCGGGCGCTGGTGCAGAGCTACGCCGTGCTAGGACTGCCCTGGGCGGCGGCCGTGGCCTGGGTGCTGGCGCCAGGCCGGGCGCGGTTGTGGCAGGCGGCAGCGGCCGTGGCCACGGTGCTGCTTATCGACCTTAACCTGCTGCAACACTGGCAAATTCAGAACGCTATCATCGACGCCGAGGACATGAACCGGCGCTACTACTTCGCCATCTTCGGCAAAATCTCGCCCACTCAGGCCGACTATGCCCAGCTCGACGTGCCCGCCAGCCTGCCCCGCGCCGAGCACCATTACCGCCCCCGCCAGCTCGGCAAGCTCGACTTCGACCAGCTGCCCGTGGAGGCTGCCACCGGCATCAGCGCCGAGCAGGGCTACTACAGCCGCCAGGCCTACCGCGCCGAGGCCAGCCGCAATTTCAGCCCGACCCTGACGCTGCCGCTGGGCGCCACCGGCCTGCGCGGCGGCGAGTATGTGCGCGCCGGCTGCCAGGTATTTTCTGATTATGGCGCCTGGGGCAATAAACTGGTACTGAGTGTAGAGCGCAACGGCCAGAACCTGGCCTGGTACAGCGCCCGCCTGCAAAACCCCGGCTGCCGCAACCGCACCTGGAACCACATTTACTTCGACGTGCCCCTGCCCACCGGGGTGCAGCCCACCGACCTACTCAAGGTCTACGCCATCAACGATAGCGGTGCCCCCTGCTTCATCGACGACCTGGCGGCCACCGCGATGGAGGAGGTGGCGCACTAAGCCCTGGCCCCCGGCCAGCCCCAACCAAAGCAGCCGCCGCGCAGTAGCTAGCTTTGCCCCCTACCCTAGCCGCCCGCCATGCCCGTCGCCCGCCCCTTCAATTTTCAGCAGTGGATTACTGAGCACCGCCACCTCCTGAAGCCGCCCGTGGGCAACCAGCAGGTTTTCAAGGATAATAAAGACTTTATCGTGATGGTGGTGGGCGGCCCCAACGCCCGCAAAGACTACCACGTGGACGAGGGCGAGGAGCTGTTCTGGCAGCTCGAAGGCACCATGACCGTCAAGATTATCGAGGATGGCCAGCCGGTGGACATCGTCATTGGCCCCGGCGATATGTTTCTGCTACCGCCCGGCGTACCACACTCGCCGCGCCGCCCGGCCGGCACCGTGGGCCTGGTGCTGGAGCGCTACCGCACACCCGGCGAGCGCGACGGCTTCCAGTGGTACTGCGAAAACTGCGGCCACCAGCTCTACGAAGAGTACGCCGAAATTACCGACATCGTGGCCCAGCTACCGCCCATCATGGACCGCTTCTGGGCCAACGACGACCTGCGCACGTGCAAGGTGTGCGGCACGTATATGGAAGCGCCGGCTAAGGTGGGTTAAGGCGAGTGTAACTATCGTAGTTGTTGTACCGAATCTCACATTTTACTCGCACGCACCTATGTTGCTAACAACTACTAATTGGCTCGGTGCCATTTGCTTCATCTTGATTACGGCGGCCGTCTGCGTTGTGTGGCTCTATTTACTACGCGGTGTATTTACCGCCCTTCGGAATATCTTACGAGCAGTTCGTAAGCACGGAAAATAGTAGCACACCCCACCCGCTACGCCCGGCTCTTATCCGGCCGAGGCACCGCGCCGGTCGCTTCAAACGCCTCCCGCAATCCCGCCGGGGCTAGCTCGGTGAAGTCGCGGATAACCAGCAGCGGGGCCTGAAAATCGCGCCCCGGCAGCGTCGAGGCCACGGCTACGCAGCGCATGTGGGCACGGTAGGCGGCCTGCTCGCCCAGCAGGGCATCTTCGAAAACTACGCAGTTCTCGGGCTTTACGCCTAGCTTTTCGGCCGTTACGGCGTAGGTGTCGGCGTGGGGCTTGCCCTTGTCCACGTCGTCTTTGGTGATGACCACGTCGAAGAAGCGGCGCAGGTTGAGGTCGTCGAGGATGTAGCCGATGGTATCCTGGCCCGAGCCGGTGCCGAGGCCGATTTTGAGGCCGGCGGCGCGGGCGGCTTCCAGAAACTCGACCAGGCCGGGCAGAGCGCGGCGGTCGTCCCAGTACAGCGTGCGGTAAAGAAATTCGCGCTGGGCAGCAAACTCTTCCAGCTTCTCGGCGGGCTGGCCGGGGAAGGCTTCTTTCAGAATTTCGGAGGCGGGGGCGCCGTTGAGGCGGCGCAGCAGCTGGGTGGCATCGGCCTGCACGCCCTGGTCGCGAAAAAGGGCCTGGAAGGCACGGGCCTGCACGGGGGTATTGTCGATAAGGACGCCGTCCATATCAAAGATGAGGGCTTGTAAATCGGGCATTTAGTGGGGGTGATAAAGTAATGGGGTAGTGAGGTGATGAGGTAAACCGTGACGAGGCGAGCAAGGCAATTGAATAGGAGAACAAAGGCTTCTTTGCCTCCTCACTCTATTACCTCTTTGTTTCCTCACGCCCTTGCCTTCTCCCCTCATTACGCAGGCACGGTATCTTTGCCGACCTCTCTTTACCGGTTGTTGCATGAAAAAGATATTGCTGCTCGCGCTACTGGCCCTGCCCGTCGCGGCCCAAAAAAAGGGCCCCGCGCTAGCTCGGCCCAAGCTGGTGGTGGGCATCGTGGTCGACCAGATGCGCTACGACTACCTCTACCGCTACTGGGATAAGTTCGGCAGTGGCGGCTTCCGGCGCCTGCTGGGCGAGGGCTTTAGCTACGAAAGCTGCCACTACAACTACGTGCCCACCTACACTGGCCCGGGCCACACGAGCGTGTTCACGGGCACCACGCCGGCCACCCACGGCATAGTGGGCAACAACTGGTTTGAGCGCGA
This sequence comes from uncultured Hymenobacter sp., assembly GCA_964385095.1. GTDB lineage: Bacteria > Bacteroidota > Bacteroidia > Cytophagales > Hymenobacteraceae > Hymenobacter. Next base: position 24,870 of record CAYLNN010000029.1, read on the forward strand.
AACCGGCAAAATCACCTACGTAACCGAGGATAAAACTGTGCAGCCGGTGGGCGGCACCCTGGCGGCCGGCCAGATGTCGCCGCGCCATAACCTCACCACCACCATTACCGACGAGCTGCGGCTAGCCACCAATTTTCAGAGCAAGGTTATCGGCGTCTGCATCAAGGACCGCGGCAGCATTCTGCCCGCCGGGCACGCGGCCAATGCTGCCTACTGGTACGATGGCTCGAACGGGGGCTTTATTACCAGCACCTTCTACACCCAGTCGCTGCCCGACTGGGTGCAGAAATTCAACGCCGCCGGCCACGCCGCCGAGTACCTCAACCAGCCCTGGAACACGCTGCTGCCCATCGAGCAGTACACCGAGAGCACGCCCGACGACGTGGCCTGGGAAGCGGCCTTCAAGGGCGAGGCCAAGCCCGTGTTCCCGCACGACCTGCCTAGCCTGAGCGCCACGCCGCCCGCCGCCGTGAAGGCCAACGAAAAGGCATCGGGCGAGAAGCAGCCCGCCGCGCCCATTCGCAACCTCGACCTCATTCGCAGCACGCCCTTCGGCAACTCGCTTACCAACGACTTTGCTATCGAAACCCTGCGCCAGGAGCAGATGGGCCAGCGCGGCCAAACCGATTTTCTGACCCTGAGCTTCAGCAGCACCGACTACGTGGGCCACCAGTTTGGTACCGCCGCCATCGAAACGGAGGATACCTACCTGCGCCTCGACCGCGACCTGGCTAGGCTCCTCGACGCCATCGACAAGCAGGTGGGCAAGGGCCAGGCGCTCGTGTTCCTCACCGCCGACCACGCTGCCGACCAGGCCGCCGGCTTCCTCGAAGCCCACCGCCTGCCGGGCGGCGGCCTGGGCGTGGCGCCCCTGCGCGACTCGGTGCAGCAAGCGCTGGTGCGCCTGCACGGCCCCGGCAAGTGGATTTTGGACTTTGAAAATCAGCAGGTTTACCTCAACCGCGAGCTGCTAGCCCAGAAAAAGCTGGAGATGGCCAAGGTGCAGAACGAGGTGGCCGAAATCCTGCGCTTGCAGCCGCACATTGCGCAGGCCATTTCGGCCACCGACTTGCAGCGCAACGCCTGGCCGGTGGGCCTGAGCATGTACCAGGCCAACGGCTTCTACGCCCCGCGCTCGGGCGACGTGCTGTTTGTGATGTCGCCGGGCTGGCTCGAAGCCTACTCCTACCCCGTGGTGAAGGGCACCACCCACGGCGCTTCCTGGGCCTACGACACCCACGTGCCGCTGCTGTTCTGGGGCTGGCACGTGCGCCACGGCGAATCGCCGGAGGAGGTGAAAATCGTGGATATCGCGCCCACGGTGGCCCGCTTCCTGCACATTCAGGAGCCTAGCGGGTGCAGCGGCGTGCCCCTGCGCGAGGTGATGAAATAGGCACTTCGGCGCTGGGCCGTTTCTTTACGTTATTGTTTTAATTCCATTCCATTTTCCCTACTCAACCGTGGCCCAATTCAACCCCTGGCACGACGTATCGCGCGGCGATAACCTACCCAAAACCGTAACCGGCATCATCGAAATCCCCAAGAACAGCAAGGGCAAGTTTGAGCTTGACAAGGATAGCGGGCTGCTCATGCTCGACCGCGTGCTATTCTCGGCCGTGCACTACCCCGCGGCCTACGGCTTCATTCCGCAAACGTATTGCGACGACAAAGACCCGCTCGATATCCTCGTGCTGTGCTCGGTCGATATCCCGCACATGTGCCTCGTGGAGGCCAAGGTTATCGGCGTGATGCAGATGCTGGACCAGGACGAGGAGGACGACAAGATTATCGCCGTAGCCGCCCACGACGTGAGCGTGAACCACTACAACGAGCTGGCCGACCTGCCGCCCTACATGATGCGCGAGATGCAGCGCTTCTTCGAGGACTACAAAGCCTTGGAGCAGAAGCACGTAGAGGTAAAGCAATTCCTGGGCCGCGAAGATGCTTACCGCATCATCAACGAGAGCGTTAAGCTCTACGAAGAAACCTTCGGCGACCGCAAGAAAGCAAGCTAGCTGCTGCTCCAACCCAACTACGCAACGTCATGCTGAGCAAAGCGAAGCATCTCGCCCGCACCGCTAGGGGTACTACCTCGGGCAGTGCGGGCGAGACGCTTCGCTTTGCTCAGCATGACGTTGTTTTGGTTGGGTTGCTTTGATTCACTTCGCTTTCGCTTACCAACCTATGCCCACTGCCCGCCGCGCCCTACCCCTGCGCCTGCTCGATGCGCTGCTCTTCAGCAGCGTGTGGCTGGCGGGTGCGGCCGCGGCCCAAACGGCGGCCACCCTGCGCCTGTGGCCGGGGCTAGCCAGTGGGGCGGCCGGGCTGCACGTGGTGGTGCTGGTGTTCGCGGCCACGCTGCTCACCTACAACCTCGACGCGGCGCTGCCCTTCAAGTACCGGCAGCCGGCCGGGGCCTCGGGGCGCAAGGCCTGGCAGCAGGCGCACCGCCCGGCGCTGGTGGCACTGGCCGGGGCGGCGGCCCTGTCGGGCGCTTACTTATTACTGGCCGATGGCTGGGTGCATTTTTTGCCGGTGCTGCTACCGCTAGCGGCCCTGGCCATTGGCTACTCGTGGCCGGTGCTGCCGTGGCGCGGGCGCTGGCACGCCGTGCGCGAGGTGCCACTGCTCAAGGTTTTTCTCATTGCGGGGGTGTGGACGGCCGTGACGGTGGGCCTGCCCGCGCTGGCCCTGCACCAGCCGCTGGCCTCGGTGCTGGGGCTAGCGGGCCAGCGGTTTTGCCTGGTAACGGCGCTGGCCATTGTCTTTGATATTCGCGACTACGGCCGCGACCGGGCGGTGGGGCTGCGCACGTTTCCGGTGCTGCTGGGGGTGGGCGGGGCCAAAGCCGTGGCGCTAGTTTTCCTGGTGGGGTCGCTGGGGCTGGGGCTGGCGCGCGCCGCGCCACCGCTGCCGGTGCTGCTGGCTACCGGGCTAGCGGCCGCCGTGGTGCTGGCCGCCCAGGAAACGCGGGGCGACTACTTCTTTGCCCTCGTTACCGATGGCGTGCTGCTGGTGCCGGCGGTGGCTTACCTGCTGAGCTAGCCAGCCAGCGGCGCAAATAGCCGCGCCGAGCACTAGTGTTGGTAGCGGGCCGCGGCGCTTACTCAACTGGCAAAGGCGTTTTTTTTTTGCACTACGCAAGCAAAATCCAATCGTTTAGTCGCTTTATCGGCCTATGTTTGCCGGTGGGCTAGCCGGGCCAGACCCAAAAACATACCTGTTGGTGGCAACCGCCACCGCCCAAATGCAGTAGTTCCGGGCATTGCCCCTAGCAGCCACATCACCAAGCCAGTTAGCCTATGCCCTGCTCTATTTTTCTGCGTCGCGGGCTCCTAAACGGCGGGCTGGTGCTGAGTTTACTGGCGGGCAGCCGGGCGGCGCTCGCCCAGGGCCAGCAGCCCACCCCACCGCCCGTGCCACCCATGCGCGAAATTGCACTCGACAGCGTGCGGGCCGTGCCCCAGGCGCTCGACATTGCGGGCTGGCTGCTGCTCGATAAGGACATTCAGCTGGAGCTGGGCGGGGCCGTGCAAAACCTCTACAACTTCAAGTTTGACCGGGCCGACAAGCAGTTTCATTCCTTGCAGCGGCGCTACCCCAAGCACCCGATGGCGTACTTCCTGCTCGGCCTCAGCACCTGGTGGAAGATGGTGCCCAACAACGCAACCGACACCCGCTACGACAAGACCTTTCTGGCGTATCTCGACACGGCCCAGACCCGGGCCGAGACGCTTTATAAAGCTGACAGCCACAACTACGAGGCGTGCTTCTTTCTGTCGGCTGCCTATGGCATGGAGGCCCGCCTGCACGCCGAGCGCCACAACTGGCGCAAGGCCACCGTGGCCAGCCGCCGCGCCCTCATCTACTTCGAAAAAAGCCAGGAAGCCAATGGCTTAAGCTCGGAGTTTCTGTTCGGCGCGGGCCTCTTCAACTACTACGCCGTGTGGATAGGCGAGGAATATAAGTGGCTCCGGCCAGTGCTGTTCTTCTTTCCGAAAGGCGACCGCGCCCGGGGCCTGGAGCAGTTGCGCCAGGTGGGCCGCACGGCTTTTTACACGGCCAATGAGGCCAATTTTTTCTTGGTCACTATCCTCAACAGCGACCGCGAAAACAAGGCGCCCGAAGCCTATGCCCTGGCCCGGCAGCTCGCCACCCAGTTTCCTGATAACTCGCGCTTTCAGCTCGACTACGCCAAGCTGGCTTTCAAGCTCGGCAAGTTTGAGGAAAGCGAGGCGGCCAGCCTTTCGGTGCTGCGCAAGTACGCGGCTGGCCAGGTGGGCTACGAGGCCTACTCGGGCCGGGCGGCCACCTACATGATGGGCTACCTGATGCAGTACAAATACCACGACCTGCCCCAGGCCAAAAACTATTACCAGCGCTGCATGGCCTACTCCGAGCAGGCCGGCATGGCCAAGCAGGGCTACTACATTTTTGCTGAAACCGGGCTGGCGCGCGTCGCCCTCAACGAAAACGACCCCGCCACCGCGCGCCGCTACTACCGCGCCGTGCTCGAGCACAGCGACAACGGCGAAGACGCGTATCTCGAAGCCCGCAACTGGCTGCGCAAGCACCCGCAATAGCCTGGCCAGCAAGCTGCGGCCAGCTTTTTAAGCTTGGGCTACGTGCCGGCCGACGCGGACGCGGCCCTGGCGCAGGTGCAACCAATCGGCGCCTAGCCCTCTCTATAGGAAGTACCCTATTTTTCAGGACGCCTTATGAAAACGTCTAGCTTACTTCTTATCGGGCTGCTAGCCGCCCCCCTAGCGGGCTGGGCCCAGGCGGGCGCGCCGGTGCGCTTCGGCGTCAAGGCCGGGGCCACGCTCTCGACCATCGCGGGCCCGGGCACCCGAAACGCCCCTGAGGTTAGGCCACTACTGGGGGGCGTGGGCGGGGTGTTTGCCACGGTGCCGCTGGGAGCGGCGCAGCACTGGTTTGTGCAGCCCGAGTTGCTGTATAGCCAGCAAGGCCACCGGCTGCACAATGACGCCACCGACTACAATGCCACGTTCCGGGCAGATTATCTCAAGCTGCCCCTGCTGCTGGGCATTACGCACGGCGGCTTTTTTGCGGCCGTTGGGCCGCAGGTAGGCTACCTCACGGATGCTCGCCGCACCTTTCGCTACCACCAGTACTCGAACGCCACGGGGTTTGCCCCGGATGTAACGGAAAACGTTAACACCGACCTGCGCGGCTACCAGCGCTGGGAGTTTTCGGCCGTGGCGGCCGTGGGCTACCGCTGGGCTTGCGGCGCGGGCCTGGAGCTGCGCTACAGCGACACCTTCGCCAGCCAGTCGCGCAACGGGCAGTTCAGCAACTACGGCTACCCCGACGCGCACAGCCTGAGCGGGCAGGTGCAGGCCAGCTACCTGCTGCCCTGGCATTAAGCCAGGGCTAGCGCTCCGGTTACTTCTCCGTGATTATCAATCCAATACCTTGCTGCCGGCCCGGCGCTAGCGGGTAAGTACCGCCAGCGCCGGGCCGATGTGCTGCACCAGGTCGCCGGCTACTAGCCCGGCTTCGCCGGTTTCGGCGGCAGCCAGGTCGCCGGCCAGGCCGTGGGCCAGCACGGCCAGCCGGGCAGCTAGCAGAGCATCGAGGCGCTGGTCGGCGCGCAGGGCCAGGGTGAGGCCGGTGAGCACGTCGCCACTGCCGCCGGTGCCCATGCCGGGGTTGCCGGTGCTGTTGAAATACACCTGGCCATCGGGCGCGGCCACGGCTGTGTAGGCGCCTTTCAGCACCACCACGCACTTGTGTGTTTGGGCAAATTCGCGCAGCAAATCGAGCCGGTGATAGTCGTCGCGGGCCTTTTCGGTGAGGCGCGTAAACTCGCCAATGTGGGGCGTGAGCACCGTGTTTTCGGGCAGCAGGGCGAGCAGCTCGCGGTGGGTGCCGAGCAGATTGAGGGCGTCGGCATCGATGACGAGCGGCACCTTGGCCTCGCGCAGCAGTTGTTCAAACACGGCGCGGCTAGCCTCCTCCTGGCCCAGACCGGGGCCGATGCCTACTGCCTGATACGATTTCAGCTCCGGCAATTCGCTGATAAAATCGGCTTGCACATCAGCCAGGCACATGGCCTCGGGCCGCGTAGTTTGGATAATGTCGTAGCCGCAGCCCGGCACTGCCACCGTGAGCAGGCCCACACCACCGCGCAGGCAAGCGCCGCTAGCCAGCACCGCCGCGCCTACCTTGCCGCGGCTACCAGCCAGCAGCAGCGCATGGCCGAAGGTATTCTTATAGGCAAACTTACCGCGCTTGGGCAAGGTCACGTCGGGCTGCCGGGCGGCCAGCGCAGCATCGAAGCTGGGTACGCCAGGCAGGCGCGTGAGGTGCCAGGGCGTAGCCGCTTGCTCGATAAAATCGGGGCTTAAGCCAATATCTACCACGTGCCATTCGCCCACGTACTCGGCATTTTGAGGCAGCAAAAAGGCCAGCTTGGGCAGCCCAAAGCTGATAGTGTGGCTAGCCCGCACCACCGGCGCCTGGGCGTCGGGCTGGGGCGCGTCGGCCAGCAGGCCGCTGGGTAGGTCGATGGCCACCACCCGGGCCTGGCTAGCATTGAGGTGCTGCACCACGGCAGCGGCTACGCCATCGAGCGGACGGCTGAGGCCGGTACCAAACAGCGCATCAATCACCAGCGTACCGGGCGCGATAGCGGGTAGTTTCTCGGCGCTTAGCTCTTGAATGGCAATGACCTTAGGTAATACGTGGTGGTTATACTCGTAGTCGTCGGAGTACTTGGTAGCGGGCAGTAGGCCTAGCCGCACGGCGTAGCCAGCCAGGTAGAGCAGGCGGGCTAGGGCCAGGCCATCGCCACCGTTGTTGCCGGGGCCGCACAGCAGCAAGATTTCACCTGCCTCGGCCGGGGTGTAGTGCTGGTAGAGCCAGCCGGCCAGCGCAATGGCGGCGCGCTCCATAAGGGCCGTGGAAGTAGTACGCTGCTCGCGGATAGTAGCCTGGTCGAGCTCGCGGATTTGAGCGGCAGAAAGGAGTTTCATAAGTCGGTTTTTACGCGGGCAGCCTGCGGTAGGCTACTTTCGGCCATGCAAAGAACCACCCGCTTTTTCATTGTGCCCGGCCTGGGCAGCTCGGGGCCCGAGCATTGGCAAACCTATTTTGAACGCCAAAACCCGGATTTCACCCGCATTCAGCAGCGCGAATGGGATGCGCCCGACCGCACCGAGTGGGTCGAAACGCTGGAGCAGGCCCTAGCCGGCGAAGACCTTAGCCAGGTAGTGCTTATTGCGCACAGCCTGGGCTGCCCCACGGTAGCGCACTGGGCTACTAGCTATGGCCACGTCATCAAAGGCGCGCTGCTGGTGGCGCCCGCCGATGTAGATACGGCCAGTTTCGCGGCCTTTCCTACCACCGGCTTCGGGCCGATGCCGCTGCAGCGGCTACCTTTTCCGAGCAAAGTGGTGACGAGCACCACCGATGAATGGGTGACCCTAGCCCGCGCCAAGCAATTTGCCGAGGCCTGGGGCAGCGAGTTGGTCGTGATTGGCGACGCTGGCCATATCAACGCGGCCAGTGGTCACGGCGACTGGCCGGCGGGCCTGGCTTTGCTGCAAGAGTGGGCCTAGCCCGCGGCCGTGAACTCTGCACGGCGTACTGCGTTTTACTAGTACCAAACCTCAGCCATCGCTTTTATGCAAACCTGGAACGACGTTATCCGCCTGGCCAACCACGGCGCCCCTACCCCCCCGCGCCGCGTGGAAAAAACCGCCGCCGAGTGGAAAGCCCAGCTTACCGCCGAGCAGTACCACGTAACCCGTGAGCACGGCACCGAGCGCGCCTTCACCGGCGAATACTGCGAGGCCCACGAGGCTGGCCTCTACGCCTGCGTGTGCTGCGGCACCCCGCTCTACGACTCGCGCACCAAGTTTGAGAGCGGCACCGGCTGGCCCAGCTTCACGCAGCCCGTGGACGAGGCCGCCATCAAGTACAAGAAAGACACCAGCTACGGCATGACCCGCGTGGAAGTGCTCTGCAACGTGTGCGACGCCCACCAGGGCCACGTATTCCCCGACGGGCCCGCCCCAAGCGGCCTGCGCCTGTGCATCAACTCGGCTAGCATCAAGCTGGTAACGACCAAAGAGCCGGCGGCCCAATAGGGAGCCTAGCCACTCGTATAACAAGTAGAACGTCATGCTGAGCTTGTCGAAGCATCTCTGCCGCCCTGCTCGGGTGTTATGCAGTAGAGGTGCTTCGGCAAGCTTAGCATGACGTTCTTTTTTATCTTTAATGCCGCTTTCTTAAATTCTACCCCTAGCCCACCCCACCATGTCGTTGCTTTTCACTGATTTCGCTTCCTGGCAGGCGCACTGCGCCGCTACCGGCGAGCCGCTCTACCAGCCCGTGCTGGCCTACGAGATAGAGCAGAAAGGCGCAACCGAGGAGGCCATTTGGCCCACCCTGCAGCGGGCCTACGATGTGATGCGCGACGCCGTGCACGAGGGCCAGACCGGCAACATGACCTCGCGCTCGGGCATGATAAATAACGGGGCCAAGAAGATTGCCGCCTCCCCCGTCACCGTGCTGTCGCCCGAATTCAAGCAACTCATTGTGAGTGCGCTAGGCGCCAAGGAAGTAAACTCTTGCATGGGCCGCGTGGTGGCCGCCCCCACGGCGGGCGCCTCGGGCATTTTGCCCGGCGTGCTTACCACCATTCAAAAGCTGCACAACCTCGACGACCGCAAAATCCTGGAAGGCCTGCTGGTAGCGGCCGGCGTAGCGCTCATTATCGAGCAAAACGCCTCGCTAGCCGGCGCCGTAGGCGGCTGCCAGGCCGAAACCGGCTCGGCTGCCGCCATGGGCGCGGGCGCCATCGTGTACTGCCTAGGCGGCTCGGTGGAGGAGACGTTTGCGGCCGTGGCCATCACTATTCAGTGCATGCTGGGGTTGGTGTGCGACCCGGTGGCGGGCCTCGTGGAGGTGCCGTGCGTGGTGCGCAATGCCTCAGCGGCAGCTATCGCGTTTTCGTCGGCCCAGATTGCCATTGCGGGCGTCGACCCGGTTATCCCAGTAGACCAGTGCGTGGCCGCCCTCGGCGAAGTGGGCCAGAGCATGGAAACCCGGTACAAGGAAACCGCTTTGGGTGGGCTAGCCAACACCCGGCGCGGTCGCGAAATCGAGAAGATGGTACTCGTGCAAGACGTTAATATTCTGCCTGATGAATAGCCGCTGGCTAGTGCAGCGCGCCCATGGCCGGGGCTAGCAGCAACTGGCTCAAAAACGCTATGGAGCTGGCGTAGCGGCTGCGTCGCTCTTGGTAGTGCTGCCAGGCGGCTTCTTCATCGGCGCGCATCGGTAGGCCAGCCTCGCGCAACTCCTGCCAGGTTTTGGCGAAAGCCGCGCGGCCGGGGTTGGCGGCGTCTACTTCTTCGGGGGTGCGCAGTTCAGCGGGCTCGGTCTCCGCTTTGCGGTCGAAAAAGCGGCGCACGCGGTTCACGGCCAGGCAGCCAGCGGTGAACGTTAGTTCTACCTGCCGCGAGCGGGGCACGTCGAGGGCGGAGAAAATCAGGTTGGCGGCATCAAGTACCAGGCCGGCGGCCGTCACCCACGAGCGGCCGGCCTGGGGCGAGCGGAAAAACGCCAGCACCGGCAGTGAGGTATGACTCTCGTCAATTTCGACTAGCCACTGCTCCCAGGCCAGCCATTGGTCATCGTCGTTGCCAAAGTCTCCGTCGTGGCCCAGCCACCGCACCAGGCCGCTGGCCACGGGCGGCGTGCCGGCCCGCAGCTCTATCTGGGCCACTACAATTTCGCGCCGCGAAAATGCCTGGTAGATGGTGGGCAAATACGAAATAAGCAGCGTAAGCAGCAGTAGCCCGATGGTAGCTTCGGAGTAGCTGAATACGTTAACTATCAGCCCGTTTTGCTTGGTGGTACCCAGCGTGAGCAGCGAGCTGCCGCTCAGTTCGTAGCTCTTGGTGAAGCCATTGACGCCCAGTGCCCAGTAGATGCCCGTGTAGCCCAGGCCCACTAAGGCTAGCCAGCCGATGGGCAGCGCCACCAGCCCCACAGGCGCGTAGTGCGCCATAATGCGGTCGCGGTGGGCAAAGGTGCTGGCCCGCCGAGCGGCGAAATCAAACAGCGCCCGCACGCCCCCAAACACGAACATATTGAGCCGCACCGACTCATTGCGCGGCAGCACAAACGAGCGAATGGCGCCCGACACGGTTGTGATAACCAGCCAGCCGCCGGCTACTCCCGCCAACACGCGCAACGCATACTCCACAGTAGATGACATGCGCCGTGTACGGGCCTCGCCGGCAAAACGCTGCTAGTGGCTAGCCTGCCACAGCTGCCGAAACGACTTGTCGGCCACCTTCAGGCTCTCGCGGCGCTTGCGCCAGCCGGCCTGGTCGAGCAGGTAGCCGAGGCTGAAATCCTTGAGGCGGCCAGGCAGCACATCGAGCGCCCAGCGGTGGCGCATGCTCCAGCGCCAGAGGCCGATGGCCACTTTCTCGACGGGCGCATTGTGGCCTTCCGCCACGCTCTGCTGCCGATTGAGCAGTAGCAGGTTGTGCAGGTTGATGCGCACCGGGCACACGCTGGTGCAGGCCCCGCATAAGCTGCTGGCGAAGCTTAGGTGCTGGTGCTCTTTCAGCCCACTTAGGTGCGGGCTAATGACCGAGCCGATGGGGCCCGAATAGGTGGTTTCGTAGGTGTGGCCGCCGATGTTTTTATACACCGGGCACACGTTGAGGCAGGCCCCGCAGCGAATGCAACGTAGCGCCTCACGGCGGTCGGGCTGGGCTAGCAGGTTGGTGCGGCCATTGTCGAGCAGGATGACCACCATCTCCTCCGGCCCATCGGGCTCACCAGGCTGGCGCGGGCCGAAGTAGACAGTGTTGTAGACGGTGACTTGCTGGCCGGTGCCGCTGGTGCTGAGCAGCGGCCAGAACAGGTCGAGGTCGGTGAGCTGCGGAATTATTTTCTCGATGCCTACCACCGCGATGTGCAGGCCGGGGAAAGTAGCCGAGAGGCGCGCATTGCCTTCATTCTCGGTCACGGCTACGCCGCCTTCCTTGGCAATCAAGAAGTTGCCACCCGTGATGCCCACCTCGGCCGAGGTATACTTATCGCGCAGCAGGTGCCTAGCCGTGAGCACAAGCTGCTGGGCATCGTCGGTGTGCTCGATACCGAGGTGCTTGACGAAGATGTTGGCGATATCGGCCTTGCTTAGGTGCATGGCGGGCGTCACGATGTGGTAGGGCCGCTCGCCGTTGAGCTGCACGATGTACTCGCCCAAGTCCGTCTCCACCGATTCCACACCCCGGCTTTGGAGGTATTTGTTGACGTGGATTTCCTCAGTAGTCATACTCTTGGCTTTCACCACGGTGCGGGCGCCCCGCGCCTCGGTGAGACGGCCGATTTCAGCTAGGGCCTCTTGCGCATCGTTGGCCCACACCACGCGGCCACCCCTAGCGGTGAAGTTTTTTTCAAACTCCAGCAGGTATTCGTCCAGCTTTTCGAGCACCTGCGCCTTGAGGCTAGCGGCGCGGGCGCGGGCTAGGTCGTGGTTGGCATAGTGCTGCATGCCCGCGCTCACGGCCGCGTCGTACTTGCCGATGTTGAAGCGGATTTTGCGGCGGTGCTCGAGGTCAAAGGCTTTGGCTTCGGCGTCGGTCTGGAAGGCGGTGGCTTTCGTGAGCATGGTAGGCGGCGTAAAAAGAAAGGCGCCGGGACGCGCTTGGCTAGCCTGCCTTGCTCGTCCCGGCGCCCCAGCTACGTTAAAGTTACGGCTTGTTGGAGTCAACTACCGGCTTGGTGTCGCGGTTGGCCAGGTCCCAGGCCAGGAAGAACACCAGCCGCGCCCGCGCCTCCAGCTTATCGAACTCGATTTTGGAAATCTCGTCGCTGGCCTCGTGGTAATCGGCGTGCACGCCGTTGAAGAAGAAGGCTACCGGAATCCCCTTTTTGGCGAAGTTGTAGTGGTCGGAGCGGTAGTAAAACCGGTTCGGGTCGGCCGGGTCGTTGAAGCGGAAGTCGAGGTCGATGTTGCCGTGCTGGCGGTTGGCCGTCTGGAGCGCCTCGTGTAGCTGCGACGAAAGCTTATCGGAGCCAATGACATACACGTAGTTCGGCTTGCCCTCGTGGCCCACATCGGTGCGGCCAATCATGTCGATGTTGAGGTCCGTGACGGTGTTCGCCAGCGGGAAGACCGGGTGGTCGGTGTAGTATTCCGACCCTAGCAGGCCCTTCTCCTCGCCCGTATTGGCCAAGAACAAGATGCTGCGGCGTGGCCCGTGCCCGCTGTGAGCGGCCTTGGCAAACGCCTGGGCAATGCTAAGCATGCCTACCGTACCCGAGCCATCGTCGTCGGCGCCGTTGTACACCTCACCGCCAATGACGCCCAGGTGGTCGTAGTGCGCCGACACTACCAGGATTTCGTCTTTCAAATCGGTGCCCGGCAGGAAGCCCAGCACGTTCTCCGTAGTCACGGCCGTGCGCTGCTGCGGCGCGCTGATGCTGAATTTCACCGGCTTGAATGTACCAACTGCCAGCGGTTTTGAGGCCGCAGCACCCAACGCATATTCTTTTGACAAACGGGCGGCAGTGGTACCCAATACCTTCATGCCTAGCGCCGGCGAAAGAAAAAACGACGGCGCCCGGCTGCCTGTTTGGTCGGCAAAGGCAATGGTGGGCTGCATCACACGCGGGGCCAGTCGAGCGGTCATTTTCTCAAATTTGTCGGCCGGTTCCTGGGTTATAAAGAAAACGCTCCGTGCCCCTTTTTGAGCCGCTAGCGCGGCCTTAGCGCGGAAATCTACGCCCCATTTCGTCGGGTTACCATCTTTGCTAAGCTCTGGGCGGCCATCCATATTCATTGGCTCGCCAAGTAGAATAAGCAAATCTTTACCTTTCACGTCGCGTCCCGCATAATCAGAATAATCGCCTTCCTCAATACCGTAGCCCAGAAAAACCGGCTGCACGGCCGTGGCCTGGTCGAAGGGCGTGCGCCCGAAGGCGTAAAAATCTTTCAGCCACTCGTAGGCCTTGCCACCCGCCGTGATAGTGCCGCCCGGCTGCCAGGCGCTGCGCTCCATGCCGAAGGTCTGGAGGTAGGGGTTAGCGGTATTGGCCGCGACGGGCGCTTGCAGGCTGTCATCAGCAAACTGCTTGCTGATGTAAGCAGCGGCCATTTTCTGGCCCTTAGTGCCGGTTTCGCGGCCCTCGTACTCATCCGAAGCCAGCACCGAAAGGTCGCGGCGCAGGTGCTCCTGGGTCACGTAGCGCTCGGCGTACTGGGTGGCGTAGTCGGCGGGCGCGGCCGGGGTGGAGCTAGCGGCCGGGGCCATTTTTTTGGCCGAAGAGCCAGGCTTGAGTTTGGTCTTGACCTTGGTGGTTTGGGCAAGTAGTGGTGCGGGGAGGGCTAGCGCGGCCAGTAGCAGGGTGGTGTATTTCATATTACTAGCGAAGTGCGGAAAGGCGGCAGAGTTGACTTTATGACTTTGTAATGAGCACGGTGGCGTACGCTGCCACCCCTTCTTGCCGACCCACAAAGCCTAGCTTTTCAGTAGTGGTGGCCTTGATGGAAATATCGTCTTCGGGCACGCCCATCACCTCGGCTAGGGTAGCGCGCATAGCCGGAATATGCGGGTTGACTTTCGGCTTTTCGAGGCAGATGGTCGAGTCTACGTTGCCGAGTTCGTAGCCCTTCTCGCGCAGCAAGCGCATGGTGTGGGCCAGCAGCTTCTTGCTATCAACGCCCTTGTATTGCGGGTCGGTATCGGGAAAGTGAAAGCCGATATCGCGCAGGTTGGCTGCGCCCAGCAGCGCGTCGCAAATGACGTGAATGAGCACATCGGCATCGGAGTGGCCGAGGGCGCCGTGGGTGTGCGGCACCTCGATGCCCCCTAGCCAGAAGGGCAGGCCGGGCTGCAGTTGGTGAACGTCGTAGCCGAAGCCAACGCGGATTTTCATGGGAGCCAGAATAAGCAGGATGGAGTGCAAAGGTATTTACCCGGAAGCCGGGCTAGCACATAGGCAGCGGCTACTAAAATATTTGGCGAAAAAAGTGTACAACTTTTAACTAATCATATTAGCTTTACAGCACCAAAGCGCCTAGCAGCAAACACGCTAGGAGCACGCCAAAATTTTATGCCGATGGCTAAAGTATTGGGGGCACTGCTACGTCAATAAGCTAGCTACTGACCGGCACTGATTGATAACACAAAAGAAACTCCGGAAACTATGAACTCACTGAAAGTTTCCACTGTATCTTTGCCGTGTCAATCATGGAAAACAAAGACCGAATACTTACCCGCGCTGCCGCCCTGTTTATGCGCAACGGCATTAGGAGTGTGAGCATGGATGACATTGCCACCGACCTGGGCATGTCGAAGAAAACGTTGTACAAGACCTTCGCCAACAAGGACGAAATAGTGCTGGATGTGATGAACAACCACCTCTGCCAAGCGCAGGGCGAATGCGCCCGGGTAGCCAACAGCGCTACCGATGCAGTGCAGGAGATGCTCACTATCTCGGCCTGGGCCGACCAGCAGTTTGCCAACATCCACCCGAGCATTTTTCACGACCTGCGCAAGTACTATCCCACGGCCTGGACGCTGTTTCGGGCCCACAAAAGTGGCTTCATCCTCGAGCAAATAACCCGCAACCTGCGCCGGGGCGTGGCCGAAGGGCTTTTTCGCGCCGACCTCGATGTGGAGGTGCTAGCCCGCCTCAATCTGTCGCAGATAGAGCTGGCTTTTGATGCGGAACTGTACCCGCCCGCCGAGTTCGACCCAGTGCGGGTCAATAAGGTGTTCGACGAGCACTTTCTGCTGGGCGTGGCCACCCTCAAGGGTCACCGGCTTTTTAATAAGTATCAACACATTACGGAAGAAGAATAGACTGACTGGCAGTCAATTTCAACCCGCTCCTTCTTTCACACACTCATGAAAAACAGTACCCTTCGGGTGTGGCTGGCGGCTTCGGCCCTGGCCTTGGGGCCGCTTGCTCCTTCCCTGGCGCTGGCGCAGGCCCCGGTGGCGTCCGCCCCGCCCCAATCGGGCCCCATGCCCCTGAGCCTGCAACAGGCTGTGCGCTACGCAGTAGCCAACAAGCCTAGCCTGCTGGGCACCCGCCTGGCCGAGCAGACTGCCGCTGCCCGCGTGGGCGAAATAAAGGCTCAAGGCCTGCCACAGCTGAACCTGGGGGCCAATGTGGCCGATAACTTTAAGCTACAAAAGAGCCTAGTGAGTTTCCCCGTGGTTCCAACCTTGCTCACTCAAAGCGATATAAATGCCGCCGCCGCTGGTCAAAACGCCATCCTTAAAAGCGGTGACCCAATTGCGGTTCCGCCGCAGCCATTTGCTTTCGGCCTACAGTATGCGGGCAACTCTTCAGTCGCTTTCTCACAGCAAATTTTCGACGGCTCGTATCTCATTGGCCTGAAGGCGGCTAAGGTGTATACTGACCTAGCCAAGAAGCAAACCCAGCAGGCCGAAATCGACGTGGTAGAGCAGGTGAGCAAAGCCTACTACAGCACGCTGGTAGCCCGCTCGCGGCTAGCCCTGCTGGCCCGCAATGTGCAGCGCCTCGACACGGTGCTCTATCAAACCAACCAGACGTTTAAGGCGGGCTTTGCCGAGAAGCTCGATGTAGACCGCCTGCGCGTGCAGCGCAATAACCTGGTAGTGGAGCAGCAGAAAGCCCAGCGCCTCACCGAGCTGAGCGTGGCCTTGCTCAAATTTCAGATGGGCCTGCCCCAGGCGCAACCCGTGACGCTCACTGACTCGCTCGGCGCGGCCGTGGTAGATGCGGGAAATCTCCGGCGCAGTCTGGGTGGGGCCAATTTTAGCACCGGCGGTGGGGTTTCTGGCCTCGGAGGCGTGCCTAGTGCTCCACTTCCCACAGCTACCAGTGCGGGCGGCGCACCTACGCCGGGCATCAACAATGGCCAGCCGGTGCAGGCGCAGGCGGCGTTCAACTACAACAACCGCATCGAGTTTTCGACCTTGGAGACGCAGCAGGCGCTGGCGGGCCTCGACTTACGCAACCGCATGGCGGGCGTCTACCCGCGCCTTTCCTTTACAGGCGCTTATGGCTTCTCGGGCTCCTCCAAAACGGCAGGGGACCTGTTTGCTTTCAGAGGCCCCAATTCTACTAACAGCGCGGGCCAGCTAAACCAAAACTGGTTTGGATTCGGCAACGTGGGGTTGGCACTCAACGTGCCCATCTTCGATGGCTTTCGGCGCCGCTACCAGGTGCAGCAGGCGCGCATTGCGCAGCAAACCATCGAGAAAGGGTTTGAAACGCTACGCCAAAGCATTGACTTGCAAGACGCCCAGAGTCGCACCACACTCATCAACGCCCTCGATGTGCTGGACAACCAGCGCGCCAATCTCGACCTAGCCGCTGATGTAGCCCGCGTGACGCGCATCAAATTCAATGCTGGCGTGGGTTCTAACATCGAGGTTATCACCGCTGAAACCTCGCTGCGCGAAGCCCAAA
>CAYLNN010000030.1:0-40237 GCA_964385095.1 uncultured Hymenobacter sp.
CCGAGTCGCGCTTGCCATCGGTGTAGCGCGTCTGGGCTTCGAGGCGGCCGTTGGGGTAAAAGCGCTTGTACGGCCCTTCCATCACGGTATCCCGGCCCACAAGAGCGCGGAAAATTTCGTGCGGATGAACTTTGGTCGAGTCAAAATAAATTGTAACGCGCTGTGAGCGTTGGGCTTGACTAGCCAGCGGCAGCAGCAGAAAAAGCAACAAGTATCGCATAGGGAAGTACAACGCCGGCCGCGTCTTTTTTAGCGCAGGGTTTCGCGAAGTTGGCAGAGTTTCGCAAAGCCTGTTCCAGAATTTTAGGTAAGCTCTTTAAACAAAGAGAGTTCCGCAAAGAAAAACTCTGCGGAACTCTGCCAACTTTGCGAAACCCTGCGCTTACAGCTTTTCGAGCACAATAGAGCTAGCCCCGCCGCCGCCGTTGCAGATGCCAGTGACGCCGATTTTGCCGCCTTCCTGGTTGAGCACGCTCAGCAGCGTCGTCACGATGCGTGCGCCGGAGGCCCCTAGCGGGTGGCCCAGGCTCACGGCACCGCCGTACACGTTGACCTTGGTGCCTTCGAGGTTGAGGAGCTTGTTATTAGCCAGCGACACCACCGAAAATGCTTCGTTAATCTCGTAAAAATCAACATCTTTAGCCTCCAGGCCAGCGTTCTTGAGCGCCTTCGGAATAGCGATGGACGGCGAAGTGGTGAACCACTCCGGTGCCTGCTCAGCGTCGGCAAAGCCCCGGATGAGGGCTAGCGGCTTGATGCCCAACTCCTCAGCTTTTTCGCGGCTCATGAGCAGCACGGCGGCGGCCCCGTCGTTGAGGGTCGAGGCGTTGGCGGCCGTCACGGTGCCTTCCTTAGTGAAGGCGGCCTTCAGGCCCGCAAATTTCTCGAACTGCACCTTGGTGTACTCCTCATCGTCGCTTACCACGGTTTCCTTGCCGCGCACCGTAATGGTCACGGGCACAATCTCTTCCTTCTTTTTGCCGGCCTGCGCGGCGGCGGCGCTGCGCTCGTAGCTCTGGCGGGCAAAGGCGTCCTGGTCCTCGCGGGTGATGCCGTAGTGGGAGGCCGTGGCATCGGCGGCGTTGCCCATGGCGTAGTCGTGGTAGGGGTCCCAGAGGCCATCGCGCACGAGGCCGTCAATCATCTGGCCATGACCATACTTAGCCCCAAAGCGAGCCTTGTCGAGATAATAGGGCACGTTGCTCATGCTTTCCATGCCGCCGGCCAAAATAACCTCAGCCTGGCCCAGCATAATAGCCTGAGCCGCAAACATAATGGCCTTCGAGCCCGAGGCGCACACCTTGTTCACGGTCGTGCACTCCACGGTATCGGGCAGGCCGGCTTTTTTGGCCGCCTGGCGGGCCGGCGCCTGGCCGAGGTTCGCCGAAATAACGTTGCCCATAATCACTTGCTCAACCAACTCGGGCGCTACGCCCGCCTTGTCGAGGGCGCCCTTGAGGGCGATGGCGCCCAGCTCGGTGGCCGAGAGTGAGGCCAGCGCCCCGCCAAATGAGCCGATGGGGGTGCGCACGGCAGCTACGATAACTACTTCTTTTACTTGCATGTAGGGGTAGGGTGGGAGGTAAGAAAAATCAACAACAAGCGGCCCGCCGCGGTGGGCCGGGCTAGCCACCACAAGCTAGGCTTCAAAAACTAACAAACCTTCGTTCGCATTCCAAAAGTACGGCGCCCGGCCAACTCACCAGGTGGGCTGGCCGGGCGCGGGCGGTGGGCCCGGCTGCTGGCGCGGCCGCTGCTGCAGGTATTGCTGCTCGCTCGCGCGCAGGGCTTCCAGCACCTGCTGGGCCTGGGCGGGCGTCAGGTTCATGGCCTTGAGGCGCTCGCGCTGGGTTTGCAACTGCAAGTCGGCGTTGGTGGCCGCCTCAGTGCCGGGGCGGCGGCCCTGGCTGGTTGGCGCGCCGGGGCCGCTAGCCCCGGCACTGGCATCGAGGCCGCGCTGGCTACCGGGCGCAGTGCCGCTGGGCAGGGGCTGGCGCTCGCCGACGCCCGGCCGGAAGCCGCCAGTTGCGCTGCTGCCCGTGGTGGAGGTAGGGCGCTGGCGGTCGGGCTGGCCAGCAGTGCTGGGCCGGGGCGCGCTGGCCGGGCCGGCGGTTGAGGCTGGGCTAGGGTCGGGGGCCTGGCCGGGGCGGTCGGTACCGGCTTTTTCGGCGGGCTGGGGGCGGTTGCTCTGCTTATCGCGCTGGGTAGAATCGGGGCGGTGGGGCTGCCTGGCGGGCGCCGGGCTAGCGGCGGCCGGGGGCGGCAGGGCGGGATTATCGGGCTGCTGGCCGGCCAGGTACTGGCTCAGCAGCTCGTAGTTGTAGCGAGCCGTGGCATTGGCGGGGTTAAGCCGCAAGGCCTGGCGCAGCAGGCCCACGGCCTGAGCTACCTGGCGCTGCTGCACCAGCAAGCTAGCCAGTTGTTGCCGGGCCACGCTGCCAATAGTTGCCGGCACAGCCGGGGCCAGCAGGCGGCCATAAGTAGCGCGGGCGGCCTCCAGCTGGCTGGCTTGTTGCTGGGCCTGGCCCAGGCTCAGCAGCAGGGTGGGGTTAGGGCTGCCCCGCCCCGTGAGGGCCACCGCCTGCTGAAAATAATAGGCGGCCTCGGCGGGCCGCCGTGCTTGCAGCGCAGCCCGCGCGCGCGCCTGGGCAGTGTTTTGCTCGCGCACGCGCACAAGCCAGTGCCAGCCCGGCAAGCCGCTGCTGAGCAGCAATAAGCAAAGCAGCAGGCTTTTCATAGGTTAAAGCGCAGCACGCGCACTGTTATTAAACTATCCAGCAATAGCAAAATCAGGGCGATGCCCAGCGGGTAGCGGTAGCGGTTATCGGCCACGGCTACGGTGCGGGCGGTGGCGGCGCTCGCGGCCGGGGGCAGGTTGCGCAGGCTCGTGAGCAGGGCTGGCATACCGTTTTCACGGTCGTTGAGGGGCACGTACTGGCCGCCGGTCTGGGCGGCTATCTGCAGCAGGGGGGCTTCGCGCAGGTGGCTCACTACGGGGCGGCCCTGGCCATCGCGCAGGCTGGTTTTGGCGCCGGGGGCGGGTACCGGCCCGCCGGCGGCCGTGCCCACGCCCACCGTGTACACCCGCGCCCCGGTGCGGCCCAGGGTGCGCAGCACCGGCTCCAGGTTTTCGCCGAAGTCCTCGCCGTCGCTCACCAGCACGGCCGCTACGGCGCGCGGCGGCGCGGTGCCCGCCCCGGCCGCCACCGGCGGCGCCAGGCGGGTCAGCAGCAGGTCGAGCGGCGCCCGCAAGGTGGTGGGCCCGGGCGCCGTGAGCCGGGTGCTGAGCGTCGTAATAAATAATTGCAGCGAAGCCTGGTCGTAGGTGAGCGGGCACTGCACGTAGGCCTGCGAGCCAAACACGATGAGCCCCAGCCGGTCGGCCGGAAAGGCGGCGGTCAGCTCTTCCAGCAGGGCCTGCGTGCGCAGCAGGCGGGTAGGGGCCACATCGGCGGCGTCCATCGAGCGCGACACGTCGGCGAGCAGCCACACATCCTGACCGCTGCTGCGCACGGCCTGCTGGCGCACCCCCAGCGCGGGCCCCAGCCAGGCCAGTAGCAGCAGCGCGCCGGCCACTAGGCGCAGCGGCAGCTTCCAGGCCAGCCGGCTGGCCGGCTGGCCTAGGTGCCGGCCCAGCCGGGCCGTGCGCCGGCAGTAGGCCAGCAGGAGCACTCCCAGCAGCCCTAGCCCCGCCGCGGCCAGCATAAAATCAGGATAAGCCCAGGTAAACATGCGCGCAAAGGACGGTTGCGAGCCCGCAAAGCTAGCGCCGCCGCGCGTAAGCTGCCTGCGCAGCAGCTTTCGTAGCAGGCAGTTGCGAAAACCTGCTGCAAAAACTTCGGAAAAGTTGCAGAAAATGCGGGGCCTCCACGTATATTTGCAGCCGCTAAGGCCCTCAGGGCACTAGCGAGCCACCTGCACGGAGAAGTGGGTGAGTGGCTGAAACCAGTAGTTTGCTAAACTGCCGTAGCTCTAAAGGTTACCGGGGGTTCGAATCCCCCCTTCTCCGCTAAAAGGCCCTCTGCATTACGCAGTGGGCCTTTTTTAATGCCGTATTGCGCGCGCAATATCTCCCAAGGCTTCTTCTATAATTCGCCCGATAAAAGCCAGCCGCCTGCCTGCCCTCGTGCTCCTGCCCTCACTGGCTCACGCCGATGCGCTCAGTGCGTATGGGGCGGGCTTAGCCTTTTTCGCGATGCTTATGCTAGGAGTGACGGTGCTGGTCGTCATCAGCTTCCTTATCGTACTATACAGTTGGCCCCGATGGTCGGGCGTGCTCTATGTACTAGGAGTTCCTCTGCTGCTGCTGCTTATGTGGGCGCGCTTGCTAGCCGACTATCCTGGGCAAGTACTCAATCTATTGTCACTGCTAGTGCTGCTTAACGGCTTGGCATGGGTCCAGACCTTTCGGCCCCGGCCGATACGGCTAGCAGGGACGCTGGCTATCCTAATCGGCGGTATAGGTATAATAAGTGAAATTTTTAACTTTCTTATCCTTCCGCCCTGCCACCATGCGGAGTACACCGCCGAGCCGGCCCCCGCCTGAGCGTCCCATGATGCCCGCCAATAACGATAAGGTTTACACCTACGTGGAGAATATACCCAACAGGGTAGCTATTAAGTCCCCTATCGAGCAGCGGTTGGTGCCGCCTCCCAAAACGCAGCGTGGGCACGTGTTCGTGAATTTCGTGGTCACGCAGAAAGGCGTGGTGCGCCAGCCGCAAATTGTGAAGGGGGTGCGGGCCGATGTAGATTCGGCCGTCGTGGTGGCTGTGCGCTACCTGCCGGATTTGGCCCCTGGCACGCAGTATGGGCAGCCGGTAAACTATCTCCTCGACCATATCTGTCGACGTTGGAAAGGAACAGCCGCTAGTAGCCAACCTGAAGTCAAGAAGCCCCGCTTACCCCCGGGCTTTTTCTATCGTCGCGCCATGCCCCACCAGCTCTATAGGCCAGCTGCTGCCAGCTGCTAGCTGTTTGTTTCCTACGCCAACCGAGCAGGAGCAAGCCACTATGGATTTCATGCGCCATCCCGACCCGAAAGCAGGCTACTTTGGCGTGGTCCCCAGCACCTACGAGCCTATTTCCTTCGGTGCCCCCGAAAGTGTCGGTTCTGGGAATTGTTAAGTGACCACGCAGCCCAAGACGATACGGCGGTAGCGAGGGTGGCCAGCGAGCACAGCTACCGGATAGAAGAGTATTGCGTTAGGATAGAAGAGTATACGAAAGACCTTATTATCTCGCCTAATGGTAAGGCACGCTTTATCGACCACTGAGTTCACCCCAAGAGTAGGAGAGAAGCACCCGCTACCCCCGGCACGTAGGGAGGCCGCGGGTTGGCGGCGTGGCCGGGCGGTAGCTGGCGTAGCGTTGGCTAATGGCCTAGCCATGAAACAACGCTATCTGCTGCCCCTGCTGCTGGCTAGCCCACGCCGATAGTCTCAAAGCAATTGGCGAAGGCTGGGCGTTCATCGCTATGCTGGCATTGGGGTTCACAGTCTTGCTACTGGAAACCCCAATGCCACATTATACCGGCCACAGTGGCGAGGCCTGCTGGCGCTGCAAGTGCCTATTATGGTCGTTTTTATCCTGCTACACGGCATGGTGAGTGAAGGCTCTATGGAGTCTCCCCCGGCGCTGACGGCACTGATGCAACTCAGTATCCTGCTCGCTGGCCTAACGCTGGCGCGCCAAGTCCGGCAGGTAGCCGTGCGAGCAGTAGGCGTGGTAGCTGTTGCCGGAAGTGGGTTTGGGCTACTCATATTGTTGTTGGGCCTATTCCACTGAGGCAGTGAGTTGCCCGCAGAACTACTCGGCTCGCCAAGAAGCGAAGTGGGCCCTGCTGGCCGCTGCGCGACAGCATAGAACTGCTGATGGTGCAACTTCCCCGGCTCAAGTCACCGTATGAGCGGTTAAGAATCCTTCGCTGGCTGGCTGTTGCCTCTTCTGCACAAGGATGGCCAACTAGGCGCAGCTACCGCTGAAGTAGCCTTATAGGTTGATGGATAACTCAATTATATTTTTTCACAGTACAGCGGGGCTGGTGCTGGAACATGCGCGCGAAGGCTACGCCGAGCTGCGCTACCTGCCCAGCAAGCGGCAGCCCGGTGACCTGGCCGCCCTGCTCACCCATCTCGGACGGCTGCTGCTGGCCCGGGGCTGGCATAAATTTCTCTCCGACAACCGGCAGATGACGCCCTATTCGGCCGACGAAAAGCAGTGGTTTATGAGCCAGTGGCTCAGCGGGGTAGTGCCTCACCCTGCCCCGCTGACGGGCGTTATCGTGCTCCCCGAGGATGTGGTGGCGCGCCTTTCCTTTTTGGAGATGTCGATGCGCGCCTCCGAGGCATCACTGCGCTACCGCACGTTTCAGAAAGTAGACGAAGCCTTGGTGTACCTCGCCGCCCGGGCGTAAGCAATTTCACTTACCGAACAACCAGCCCCTGGCAGCGCCCCGCTCGCCACGGGGCTTTTTTTATATATTTGGAATCGGAAAACCCTGGCGTTCTATTTGATTGTATTATACTTAGTTACAGTTGTCTTAAATGTTAGTTGCACCCCTTGCCCCCGTACCGGAAGCTGCTCGGTTGGCTTCCTTGCACCACTACGATGTACTGCCTTTTTTCCACGAAGACGTATTCGACGAATTCGTGAGCCTAGCCGCGCGCATCTTCAGCCTGCCCATTTCGCTCTTCAATCTGGTGGAGGCGCACCACGTCAGCTCCGCCGCCCACTACGGCTGGCCTGGTGCCATGTCGCAGCCCCGTGCCGAGATGCTGTGCTCCACGGTCGTCGAGCACAACCGCGTGGTGGTCTACCACGACCTAGCGGCGGCAGCGCCAACGCCTACCGACGCTGAGGCCATTCAAGCCGCTCTGGACCAGCGCATTCTCTTCTACGCCGCCGCCCCGGTGCGTCTGGCCAATGCGCACAGCATTGGCACGCTGTGCCTGCTCGACCAGCAGCCCCGCGAGTTTACCGCCGAAGAGCAGCACGTGCTGCAGGGGCTGGCCGATACGGTGAGCCAGGCCATCGTGACGCGGCACCACTACCACACAACCCCTGGCCTAGGGGAGGCCCACTGGCAGCGGCTGCGGCCCAAGCTGCACGACGAGGTGCACGCGCTGGCGGCACTGGTGCGCTACCTGCTCACGCGCTATGGGGCGCTCATTCCCGTGCCCGACGAGGTACTGCACCTTGTGCTGCGACGCCTGGCCGACTTGCGGGCGCTCTTGGCAGAGTAAGGCGTAAGCACGTGCCGAACACTGCCACCTTTTTATACCCACAGCCTGGCAATGGGTGGCGTCTAAGGCTCAAATATGTAGGCTGAAGTTTCTGAAGCCCGCGAGCAGGTAAAAATGGAGCATTGCCTACGATGATAACACCCAGTAATTGCGCCTAGCCAGCAGTTGCGGCTAACACGTAGCAAATACACAAAAATCTCTGGTATAAATACGGGTTTTTTAGTGTATATTAGCACGGTGCCCGGCCGGTGCCGTATCAAACGGTTATGACCAATTTACACCCCGACCTGGCGCGTCAGCAGCGCGCCCTTGAGTGGGCGGTGGCTCTGGCTGCGGCGCCCACGACGGGGGGCGGCGAGCAGTTGACCGCCTACCTGCAGCAGCTGCCCGAGCAATCCCAGCCTACCCAGGAGCCGGGTGTGTATCACCTGCTATACTGCAGCCAAGCCGTGCGCGCGTTTGACGAGGAGCAGTTGGCCGACCTGCTGGAAGCGTCGCTGGTCTGGAATGACCAATACGGCATTACGGGGCTGCTCTGCTACGGCAATGGCCATTTTGTGCAAGTACTGGAAGGGGCCGCCGCCGACGTAGAAGGGTTGTTTGCGCGCATCCGGCGCGACCGCCGCCACCACCACGTGCACATCCTAAGCCGGGGGGTGGGGCCGGCCCGCCAGTTCGAGGGGTGGCGGATGGCGTTTACCAAGGCACAGACCCACGAATTCTACTGGCTCATTACCTTTCTGGATGCGCACCACCACCGCCTGCTGCTGCGCCAGGTGCCGGTGGCCGAGCCCCAGCTAACCACAACCCTGCAAAATTTCAGTAATTCCTGCTCGGCGCCGCCGGACGAGCAGCCACTATAAATTTGGCGATAAGAACCTATGCTGTTAAACCTCAACACCGACCCCCGCGACCACAGTTTTTGTGCCCTAACCCACGAAGAAGCTGAGCGCTGGCTGCGAGCCACCTGGCGCGGCTACGTCGACCAGGCCGAAGCCATGCGGGGTGCCGAAGCTTACCTGCAGCACGCGGCTCAGCACGCCTGCACCTACTTGCTCAACGATAATTCACGGCTGGTAGGCCCCTGGTTTGAGAGCTTGGAGTGGCTGCTGCACGTGTGGGTGCCCCAGGCCGAGCGCCTGGGCCTGCGCTACGTAGCTCACATTGTGCAGGCCGACCAGCACCACGATATCTTTACCCGGCAGCACCGAATGCCCCTGCCGTTCGAGCTGCAAATTTTTCAAAACCCCGAAGATGCCCGTCACTGGCTGGCTAGCGTGCGCGACGCCGAAGAAGCCAAGCCCGCGCGCTAGCTTGCTGGCATGCGAAGCGCATTAAAGTAGGGCTAGGAGTTGCCGGGGCAGCGTCGCTGGCGTACCTTTGTCCCAATCAAACGGATTAGCCATGGCGCCGAACTATCCGGGTTCACTGCCAAGTGGTTGTTTTTCGGGGTGTAGCGTAGCCCGGTATCGCGTCTGCTTTGGGAGCAGAAGGTCGTAGGTTCGAATCCTGCCACCCCGACACTTTTTAATGGATTTGACCCCATAGCTCAGCTGGATAGAGCAGCTACCTTCTAAGTAGCCGGTCATTGGTTCGAATCCAATTGGGGCCACTAAGTGACCCAGATTGTAATACCTTCTCGCCAGCGAGAAGGTATTTTTTTTGCCCAAACGGCCACAGCTTAAAGGCGAATTTTAGAGCCTTGCCCATCTTCAGCGGCTACGCCAGGTAGCCATTGCGGGCTGAGTCTACGTCGGCTAGGGCGGGCAAAAGGGCCATGTACAGGCCTAGCCAGGCAGCAGCGGCTAGGGGTATCGGTTGCTACTGTGGCGGTATTTTACTTCTTATTGGCGAACAAGCTGTTGCATAACTGATTAATTCCCAATAGATAACGCCCGTCGTCGGTTGCCGGGCCCACTGCTAGGTCATGCGTTGCCAGCTGGGCAAAAGCCCACCGTACCCCCGGGCTCGCCCCTATGACTCAGTGCCACAACCCATGCCCGCACGTATCCCACCACACGTGCGGGCGGAGTAGGCCGCCCGCAGGGAGGCTAGCAGGGAGGCTAGCCAGAAGCTGTGGCTCAGTCAGATAATAGCTTTGTAGCAAAGCTATTATCTGGCTGGCCACAGCTTTTTACTTTTGGCTCCTTTAGGCTTCCCGGCGCTTTTTGCCGAAAAGTGTTTTAAATGCCTTCAGCGCTTCCGGCACGGCCAGCACGGCCGCGGCCGTGGCAGCCACGGTAGAAGCCTGACAGTAAAAGCAAAGCTTTTTGTTGGTCTGCCACTCCTCGCGCCCCAGCTGTACGTTGGTAACCAAGTCAATAAGAGTCTTGCCGAGCAGCGCCACTGGCAGCCAGGGCAGCTGCTGCGCGCGCTCCTGGCCGCCGGCCGAGGCTAGCAGCGTCGTGATGCCGCCCGTTACTATCATGGCCGGAGCATCAGGCATTTGCAGGCGTTTGTAGGCGTAGTCCGAGGCATCGACCTTGTCCGAATCAAAAACTGCCAGGGGCGGGTCGGGCAGGTGCGAAATAACGCCGGTTTGGTACAGCGTCACGATTTGGCCGGCCACGACGGTAACCAGCGAGAGGCCTATTATCCAGCGACGGCGCGTGAGGTCGGGGCTTTGGCCCAGGCGCAGCTGGCGCGATAGCTCGGTAGGAGGGAGGGTTGACATAAGCAATAGTATTAACGTGCGTTACTTTGGTACGCTGCGCCAAGAAGGCGGGTTGTGCGCGCCGGGCTGCCGCCCGACCTGGCGCCAAGGCTGCGGGCCAGTGCCCCGGCGGCTCTGGCTAGGGTGCTTTGCGGTGCCAGGCAGCAGTTGGGTTCGGGGGCAGTGGGGGGCAGGGCACCCGAAAAATAGCGGGCTGGTAGCAAAGGCGTTGGCCGGGTAAAGGTGGGTGCTGCAGTTTGTCTGAGCCCAGGCTTTCATGCCCCGCTGGCAGGCTTTGGCAAGCTCGTAAAAAGCCACTGGCAGGCCTCAAAAAGGCTTTTTTATGGGCTTAAAATACCCCGAAAAAGCCCGGCAAAAGCTAGGGAAAATGGAATGTAACCGGTACCTTTGAATGTTCTCTTCCTGACCGTATTTCCGGTCGGTTTAACCCCCTCTCTCGCATGAGTGAAGTAGTAGAAAAGAAAGCCCCCGCCGATTATTCGGCCGATAGCATTCAGGTGCTGGAAGGGCTGGAGGCGGTGCGCAAGCGCCCCAGCATGTACATCGGCGACACGGGTATCAAAGGCCTACACCACTTGGTGTGGGAAGTGGTGGACAATTCCATTGACGAGGCCCTGGCCGGTCACTGCGACCTGATTCAAGTTACGATTAACGAAAATAACTCGATTACTGTCCGCGACAACGGCCGCGGTATCCCGGTGGACTGGCACGCCAAAGAAGGCCGCTCGGCCCTCGAAGTGGTGATGACGGTGCTGCACGCCGGTGGCAAGTTTGACAAGGACAGCTACAAAGTATCGGGCGGCCTGCACGGGGTAGGCGTGAGCTGCGTGAACGCGCTCAGTATCGACCTCAAGGTGAATGTGCGCCGCAAAGGCCACCTCTACGAGCAGGAGTACAGCATTGGTGCGCCGCTATACCCGGTGAAGGAGATTGGTGACACTGACGAGCACGGCACGCAGGTGCAGTTCTTGCCTGACCCCAGCATCTTCTCCGAAACGGAGTATCGCTACGCTACCATTGCAGGCCGCTTGCGTGACTTGTCGTTTTTGAACAAAGGCATTCGTATCACCCTAACCGACCGCCGCGACAAGCTCGTCGGCGACGCGGCCGTGGGCCACACCGACGCCGAAGGCTTCCGCTATGAGGAGTTTTACTCTACCGGCGGCCTGCGCGACTTTGTGCAGTACCTCGACGGCTCGGAGCGACCTTCGCTGCTCGCCGAGCCCATTTACGTGGAAAGCGAGAAGGGCGGCACGCCCGTAGAAGTGGCCCTGCAGTACAATACTTCGTACCAGGAAAACGTCTATTCGTACGTCAACAACATCAACACCATCGAGGGTGGCACGCACGTGGCGGGCTTCCGCTCGGCCGTGACGCGGGTGTTGAAATCGTACGGCGACAAGAAGCAGTTGTTTGAGAAGGCTAAGGTGGAAATCACCGGCGACGACTTCCGCGAGGGCCTCACGGCCGTTATCTCGGTGAAAGTGCAGGAGCCGCAGTTTGAGGGCCAGACCAAAACCAAGCTCGGCAACTCGGAAGTGAGCGGCGCGGTGAACACCGTAGTAGGCGAAATTCTGACGCAGTACCTGGAAGAAAACCCCAACCAGGCCAACCGCATCATGGATAAGGTAATTCTGGCTGCTAAAGCCCGTATTGCCGCCCGCAAGGCCAAGGATATGGTGCAGCGCAAAAACGTGCTGGGCTCCAACTCCTTGCCCGGCAAGCTCGCCGACTGCTCCGACTCGAACCCTGAGGTTTGCGAGCTATATCTCGTCGAAGGTGACTCGGCCGGCGGCACTGCCAAAATGGGCCGCAACCGGGCATTCCAGGCCATTCTGCCGCTGCGCGGTAAAATCCTGAACGTAGAGAAAGCCCAGGAACACAAAATCCTGGAAAACGAGGAAATCAAGAACATGATTACCGCGCTAGGGGTCACGTTCAACGAGCGCAAGTCGCTGGCCTTCGGTACCGATGATGATGGCAACGAAACCGGCCCGCTGAACTTCGACAAGCTGCGCTACCACAAAATCATCATCATGACCGATGCTGATATCGACGGCTCGCACATTCGTACGCTCATTCTCACGTTCTTCTTCCGCTACATGCGGCAGCTCGTAGACCAGGGGCACATTTACATTGCCCTGCCGCCGCTCTACCTCGTGAAGCGCGGCAAGGAGGAGCGCTACTGCTGGAGCGAGGACGACCGCGCCGCCGCCACCGAGGAGCTCGGCCGCGGCCGCCCCGAAACCGTGAACGTGCAGCGCTACAAAGGGCTAGGGGAAATGAACGCCGAGCAGCTCTGGACGACGACTATGCAGCCATCTACGCGCTCGCTGAAGCAGGTGAGCGTGGACTCGGCCGCCGAGGCCGACCACCTGTTCTCGATGCTGATGGGCGACGAAGTGGCGCCGCGCCGCGACTTCATCGAGCAAAACGCCAAGTACGCCAAACTCGACGTCTAGACCGCAGATTTAACGGATTTAACTGATTGCGGGGATACGCCGGCTGTGCCGGCTGACTAGGAAAGGGCTACTCTGCGGGGTAGCCCTTTTTTGGTGGGCTAGCGAGTGGGGTCGCTGGGGGCTAGGTAGATAAGTGGCGTAATGCCGGGCACCGGGCGGCGCTTTGCTGGGTTGGAATGGGTTAAGGGGGCAGTTTATTGGCGGGCGATAACGATAACGGCGGGCTGGCTGTTTTCTTTGCGGATGCGGAGCCCGTTGCCCCGCCTATTCTATACTATGGCAAATTCCACCTTGACCGGCCTGCGCGCCGGCGTGCTGCACGGCGACGAAGTGCAGGCCCTGTTCCAACACGCCAAGACCCACGGCTACGCCCTGCCCGCCGTGAACGTAACCGGCACCGACACCGTGAACGGTGTGCTCGAAGCCGCCCGCGACCTCAACTCGCCGGTAATTATTCAGTTTTCGAACGGGGGCGCACAGTTTTTTGCCGGCAAGGGGCTAGCCAATGACAAGCAGCAGGCCAGCATTGCGGGCGGTATTTCGGGAGCGCACCATGTGCACCTGATGGCCGAAGCTTACGGCGTACCCGTGATTTTGCACACCGACCACGCCGCCAAAAAGCTGCTGCCCTGGATTGATGGCCTGCTCGATGCGGGCGAAAAATTCTTTGCCGAGCACGGCCAGCCGCTGTTCAGCTCGCATATGCTCGACTTGTCGGAAGAGCCGATTGAGGAGAACATCGAAATCTGCAAGGAATACCTCCAGCGCATGGCCAAAATCGGCATGACGCTCGAAATCGAGCTAGGGGTGACCGGCGGTGAAGAAGACGGCGTGGACAACTCCGACGTAGATTCGTCGAAGCTCTACACCCAGCCCGAGGAGGTAGCCTACGCCTACGAGCAGCTCAGCGAAATCAGCCCGCGCTTCACCATCGCGGCGGCGTTCGGCAACGTGCACGGCGTGTATAAGCCTGGTAACGTGAAGCTTCAGCCCAAGATTTTGCATAACTCGCAGGAGCACTTGCGCCAGAAGCACAACATTGAGGCGGCGCTGCCCATCGACTTCGTATTTCACGGCGGCTCGGGCTCCTCGCAGGAGGAAATCCGCGAAGCCATTGGCTACGGGGCCATCAAGATGAATATCGACACCGACTTGCAGTGGGCGTTCTGGGAGGGCATCAAGGATTACTACGTGAAAAACGAGGGTTACTTACAGGGCCAGATTGGCAATCCCAACGGCCCCGACTCGCCCAACAAAAAATACTACGACCCCCGCGTGTGGCTGCGTAAGGGCGAAGAAACCTTCATCGCACGCCTCAAATCGGCGTTTGAAGACCTCAATGCCGTGAACCGCCGGCCCTAGCCAGCGCCCCAGTTTGGGCTAGCCCACCGCCCGGCGGCCTTGCGGCTGCCGGGCGTTTTTGTTGATGGTGAATGAATTAGGTAAAAAATAAGCCGCTGGCAAACCCCGCGGCCAGCTCCCGCCGTATAGCTCCCACGTATTCTTTCACTCCCTCCCCATGAAAAAGAACCTCTTTTCCGCTGCCGCCCTGGCCATTGCATTATTTGCTACTACTACCGCCTTCGCCCAAACCGTGCAAACGGAAGATGGCGGTGATAAAATGAAGACTACCACCGACGGCATGACCGTAAAAACCAAGGTGGCCGATGATGGCAAAATGAAGGTAAAGGGCAAAGATGATAAAGGCAACCGCATGAAAGCCACCACCAAACCCCGCAAGGGTGACAGGAAGGATGGTGACATGAGCATGCAGAGCGACGATATGAAAATGCACCGCAAAGGCATGCACAAGGGTATGCACAAAGGCATGCGCAAAGACAGCACCATGCGCTCCTCGTCGAGCATGTAGTAAAATAAGCCGGGCCTAGCCCGCGCACAAAAAAGCCGGACTCCTACGAGCCCGGCTTTTTTGTGCGCGGGCTCGCCGTTAGTGAGGTAATGACAGTGTGAATCTTTGATTAATAAATAGGATAAAGCCTTGGCTAAGCTAGTTCGCACCCGACTTTTGTCATTCCGCTCGCCGTTTTGCTTATTCCTCATTGATGAAAAAAATCCTACGCTTGCTATTGTTAGCGCTGAGCTTGGCCCCAGTGGTAGGCCGCGCCCAAACCATTCCGGCCGAGCCGGCGGCGGCCCCGGCTAGCCTAAGTGGCACGGCGCTGCGCGATTGGCTGCGCCAGAACTGGTACGACCCCTACCGCCGCGAGCTGAGCTACTCCGAAGCCCGCGGCCGCATGTATAACTACGCTGATAACTACAGCAATACGGTAGTGTGCGTGTACTCGGGCTATTCCGAAATGGTGCCCTATAACTACAGCAACGTCAGTACGGGCGTAGTAAGCAATATCAATTGCGAGCACACTATTCCGCAGTCGTGGTTCAACGAAACGGTGCGCATGCGCTCCGACATGCACCACCTGTATCCCACTTATATTCAGTGGAATAGCAACCGCGGCTCGGACCCATTTGCCGAGATTCCGGACACCCAGACTCGCCTGTGGATGCGCCTGACCCAGAGCCAAACGGGTATCCCAGCCACCAACATCGACGAATATAGCGAGGACACCAACTCGCAGTTTGAGCCCCGCGAAGACCACAAGGGCAACCTAGCCCGCACGGCCTTTTACTTCTACACGATGCACGCCGGCCAGCCCGATTTGGTGGCCACTGGCCACGGCGATATCAGTAGCCTGGCCGACCTCGCTACGCTGTACCAGTGGCACATGGCCGACCCCGTGGATGAGCACGAGCGCGAGCGCAACCGCCGCGTGGCGGCCAGCCAGGGCAACTATAACCCTTACATCACCGACCCTTCGCTGGTAGCGCGGGCCTGGGGTTTTGCGGCTAGCGGGCCAGTGGTGTCATTTGCAGTGGCCACGGGTAGCCAGGCGGAAGGCAACAGCGGCCCCACTACGTATACCGCCACGCTAAACGTGCGCCCGGCCCCCACCGCCGCCCTCACGGTGCAGGTAGCCTTGGATGCGGCCGGCTCGACGGCCACTAGCGGTACGGATTTCAGTTATACCTCGCCTACCACGGTCACCTTTGCCGCCGGCCAAACCAGCCAGACCGTAGCCTTAACCATAACGGGCGACACCCAGCCCGAGGCCGACGAAACGGTGGTGCTCGCTCTGCAAAACGTAGGTACTGGAGCCAGCATCGGCGGCCCAGCCACCCACACGCTCACCATCACCAACGACGACGGTGCGGTGCCCACCGTGCGCTTCAGCGCCGCTACGGGCAGCCAGGCCGAGGGCAACAGCGGCACCAGCACCTACACTACCACCATTACGCTGAGCGACCCGGGCAGCCTCACCTTCCCGCTCACGGTGCCCGTGACGGTGGAGGCGGCCAGCACCGCCACCAGCCCCGGCGATTATACCTTGGCTACCGCGCAGGTAACCTTTGCCAGCGCCACCACCCTTAGCCAGCCAGTGAGCCTGACAATAGTGGGCGACTTGCTGCCCGAGCCCAGCGAAACCGTGCTGTTGCGCCTGGGAACGCCCAGCAACGCGGCCGTGGTGCTCGGCACGCCTAGCCGCCACACGCTCACCATCATCAACGACGACGCAGCTCCGGTGGGCGGCAGCTGCACCGACGCCTTCTTCACGAAGTACTTCGAGTCGAGCACTGGCAATACCAAGGCGGTAGAAATTTTCAACCCCACTAGCGCGGCCCTCGACCTTTCCACGCTCCGGGTATCGCTGTATGCGGCGGGTGCCACCACGCCCACGGCCACCCAGAACCTCACCGGCTCGCTAGCCCCTGGCAAAGTCTTCGTGGTGGCCAACACTGGCGTAACCGACGCCGCGGTGCGCGCCGCCGCCAACGTGCAATCAAGCGTCGGCTTTTTCAGCGGCCCGCAAACCCTGGTGCTGTTCGATGGTACTGATACCCTGGATATTATCGGTGTGGTAGGCCGCACGCCGGCCGGCGGCGCCACTGGCTGGGCCGTGGCCAGCGGCGGCACCACCCGCGACAACTCGCTAGTGCGCTTACCCACCACCGGGCGCGGCAACAGCCGTTGGTTTGGCGCGGGCGGGGCCGCTACCACCTGGCAGGCACAGGGCACCGACAATTTCGCCGGCATTGGCAGCTACACCTCCACGGCCTGCGCCACGGTGCTGGCTACGCGCGGTACCAGCGCCCGCACCGGCCTAGAGCTGTATCCTAATCCCGCCACCGGCCGCGTGAGCTTGCGGCTGCCAAGCGGCCAGGCGGCCCGCCCGGCTACCATTGAGCTACTCGATGCGCTGGGCCGCCCGGTACGCCGCTTTGCTGCCCTCGTGGGCGACGCTGCTACTGCTTCGCTGGAGCTGGCGGGCCTACCGGCCGGCATCTACGCCGTGCGCGTGGGCACTGCCGGAGGCCAGTTTGTGGGCCGCTTGGTAGTAGAATAGCCGACCGATAACCACTTCCTCACTAAAAAAGGCCGGCTACTCACGCGAGTAGCCGGCCTTTTTTAGGATGGTTAAATCTTCTGAAAGAGGCAGGTGGGGCTAGCCCTGCTTGTCTGGCGAAGCGTTACTTGCCTACTCGCGCACTACGCGCTGCATCAGGCTGGTGCCCAAAATGCGCACCACATACAGGCCGGGGGCGAGGCTGGTCAGGCTTAGCTCGCCGCCGCCAGCTGCCAGGCGGGCCGTGGCTACGGGGCGACCCAGCGCATCGAGCACCTGCGCCGTGGCCGGGCCCAGGCTGGCGGGTAGCGCAATGCGCACCCGGCCGGCAGTGGGGTTGGGGTAGAGCTGCCAGCTGGTGCCCGCCGCTGTGGGCCGGGCGGCCAGCGCCTGCTGGTAGCCTGCTGCCGCGGCCTGAGCAGCGGCCTGCAACTCGGGCAGCGTGGGAGCCACCAGCACGGCAAACGCCACGGTGGCCGAGTCGCCGGGGGCCAGGCGTGGCACCAGGGTGCTCACTACCTGCGCCACGTCGGTACCTTGGGCGAGGGTGCCGGCCTCGCGGTGCGTGCGGGTGAAGCCGCCGCTAAGGGCCAGAAACTTCTCGGCCGGGCTGAAGCCGTCGCCGAGGTAAATGGGCGTGCCGGCCGGGGCGGCATTATCGATGGCGTACACGCCGGCCGGGCGCGGCCCCAGCGCTTGAATGCCCGCGTAATAGCGCGGGGCTACGGGGTCATAAGTGTAGCTCACGCGGTTCACCGAGTCCCAACGGGCCACGTTGCGGCCGGTTTCGCCGGGTAGGTCCCAGTCGGTGAATACGCCGGCGTAGAGCGGTTGTAGCGTGTCGGCCGTGAGGTTGCGTAGCGAGTAATCGAGCAGAATAACGTTGCGCCGGGCAGCGGGCGCGGCCCAGCTTTGGCCCCGCTGCTGCACCCGCACGCCCACCGAGCGCGGCGCCGTGGCCGTGGGCAGCGAGTCGCGAAACGCGCCGCGCGCCTCCTGGTCGGCGCGCGGGCCGGGGGCTAGCCGCTGCACCTGGGTGAGGGTGAAAAACGATTGCCGCACCGCGCCGGGGCTAGCCCGTAGGTGGTCCGAAACCCGTGTGGCGGAGGTAGCTAGCAGCAGGCCGCCCTCGCTGAGTAGCGGCGCGCTGCCGCGGTAGCTAAGGCCCCGGCCCCCGGCCCCCGTGATGTTGTCATAAGCAAAATTGCCCCGGCTGGTAAGGCTCATGCTGATGTCGCCGGCGTCGAGCTGCACAAAGTCGGGGTTGAGCAGCACGTCTACGTACTGGTCTGATTCATAACCGTTATCACCCGTAAAATGGTAGTTGAGCGTAGCCGTAGTATTGAGCGGCACCTCGCCGGCCACCGCCAGCCGGAAGGGCGCGGCGGCGTTGCTGGCCTGGCTCAGCGTGTTCATATTGCCCAGCGCAAAGGTGCCCTGGCGCACCAGCAGGTACGGCGACAGCGAGCGCACCGTGAGCGTGAGGCCCGCCACGGGCAGCAGCAGGTTGCGCACTGTGGCCGCCAGCCGCAGGGTGTCGCCGGGGGCATAGCCCGCCGGCTGGCTTGGGTTGAAGGTGCTGCTGACAACCCGGGCCTCGCGCTGGGCCAGCGCGGCCACGGCCCGCGCAATATTGAGGCGGCCCGTGCCCAGGTAGCCCTGGTAGGCTATGTTAGCCGGCAGCGCATAGAGACTGGCATCAGTGGTGCGGCGCAGCTGGGCCTGCACTTGCTCGGCATTGAGTTGCGGAAAGCGTACCCGCACCAGCGCCGCCGCGCCTGCCACCTGCGGCGCGGCAAACGAGGTGCCGTTGCCAGTCCAGTAGTCTACGTCGGGCTCGCCGGCGGCCGTGGCCGTCGGTCGGCCGTAGGCAATGGCAATATTGACGCCCGGCGCCACCAGGTCCACCCGGCGGTTGTAGGTGGCAAAATCGGCCTTGCCGTCGGCCGAGTTAGTGGCCGATACCGACAGTACGTGGTCGTAGGAGGCGGGGTAAAACAGCACGTTGATGGGCGTGTTGCCGGCCGCAGCCACCAGCACCGCATCGCGGTTCACGGCCGCGTAGGTACACACATCCTGCTCGAAGCGTGAGTAGCCGCCGGCCCCGCCCCACGACATATTGATAACCCGGCAGCCGTGGTCGGCGGCGTACACAATGGCCTCAAAACCCGCGAAAGAGCCGGTAGTGGTACCCGGAAATATCTGCAGCGGCAAAAACTTGCACCGAAAGCCCACCCCGGCTAGCCCCTTGCCATTATCAGCCTGCGCCGATACGATACTCGCCACCTGGGTGGCGTGGCCGGTAAAGGCCTCGTACATGGGGTCGTTGGTGTTATTCGAGAAATCCCAGCCCCGAAAATTATCCACGTAGCCATCACGGTCATCGTCCACGCCGTTGATGGGGTCGGCATAATTGTATTTTATCTGTTGTCGCAAATCCTCGTGGGTGTAGCGGATGCCGGTGTCCGTGAGCCCGATTACGAGGCTAGTGTCGCCCTTCGTGAAGTCCCAGGCGCGGTAGGCCTGCGTGAGGCTCAAATGGTACTGTTTGTTGGCAGCTGTCGAGTCGGCCAGCGGGTCGTTGGGCTGGTACTGCGGCTCCCGTATGTAGAGCGGCTCCACGTACTCAACTACCCCGGTGGCCAGCAGCTGCGCCCGGGCTTTGGCCAGTGCCAGGCCGGCCGGCACTTGCAGCTCGTACACCAGGCGCAGGTTCACGCTGCCCGGCACTTCGTAGCTAGGCAGCTGGCTAAGAGGGAATTTTTGCGTAATGGCCGAAGCGTGCAGCGCCGCCAGCGCTGGCCCTAGCGCGCGCAGGCTAGCAGCGGCTGGGGGCGCATCGGCGCGCAGCTTCAGCACCAGCCGGCCGACGATAGTGGGGGGCGCCGCAAAGGCCGGGCTAGCCAGCAGCCAGGCGCCCAGCCATAATAGAGTACGTAATAATTTCACGGGCAGAGTAGCTATAAAGTAGGATTTTGGGTAAAGATAAGCCCACCGAATTTCCTATTTACGAAAAATTGCCTGGCTTGGTAAGCACGCAGGTATTCCTGGGAAAAAGAGCAAAGGCTATCAAGCCAATTAGGTCTGAATCAGCAATAGTTTATTAAATTTTTTCAAGTTATTAAGGGTATAGTCTAATGGCTGGCGCGGCCAGCTAGCGGGCGGGCGTATCTTGCCCCAAGACTACGCTCGCTTATGCTGCTCCGAACTATCATATGCTGCCTGTGGGCCGCGCCCGCTCTTTGTCTTGCCCAGACCCCCGCCGCCGTGCTGCTGCGCCCCGCCGCCGTGTTTGATGGCCAGGAGCTGCACCCCGGTTGGGCCGTGCTGGTGGAAGGCCAGCAGGTGGTGGCCGCCGGCCCCGCCGCTAGCCTGCCGGCGCCGGCCGGGGCGCGCACCCTGGAGCTACCCGGCCTCACGCTACTGCCCGGCCTTATTGAGGGCCATTCGCACCTGCTGCTGCACCCCTACAACGAAACTGCCTGGAACGACCAGGTGCTGCAAGAGCCGCTGGCCCTGCGCGTGGCCCGCGCCACGGTACACGCTCAAAAAACGCTGCTGGCTGGCTTCACCACCGCCCGCGACCTTGGCACTGAAGGTGCCGGCTACGCCGACGTGGGTTTGAAACAGGCTATCAATGAAGGAATTATCCCCGGGCCCCGCCTGCTGGTGGCCACCCGCGCCCTGGTGGCCACCGGCAGCTACGGCCCCCACCTGGCCGCCGTGGACGACCTGCCGCAGGGCGCCCAGGAGGCCGATGGCGTGGATAACCTGGTGCGGGCCGTGCGGGAGCAAATCGGCCGCGGGGCCGATATTATCAAGGTGTACGCTGACTACCGCTGGGGCCTGGGCGGCGCGGCCGAGCCCACGTATTCGGTCGAGGAGCTGACCCTGATTGTGCAAACGGCGCGGGCGGCCGGCCGGGGTGTGGTGGCCCACGCCAGCACCGCCGAAGGCATGCGCCGCGCCACGCTGGCCGGCGTCGAAACCATCGAGCACGGCGACGGGGGCACGCCCGAAGTCTTTAAGCTGATGAAAGCGCGGGGCGTGGCCTACTGCCCCACGGTGGCCGCCTCCGACGCCATTTCGCGCTACAAAGGCTGGAAAAAAGGCCAAGGGCCCGACCCGCAACGCATTCTCGACAAGCACCGCGCCGTGCAGGCGGCCCGCCAGGCCGGCGTGACCCTAGCCATGGGCGGCGACGTGGGCGTGTTTGCGCACGGCGATAATGCCCTCGAAATGGAACTGCTGGTGCAGGACTACGGCTTCACGCCGCTTGAGGTGCTGCGCCAAGCCACCAGTGGCAACGCCCGCATTTTTCACCTGCCCGACCGGGGCCGCATTGCCCCTGGCCTGCTCGCCGACCTCGTGGCCGTGGCCGGCGACCCTAGCCAGCAGGTGCAGGCCCTGCGCCAGGTGCGCTTTGTGATGAAGGGCGGCGTGGTGTACCGGCAACCCTAGCAATGGGCGGTAAGCTGCCGCTTGCCCGGCGCGGCAGTCGTATTTTCACGGCAAGCTAAAGCTTACCCCACACGGAATGAAAAAACTTGTTGAAAAGCACCCGCTGGCCATTCGCTGGTTTCACTGGGTAAATTTTCCGGTGCTCATGCTCATGATTTGGAGCGGACTCTGGATATACTGGGCCAACGATATTTATCGCCTGGGCTGGGGCAACACCACGCTTTACAAGTTTTTTCCGCAGTCGTTTTACGACGCCGTACACCTCGACCACAAGCTGGCGCAGGGCATGGCCTGGCACTTTCTGCTGATGTGGGTGTTTTTCATAAATGGCTTGCTGTATGTGGGTTACACGCTGGTTTCGGGCGAGTGGCGCTACCTGCTGCCCAACCGCCACTCGCTGCGCGAGGCTGGGCAGGTGATTCTGCACGACCTGGGCCTGCGCAAAGCCGCGCCGCTGGTGCAGAAATACAACGGTGCCCAGCGCATTGCCTACACGGCCGTGGTGCTCATGGGGCTAGGGTCGCTGCTCACGGGGCTGGCCATTTATAAGCCCGTGCAGTTTGGCTGGCTTACGCAGGCGCTCGGCGGCTACGAGGCGGCGCGGGTGCAGCACTTTGTGCTGACCATCGGCTACGTGCTGTTTTTTGTGGTGCACGTGGCGCAGGTGGGTCGCGCGGGCTGGAATAATTTCCGCTCGATGGTGGCCGGTTTCGAGATTGCCGACGTGCCCGCCGGGGCGGCCACCCCCCGGCTAGCCCCGCGCGAACCCGAACCCCGCGCCTGATTGTTCTCCCGCTAGCTTACCCGCACTTATGGCTTTGGAACCCACTTCCGCCCCCGAAAAAATTATTCCGCCCCACGTTTCGCCCGATGGCGAAAACCTGACGCTACCGCCCGGCTCGGCCCTCGACCAGGCGGCCACGCGCCGCACCCGGCGCTCGTTTATCGGGCTAGGGCTGGCGGGCGTGGCCGGCGTGCTGGGCTGGCGCTACCTGCTGGGCGCCCCCGATGCCGCTGGCACGCCCGCGCCCTTCCGCCGCGTGCTCGATGCCAACGGCCGCCTCTCGGCCGCCTACTTCCGCGAAACCCGGCTAGCCCCCGAGTTTGCCAAAAGCCAGGGCGCGCGCCAGGTGCGCACCAACGGCAGCGCCGGCTTGCAGTCGAATATCGACCTTGCCGCCTGGCGCCTGGCGGTGCAGCCCTACGGCGGCGGCCCGGCCCAGCAGTTTACCCTGGCCGATATTAAAGCGCTGCCGCGCGTCGAGATGACGACCGAGCTCAAGTGCATTGAAGGCTGGAGCATAAAAGTGAACTGGGCCGGCGCCCGCTTTGCCGACTTCCTGGCCAAGTACCCCCTAGCCAGCCGCAGCGGCCAGCTCATCAAGGATATCGCTAGCCCGCCGGCCGACCTGGCGCCCTACGTCAGCCTCGTGACGCCCGACGAGGAGTACTACGTGGGCCTCGACATGCACAGCGCCATTCATCCCCAAACCTTGCTCTGCTACGAGATAAACAACCAGCCGCTGACGCTGGCGCACGGCGCGCCGCTACGCCTCGTTACGCCCCTCAAGTACGGTATCAAGCACCTCAAGCGCATTGGTACCATCGCCTTCGTTGATGCCCGCCCCGCCGACTACTGGGCGGAGCAGGGCTACGATTGGGACGCGGGACATTAGCAAAAGGTAGCTAGCAACGGGCCGGCGCTGCAAGTTGACTGATTCAGTTAACTTGCAGCGCCGGCCCGTTGCTAATGAACTCGCCGCTACATCACTACGCGCACTTCGTAGTGCTCGGTGCCCGAGCCGTCGGGGTTGGGCACGCTCCAGGCGCCCACGCGGCTAGGGCCGTAGCCCAGGTTCACCTTCACCCATTCGTTGCGGGTGGGCAGCAGGCCGATAATGTCCTGGCTGAAGCGGTCGATGGCTTCCTGCGCATCCTGGTGTTGCAGGGCCAGCTCGTCGGCGTGCTGGTCGAACGAGCCGGTGGGTGGGCGCTGCTCAAAGGCTTCGGCCGAGGCCGCCACGTTGGCATCGTGCAGGGGCTCGTTGCGCTCGGCAATAGTGAGCTTGCGAAAATCCTCTTTGGCGGCGAGGTAGGCTTCTACTTTCTCCACGAGGGGCTGGAGGTCGGGGCTGAGATAGTCGAGGTTGGAGGCCATTGGGGCAGTTGCTAAAGGAGTTAGGTGGTAGGCGCTGGCTTATTGCGCTGGCATCTTTCGCTGCAATACTTCACTTCTGCCCAGTTGTTGCGCCATTTTTTGCGGTACTCGAAAGGCAGGCCGCAGGTAACGCAGATTTTGGTGGGAAGCTGGCCTTTTTTGAGCTGGGCAGCCATAGGAAAACTAAAAAAGCGAAAAGCTGCCGGACCTTTACCGGCCGGCTAGGGGGCGTTTACGTTTAAAGCGGCCCCGCCGGCCATCCTTTTTTGCGTTCCTTCCTTATGTCCCACCACGCCCCCGACCTCATCGGCCAGGCCCTGCTCGACTACCAGCACGGCCACGCCCACGCCGCGCTCACCGTGCAATGCAGCGCTGCCGATGACGAGCAGCTTCCTGCCGCTTACTTCTTCCGTACCCTGCTCGCCATGCCCGAGCTGGAGCGCCAGGCCCTTGACGAGTGCCGAGGCCGCGTGCTCGACCTGGGCGCTGGCGCCGGCTGCCACGCCCTGGAGCTGCAAAACCGCGGCTTTGCCGATGTGCGCGCCATCGACCACTCGGCCGGCGCCGTGCAGGTGATGCAGGCCCGCGGGGTGCAGCAAGTGGCTCAGCACGATATAATGGCCCCGCGCGGCAAAGAGCAGCGCCCCTACGATACCATCCTGATGCTGATGAACGGCCTGGGGCTAGCCGGCACGCTCGAAGGCCTCGACCAGTTCTTGGCCCACGCCCGCACGCTGCTCGCGCCCGACGGCCAGATTCTGGCCACGTCCTCCGACATCAGCTACCTCTACGAGGATGAGGA
Organism: uncultured Hymenobacter sp.; assembly: GCA_964385095.1. Classification (GTDB taxonomy): domain Bacteria; phylum Bacteroidota; class Bacteroidia; order Cytophagales; family Hymenobacteraceae; genus Hymenobacter. Next base: position 24,223 of record CAYLNN010000030.1, read on the forward strand.
TGGGGCGCTGGTTTTCAACCTCAACGGACCTTATTATGGCGAGGTAACCTACACGTTTCAGTACCAGGACCAGGTGGGCGAGCCTTTCCCGTGGGTGTTCATCGATGCTACTTTGCTCGAGGATGCCGCCCGCGCCGCCGGCTACGAAACCGAGTTTATAGGGGAGGACGAGGGTGGCCAGTACTTGGTGCGCCTCACCCTGGCCGGCGGCTTTCAAGCGTAAAATTTAGTTGTTCGTTTTTAGTTGTGCGTTGTGCGTGAAACAGGGAAAGAGACAGCAAAAAACGAGCAGTGGGTAACGAACAATACACAACGGATAACAAGAATATGCCTCATAGTCAGGACTATACCGTGCGCTGGGCCGAGCTGGACCCCAACGGTCACATGCGCCACTCGGCCTACGCCGACTTTGCCGCCGACCAGCGCGTGCACTGGCTGGCCAGCGCGGGCTTCGACGTAAAGAAATTTGCCGAGCTGCGGCTAGGCCCCATTCTCTTCCGCGAAGAAACCAAGTACCTCAAGGAAATTCACGGCGGCGAGGCCATCCGGGTGGAAGGCCGCGTCACGGCCGGCACGCCCGACGGCGCCCGCTGGACCATCGAGCATGCCATCTATAAAGCCGATGGCCGCCTGGCCGCCACCGTCACGGTCGATGGCGCCTGGCTTGACCTCGACCGCCGCAAGCTCACCACGCCGCCCGCCGCGCTGGCTAGCCTGATGGCGGTGGAGGGGTGAGAAGGTTATGAAGTGAGAAGGTGATGGGGGTTATGAGGTGTTAGTATAATGACTGCTATTAAAATTATCATCTCATTACCTCCTCACCCCACAACCTCATTACCCCAGCACTTCATAACCAACTACTTCAGCACCTTGCTGATGCGATTGAGCTGCTGCTGGTGGTGCAGCGTGTGGTCGAGCACCGAGGCCACCGTTTGGCCAATGGTGAGCCAGCCGGCGCGCGGGTGCTTGAAAACCGTGTGCCGCAGCTTGGTGCCCGGAAACTCGTGCAGCACCTGCTCTAAGTCGCGGCGCACCGCCAGCCACTGGGCGCGCAGCTCGGGCAGCGGCGGCAGCGTGGTGGGGTCGGGCGGGGGCGGCAGCGTGGGCGGCACCCTAAACCGGAGGCCGGGCACGCGCAGGGCCAGCCGTAGCAAGAGGCCGCGCAGCTTGTGTTTGAGGGTGGCCAGCCGCCACTTGCCATGGTCGGCGGCCAGGGTGCGGCGCAGGGCCGTGGCAATGCTCTTCTCGGCCGTCAGCAGGTGGTGAATAACCTGGGCGGCGGCCCACTGGCCCGGCACTGGGTGGGTATGGGCACGCGGCCCCAGGGCCTCGGCCGAGGCTAGGGCCCGCTCGGTGGCCCGGTCGAGCTGCTCCATCAGAAGGTGTAGGCGATTGGTCATGCTAGTAGTGGTGGGTGGGAGGGGAAGAAGTAGGGCGTAGATTTGGTGAAAAGGTAAGCGCAGTGCCGGCAGGCAGAGGCCCCTTTTCTTTGCGTAAGGCGAAGGCCGGAGCCAGCCTCCGCAAACTTCGTGCAACTACCTGGCCGGCTGGTCGGCGGTGCGCTTTAAGCTCTTTGTTTCGTGCTATTCAAAAATACGATTTCCAATCTTGCGCGGATTCGCCAGGTGGCCGAAGTACTATTGCGCTACGGCTTCGAAGACGTGGTGACGACCACGCCCCTGCGCCGCCTCGTGAGCCAGAGCCGCCGCTTGCGCTGGCTGGAGGCCGACGAGCGCCCCGTGTTCGAAACCACGCGCTGGGAGCGTATTCGCCTTATCATTGAAGAGCTGGGCCCCACCTTCATCAAGCTGGCCCAGGCCCTGAGCAACCGCGCCGACCTGCTGCCCCAGGCCCTCATCGACGAGTTTGAGAAGCTGCAAAGCAACGTGCCGCCCTTCCCGGTGGAGGAGGCGCGCCTCATTATTGAGGCCGAGCTGGGCCGCCCGCTGGGCGAGGTCTTCAGCGAGTTCGACGATGTGCCGCTCGGGTCGGCCAGCATCGGGCAGGTGCACTGGGCGCGGCTGCCCACGGGCGAGGAAGTAGTGGTGAAGATTCAGCGCCCCGGCGTGCGCGAAAAAGTGGAGGGCGACCTGCGCCTGCTGCACGAGCTGGTGCGCCTCACGGGGGCCTTTTTGCGCAACCAGGGCCTAGCCAACCCGCAGGACGTGGTCGATGCCTTCGAGCGCAGCATGACCAAGGAGCTCGATTACACCTCCGAGGCCCGCGCCATGGAGCAGATGCGCAAGCTCTACGAGCACTACACGAGCTTCTACATTCCGCAGCCCTACCGCGAGCTGAGTACCGATAAAATCCTGGTTATTGAGTTTGTAAATGGCTGTAAAATAACTGATAAACCGCAGCTGCTGGCCTGGGGCCTGAGCCCCGAAACGGTGGCCGAAACGGGCATGGACATCTACCTGACTCAGATATTTGAGTTTGGGTTTTTTCACGCCGACCCGCACCCCGGCAACGTGCTGGTGCGCCCCGATGGCACGCTGGTACTCATCGACTTTGGCATGGTGGGCAAGCTCACCCGGCAGCAGAAATACGCCTTTGCGGGCGTGTTTATCGGCATGGCTAGGCAGGATGCGCGCAGCATGGCCCTCAACTTCCGGCGGCTGTCGCTGAGCAGCGATATTCCGGATATGCGCGCCTTCGAGGCCGACTTAAGTATACTCATCGAGGACTTCGCCGTGCTGGATGTCAAGGATATGAGCATGAGCGATTTGGCCGATTCGCTACAGGGCATCATCTATCACTACAAATTGCAGGTGCCGGGCGCGGTGTTTCTCATCCTGCGGGCGCTGGTTATTCTCGAAGGCATTGGCAAGGTGCTGCACCCGCGCTTCAACACCTTCGAGTTTGTGCGTCCCTACGGCGCCCGCATTCTGAAAGAGCAGTACTCGCCCGAGAATATCTTGAGCGAAGCCGAGTACACCGGCACCCAGCTGCTAGCCCTGCTGCAAACGCTGCCCATCGACCTGCGCCAGATAATGCGCAAAATCAGCAAGGGCGACCTGCGCGTGAAGGTGGAGCTGAGCGGCTACACCAGCCTGCTGCGCAAGGCCGACCAGCTGGTGGGCCGCACCATTCTGGCCTTGCTGCTACTGGCCAGCATTTTATTTGCGGGCCTGAGTTTGCTCGGGCACTACCCGGCCGAGATGCCGTATTTCCGGGGGCTGCCCGTTATTACGTGGTATAGCCTGGGCGCCAGCCTGTTTCTGCTGCTGCTGCTCACCATGCCGCAGCGGGCGCGGCGTGAGTAAGCCACCCCGGCGTTTTCTGCGTAAATTTCCGGTATGATGACCTCGGCCGCCCCCGTTATTACCGATATCTCGCAGCTCGACCCTAGCCAAACGTACTCCTACGCGGATTATCTGACTTGGAAATTCACCGAGTTTGTCGAGCTGATACGGGGCCGCGTGCTGCGCAAGATGTCGGCCCCAACTTCGGCGCATCAGCAGACTGTGACCAATCTTATGGTTGAGATAGGGCAATTTCTGAAGCGTAAACCTTGCCGCGTCTTTGCCGCACCGTTTGATGTGCGCCTGTTGCGCAGCACCGGAAATGGCGACGCCCAGGTGCAAACCGTGGTGCAGCCCGACCTGTGCGTAATTTGCGACCCTAGCAAAGTAGACAAGCGCGGCTGCCTGGGCGCCCCCGACTGGATTATCGAGATTGTGTCGCCCGGCACGGCCACGCACGACACCAAAACGAAGTTTGACCTCTACGCCGAGAACGGCGTGGGCGAGTACTGGATAGTGTTTCCGGGCGAGCAAACTATTGCCGTTTACGTGCTGGAAGGGGAGGAGTATCAGCCAAGAGGCGACTACTACGAGCCCGGCCGGGTGCCCACCCACACCCTGCCCGAGCTGCAGCTGGAGTGGGCCGATGTGTTCGAGCAAGTGGCGTAGGGCCCGGGCCGCTGGGTTGGGAGGAGTTTCGTAGCTTGCCGGCTCGCTGACTTCCCACCTCGCCCTGACCTAGCCCAATGAAAAAACTACTGCCCCTGCTCCTGAGTGCCCCGCTGCTGCTAGCCGCTACGTTGCCGCCCAAGCCGCCCACCGGCTGGACGCCCCTGCTCGATAAAACGCTGAGCCACTGGCGCATTTATCAGAGCTACCGGCATCAGCCCGGCTACAAGGGCCAGGTGCCCACCGATGCCCAGGGCAAAACCATAGCGCCCATCGGCTACGATAAAAACGAGGCCAACGTCTTTTCAGTGGTAATGCAGGAAGGCGTGCCAGTGCTGCGCATCAGCGGCGAGGTCTACGGCTGTGTATTTACCAAGCAAGACTACGCCAACTACGACCTCAAATTGAAAGTGAAGTGGGGCGCCAAAAAGTGGAACCCCCGTCTGCAGGAGCCCCGCGATAGCGGCGTGCTCTACAACAGCCAGGGCGAGGCGGGTGTCGATTATTGGCACAGCTGGATGCTGGCCCAGGAGTTTCAGGTGTCGGAGCAGCAGCGCGGCAATGCAATGGGCGACTACTGGTGCATAGCCAGCTCGGTGGCTGACATTCGGGCCGTGCGCCAGCAGGATACGCTCAAATTCAGCCCTAGCGCTACCCCCGTGCACCTGGGCAATGGCGGCCCCTACTGGTGCCAGGCTAGCGGCAGCCAGGAAACGCCCGGCAACGGCTGGACCGAGCTGGAGCTAATCAACGTGAATGGCCAGAGCCTGCACATCGTCAACGGCAAAGTGGTGCTGGCCGTGGCCAACTCGGGCTACATGGCTAATGGCCAGCGCCAGCCCCTCACGCACGGCAAAATTCAGCTGCAAAGCGAGGCCGCCGAGGTGTTTTACAAAGACATCATGATTCGGCCGCTGGCGGCCCTGCCGGCGCAGTACGCCCACTATTTTAAGTAGGCCGGGCTAGCAAAAGATAACGTAAGGGTAATGCTAAGCCGAGGCTGGTAGCCAGGCTATTGCCAAGCGCGGCGATATTTTTCGGCTAAGCACGCAAGTTTAGGGCCCGCCGGTAGGTGGGCTGCGGCAGCCCATGCCGTTATTTTGCTGCCAGGAGTAGAATTCACGAATTTGCCGCCTCCTTACTCTGCGAAATCCGTTTAAATCCGATAAAGCCGTGACTCATGAAGCTATTTAAATCCGCCGACCTTATCCGCAAAAGCAAGTATATCAGCCGCGACCTTAGCTGGTTGCGCTTTAATTACCGGGTGCTCGACCAAGCCAAGGACCCTAGCCGGTCGCTGTTTGATAAGCTGCGGTTTTTGAGCATTACCAGCTCCAACCTCGACGAGTTTTTTATGATTCGGGTGGGCTCGCTGTACAATTATTTAGATTATGGCAAGGAGCGCGTCGACTATTCGGGGCTGCGTGAACTGCCGTTTCGTCGCAAGCTGCTCGACTTTGCCCATCGCTTCGTGAACGACCAGTCGCTCACGTACCTGAACGAGCTGAAGCCGCAGTTTGAGAAAAACGGCTTCAGCATCCGGCGCATGACGGAGCTGACCGAGGTGGAGTTGAAAAAGGTGGAGGGCTACTTCAAGAATACGGTTTTTCCGCTGCTCACGCCGATGGTGTACGACTCGTACCACGGCTTTCCGCTCATTATCAACCAGGTGCTGACTTTCGGCGTGGTGACGCGCGAAATCGGGGCTAGTGAAGGCACCGCGCCCGTGTCGCTGGTGCCCGACGTGGAGAAAGGCCAGGAGCGCCTCACCTTCGTGCAGATTCCGCAGAACCTGACGCGCTTTTTCGAAATCACGCGCAAGGACCGGGTGGTGTTCGTGCCCATCGAGGAAATTGTGCGGGCCAACCTGCCCAAGCTGTTTCGCAACGTCGAAATCGTATCGGCCGACCTGCTGCGCATCACCCGCAACGGCGATTTTACGCTGGAAGAATCGGAGGACATCGACAGCGACTTTATCAAGGAAATCCAAACTGGCCTCAAAACCCGCAAGCGCGGCCGGGTAGTGCGCGTGGAGGTCGAGCCCGACGCCTCGCCCTACCTCATGAACGTGCTGCGCGAGCGCTGGAACATCGACAATGGCAATATTTTCGTCATTCCGGTGTTGCTGGATATGAAGGGGTTGAATCAGATTTTGCGCTACCCCAGCTTTAAGGGGAAAGGCGCCAAGCTGCCGTCGCCGGTGCTGCCGCTGAGCCTACCCGAAGGCGCCGAGGACAACATGTTTGAGTACCTTAAGCACCACGATGTGCTGCTGCACCACCCGTATAATTCAATCGAGACGGTGGTGCGCCTGCTGGAGCGAGCCGCCGAAGACCCGCACGTGCTGGGCATCAAGCAAACGATTTACCGGCTAGCCGAGGATTCGCGCGTGACCGCCGCGCTGCTCAAAGCCGCCGAGAATGGCAAGCACGTATCGGTGCTGTTTGAGGTGAAGGCGCGCTTCGACGAGGAGCGTAACATCCGGGAAGGCGCGCGGCTCGAAAAAGCGGGTTGCTTCGTCATCTACGGCGTGGGTAAGTACAAGACCCACACCAAGATGCTGATGATTATCCGCAAGGAAGGCGAGAAGGTGACGCGCTACGTGCACATCGGCTCGGGCAACTACAACGAGCAAACCTCGCGCCTCTACACCGACCTGAGCATGCTGACGACCAACGATACGTATGGCCACGACGTGTCGGAATTCTTCAACGTAATCACGGGTCACTCGCAGCCCGACGACTACGAATACCTCATCACGGCTCCGCGCGATATGCGCCAGCAGCTTATTCATCTGGTGCGCGAGGAGGCTAAAAATGCTAAAAAAGGCTTGCCCAGCGGCATCGTAATGAAGATGAACTCGCTGGAAGACCGTGAGCTGATTGACGAGTTTTACAAGGCCAGCAAGGCCGGCGTGCCCATTCGCTTCATCGTGCGCGGCATTTGCTGCCTGCGGCCGGGCCGCACCGGGCTGAGCGAAAACATTGAGGTAAAGAGCATTGTGGGTGAGTACCTGGAGCACGCGCGCTTGTTTTACTTTCACCACAACGGGGAGGCGCGCCTCTACGCCGGTTCGGCCGATGCGATGGTGCGCTCGTTTGACCGCCGCATCGAGGCGCTGTTTCTCATTGCCAACCCGCAGCTGCGCCGCGAGGCTATCCACATCCTACAGCTCAACCTGCTCGATACCCAGAACAGCTACCTCATGCGCGAGGATGGCGCCTACATCTGCCAGCGCCCCGCGGCCGGCGACCCGGCCGTCAATATTCACCGCGATTTCTACCGCCGCCCCGACGAGGCCCAGCTAGCCCAGGCCACGCCCGAGGGCCTGCTAGCCCTGCTGCACGACCAAACGGCCAAGCGCCGCCAGCTGGCCGCCGCTGAGGTCGAAGCGGCGGCGGCCGTTGCGCCGGCCCTAGCCGTGGAAGAAGGCGCCGACGACTTTGGCCAGGGCGAAGCCCTGATGGAAATCGAAGTAGAGCAGGAAGCCGACATTGCCGCAGAGCTAACGGATTAAACGGATTGGGCGGGTACGCCCGCTAGCGCGGGCTGACTAGGCTAACTACTCAATCCAATATTCACCAAAAAAGACTACCCTTGCAGGTAGTCTTTTTTGGCTTTAGGAATTCGCTAGCCTAGTCAGCCCGCCGCAGGCGGGCGTATCCGCGCAATCCGTTTAATCCGTTAACTCTGCGGTCTATACCAGCGGCCCGTTTTCTACGTCGGCTACGGGTAAGATACTGGGGTGCACGTTGGGGCTGATTTCATCGAAATACTGCTCGAACAGCGCCTGCAACATACCGTCTTTCAGGCCGATATCGGGCACTATCATGCTGCTGATGCCCGCCCAGTCCATGGCCGAAAGGTAAATGTGGCCGGCGGGCACAATCACGTCGGCGCGGTCGGGGTTGAGCATGGCCACGTTCACGCGCTCGGTCATGCTCATGGCACCGAGGCGGTCCAGGATGGCCTGTACGCTGCGCTTGGTCACGGGCTTGTTGGGCGCGGCCGGCGACATGCTGTAAATCTTGTTGATGTTGCCGCCCGTGCCGATGGCGCGCGTCACGTGGTAGCGGCGCGCATTTTCGCGCACCCAGGCCTCCATGCGCTGCCACAGGCCGTTCATTTGCTCCACGGTGCGGCCGCTTTCCTCCTGCTGCATCCGGCGGATGGAGCCGATTTCGAACGACTGCGCGGCCACCTTGCGGCGGTCGTGGTAAATGTTGAACTCGGTGCTGCCGCCGCCCACGTCGATGTGCAGGTAGTGGCGGTTGTCTTCGAGCACGTGCTCGATTACGCGGTTGATGTACGAAGCTTCGGCTTGGCCGTCAATTACTTGAATGTTGAGGCCTAGCTCGTCTTGCACGCGTTGGGCCACGGCGGTGCCATTGGCGGCCGTGCGCATGGCCGAAGTGGCGCAAATGAGGTGGTGCGACACCTCGTGCACCTCCATCAAGAGCTTGAGCGAGTGCAGAAACTTAACAAACTTGTCCGCCTTGCGCGGCGGAATTTCGCCGGTGGCAAATACGTCTTCGCCCAGCCGCAGCGGGTAGCGCACGTACTCAACGCGCTTGAGGCGGTAGCGGCCCTGAAAAAATAAGACTGCCGAAATCTGGCAGCGAACGGCGTTGGAGCCAATATCGATGGCGGCGAGCTTGGTCAACTGATACTCCATAGACCGCAGATTTAACTGATTAAACGGATTTCGCGGATACGCCCGCTGCGCGGGCTGGCTACGCTAATCCTGGTGATATAAGCTGCAAAGGTGGCTTATGTTGGTCATTTACGCGGCCACCTGCCAGCGAGCCACCCGGCCACCAGCAGCTGGCCGCCCCAAAAACACGCCCCAAATAGCTAGCCCACCGCAAGTGGGCATATCCATAGTAGGGCCGTGCCTACTTAGCCAGCCCACCGCAGGTGGGCGTATCCGCGAAATCCGTTAAATCCGTTAAATCTGCGGTCTATTTGTCGATGCGGAAGCCCAGGCCGAACTGCACCAGGCTGTTCTCCTCCGACACCTGGTAGGAGATGGAGAAGGCCAGCGTTTCGACTACCGGTGCGATGTAGAAACCGCCGCCGTAGCCCGCGTGCCAACCGCCCGGCGAGGCGCCGTTGTAGTACACCCGGCCTTGGTCGTAGAAGCCAAAAACCCCGTAATAAAACGGCAGAAAGTGGTTTTTGCTCTGGCCCAGCGCAAAGCGCATCTCCGAGTTCAGGTACAGGTTGGCGTCGCCCGTGAAGCGGTTGCGGTAGTAGCCGCGCAGGTTCTCGGCTAGCCCCAGGCTGGTGAGCTTGTAGAACGGAATGGCCGAGTCGGGGCCGTAGTTTTTGGCGCCGCCGCCCTTCAGGGCCAGCGTAATAGGGATGCCTAGCCGGGCCGTGCCCAGGTACTCGGCCGAGGCCTGGGTGAGGCCGAAGCGGCGCTGGTCACCCGCGAGCTGCTGGTACGAGTCGTGGCGCACGAGCAGGCGCACGCCGCGCTGGGCAAATACCTTGCGGTTGCGCAGGTCAATGTCAAGTAGCGCGTTCAGGCCAATGAGGCGCTGGTCGGCGGCGTTGGGCCGGTTGATGCTGTTGTCAACAACCTGCAACTCCCGGCCCAGCTCGCTGTTGGCGGCGTAGTCGGTGTTATAATGCTCGTAGCTGGGCCCGAAGCGGAACACGCTGCGCTGCCAAAACACGCGCTCGCCAAACGCCTTCACCGTGAAGCCACGGTAGCGGGCGCGGTAGTATTTCGAATCGTACGAATCCTGGTTTATCTGCGTGTCGTTGCCGATACCAAAATAGTTGTAGAATGGGAAGAAGTTGCCGTAGCTAGCCTCCGCCCCAATGTCAACCTTGCCGATGGCGTAGCGGTGGCGGCTAGCGGCCGTAATCTGCAATTGCCCGCCGGTTGAGGCCTGCAAATCAAAGTCGTAGCGGTTCTTGTAGCCCGGCTTGCGGAAGCCCTGGCGCACAAAGCCCACGCCTACGTTGAAGCCGATGCCATCGTTGCGATTGTAGAAGAGGCCGGCGCGCGGCGCGTAGCTATTGAACTCAAACGCCTCACGGTCATACAGATTAACAGTGCGGCTGCGGCTGCGGTGGTCATCGGTTTCGGGGCCGGCGGTGAGGTCGGTCGTGGGCGAGTCGTACACTTTGGTGAGCGTGCGCAGGCCCACGGCGCGCGAGTCGTCGGTTATCTTGTCCTTGCCCTCGCCGCCAATCACGCGCACCAGAATGCTGCCCGCGCCACCGTCGCCGGTCACCTGAAAAATATCCTGACCATCGAGGCCGTAGAGGTCAACCTCCTGGGTTTCGCCAGGCTCAAAGGTGCGGTCAAAAATTGCCGCGCCATTAGGTTCCTGGGTGTTGCCCTTGCGGTCGAACTCCTGCACGCGCACCCGGCCACCGGCCAGGCGCTCCACCCTGAAAATCTCCGCCTTGTTGGAGCCCACCACATCTACCCGGCTGGCTAGCAGCAGGTAATAGCGGTCGATGGCCCGTGGCAATGCCTGAAGGCGCGCCTTGAGCTTGCGGTTGATTTCCTGGCCCGAGAGCGGCTGCACCTCGGCCGGTAGCGTAGCGGTGGCCTCGTCGATAACGGCGGGCGTGAGCTGGGTTTGCAGGTATTTGGCGGCATCCTGCCAGTCCTGGCGCGTCAGGCTTTGCAGCAAAAAGCGGTCGAGGTGGCGAGCTGGCCAGTTCAGGCTCTTCATGTCGTGAAACTCGCTGCCGAAATCCTCAATGCTGGGCACGGCCCACTGGCGGTTGGCCAGGTACGTAAGCAGGCCGTTCCACTTGGTAAACGACTGGTCGCGGTCGCGCGGAATGGGCCGATACACGCTGCCTTTGCCCTTGCCCTGGTCGTAGCCGGCCCACTTCCAGTTGTCTTCGTGCTTGCCAAAGTCGGCCACCAGCATATCAAAGGCGCGGGCGCGGGCCAGCGCGGGGGCATCCACGCGGTTGTCGTGGTCTTTATAGAGCTTGCGGAAAAAGCTGTACGAGCGCGTTACCTCATCCGATTTGCCAAAGCCCGCCAAGTTGGGCTTAGGGTCTTTGGGCCGGTCTTCCAGGGTGCCGAGCAGGCCGGCGTAATCCTGGCGATAGGGGCCTAGCTGATTGTTATCGGGCAGGCGAAATAGGCGCGGCCGGGCGTGCAGAATGTCGGTGTGGTCGAGCAGCGCGCTGATGGGCAGGCCCGAATAGGGGTTAGCCGTGGCCGTGATGTCCTTAAGGATGTCTGACACGAACGACTGCTGCAACTCGGGCGGCAGGATGCCCGTCACGTCCTTATCAACCGAGCGAAACACATACTCCGAGCTGTCGGCCGCAATGAGCTTGAGCGAGGTCGTCTGGCGCCCGCCGCCGCGGCCGAAGGGCTTCAGGCCGCCCTTTTCGACGTTCAAGTCCAGGGTTTTGACTTTTACCGGGGCTAGCCACGAGGTGCGGTAGAGCGGCCCAATAAAGAAGCGCTTGCTTTTGCCGGCCGCGTATTCTGGCCCTGGCACCACCGTGGTTGAAGCCTGGTAAGGGGCGTCGGGCTTCTGCTCGGCCGGCGTTTTTACGGCGCCGGGGCACTCGGTGATGAAGGAATTAACGGGCACCTGCGCACCGGTGCCGCTGGCGCAAGCCGAGCGAAACAGCGTGCCCGCGTAGGCCTCTTTGGCCGGCTGGCTAGCCTCCCCAAAGGTGAAGAAGCGGCTTTTCACCGTGCCGTCGGCGTAGTAGTCGAGGGTGGCGTAGCCATCGGCCTTCTCGTTGTAGAGCGCCGTATTGCTGACGCCCACGTGCTGGCTTTGGGCAAAGCTGCCCGCCACGAGGTGGTAGCTGCCCTGGAAGGGAGTGAGTTGCAGCGAGTAGTCGTGCGCGGCCGCGTACACCACGCCGGGGTTGGTGCGCAAGGTGTTGTTAAGTAGCTCTTTGCGCAGGTCCTGGTAGCCGGGGCTAGCCAGGTCGCGGGGCGAGCCCACGTTTTGGCGGTAGGCGGCGTAGATGGTGCCGAGCACCGGCGGGACCAGGTGGCGGCTCAGGGGCTCGTGGCCGCCGTACACGCCGTTGGTTACTACGGGGTGGTGGCCCAGCAGCAGCAGTTTTTTGCCCTTGGTGTCGTCGATAATATCTTGGAGTTGCTCACGAAACTCCTCTTTGGTCAGGGTTTTGCAATCGGTATCGGGGGCCTCGGGGCGGTCGTAGGGGTGCGTAAACCAGGGTGTGTTCAGAGCCACCAAGCGCACGAGCGGGGCCACGTCTACCACCTCGGGGCCGGGGCAACCATTGGTGGGCACGAAGGCATTCTGGCCGGGTAGCTGCTGCTCGATATACTTCTCCAGGCGGCGCACGGCTTTCAGGCCGTGGCGGCCCGAGTTGGCCCAGTCCTTATCGCCGGGCACAAAGTAGATTTTGCCCAGCGGCAGGCCTTTTACCAGGTTGATAAACGCATCGGCGCGGGTTTTTTCCTGCTGCGACAGGACCGTATCTTTTTTCGAGGCTAGCCCCTCATTGCCCACAATATCGCCGAGGTGCACCACCGTGAAGGACGTTTTTTGCTGCTCCAGTACTTGGCGCAGCTGTTGCAAGCGGGCAGTGGGCAACTCGCCCTGCGCGGTATTACCCAGCAGAAAAACGGTGTGCGCCGGTGGGGCAGTAGGCTGAGCCGCAGTAGTAAGGGCTAGCCAGCAAACGGCCAGTAGAGAAAGAAAAGGTATCCGCATAGACGAAGGGGTAATGCGGCGCTTACGCAAAAAAGGCTCCTGGGTATATCCGGGAGCCTTTTCGTTTGATAAGCGAATGCTTGTGAAAGGCAATTGCGCACCCGGTGGTGGCGCTCCTAGTCTTGCTCCAGCACCAGCTTGAGCGTGCGCAGCCCCCTCAGCGCGTGCTGCATGCTCCTTTTAAACAGGCGCAGTGGCAGCCGCTCGTGCTTGTGGGGCATAATGGTTAGCTGGCAGCCCGTGGGGGTGGCACTTATGCGCAGCAGCGTCTGGCAGACGCCTAGCCCCGGCACTACTACTTCGTAAAGCAGCTCATCCTGGGTCATGGTGGGGCAAAGGCGCAGCTTGAGTACCGAGCGTGGTGTTCTGAGCAGCCACTGGCCAAACGGCAGCGGCTGCACCGATTGCAGGCGGGGCATGGCCCAGGGCAGCCACTGCTGCGCATCCTCTATAAAGTCGCGCAGCCGAGTTAGCGGGCAGGTAATATCCAGGCTGTAGGCCCAGGCGCGCGCGTCGGGCCCGCCAGGGATGGCGGCAGCAAAATTGGAAACGGCTAGGCAGTTGGCGAAAGGGTTCTGGCGCATAAGTTCGCAAAAATCCTTACCTCGAATTTGCCCCGGCGGCTTACTCGTTGGACTAATTCCAGCGCCGGATGAACACGGTAAAATACGCTGTCGGCCGACAGCCCGCTAGGCCCCCGGCGCGGCAATGCCCAGTGCCCGCAGCGGCCCGGCATACTTGTCATAGATAACGCGCAGGTCAGCGTTGTGCTTGGCCGCATCCACGCCCTGGCTCACATTGGCCGAGTGGAAGCGGTGCAGGTGGCTATAGTGCGGGCACACCACGGGCAGGTGCCCGGCCAGCAGAAAGCGCACGTAGAGGTCCAGGTCCTCGGCCATGGCCAGCTCGGGGTCGTAGCCGCCTACTTCATCGAGCAAGGCCTTGCTGTAGCACACGTTACCCTGAATGAAATGCTCGGCCCGAAAAATAGCGTTGAGCATGGCCGTAGGCGAGTCGAATTTCCAGGCGTAGTAATCCTCGTTGGGCAGGTAGCGGGCCTGCTCATCCACGCGCAAAAAATCGGCCACCAGCCAGGGCCGGTCGGGGTTGGCCGCAATGGCGGCGGCGTAGTGGTAGAGGGTGCGTTGCAGCAGTAGGTCGTCGTCGTCGAGGGGCACTACCCAGGCGTCGGCGGGCGTGTGCTGGCTTAGCTCGTTGCGGGCAAAGCCGGGGCGCTTGGGGTCGGGGTGCTGCCAGTGGCGCAGAGGCGGGTAGGGCTGGGCGGCGGCTTCGGCAAGCACGGCGGCAGTGCCATCGTCGGGGCCATTCTGGTACAGCAGGTGCTCAAAGGAGAAATCTAGCGGGGCCGAAATGCTGGCCCGTACGCTGGCAATGGTTTCGGGCAGCAGCGCACGCCGCTGGTGAGTAGGGGTAATTACGGTAAAATGCATGGCTCCCTTTCGGGCGAAACCGGCTAAAAGTTGCGCCGCGGCTACCCCCGGAGGATTGTCTGCCTAGCAGTCAGCGAGTAAAAGCCAACTGGCCCGGCCACCAGCTTACTTTAGCTAGCGCGCGTGCGCGTCCATTTTATCCAATCGCTGGCCGCAACACTTGTAGCGATGGTTTTTGTCTTCGGCTTCCCACGCTCGGTCTTGGACCAAGTGAAAGGTGCGGGCGTCGGCCCCTGGTACGGGAGTATCCTGGTAAAACACGTGCTGGTCGTCCTTCACGTAAGCAATAAAATGGGCTATTGTATCGCTGTACAGCAACTGCCGCCGGCTGGAGCATAGCCCACGCAGCTCGTGGGCGCCATAAAAACCGCGTTGCGCATCAAAGCCATATTGATAGTCGGGCGAGGCTCGGAAGGTAGCCGGGTCGGCCCCGTTGACAATGATTCGAAAGCCGCCGCCACTGTTGGCGTAGAAGTAATAAACCCGATTCTTGTCTTTGGAAAACAGCGAGTTGCCCAATTCCTGATAGGTAGCCAAATCTATGATGGTTGATAACGGTAGCTCAAAAAGAACACTGTCCTTTCGTTGTATCACTGTGCCATCGTACCAAATGTCAAGCTTCGCGCCTTCTTCCTGCGCTAGGTACCGTTTTTGTTCGAAAAGACTACCTGCCTTGTTACGGTAAAAGGTGTGTTTAACGTGCTGAAAGTACGTACTATCCGGCGCCGCTTCCCGGCTAGCTATTACTGGCCGGGAAGCGGGTGTTTCTGCACAACTAACCAGCAGCAAGGCACCGATGCTGGCTAGCAAATTCGTTCTCAAGTATTTGTACTGCACACTTATAAGCGCTCAAAAATAGAGTTGGCGCGAATAGCAAATACATGCCTATCGGCGCATAAGCTGCCCTAGCTCACGGCCACTTCCTTGCGCTCGCCAATCTGCTGGCGCCACATGGCGTAGTACAACCCTTTCTGGGCTAGCAACTCGGCGTGGCGGCCGGCCTCGGCCACCTGCCCGCGCTCAAGCACAAAAATGCGGTCGGCGTGCAAAACCGTGCTCAGCCGGTGCGCAATGAGCACCGTGATGTGCTGGCGCGAGCCCGAGAGCTCGCGCACCGTGCGGCCAATTTCCTCCTCCGTAAGCGAGTCCAAGGCTGAGGTAGCCTCATCGAACACTAGGAGAGTAGGGTGGCGCAGCAGGGCCCTGGCGATGCTGAGGCGCTGCTTTTCGCCGCCGCTCACCTTCACGCCGCCCTCGCCGAGCACCGTGTCGAGGCCCTTGGGCGCGCGGGCCAGCAGGCCATCGGCCGCGGCCTGGTGCAGGGCGTGCAGGCACTCGGCATCGGTGGCGTCGGGCGCCACGAAGCGCAGGTTTTCGCGGATGGTGCCAGCAAAAAGCTGGGTATCCTGGGTCACGAAGCCGATTTGCTCGCGTAGCTGGTCAAGCTCCACATCTTTGCTGGGAATGCCGTTGTAGCGAATCTCGCCCGCCAGGGGCGGGTATAGCCCCACCAGCAGCTTTACCAGCGTGGTTTTGCCCGAGCCGCTAGGGCCTACAAAGGCAATGGTTTCGCCCACTTTCACCTCGAAAGAAATATCAGAAAGCGCCGGCGCGGGCGCGGTGAGGTGCTTGAACGTGACGTGCTCGAAGGCCAGCCGCTCGATGCGGCCCACGGCCTGCGGGTGGGCGGGCTTCACATCGCGCGGGGTGTCGAGGATAGTCTGGAAATTGCCCAGCGAAATCTGGGTTTCGCGGTAGGTGCCGATGATGGTACCCAGCTCCTGCAACGGCCCGAAGATGGAGAACGAGTAAATAAAGAACGAGAAGAACTCGCCCAGGCTAATGTGGTTTTGTACGCGCAAGTACAAGAGCATCAAGATGATGATATTGCGCAGCAAGTTCACAAACGTGCCCTGCACGAAGCTCAGCGAGCGCAGGTAGCGCACCTTGCGCAGCT